>NZ_JBFAAJ010000006.1:283117-286363 GCF_040639695.1 Amycolatopsis sp. NPDC023774
CCGCCGGCCCGGGGGGCCCCGGGCCCCCCCCCCCCCGGCCTGCCCCCGGCCGACCAGGGCTGGCTTGTCACGAAACTTGTAGGGTCTCGTCGGCCTGACATGTCGATCTTGGCTGAACCGGGCTCCCCGGTTGTCTCACCGCGATGTCACCCATGACCAGTCTCAGGTTCGTGGCATTTCCTCAGCCACAGTCCCTTGGGTTTACCCCTGGCCCCGGCAGGTTTCGTAGCGGGGTGATTCGTTCGGGTCATCGGGCGAGTTGGTGGAGCCAGTCGCGGAGCAGAGCGGTTTCGGTCGGGCGCAGCGGATGGGCGGCCCCGCCTGCGGCGGTGAGGGCGGCGTCCAGGGCAAGCGCGCGGGAGGCGCGACCTGAGGGTGTCGCGCATTCTCGCGGAGATCTCCGGGCGCGGTCCTCGGCGGGGGCGCCGATCAGAGACAGGGTGACGCCAGTGACGGCAGCCAGGCAGAGGCGGGCAGTCAGGGGTGGACGGAACCCGGAGACGGCCGACAGCGGCAGCGCGGTCGAAGAATGTCAGCAGGAGCTCGTGGGCCTCGACGGCCGCGGGTGGGCGACGGCCGGGGCGGTCGGTGCCGAACATCAACAGATAGAAGGCGGGGTGGCGCAGACCGAAGTCGACGTGCGTGTCCCAGCCGCGGCGCATGTCCTGGACCGGGTCGGCGGTGCGCACCAGGATGTGCTCCTCGGCCAGGTAGCTGTCGAAGGCGTGGATGGCCAGGGCTGCGAGGAAGCCGTTCTGTCGCCGAAGAGCTGGTAAAGGGAGGCGGCGCGGATGCCGGCCGCCGTGGCGACCGAGCGGGTGGAGACCGCCTGGGTGTCCTCCCTTTCCAGGATGCCGGCCGCCACCTCCAGGATCTGCCGCCGGGTCCGGGTCTTCGCGTCGTCCACGGTGGAAGTGATACGGCTTTTCGCGTATCACTGAAGCAGGCAGGCAGTGGCCGGCCGGGAGTTAGGACGTGAGCCGCGCGGCGGCGGTGAGCATGTGCCGGCAGTAGCGCGGTTCCCCCACCTTTGGCAGCGGTAGCCGCTCGGCGAATCCGCGGGCCTGTGGGGTGTCTTCGATCAGCGTGGTGGTCCAGCTGTACCCGACGCCGCGCTGGACGGCGCGGAGTGCCTGCGCCCGCCGGTCACCGCGCATCCAGGGCGGCCCGTCGTCGGTGTACCAGTCCAGGCGGGAGAACGCGGCCAGCGCGAGGACCTGCCCGTAGCCGCGGCGCCGGATTTCGTCGTCGACCTGGACGTGCTCGAGCACCCCGAGGCGATCCTCGGGGCACACCGCCAGCGTGGCGACGCCGACCGCGTGGCCGTCCAGGTGCAGCTCGATCCGGCCAGGCCCGGCGGCCTCGTCCGGTGGGACGGCGACCAGTTCCAGCCCTGCCCCCTCGGCCTCCTCCGCGTCGACCTGTTCGTAGGCCGGGTCGATGAGAGCCCACTGGTAATCGGCGTGGCCCTCGTCGCGGCAGCGGTGGCAGATCAGCGAGTGCAGGCCCAACGCCACGATCCACGAGAACGTGCCCGAGTCGGGCACCGGGTGCCGACGCGGGCAACGCCGCGGCGGGTGGACACTCAGCGATCCGTCCGGGTTCAGCTCATGCTGCAGCGCCGGCCGCACCGGAAGGTCCGCGCTGCCGAATTCGCCGCCCGGTCGCCGAGATTCGAACACGTGTACGAGTCTACGCGGAATGGTGCGGTGTTGAGGCCTGCGCCGCTGGTCAGCGGGTTGATGATGGGCACATGCCCGTGCCGGAACTGCCGCTGGGGCTCGCGGTGGTCGAGCCGGTCCCGGTGCTGCCCGCCGGCGGGTACGAGTACTCGCCGAAGCTGGATGGCTGGCGGTGCGTGGTGCACGTGCCGGGTGGGGTGCTGCAGTCCCGCACCGGCAGTGACCTGACCGACCGGTTCCCGGGGATCCTGGAGTCGGCGGCCGCGCTGGGCCGGGTGGTGTTCGATGGTGAGCTGTGCGCCTACCGGCAAGGTCGGCTGGAGTTCGCGGCGCTCGGCTACGGCCCGGCCCGCCGCCGCGCCGAGGGCATCGCGGTGGTCTATGTGGCGTTCGACCTGCTCGGTGCTCGCGGCCGCGACCTGCGGCTGTGGCCGCTGTCGCGCCGGCGCGAAAGGCTCGCTGCGGTGGTCGGCGCGGGAAACGCCGGCGTGCAGCTGATGATCTCCACACTCGACCTCGCCCAGGGGCAGGAGTGGATCAGCGCGGACCAGGCGGCCGTCGGTATCGAGGGGGCCGTGGCGAAGCCGCTGGCCAGCCGGTACCCGCTGCGCGGTGGCCGGGCCGGGTGGGTGAAGGTGCACCACTACGACGACGTCGACGCGCTCGTGCTCGGCGTGACCGGCAGCCCCACCCTGCCCACCGCACTCGTGCTCGGCCAGACGGACCAGCGCGGCCAGGTCCGGGCGGTCGGGCTGTCGGGGCCGCTTTCCCGCACGGCGCTCGTCTCGCTGGCCGGTCGGCTCCGTCTCGCTGAGGGCGGTCCGGAGCGAGCGTCGGGGATCCTCTCTGGCCTTCCGGGGGCCGACGACTTCGCGTACTGGCCGGTCGAACCTGGCGTGGTGGTCGAGGCACATGCGGACCGTGCCTTCGAACTGGGCAGATACCGGCATCGGGTATCCGTCGTGCGCGCGAAACCGGGGCAGTAGTCCATGGGGCCGAACGACTCGAAGCACGGGTCACAGAAACAGAAGATGTTCTGTACGCGGTTGTGCTGGCAGTGGAGGCACACGTAGTTGTGGCAGCGATGACAGACGCTCGACGAGCTGTCGCTGTCATCCGCCCGGCCGGGATTCGCAGCTCCCGAGTGGCCGACAGCGGGCAACAGGTCGCCGCCTGGCGGGCTGACGCGGTGGCGTGGAACTGTCCTTCACCGGCCGACTCGCCGCGGCCCGATCGACACCAGAGTTCGCGGCGTGACTCACCGCTCTCTCCGACGCCGGATGGGGGCGCTGCCCGCTGTGGATCCTCAGCGGCGCCAGTGGCGGACGAAGGCAGAGTCTGACGTGAATCGTGGCCAGGGCGGCTCGGTGGCCGGGGTGCCGGTGCGGATGAAGCCGAGCCAGGCGGCGCGCAGGTGTCGGCCCAGTGTGTCGATGTCGTTCGGGTCCGCTCCGGCGAGCATCGGTGCGGTGGCCCAGTCGGCGTCGGTGCCGAACAGGAAGGGCAGCTCGATGCAATGGGTGGCCCCGAAGGGGGACGCGGGCGGGGCGTAGTCAAAGCGGTA
>NZ_JBFAAJ010000007.1:0-285133 GCF_040639695.1 Amycolatopsis sp. NPDC023774
CGGCGAGCTCGGCCACTGCACCCCAGCCCAGACCGAAGCCGACCACCGAGCATCACGCTACGATCAACCCCTCGAGCCTGCCCGGGCTCGGTGACAGACAACGAGACCTGCACCAGACCCGGGGCGCATCAGGTCTACGCCGGCGTCGACCCTGTGACTGGCAAGCGCCTCTACCTTGAGGAGTCGACGACCGACGAGCGCGAGGCCGAAAAGATCAGGACCCGGTTCCTCGCTGAGGTCAACGAAGAGCGCCACGCTCGTAGCCACGGCCTCTTCCGCGTTGCGATGCAGGACTGGCTCCGCCTCGCCGACCTCATCTCCTCGTGCGCCAGGCCGAACCGGTTCGTCACCGGCGAGTCCGCCAAGTACTTGCGGCCGTTGGCCGGACGCACCGTCGCGCGGACCAGCCACCGGGAGATCTGCACCGCTCCGAAAGCCGACCACGACTTCTCCCGGTCGTACAGCTCCTCCGCGGCCAGCCACAGGCGCGCGAAGTCGACCACCGGCACGTGCAGATTGCGTGGCGGGATCTTGTCGAATCGCGTCCGGTCGGCTCCATACCCCCAGGGTGACACGGGGCACCGACAGAAACACCAGCCCGAACGGGCCGGCACGCCCACGTCCGGTCACCTGCACTCACACCGCCCTCTGCGGGTGGAACACGGTGCCGCGTAAGCGCGGTCTGTGTCTTCGAGCTTCGCAGCCCGGCTTAGCACGGTCCTCCACTCACGATCAAGGGGTCCGAACACTTTTGAACCCGCAAAACGGCGTGGCTTCAAACTTTTCGGCCTGATCCCTTGATCGCGAGCCTCTGGGGCCGCGCCCGGCGCCGATAAGGGCGACGGCAAAAGCTGACGCCCCAGCACTACGGGCCGCGAAGAAAACCAGGCAGCACCAGCCCCACGACTTCCCGAGCCCGGCCGCCGGCCACCGGCGCCACCAAGAAAAAGGACCAAACATCGAGCAGCCGCTGCGGACCCAGACCTGCCGTCGCGAGACCGCCATGGTGATCCCGCCGTTCGTGTCCCCGCTGCGCGGCGCTGGCTCCATGACCACCGCCTACCCGGTGGACGGGCCGCTGCCCACCGTGTCGGCCCAGGGCAACCACCACGGGCTGGCCGGCCCGCCGGCCGACGCCGAACACACGCGCGTCCGACATGAGCCCGTCCACGCGATCGCCAGCGCCGGACACCAGTCGTCCGTCGGCTGGCCTGCCGGCCGCGCGACGGTCGAGCAGTCCACCTTCCGGATGCTCGCCCCGCACGAGATCGCCGCTGGCATGAGGTTCGCCAAGGACTAGAAAGTCAAAGGCTCCGACCGCGGCAACGCCGTCACCCCACCGGCCGCCGAAAACCTCATCTCCCGCACTTGCTGAAACGATCGGCGGACAGATGCTCGTTGCCTTAACCCGAGGTCTACCCTGAAAAATCGTCTCCGATCGCTGACCTACATGATTGCGACGTGACAGCAACCATGGGTACGCGCCGGACGTGGACTTGGGCGCACCCGGCAGCATGGCTCGTCTCAGGCTTGACATGGCTGGCCTGCGCGGTGATGACAGGATCCTCGCCAGCGACAACCATGCTGTGGATTGGCGCGATCATGTTGGGCGTCGTCGCGCCGGGCGTCGCTGTGGTGCGTTCCTGCCGCTGTGAGCCCGCTGCCCTGATCGAGGACGTGGGCTGGGGTGCGCCGATCGGGTGCGTAGTTGCGTTGCTCGGCTGGCTGGTGAGTGCGCTGCTCCCGTTTACCGTGCCGCCTTGGGTCTTCGGGCCCCTTGTCGTGCTCGTGACGTTGGTGTTCCCCGTCTCTCGAGCCAGGTTGCTGGCACGACCGGCTCCTGGGTGGGGCGCGGCTCCCAACCTGGTCATGGCCGGGGTCATGCTGGTGGTGATCGCGTGGATGACGATGGATTTCCTGCGGCGGACACCGGCAAGTCCTGGTGCCGCGGGCAGCGTCTACTACCCGGATTCGGTGTTCCAGCTTGCGGTGGTCGGCCAGTTGAGACACGCGGTGGGTCTGACGTACCCCCTAGTGCACGGTGAGCCCTATTCCTACCAGTGGTTCACCCACGCGATCCTGGCGCATCTCCTCGACAGCGGGGCTGATCCGTTCGATGTCGTGGTGCGTTTGGCCCCTGCGACCGTCCTGCCGGCAGTAGTGCTGACTACCGCAGTTGTGGCTCGCGATGTGGCGCGCCGCGTCTGGGCCGGGCCGATCGTCGCGATCCTGCTGGGTGTGGTGGGCACGACAGTGGTGACCTTGAGTGCCGAGGGCACGTCACTGTTTATGGTCCAGACTTACTGGTGGGCGAGCCTGACGGCGGCGTTCGGGTGGCTGCCGACGGTCGCGGTTGCCGGGTGCGCGATCGCATTGATCCGTGGCAGGGGAACAGGGACGACCGCTCCCGTGTCGCTCCTGGTCCCGCTGGCGGTGCTGGCGGCCGGTGCGAAGCCCTCAAATCTGGCGGTGCTTGCGGGTGGGGCCGCGCTGGCCGTGGTGGGTGCACTGGTACACCGCAAACCCGCGAAGCGTTCCTTGCTGGCGCTGGTGACACTGGCCGGAGTCATGCTCGTGGCGCTCGTGACGATATACAGCAGTGGCGACAATGGCCTCCACGTCGACGTGCTGGGCGGATTCCGTCGCCGGGCCGCCCAGATGTTTCCGGGCCTGGCCGGAGCGCAGCCGGATGATCTCGCGATGACCTTGGCGCCAGTGCCGACGATCACGGTTGTCGCGGGCGTTGTCCTGGCGTTCGGTCCGGTGTTGGTCAGGCTGGTCGGCCTGGCGTGTGCAGGCCGCACCGAGCGCCGCGATCCGGCGTGGTGGTTCATTCTCGGGACGGTGCTGGCCGGAGTCGGCGCGGTGGCGGTGTTGCGGCATCCGGGCGAGTCCGAGGCGTTCTTTTTGGTCTCTGCGTATCCGGTGGGACTCATCGGGTCAGCGTGGGGATTGTCAGTGCTCTGGGAGCGTCACCGTGGCAGGATGCCGGCACGGGCCGCCCTCATCGGCGGGTCAATCGGTGCCCTGGCGACAGCAGTATCCGCGATGATCTTCCCCGCCTCAGTACAAGCCCGGCTCGCGTCGCAGTTCGGTCACCCTCCCACGGCCGCAGACATGAGTCCGTTGCGGCAGGTCGCGCACTACCTGCTCCCGTTCGCCGTCACCGCCGCGATCCTGGCCGCCGCGGCCGCGCTCGCGTGGGTCGGCCTCCGCAACCGCGGCAGGGCCATGCTGTCCGTCGGAGCTGTCAGCGCACTGCTCGGCACCGGCCTGCTCAGCACAGGGATCTACCTGACTTCTGCCGCACCCACCTACAGCCAGGTGATGACCACGGCGGAGGTCAACCTGCGGATCACCGCAGACGAGATGGCGTCAGGGAAGTGGCTCGCTGAGCACTCCGGCAGCGACGATGTGCTCGCGGTCAACCGCGTCTGCACCCAACTTCAGACGAACATCTCGCTCCCCAACCCGTGCACCTCCAAGACCTTCGCCCTGGCCGCTATTTCTGGCCGAGACGAGTATGTCGGAGGTTGGGCATACGCCTCGCGCAATCTCAATACTGCGTGGGAAGCCACCACCGTGTGGAACGCTAGTCCGTTCTGGGACCCGGCGAAGCTTGCCAAAGAACAAGCCGCGTTCGTGGCGCCCACCAAACCTGGCCTCGACGAACTGTACGAAGCTGGCGTGCGGTGGCTTATCGCGGACTCCCGCGGAGTTCCGGCAGATCACACAACACTGGACGCTCTGGCCGCCAGAAGCTGGGCCAGCAGCACCGTCACCATCTGGCACCTCCACGAGTGAACGCCGGAGCAACGCGCCGCGCGAAACCACCCGCGGTCGCCCGTAGAGCTCCGACGCGTCACCGAACGTGTATAGCGTCGATCAGCCGGCGTGACGAGGCGACTGGATCGCTGACCTGGTCGACCCGGAGGCGGCCGACTACCACTCGGCTCGGGAACTCCCCGAGATCGCCGCAAGCAACGAATGGCTACCACGCTTGTGAAACACGCTCTAACCCGCGGCCTCCAGGCGTTGTGCGATCGCGCCTCGGGTCGGTGCGGGGGATTCCTTCGGCAGCTTTTCAACCGCGCGGGCGAACTCGTTCCAGTTCGCGGCTTCCCGCAGGCGGAACTCGGCCGATTTGAAGGTCGGGCTGGTCGTATCGATGCCCAGCGCCGGGTTCTTGAAGAAGCTGTGGTTGTTCTCCTGCGCCATGGTCTCCAGCATCGCCGTGAAGTAGCCCGCCAGCCGGTCGCCTGCTTCGGCCAGGTTGGTACGCGCTTGGCGCACGTCCGTGCGGAACTGGGCCATGATCTTGTCCGGGTCGGTCTCCTCCCAGGTCTTCTTCAGATGCTCGATGGCGCCGACGACCTGTTCCAGATTCTTGACCGCGTCGACCGGGTCGCCCGTCTTGACGGCCTCGACCAGCCCGGCAGTGCCGTAGAACATGGTCAGGGCGAAGTCGACCTTGGCGGCCGAGCGGTTCTTGGCCGCGTCCGTCAGTGCCTTGGTGATGTTCGCGGCGAGCGCTTCCGCGTTGTCCTCGCCGGTGCGCACCAGGAGTGCGTACTGCTCCAGCGTCTTGTCCAGGTACTGGACGTAGGCGGACTGGTTCCCGACGAACGTCTCCAGGTCGTTGAGCGTGGTCTTGACGGCCAGGGCACCCGCCCCGGTCCAGTCCTCGAGGCCGTCCCGGACGGACTTGAACTTGCCGTCCACGTCCTCGACGGTGACCGCCACAGGGGGGAGCTGCCCGCGGGCCTGGTCGGCGGCCTCGGCGGCGCCCGCCTGGTACCCGTGCAGCTGACCGAGCAGCTCGTAGGCCTCCCAGACGACCTCTTTCTTCTTCGCGGCGTCGATCGACAGCTGTCGCACGTACTCGTCGGTCTGGGTGCCCACACCCTCGATCACCGGCGGCGGCGTCTGCTTGAGCAGGATCTTCGCGCATTCCTCGATCACGCCGGCCAGCCGCAGGAACTCCGCGAAGAGCTGTTCCCGGTACTCCTCGTAACTGCCCATGGCCCCTATTCGTCCTGCCCGTCGGCGCGCGCGTAGAGCGCCTTGATCTTCAGCATGGCCGTGCCCGCGTAGTCCAGTTCGTCGACCACGTGTGTCTGGCGGCGCTCGGTGAGATCGGCCATCCGCGCGATCACGTTCTCGAGCTTGCGCAGCGGCAGGTTCTCCACGTCGCCCCGCAACAGTTCGTCCAAAGTGGATCCGTCGGTGAACTCGACGTTCGTGCGGCAGCGGTGCAGGTGGCCCGCGTTCTCCGCGGCCCAGCCCGCCGCGCCGGTCAGCGCCTTGCCGGCGGCCTCCAGCCCGGACAGGTCGACCTCGTAGCCGCCGCTCACGAACACCATCCCCATCCACTCGTTGCGACCGCGGCGCCGGACCAGCCCGCGTAGCTGATGCAGTCCGGCGCATACCCGCTCACCGCGGCGTAGTACTTGTAGTCGCCCTGGTCGATGAGGTTCCGGCTGGAATCCTCGGAGTCGCGGTACAGCCCGGCCATGGTGTCGGTCGGGGTCCCGATCGCGGTCCACTTGATCGTGGCGACGCAGTTGTAGCCGCCCGATTTGTACAGCAGGTACACACCCGCGTAGGCCTTGCCGTTCCACGTCGCAGGCCTCGAGTCGATCACCCGGTAGCCCGCCCCGCACACCTCCTCCGGGGTGTAGGGGTTGGTGGCGGCGTTCGCCGGGCTCACTGCCAGCCCGGCGAACAGCGCCAGCGTCCCGGCCAGCGTGACGGCCCTCCCCGTTCTCCGCCGCATTGCTCCCCCTCCGGTCGCTCCCCGCGGACGACAGAGAGTGTGACGTCCTGAGGCGAGGCGTCACCAGGTCAATTCCGGACAATGTCCGGTTGCGGTCACTCCAGCCAGCCCCGGCGGACCGCGGCGACCCCGGCGGCGAAGCGGCTGTCGACGCCGAGGATCTCCAGGATCGCGCCCACGTGGCGGCGGACCGTGCGGACCGCGGTGCCGGTCTGGCGCGCGATGGACTCGTCGGTCAGGCCCGCGGCCAGCAGGCGCAGGACCTTGTGCTGCGCGGGCGTCAGCTCGGCGTGGGCGGCCTCGCCGATGGCGCTGGTATCGGGCGCGGCCCACAGCGCGTCGAACCACTCGGCGAGCACCGCGAGCAGGGCGGGAGAGCGGATGTGCAGCGCGCCGTCGGCGCCGGTGCGGTCGATCGTCACCAGCGCGACGCTGTCGTCGACGTGCATCATCTTCACCGGCACCGACCGGCGGATCCGGGCCTGTTCCCCGGCCAGCACCGACTGCTCGATGCCGTGCGAGCCCCACGCGTCGGAGGCGTGGTCGGCGTCGTAAAGCATGCGGAACTCGACGCCGGCGGCGATCGCGTCCGGCGGTGGCAGGAGCAGGCCCTCGGTAGTCGGGTTGTGGCCGGAGCGGGCGTTGAACGTCGCGCGCAGCAGCCGCCGCGGTGACCGGTAGAGCCCGGCGGCCAGGCGTGCCATCTCGCCGGGGTCCCGCACGGCCTCCACGCCCTCGCCGTCCAGTTCGCCCGGGGTCAGGCCGGTGCTGGGCGCGACGAGGGTGGCGAACCGTTCCCACGAGTCGGCGAGGCCGCTCTGAAGGGCGGCGAGCTGCCGGTGCTGGCGGTCGAGCAGCCGCCGCAGCGCGATCGCCGGATGGACCACGCGCACGAACCGTTGCCGGTCGCCGGAACCGGCCAGGGTCACCAGGCCCGCGTCGAACAGCTCGCGGCCCGGATGCCCTTCGAGGTCGAACTCGCCCGGCCCGGTGCCCGCCGGGAGTACTCCCGCGGCGTGCAACCGGTCGTAGGCGTCCGCGGCGCCGTCCGACACCAACCCCGCCAGCACCTTCGCCGTCATGGACCCTCCCGTCGCGCGTGGAGGGACATCCTCCCGGGCACCCCCGGTGGTCGCCACCCACCCGGGTATGTTGATCACCGTCCCGGCGGAATCCGGATCCGATCCACAGATTTCTTGATTAGGCCGGCCCCGGCGTTTTTGCCACTAGTCGCGGAAGCTGCGACCCGGCCGGTTCGGGTCGAGTGCCAGGCGCTGCAGGGCCGAGCGGATGCTGTCTGGAGCTGCTCGGCCAGGCGCGCCACCGCCGCCCGCGGAGCCGACGCCACCTCGTCCGGCACGAACCACAGCCACGGCAACGAGCCGTTCCAGCTTCCCCAGGCACCGGGTGTCGAGGCGCAAGCCGGGTACTGCACGGAGCAATTGAACTCCCCCGAACAGCGCTGCCATTTGTTCGCCGGGTACGGCGTTCGCGCTCGTCGCTCTATCCGCAGCTGCTGAACGCGCTGAAGACCTGGCTCGACCAAGCCGCGCCCGTAGTCGGGGTCGCGTTAATCAGGACGTGAGTCCGGTCCGCTCCCGCGGTGCATGGAGGTCCGGCAACGGGTGAGACCAGTTACGCGCCTCGCGCGGCTGGCGAGGTAGAGGAGGCACCTCACCGACGTTGCTCTTGCTGGAGGTGAAGAGCGGTCCGGTGAATTCGCGCTCTGAGGCTGTCGAGCTTCCGGTTGTGGTCGCCCACTTCGTTGGGTTCGGCGGCGTAGTTGTTGCTGGGTTGAACGACCAGATCGTTGAAGCTGCCCATGCCGCTGTAGACGGCGAGGATTCGGGTGAGGCTATTCCCCTCAGCTCCACACCGCAGTAGACATGACTAAGACCAGGTCAGAGGGCATTTCCCCCGACCTGGCCTTCGTCGTACCAGGCGGCCGTACCTCCCGCCGTGGCCCCCTGCGTGCCCCTCGCCCCGGCCGCGCCCCGCCGACGGGCGCGCTTGCCCTGAGGGCGCTTGCGCGCCGACTCGATGTTGCGGCTCATCGAATCGGCGATCGTCTGGTCGCGCTCGCGCCGTGCACGCTGGTACCGCAGTGCGGCCCGCGTGGTCGAGTGGCCCATCCGGGCCATGAACTCACGCGTCGGCGCGCCACCTTCGGCGGCCGGCTCGTTGCCACTGTGGCGGAGGTCGTGGACGTGCACGTCGTCCGGGATGTTCGCGACGTTCTTTGCCTTCACCCACAGCCACCGGAAGTTGTGCCGACGCAGCCGGCCACCCTGCGGGCCAACGAACACCAGGCCGTCCGCGCCTGGCTCGGCGTACCGCTCGATGTGCTCGCGCAGTTCTGCCACGATGGCTCGGGGAATCGCGATGCGACGCTTTCCCGCCTCGCTCTTCGGCCCCTTGAGCCGCGGTGCGCCCTTCACTTCGGCTTGCGAGCGGAGGACGCGAACTTCCCGGCGCTGCAAATCGACGTCGCGCCGACGCAGTGCGGCCAGTTCGCCGAAACGCGGTGACGTGAACGTCGCCAGCCGCACAAGCATCCGGTAGCGCGGCTGCATTGCGTCGGCGAGCTTGTAGACCTGGCTATCGTGAGCACCGGACGTTCAGCAGAGTGGGTCCTCGCCCGCGCCCTTGATCCGGCACGGGTCGCGCTTCACGATCCTGTCCTCATCCACGGCCGTGTTGAATATCGCCCGCAGCACGCGGGACGTACGCCGGCGAACCCGAAGCGACCGAGTACTTGTACCAGCTGCGCACGATCCAGCGAACGTCATGACGCGTGCCCGCGCCCTTCGGGGCCGGCAAACGTCTTTGCTCGCGTTCGTCATGCCTCGATAGGGTGCCCTCCGTGCAGCCATCCGATCTTCTTACGGTTCGTGAGTCCTATGACCGGGTGGCCGACGTCTATGTGGAGCTTGGTGTGGGTCGGCTGGAGGAGGTGCCGTGGCTACGGGCCGCGCTTGCCGCCTTCGCCGAGTCCGTCCGCGGGCTCGGCCCGGTCCTGGACGTCGGCTGCGGTCCGGGCATCATCACTGCGCACCTCACCGAGCTCGGGCTAGACGCTGCGGGTGTCGACCTATCGCCGCGCATGGTCGAGCACGCCCGTCGACTTCACCCCGACCTGCGGTTTTCCGTCGCTTCGGCGACCGAGCTCGACCTCGCGCCGGCATCGCTCGGCGGCGTGCTCGGCTGGTGGTCGCTGTTCAACCTTCCGCGTGAGGCGCTTCCCGGTGTGCTTAGGACCTTCGCTGAGGCGCTCGTGCCCGGTGGCCAGGCGCTTGTCGGCACGCATGTCGGCGACGGCGACGTGCCGCCGACCACGGGTTATGGCGGCCTGCCGGTGTCCTGGACGACTCACCTGTACCGCCCCGAAGAGCTGGCCGGAATGCTGGCCGACGCCGGTCTTGAGTTGATCGCCGACCTGCGGATGCCTGCGCAGCCACCGCAGCAGCAGCGCCCGCAGGTGCTGCTCGCCGCGCGACGCTCGGCGCTGCCGGAGGCTAGCGGCCAGTAGCACGGGGAACAGTGCCGCAAAACAGCAGGTAGACCCAGCGTGAGATCTCGGCAGGTCGGCCCGGGTCTGCAGGCGGACATTCGCAAGGCGGGCGCAGGGGTTCGATTCCCCTCAGCTCCACCCGATCGACATCGCGACACCGCCAGGTCGGAGGCGTATCTCTGCACCTGGCCTTCGTCGTCTCACGCGGCTCTTCCGCCGTTCGTGCCCCGGCGTGCCCTCCGCTCGACTGCCGGTCGTGGTGATGGTGACGACGGTCGCGAGCGCGCCCTAGCGGCGGAATTCGAGCAGGCAGCGCTGCGGGGTCAGGTCCGTGACGGTGTCCAGCGTCAAGCCGTGGGCCGAGGCGAGCGCGAGGAACTCGTCGAGGTGGCGTTCGCGGCCACCGAAGATGGTGAGCATGGCGAGGGTGCTTTCGGTGTTCGCCTGGCGGCCGGTGACGGGTTCGACGACGAGGATGCGGCCCGTCGGGCCGGCGGCTTCGGCGCAGCGGGCCAGAATTCGGTGGGCGTGGGCGTCGTCCCAGTCGTGGAGGATGTCGACGAGCAGGTAGGCGTCGGCGCCGGGTGGGATTGGGTCGAAGAAGCTGCCGGCGGTGACCTGGGCGTCCAGGGAATGGGCGGCGAAGGTGCGGCGGGCGTCGGCGGCCGTCGGGGCCAGGTCGAGCAGGTGGCCGCGCAACCCGGGGTTCGCGGTGAGGATGGCGGCGAGGATGTCGCCCCGGCCGCCCCCGACGTCGACGATCGTCGAGAACCGCGACCAGTCGTAGCCGGAGACGATCTGCGGGATTTGCTCGTGGATGCGGAAGGTCATCTGGCGGTCGAAGGATTCCCGAAGGTGCTCGTCCTCGGCGAGATCGGCCCAGAAGTCCTGGCCGTAGCGGCGTGGGTAGGCGGCTTCGCCCGTGGTGATGCTGTGGGCGAGCTCGACGAACGCCAGCTCGGCGCGCCCCCCGGCGGTGTTCAGGTTCAGGAGCGTTTCGGTGAGGTCGTCGCCGAGGTTTTCGCTGTACGTGGTTGTGCGGTGGCCGGCGGGGGTGTGTTCGAGGACGCCGAGCGTTGTCAGGTGGTCGAGCAGGAGGCCGAGCGCGACGGCGTCCACCTGCAGCTCGGCGGCGAACTCGGCGGCCGGCGCGGGGATGCGCAGACGCCCCGGCAGGCCGAGGGTCACGGCGACGCGCAGCGCCATCGGCGTCGCGAGTCCGGCGAGGCGGCGCAGGGAGTTCGTATCGTCATGGGTCACGAAGATCTACTGTGCCGGGCTGGTCAACCGAAAAAGGAGAGCTGATGCGTCCCCACGTGCTGCTGAGCGTCGCGACGAGTGTCGACGGGGCGATCGACGACACGACCCCCGACCGGCTGCTGCTGTCCAACGCCGAGGACTTCGACCGCGTCGACCAGGTGCGCGCGGATTCCGACGCCATCCTGGTCGGCGTGGGCACGATCCGCGCCGACAACCCGCGGTTGCTGGTCAACAGCGAAGAACGCCGGGCCGAACGCCTGCGTGCCGGCAAGCCCGCGTACCCGCTGAAGGTGACCGTGACGGCGTCGGGTGACGTCGATCCGGAGTGGAAGTTTTGGCACCACGGTGGGGAAAAGCTCGTCTACACCACCGAAACGGGCGCCCCGACCGTGCGCGAACGGCTCGGTCGGCTCGCCGAAGTCGTCGCGCTCGGACCACAGGTCGACTTCGGTGTGCTGCTCGACGACCTCGGCCGTCGCGGCGTCCGGCGGCTCATGGTCGAGGGCGGCGGCCAGATCCACACCGCGTTCCTCTCGCAGAGCCTGGCCGACGAGATCCACCTCGCCATCGCGCCGCTCGTGGTCGGCGCCGCCGCCGCGCCGCGGTTCCTGCTGCCCGCGGTGTACCCGGGCGGGCGGATGAAACTGCTGGACACGCGGGCGATCGGTGACGTCGTGCTGATCCGCTACGCGCCCAAGGCCGGCTGAAAGGTCGCGCGCAGAGCGTCTTCGAGCGGGGTGTCGCCGCGCCAGGCGACGGTGCCGTCGGGGCGGAGCAGCACGGCCGGCAACGCGGTGTCTGCCTTGGCACGCACCAGGTTCACGCGTTCGGTCCAGCCGGCGGGCAGCTCGACCTCGCCGGTGAAATCGAGCACGACGGCGCGTCCGTCGCGCAGGAGCTCGGCCACGCGGGTCGGTCCGTCGGCGGTCAGAAGGTCCAGATCGGGCAGCCGCGCGGGATCGTCCAAACCGGACATCATCCCGGCGAGGTAGCGGTTGGTGTCGGGCAGGCGCACGAGGTCGGTGAAGATCTCGGTCAACGCGAGCAGGTCCGGGTCCGGATTCGGCACGGCGAGAACGCGTTGGGCAGACGTGTGGTGCAGCACGCGGGCGGCCTTCGGGCGGCGCTCGATTTGGTAGGTGTCGAGGAGGCTGTCCGCGGCTCCGTTCAGCGTCGCGGCGAGCTTCCAGCCGAGGTTGAACGCGTCCTGCACACCGAGATTGAGGCCCTGCCCGCCGAGCGGCGCGTGGATGTGGGCGGCGTCGCCGGCGAAGAAAACGGGGCCGTGGCGGTAGTTTTCGAGCTGGCGGGTGGCGTCGCTGAAGCGGGAGATCGTGAGCACCTCGGCCAGCGCGGTGGGTTCACCGTAGATCGCGGTGAGCGCCTGCTGCACGGCGTCCGCGGTCATCGGCGGCTCGACCTCATTCAGCCTGCCGTAGGTGAAGCGGTAGTGGTCGCCGCCGGTCGGCACGAGCATGCCCCAGTGGTCGGCGGTGGTCCTGGTCATCGTGCTCATGTGGCCGGCGCGCGAGGGCACCAGTTCGGAGACGGCCGACAGCCGCACGTCGGCGAGCACGGCTCG
Organism: Amycolatopsis sp. NPDC023774; assembly: GCF_040639695.1. NCBI lineage: Bacteria > Bacillati > Actinomycetota > Actinomycetes > Pseudonocardiales > Pseudonocardiaceae > Amycolatopsis > Amycolatopsis sp. NPDC023774. The sequence goes on from NZ_JBFAAJ010000007.1 coordinate 12,130, forward strand.
ATACGTGCCAGGCCGGCCGGGGAACGGCAGGTTCAGCAGCTTGCGCACCGTGCTGTGCGCGCCGTCGCAGGCGACGGCGTACCGAGCGCGCAGGGCCCGGTCGGTGGTCACGGTGACACCGGCGTCGTCGGCCTGGATCGCGGTGACGGCCTGGCCGCGCAGCACGCGCGCGCCGCGGGCGGTCGCCGCCGCCTCCAGCACCTCCTCGACCTTCCACTGTGGAATGCCGATCGGGAGGGGATGCCTGGTCTGCCAAGGCGTGCAGTCGAGCGGTACGGGCAGCCCGGCGAAATGCCCGCCGACGGCGACACGCTCGAACTGCCGCTCGAGCATCGCGTCGAGCAGGCCCCGCACGTCGAGCAGCTCGGCGGTGCGTGGCTGGATCGTGCCGCCTTTCGTCTGCTCGATGCGCTCGGTCAGCTTCTCCACCACCACGACTTCGGCGCCGCCGAGGGCCAGCTCTTGCGCCAGCGTCAACCCGGTCGGGCCCGCTCCGACCACCACCACGTCCATAAAGCGCTCCTCAGTGCATAAGTATACTTAGTGCAATATAGCCCCGAGTGCACCCACGCGGTAGCCTTGTTTTCGTGGAAGAGCAGACCGGCCTGCGTGAGCGGAAGAAGCAGCGCACGCGCGAGGCGATCTCGAACGCCGCCCTCGAGCTGTTCTTCGAGCACGGCTTCGACCAGGTGTCGATCTCGCAGGTCGCGGCGGCCGCGGAGGTGTCGCGGCGGACGTTGTTCGCCTACTTCCGGGGCAAAGACGATCTCGTCCTGCACCGCATCGCAGACCACGAGCACGAGAGCGCGCGCGTGGTCCGCGCGCACCGCGACGCGCCGCTTCCCGCGCTGCGTGAGCATTTCCTCGACGGCCTGCGTCGCCACGAACCGATCACCGGGCTCTGCGACCTCCCGCAGGTGCTGGCGCTGTACCGCTTGATCATGGGCACGCCGACCCTGCTGCCGAGCCTGTTGCGGTTCCGGGAAAGCGGGGAACTGGCATTGGCGGCCGAGCTCGGTGAGTCACCGGACCTGTCGCCGCTGACCGCGCGCCTGGCGGCCGCGCAGATCGTGTCCGTGCAATGGCGGCTGTCGATGGACAACCACCACCGCATGGCGAACGGCGTCTCCGCGACCGACGCGTATCCCGACGCGGTCGCGGCGGCTGAACTGGGCTTCGACCTGCTGATGAACGGCCTGGGGACGCTCGGTAAGAGCTAGGTCCGGCGGACCCACAGGTCGTGTGGAGTCCGGCCCGGCCGGAACCCGCACGAAGTCGCCAACGCGGCGGCCTCGGCGAAAGCGTGGCCGACGAGTTCGGGTGCGTGGGCATCGCTGCCGTACGAGAGGATCCGGTCGCCCTCCGCGGCCCACCACAGCAGGACGTCGCGCGGCAGCGGGACTTTCGTGTTCAGCTCCAGAGCGCGGCCGCTGTCGGCCAAGGCGCGCAGGACCGTGCGGAACTCCTCCTCGAAGTCCGCGGCGACGAAGGGTTTCGACGAAGGCCAGGTGCGCAGCGCGTAGTCGATGTGGGCCAGGATCTCGAAATCGGCCGTCGACTCCACCAGGCCCAGCACCTCGCCCAGGTACGCGCGCAGCGTCGCGTCGGCCGGGCGGTCCGCGATCACACTCAGCTCGTAGTGGTGCGAACCCTCCGGCAGCGAGTGCACCGAGCCCAGCACCCGCTCGAAGTGGTGCGCCGCCAGCAACGCGTCCGCCTCGGGCCGGTGCCAGTGCGGCTCACTCAGCTCCACGCCCGACAGGATCCGCAGGTCCGGGAACCGCTCTCGGCACTCCTGCACGCGCGCGAGGTAACCCTCGACGTCGAGGGCCGGCGGCTCCAGCACGCCGTCGGTCCGCATCCGCACGCGGAAGTGATCAGGCAGGTGCGGCCGGATCGGCGGCGGGATGAGCCACGGCGTGAGGTCGGCGTGCTCCGTGAACGCCACCGACGGCAGGCCGAGCACGAGCGCGCGTTGGCACGACTGGACCATCGACCCGGTGACGGTGTCCCACGACCACTCGGTGTGGACGTGGCTGTCCTGCGGCAGCACGCCCTCACACTACGAGTTGGCCCGCAGCACCGAAATCGCGCGAACGGTGGCGTAGCCGCGCCATTCGAGCGCCGCCGCCGGTGAGAAGCTGGCGAAGTCGACCGTCCAGCCGCCGTCTTCGAGCTGCTGGGACTCGAGACGCTCGAGCTCGGCGGCGACCGCGGCGGGGTCGAGCACCTTGCGCGACGGCCCCGGGATCGGCGAGAAGTCCAGTGGCCGCAAGACCTCGTCCTCGCCGCCGCCGGCGACGTGGAGGATGCCGTCGGCCGGCAGGAACTTGCCGAGGTGGTCGAGGAGCTCGTCGGCCTCCGGGCGGGTGGCGTGCGCGGCGTCGAGGAACCGGATGGCGAACGACAGCTCGATCGCGTGCGGCTGCTCCTCCACCCGGGCGATGGCGTCCAGACACCTCGACACGGCCGCGGTGAGCCACGGGTGTTCCGCCACGGCCTTGTCGTGCGCCGCGACGCGCAACGCCGTCGACGCGACGAAAGCCGTGCTCTGGAGCGAGAACTTCGTCGGATCCGCGTCGGTCCAAAATGGAGCACTCCCGGCGCGGTCCGCGACGGGGAACGCGAACGGCAACCCACCACCTGGCAGCGACGCGGATTCCAGCCAGTCACACAGCTCCAGCGACAGCGGCGTGGTTTTCGGCGCGATGTCCTCGAACACCTCGAACGCGTGCAGCGCCCCGCCCGGTTGGCTCTCCGGCGCGCGTAGATCGGGCTCCAGGCCCCAGCCGTAACCGCCGTCGGCGTTGCGGTACCCCGCGACAGCCGAGAGCACAGCCTCCGCATCACCTGCGCCGAACAGCAGCTCGAACCGGCGGCGGTCGAGCACCCGCCCGTGCGTGGCGAGGAAGGACGCGGCAGCAGCGAGGTTCACAGTCATACGATCACCGTCGCACGCTCCCGCGCGCGCGTCTTGAACAGTTCGGACACCGGGGGACCGCTCATGACCGAAGAGCTCATCCGCGCCCTCCTGCGCGACCAGCACCCTGACCTCGTCGCGCTTCCGCTGCGCCATGCCGCCACCGGCTGGGACAACCAGCTCTGGCGCCTCGGCGACGACCTCGCCGTCCGGCTGCCGTACGCGACGGAACGCGCGTCCGACCTGCTGGTGAAGGAACACCGTTGGCTGCCTTCGCTCGCCTCGCTTCTTCCGCTTCCGGTTCCGACCCGCGTGCGCTTGGGTCTTCCATCGGAGCGGTTCCCGAAGCACTGGACCGTCGTCAGCTGGGTGCCCGGCACCCCGGCCGACCGCGCGCCGGTCACCCTCGATTCCGCCGACGCCCTGGGTGCCTTCCTCACGGCGCTCCACCGCGAGGCGCCTGTCGACGCCCCGGCCACCACCGACCGCGGCGTCCCCCTCGCAACATTCACGCCTGCACTGCCGACCCCGGCCCTGCGCACGATCTGGGCTGACGCCATCGCCGCTCCCGCCTGGTCCGGCCCGCCGGTCTGCCTCCACGGCGACCTCCACCCGGCCAACGTCGTCACCACGGACGGACCCTCTCCGGCGTCCTCGACTTCGGCGAGCTCTGCAGCGGCGACCCCGCGACGGACCTCGCCGCCGCCTGGGTGCTCCTCCCGGACGCGACGGGCTTCTTCGCCGCGTACACCGCGGACGACGCCACGATCCGGCGCGCCCGCGGCTGGGCTGTGCTGTTCGCGTCGCGGCTGGTGTCCATCGGCGAAGCCGGCCCACCCGGCGGGAAGCCGACGTGGGCTGTCGGCGGCCGGGCCGCGTTGGCGCGGCTGGAGGCCTGAAGGGCACGGCCCCGAGGAGGGCGTGTCGTGCCGGACCTGCGGGGCGTGAGGTCGGCCGTTCAGCTCCCACGGCAGGCGTGCGGCGCCGTTGGTTGGGGTGGCCGTCCAGATGGCGTCGGGGCGGTTTGCCTCGGCGAAGTCGGCTTCCCACCGGCGGGGAGCCGACGTGGGCGGACCGCGTTGGCGCGGCCGGACGCCTGACCGGCGCCGGCCGGGTCAGGGCCAGAGGCGTTCGCGGGTCCAGGCGTCGGCGGCGCGGAGGTAGCGGAGGCGGAGATGGCGGCGGTCGTGGGAGGCTTGCCAGAACTCGACCGTCGTGGGGGTGACGAGGTAGCGCGTCCAGGTTTTCGGGGCGGCGTCGGGGTTTTCGGCGACCCAGTGGGCGGCGGCGTCGGCGGCTTCGGTGAGGTTGGCGGGGTCCGGGAGGGGTTCGGACTGGTGGCCGATGAACGCCTCGACGCGGGAGGCGGGTGGGCGGGCCAGGAAGTCTTCCGCCGAGACCTCCGGGGCGGCCGGGACGACGGTGCCGCGCACGCGGACCTGCCGGCCGCGGCCGGGCCAGAAGAAGGTGAGGGCGGCGTGGGGGTTGGCGCCGAGCTGGTGACCCTTGGGGCTTTCCGAGCTGCTGGCGATGGCCCACGCGGACGGGGCGACGTCCTTGAGGATCACGACGCGGGCGTCGGGTAAGCCGTCGGAGTCCACTGTGGACAGAGTCACCGCGTGTGGGGCGAGGACGTGTTCGCCGGCCTCCGTGAGCCATTCGAGGAACAGCTCTTCGGGGGTTTCCGGGGCTGCGTCCGGGTCGAAGGGCGGGAGTTCTTCGGGGAAGGATTGCCAGCCGCGTAAGGAAACCATGTCACTGACCGTACGGTGGGCGGCCCGGTGGTGGGTAGTGCGGTGGCTGGGGGCCGGGCGGGCCGGCGGCCGGAGGCGGTGGGATCGGGGGCTGCCGGCCGGGTGGGATCTACCGGCCGGGGAAGCCGCCGGGGCCGGGGCCGCCGGTGGCGGGACCGGTCGCGCCGGGAACCGCGCCGGGATCGTTCGACGTGGGGCCAGAGGCGCCATACGGAGCGGCGGCGGAGCCTGAGCCGCCATCGCCAGGCGCGGCGTTGTACCCGGCCTGCTGGGCCTGCCACTGCGCTTGCCACTGCAGCTGCTGGTACGCCTCCGTCGGCTGCGGGAAGCAGAACAACAGCTTCGCGTTCACCGAACCCTGCACCGCCGCGCCCCAGAGCTTGCCGCCGACCCAGGCGTACGTCATGCCCGCGTATGGGTCCACGGCGACGCCGAACTGGTTGGCGGTTTTCGCCGACGCGGCGGTGGCGGCGTCGGGGTGCGCGCGGCCGACGAGGCCCGCGATGACGGCGGAGGCGGCCGTCCAGCCGACGGTGCCCTGCACGTGGGCGCGCGCGTGCTGCGTGGCGAGGCCGGTGAACTGGAACAACGTGTGCTCGTCGATCTCCGGGTAGGCGGCCGCGGCGACGCAGTAGTTCATGGTGGACAACATGATCGACTCGGTGAACAACCCGACGGCCGCGGTCACGGGTCCGATCTGGACGGTGCTGAGCTGCCCGCCGCTGCGCTGGACGCGCTCGGCCACCACCTGCAGGTACTGATCCGGCGTGAGCACTCGAACCCCTGACCGCGACAACCGACCACCCGGCGCCCATCGTCGCACGCCGGACGGCCAGTGCGGTCAAGCGGCGGGGACGGTGCCGGTGGCCGGGGCCTCACGGGTTCGGCGGAACAAGTCGGTCAGCGCCCAGCGGCCGCCGCCGGTGAAGGCGAGCAGGAGGAAGGCCCAGGCGAAGATGGCGGCCTGCTCGCCGCCGTTCTCGATGGGGAGCACGGCCTTGCCGACGTGCACGGTGAAGTACGCGAAGGCCATGGAACCGGAGCAGATCACGGCGGCGACGCGCGTGCCGATGCCGAGCGTCACGGCCGCGCCGCCGACGAGCTGGATCAGCGCGGCCCACCAGCCGGGCCACGTGCCGACGGCCGTGGCGTGGTGCCCCCAGAGGCCGAACACGGTCGAAGCACCGTGGCAGAAGAAGAGGAACCCGAGCACGACACGGAAGAGTGCGAGGACGTGGTCCCGGCCTTTGTCGAAGAGTTTCACGGCTGTCGTCTCCCGGGCAGTCGGAATATACGTGACTGCCAGGGCAGGTAAGCCAACCCTCATCTATCACCACAGGGAGTGAAGGCCCCTTACTCGCTGGAACTCGAACCTTTCGCTCTTCACTCTCGTGTGACTGGACATGATTGACTGTGCGCGCTATGCGACGAATCCTCGCTCTCGCGCCCGCCCTGGCGTTGCTCGCCGGCTGCAGCATGTCGACTCCCCTCGCGGGCACCGCGCAACCCGCGCCGCCGCCGACCACCGAACACGCGGCTGAGCCCGGCCTGCCACCCGATCCGCGGCCGGCCCGGGAAGCGAAGTGCCCGTACCTCTCGGCCGAGACGGTGCAGGACGCGAACGGCCAGCACGTGACGACCGTACGCGTGTCCGACGACAAGCCGCACCCGTCGTGCTTCTTCTACCGCCCCGACGGCGGGCTCCAGGTCACCGTGCAGGTGTACGTGGGCACGAAGGACGTCGCGACGAAACTGGTCAACCGCGCCGCGCCCGTGGACACCTCGAACCCGGCTTCCGACCCCGCCGGGTGGAAGGGCGGCTACCAGCCGGCCGGTGACGGAGTGGTGTACGCGGTCTCGAAGGGGGAAGCCGCAGTCATCGTGACGAGTAATCAGCAGCAGAGCATCAAAGCACGCACAGTGGCCAAGAAGGCTATCGCGGCCCTGAAGCTCTGAGTAGTGGCCTCCACACGGGTGAGTGAAGTTGATCTTGTATTACCCTGTGCGGCACGCGCAGGCCCTGGAGCACTCGCGCGGGCGGGTGCCCGTCCGGCACCACAAGCACTTCGCCATCTCTACGACAAGGACAAGATTCGTGGCTGACACCCTCAAGGAAATCCTGCTCGACTCCAGCCGTCGCCCGTCGGTCGTGACCGACCTCGAGGGCCTCGTGGACGCCGAGGTCTCCGACAAGGGCGGGGTCTCCGGCGCCGTCGTGAAGACCGGCTTCGCCGCCGTCAAGAAGATCAAGCCGGGCATCATCCCCTCGGCGGTCGACAGCCTGCTGGACGACTTCGCCGGTGCCCTCGAGCCGTTCTACGGCGACTTCCGCGCCCAGGGCGGCAGCGACTTCGGTGCCTACCTGACCAGCCGCTCCGACGCGGCGGCCGACGCCCTGCTGAGCGTCACCGACTCGCGCGCCGACCGCAGCAGCCGCGACAGCATCAAGAAGGTCTACTCGAAGCTGCGTCCGGGCGGCAAGAAGAACGTCGAGGAGGCCCTGCCCCGCCTCGGCCAGCTCATCGACAAGCACGCCGCGATGGCCTGATCTGGCTCAGTAGCAACGGAAGAGGGCCCCGGGATCGCCGTCCCGGGGCCCTCTTCGCGTCTGGTTCAGTTCTTCTTCTCGGCGGCCGGCGTGCTGGGTGCCTTGCCGTTGCTCGCCGGAGACGGCTGGGTCTCCGAAGCGGGCTTCGCCGGGGGAGCCGGCGGGGTGGCCTTCGGCGGCGCCGGGGCGACCGGCGGCTCCTGCTGGCGCGACTTCAGCGCCACGGCCGTGCCCACGGCGACGGCACCCAGGCCGAGCACCCACGGCCAGCGGCGGCGCTTGCGCATGCCCTTGGCCGCCGACTTCGCCTCGACCAGCGCCGCGCGGAAGTCCTTCTTCGCGGCCTTGAAGTCCTTCTTGCCCCGGCGCTTCGACTCACCGGCGGACTTCGCGGCCTTGATGGCGGCCTTCTTCGCCTTGCGACCGGGCTTCTTCAGCTCGGCGATGCGGGCGAGGGCTTCCTTGCGAGCCGCGGCCGAGCTCTTCTTGAGCTCCTTGCGCGTCAGCTCGGTCTTCTTCGCGAGCTTCTTGCGTGCCCGGCGGCTCTGCTTGGCGAACTCCTCGGCGCCGGCTTCCGCGGCCTTCGCCGCCGAAGCCGCCCCCGCCTTGCCCGCTTCGGTGGCTCGCTTGCGCAGGCCGACCGCGCCGGACTTCACCGACTCGCCCACCGAATCTGCGGCCCGGGTCATGGCCTTCACCTCACCAATCGTTTTGATATCGCTCTGTTGCCCGTAACCTATCGTGCCCTTTTTCCCGGCGTAACGCTGTGTCTTCCCCCAACGGGAACCGGTGAAACCTCGGGAAATGCCCATCTTCCTGCGGTCCTGCCTCCAGGTTCCCCCGTGGCGAGCCCCCTGAACCCCCCAAATGTGGGAAGGGATGGCACGATGGCGACGTGACTGAAAGCGCCCGCAAGGCCACCCTGCACACCAATCAGGGTGACATCCACGTGAACCTGCTCCCCGACCACGCGCCGAAGACGGTCGCGAACTTCGTGGGGCTGGCCGACGGCTCCAAGGAGTACACGCAGCCGAACGCGCAGGGCACGAACTCCGGCCCGTTCTACGACGGCTCGATCTTCCACCGGGTCATCGACGGCTTCATGATCCAGGGCGGCGACCCGACCGGCACCGGTCGCGGCGGCCCCGGCTACAAGTTCGGCGACGAGTTCCACCCCGAGCTGCAGTTCAACAAGCCCTACCTGCTGGCGATGGCGAACGCCGGGCCCGGCACCAACGGCTCGCAGTTCTTCATCACCGTCTCACCCACGACCCACCTCAACTTCAAGCACACGATCTTCGGCGAGGTGGCGGACCAGGAGTCCCGCAACGTCGTCGACGCGATCGCGCGCGCGGCGACCGGCCCGGCGGACAAGCCGCTGTCCGACGTCGTCATCGAGAAGGTCACCATCGAGGCCTGAGGCCGTCTCGGGGGGATTTCGGTAGGTTGGAGTCATCGTGAACCAACCGCCGAATCCCCCCGCGTACCCTCCGCAGGCCGCGCTGCCCGGTTGCTGGTGGCACCCCGACCGCCCGACCGGCCTCAGCTGTGCGCGCTGTGGGCGTCCGGCGTGCCCCGACTGCCTTCGGGAAGCCCCCGTCGGCTTCCAGTGCACCGACTGCGTTCACGCCGGCTCGCAGCAGACGCGGCAGCAGCACCGCGAGTACCAGAACTCCGGCATGGGCACACGCACGATCGCGGGAGCCCGGCCGACGAACTCCACGGTGGTCACGACCACGTTGCTCACGGTCAACGTGCTGATCTACCTGATCACGGTGATCCAGGCGAAGAGCCTGTTCGACAACGGCGATGCGCCGATCCAGCAGCTCGGTGAACTTTGGACCATTCCCACGCTCGGCGGCGGTGAGTGGTGGCGAATCTTCACCTCCGGGTTCCTGCACTACGGGCCGCTCCACATCGCCGTGAACATGTTCTCGCTATGGATGCTGGGCCGGGCACTGGAACAGGTCTTCGGCAAGGCCCGGTTCCTCGCGATCTACTTCGTCTCGATGTTCGGCGCGTCCACGGCTGTGTTGCTGTTCGACGTGCCCAACCGGCCGTCGGCCGGTGCCTCCGGCGCCCTGTTCGGGCTCATGGGCGCCTACGCGGTGATCATCGTGAAGCTCAAGCTGAACCCCACCGGGCTCATCGTGAACCTGGCGATCAACGCCTTCATCACCTTCTCGATCCCCGGTATCTCGATCCTCGCGCACGTCGGCGGCCTCGTCACGGGCGCGCTCGTGACCGCGGCGGTGCTGTACGCGCCGGAGCGCAACCGTGCGCGCTGGCAGGCGATCGGGATCGGGATCATCGTTGTGGCGTTCATCGGGCTGGTGCTCTACCGCGGCGCCCAGATCCCTTCGGCCGACTGCCGACTCGGCACGGTGCGCGGCGTCGAGACTTACCTCTGCAGCCGGGCAGCCGGCTAGAACGCACCGCGCAGCGCGGTGAGCGCGTCGAGGACGTCGCGCGGGTCTTCGCCGAGGTCGACGCGGCCGAAGATGTAGAGCTCGTCGTCGTGTTCCAGCTCCAGCGTGACGCCGTCGCGGCCCAGCCTGCGGGTGGTGCGCAGCTGGATGCCGGTGCGGTCCCACGGCAGGCGGTGCGTACCGCCGAGTGTGCGGGCGATCAGGCCCTCGGCGTCGACGGACAGCCGCGGGCGCACCACGCTCCAGTGCACCGCGAACGCCCCGACCGCCACGGTGGCGAGCCCCATGAGGACCGCGCCCTTGCCGTCGCCGAAGACCGCGTCGAGCACCGCGCCGGCGAGCAGCAGAACCGTGACCAGCCAGGCCACTACCACAAGGGCCGAACGAGGGGCCCACGAGGTGGGGTAGTTATCCACAGAGGTTATCCACACTGGGGATGAGTCACACCGGTGTAATTCGGTGTCAAGCAGCCATCCGGAGTAATGATCAGCGCCAGCGCATAGTCATGAGCAGGCCGACGATCATCGCCGCGAAACCGATGCCGAAGTTCCAGTTCCCGAGAGAGGTCAGGAACGAAATCTTGTCGCCGGCGATGTAGTTCACGATGAGCCACAGCAGCCCGAGGAGCATGAGGCCGAACATGACGATCTTGTAGAACAGGTTCGACGGGCCCGCGGCCTTGACCTTCACCGGCGTCCGGCGATCAACGGGCGGGGTGTACGCGGTCTTCTTGCGGACCTTGGACTTCGGCATCGTGTTCCTCGCGTGCTGTTCTGGCTCTGCCTGGTGGCGGTGCCTGTTCGCGGGCGTCCCGCTCGTCGGGTTGCGCAACCAGCGCCACGTGAACACGTTAACGTAAACGACGGCTCCAGAGCACCGGGCGGGAGCGGTCGGATTTCCGGACTGTGACAATAGCGCCACCGGCAGTTCCACCGGCGGCGCGAGAGGAGCTTGCGTGACGACGCGGGATTGGCCGGGTGAAGACGACCGCCGCCGCCCCTCGGGAGGGCCCGACGGCCAGCGGCGACGCCAGCCGCCGCCCGGTGCCGACGGCGCCGCGAGACCTCGCAGGCAGCCTCCGGAGGACCCCACCTCGAGAGTGCCGCAGCCTCCGCGCCGTGTTGCGGGTGACCCGGCGCGCAGGCAGGCCGACCAGCGCAGATCACCCGAACAGAGCAGGCAGCCGCGTCCCACTCAGCAGTACGGCACCGAGCCAGGGCGGACTGACCAGCGCCCGGCGCCGGGCGCGGACGCCGGCGCCCGCCGGGGTGCCGGTGAGCTGGGCGTCGGCGGGCCAGGTGCGGCCGGCCGCCGCGGCCCCGGCCGTCGTGGCGCCGCGCCGGGCGCGGAGGCACCGATGGCCGCTGGACCCGACGCCGGTGGACCCCCCAGCGAGCCAGGCGGGCGCGCGCGTGCCGAGGGACCCGGCACGGCGCCCCGTGGCACTGAGCGGGCTGGGAACCCACCTTCCGAGCGCATGGGCACGCCGCCCCGTGGCACCGAACGTGCCGGCAACCCGCCCACCGAGCGCATGGGCACGCCGCCCCGCGGGACCGGCCGCCCGACGCAGCCGACACGGGGCGGCGGGCCTGGGCCGGATTCCCGGCGCAGGCCCCGGCCCGTCGTAGCCGACCAGCCGACGGAGGTCTTCGCCGCCGTCGAGGCCGGTGGCACCACCGCGGTGAAGGAGAAGGCCGCGCCCGCGCCGCTGGGCAAGAGCGGCGTCGCGATCCGCACGGCCGGCGAAATCCTCATCACGCTCGGCCTGGTCGTGCTGCTGTTCATGGTCTACGAGGTCTACGTGACCGACCTCTTCTCGGCCGAGAAGCAGTCGGCGGCGAGCGACCAGCTCCAGGGCGACTGGGCTCAGGACCGCACGCTGCACCCCGGGCTCGTCGACGGCAAGGCGTTCGCGCGCATCCACATCCCGGAGTTCGGCGCCGACTTCAACTTCACGATCCAGGAGGGCACCGGCGAGGACTCGCTCGCCATCGGCCCCGGCCACTACAAGGGCACGGCGCTGCCCGGCGAGCCCGGCAACTTCGGCGTCGCCGGCCACCGCGTGGGCAAGGGCGCGCCGTTCAACGACCTGGACAACCTCAGCTCGTGTGACCAGATCGTGATCGAGACGCAGACCGACTTCTACATCTACAAGGTGCTGCCCTACGACGACGAGATATCGGGCTGGAGCAGCGGGAAGGGCGCGCAGCCGGAGTGCAAGGGCGTGTCGACGCTGCGCAACCCGAGCATCCCGGGCGGCGGTCCGTACGACCAGACGTTCGGCCGCAAGGTCGTGCTCCCGAGCCAGGGCGACGCCGTGAACCCGGTGCCGTACAAGCCGGCCGACACGCTGCCGAAGGCGCAGGAGGCTTCGCTGCTCACGCTCACCACGTGCCACCCGCAGTTCTCCGCCAAACAGCGGCTGATCATCACGTCCGTGCTCACGCAGCAGGTGCCGAAGTCCCAGGTGGCCGACTACGGGAAGCTGCTGACCGAGATCGGCGGTGCCGCCTGATGTACGCGTGGATCTGGCGGCGCCTGCCGGGACCGTTCGCGGCGAAGCTGGCGATCGCCGTCGTGCTGGTGCTCGGCATCATCGCCCTGCTGATGTTCGTGGTGTTCCCGTGGCTCGACCCGCTGCTGCCGTTCAACGAAGTGTCGGTGGACAACTGAGGCACAGCCGCTTCGGCGTCTTCCTCGTCTCCGGGCGGTTCCCGGGGCAGGAGGACGCCGAAGTGCTGCTCAGGACCGTGCGCGCGGCCGAGGCCGCCGAGGCGGCGGGCTTCGACGACGTCTGGCTCGCCGAGCACCACTTCCTGCCCTACGGCGTGTGCCCGTCGGCGATCACGCTCGCCGCGCACGTCCTCGGGCGCACGTCGCGGATCGCCGTCGGTACGGCCGTGAGCGTGCTGTCGACGACGCATCCGGTGGCGCTCGCGGAACAGTGGTCGATGCTCGACGCGGTTTCGGGCGGCCGGCTGCGTCTCGGCGTCGGGCGCGGCGGGCCGTGGCAGGACCTGGAGGTGTTCGGCACCGGGCTCACACGCTTCGAGAGCGGTTTCGAGGAGTCGCTGGACGTGCTGCTGCGCGCGGCTTCGGGAGTCGCGTCCGCAGCGGGTGAGCAGTTCACGTTCCGCGAGGTGCCGCTGGTGCCGGTGCCGCGGCGGCGACCGGAAGTGATTGTGGCGGCCGGCGGGCTGAAGTCCGACGCCGTGCGCCTGGCCGCCGAACGCGGGTTGCCCATGCTGCTCGGGCTGCACGCCGGTGACGACGAGAAAGCGGCGACCGTCGAGGCGTACGGCGGGCACAGCGACCACGTGTCCACGGTTCTCTGCCAGGTCGGCGACAGCCGTGCGGCGGCGGTCGACGTGGTGCGGAAGTCGTTGCCCGGCTGGCTTTCCGACGGGCTCGGCGCGCACGTGACAGTGGACGGCCGGCCCGGTCCGTCGCGTGATCCGCACGAGTACACCGAGTACCTGTGCGAGATCCACCCCGTCGGCGATCCCGACTACTGCACGGCGACCCTGGAAACGAGCCTCCGGCGCACCGGGGCCGCCCACGTGATCATGTTCGTGGAAGCGTCCGGTACGCCGGAGGGCACGGAGGAGAACATCGCGCGGATCGGCGCTGAAGTGCTGCCCGCGCTCAGGGTTTCAAAAGCAGGACTTAACAGTCACGCAGCTCCGGGCTCTGGTTGAGCAGCTGCCCGCGCACCGACACGAACGCTCGATAGCGGTCACCGTCCACTTCGGACGTCCGGAACACGGCAACCCGGTGGCAGTTCTGGAAAGCGAGCTTCACGCCGAAGTGGCGCTCGAGCCCGCCGCGGATGGCGTCGGAGGCCAGCGCACGCAGCAGCTGCCCGCGGGCGGCCTCGCTCGGCGGCGGCGTCTCGTTGTCGGCGAAGCCGTCCGGCGCGCCGTCGGCCTCGGCGATCACGCCCGTGATCACTTCCCACGCGTAGGGCAGCGACTCCCGCACGCAGGCGACGAACTCGGCGTCGGAGACCTCCCCGCGCTCGGCCTTCTCCAGCAGCGCAGGCGATACGTCCAGAGACAAGACAACCTCCATGGTGAGTGGTTCCCCCTCCTGGCTACTCGCCTGGCCGGACACCCCACAAGAGAAAACGGTATTCATCACCACTTCGGTGGATCACTCCCACCGGAACAGCCGCACGGCCAGCGCCGTCCCGCCCAGCGCGAACGCGGCCAGAGTGACGAACTGCAGAGGCTGAACGCCCGCGCCCACCCACGCGTCCTGCAATGGCTGCGTGCCCGGCGGCACGTACGCGCCGATCCGCTGGATCACCTCGGGCAGCAGCGGTCGCGGCAGGTACACGCCGCCGACGAACATGATCGGGAAGAACGCGATCATCGCGAACGCCGCCGCGGCCTTCGCCGTGCGGGCGATCGAAGCCGCGATGAGGCCGAGCGCGAACACCGACACCAGGCCCAGCAGCAGCGTCACGACGTAGGTCAGCGGGTGGCGCGGCAGCGGCACATCGAACGCGACGCGCGCGGTCACCAGCATCAGCCCGACGCCCGCGAGCGCCACCACGGCGTGGAGCACGAGCTGTGCCAGCAGCAGGAACGCGGGTGGCACCGGCGTGGTGGCGAGCCGGCGCAGCACGCCCTGCTCGCGGTAGCTCGCGACAGCCGCGGGGATCGACTGCAGGCCCAGCATCGCGAGCGCGACCACCACGAGCGACGGGACCCACAGGTCGATGAACCGATAACCACCGGTCACCTCGCTCGGTTCGCGCATACCGCGGATCGAGCCGACGCCGGCCAGCACCGCGGTCGGCAGCAGGATCCCGAACACCGCCCACATCGGCGTGCGGAGGAAGAGTTTCGCCTCGGTCGCGAGCAGCTTGGTGAAGGTGTGCACGGTCAGCTCCGTCCGGTCAGGGTGACGAAAGCGTCGTCCAAAGTGGATTTACCCGTGGTGGCACGGAGTTCGGCCGGGGTGCCGGTGGCGACGATCCGGCCGGCGGCGAACACGGCGACGCGGTCGCAGAGGCGCTCGGCCTCGTCCATGAAGTGCGTGACGAGCACGACGGTCACGCCGGCGTCGCGCACCCCGGTCACGAGCTGCCAGGTGTCGCGGCGCGAGTGCGGGTCGAGGCCGGTGGTGAGCTCGTCGAGGATGGCGACCTCAGGGTTGCCGACCAGCGCGAGCGCGATCGACAACCGCTGCCGCAGCCCGCCGGACAGCTTGCCGAACGCCGTGGTCCGGTGGTCCTCCAGGCGCAGCTGCCGCAGCAAGGCCCCGATATCGGCCGGGTACGGGTAGAACGCCGCGAACAGCTCCAGCGCCTCGGCCACCCGCAGCTTTTCGGGCAGCCGCGCGTCCTGCAGCTGCACGCCGATGTGCTGGTGCAGCCGAGCGATGTCCTTCGCGGGATCCAGGTCCAGCACGGAAATCGCGCCGGAGTCGGGCCGGCGCAGGCCCTGGAGGCATTCGACGGTGGTGGTCTTGCCGGCACCGTTGGTGCCGAGGATGCCGAAGATCTCGCCGCGCTCGACGGTGAACGAAACGCCGTCGACCGCGACCCGCTTGCCGTAGGTTTTCCGGAGCTCGGTGACTTCGATGAGTGGCATGCGAAAAACGCTAAAAGCGCGCGGTGTCCGGCAGAATGGCGCTGAAACCCCAGCTCAGGTGGGGTTTCGCTGACGCGGGGGTGGGGCTGGGCCCACCCCCTTACGGGAGCTTCGGCCAGTGCGCACGAGGGTCCGGCTCGGTCAGACTGCGGGAAAGGGGGTGGGGCGAATGGAATCCGTGCGGCGAGCGTTCGTCCTCGCCGGCCTCGCGCTGCTGAGCTGGGTCGACGCGCTCGTGGAGCTGCTCGCCTTCCTGCTGCTCTGCGTCGGGCTCGTGTTCTTCTTGACCCCCGCGATCGACTGGGCCCGCGCGCGCTCGGCGCGCACGCGGGAACTCGTCGGCCGGTGGTGTGAGATCGAGGTCGCGACACCGTACCGGCCGGCGCCGGCGGAGCCGGAACGCGAGCGCGACGGCTGGTATCGCGACGGCAACCAGCTCTACAAACGGGCGTGGTGGATCCGGTGGAACCGACGTTTCACGTGGATCATCGAGGATCCGGCGACGAGCCGCGAGCTCGGCTGGCAGGTGCTGAACCCGCCGTTCGCGCTGGGCACGGCTTTGCTCTCCGTGCTGGCCGGGCGCCACGCCCTGCGCTGGTACGGCCGCTGGACGCGCCATTGGCTCGGACCGCACCCGGCCGCCGACCCGGCCCGCAAGTGGTGGCTGCACCGCCACCTCGAGGCCGCGGGTCACCAGTTCGGCCTCCTCGCGCTGGCGTGCGTGCACCTCGTCTTCTCCGTCTGGCAGCTGGTGCTGATCATCGGCGCGGCTCCGATGACGGCGTCGCTCGTGGTCGGCTGCCGGACGATTACCGACACCCTGCGACGCGAGGCCGGGAACTGGACCGGCGTGCGCATCGACCGGCCGTACCTGCCGGCGCCCGGGCTGCCGGTGCCGCGCGCCGACGGGCTCTACCAGTTCGGCAAGCAGCTGTACGACGAGCCGTTCTGGCCGTTGCAGCGCGCCCGCACGCAGTGGGTCCTGCGCGACCGGGCCACCTGGCGCGACCTCGCCGGCGGCGCGCTGATCCCCCTGGCCTGTCTGGTGTTGACGCTCCCGACGGTCGCGTTGCTCGGCTGGGGCCTGACCGGGCTGGCGACGCTGTGGGTGTGGCGGCCGTTCGTGACGGCGTCGGACCAGCCGGTCCAGTGGTACCCGCTGCCCGAGGTGTCGACGCACCTCGGTGGGCTCGCACAGACGCCGCTCGTGTTCGCGCTGCTGATTGCGGGTCTGGCGCCGACGCCGTGGCTGGCCCGGCAGCAGGCCCGATCCGCGCGGGTGTGGCTCGGGCCGACGGAGGCGACCCGGTTGGCGCAGCGCGTGGCGCGACTGGACCAGTCGCGCAGCGACGTCACCGTGGCCCAGGCCGCCCAGCTGCGCCGCATCGAACGCGACCTGCACGACGGCATCCAGTCGCGGCTCGTGGCCATCGGCCTGAAGCTCGGCGCGGTCGAGGCACTGATCGACAGCGATCCCGAAGCGGCCAAACGGCTGGCAGCCGATCTGCGCACCGCGTCGGCCGAGGCGTTGACGGAGCTGCGGCTGCTCGTGCGCGGCATACACCCGCCGGTGCTGTCCGAACGCGGCCTGGTCGACGCCGTGCGCGCGGTCGCGCTCGACAGCCCGCTCAAGGTCGACGTGTCGGCCGACGTGCCCGGCCGCGTCGAACAGCCGGTGGAGGCGTGCGCGTACTTCGCCGTGTGCGAGCTGCTCGGCAATGCGGCGAAACACGCTGGCGCGAAACGGGTCTCTGTCTCGCTGACGCACTCCGACGGCCTGCTGCGCGTGGTCGTGACCGACGACGGCAGCGGCGGCGCCGAAGCCGCACGTGGCTCGGGACTTCGCGGAATCGAGCGCAGGGTGGGGCCTTTCGACGGTACGTTGAGCCTCACCAGCCCACCGGGCGGACCGACCGAGGCGATCCTGGAGGTGCCGTGCCAGACACTCCCGGAACCGGCGGCCCAGGAACCGGACCCGGCACCGGTCGGCCCAGAACCGTCGTCGCGGAAGACCAGTACCTCCTCCGAGACGGCCTGACCCACCTGCTGACCGCGCACGGCTTCGACGTCGTCGCCGCGGTCGGCTCCGGCCCGGAACTCGCCGCGGCACTGCGGGAACACCGGCCGGACGTGTCCGTTGTGGACGTTCGCATGCCCCCGACGAACACCGACGAAGGCCTGCAGGTGGCGCTCGCGGCCCGACGGGAAATGCCCGGCCTCCCGATCCTCGTGCTGTCACAACACGTCGAACAGCTCTACGCCCGAGAGCTGCTGGCCGACGGCACCGGCGCCGTCGGCTATCTGCTCAAGGACCGAGTGTTCAACGCCGAGCAGTTCGTCGACGCCGTGCGCCGCGTCGCCGCCGGCGGCACGGCCATGGACCCCGAGGTGATCGCGAAACTGGTCGCGGGCAACGCGAACGACCCGCTCGCGGCCCTGACCCCGCGCGAACGCGAGGTGCTGGAGCTCATGGCCGAGGGCTGCTCCAACGCCGCGATCGCCGCGCGCCTGCACTTCAGCGAGGGCGCCGTCGGCAAGCACACGGCCAACCTCTTCGCGAAGCTCGGTATCGCCGCCTCCGACGACACCAACCGCCGCGTGCTGGCCGTGCTCGCCTACCTCGGCTCCGCCTGAGGGCTCAGCCGCGCGAGACCCGCACCATCTCGTCGCGCTCCACGACCTTGATCCGCTCCCGGCCGTGCGGCTCGCCCAGCGACTTCTCGTGCGCGTCGAGCTTGCCCCAGCCTTCCCACGTGGTGAACGGGATCCCGCGCCCGGTCAGGAAGTCGAGAATCGCGTCGGGGGAGTCGTGCTTCGGCGACGCGAGGTTGTCGGCGTCGGCCAGCAGGCTCGCGACGGTCTCCGCCGCGTCGCCCTTCGTGTGGCCGATGAGGCCGATCGGGCCGCGCTTGATCCAGCCGGTGACGTAGACGCCGGGCAGCTGGTTCTCGTCGAGGTCCAGCACGCGTCCGGCCTGGTTCGGCACGACGCCCGCGACGTGGTCGAACGGGATCTCCGGCAGGTGCGACGACAGGTAGCCGACCGCGCGGTACACGGCCTGCACGTCCCAGTCGTGGAACTCGCCCGTGCCCCGCACGCCGCCTTCCCCGTCGTACTCGGTCCGCTCGGTGCGCAGGCCGGTCACGCGGCCGTCCTCGCCGAGCACCTCGGCGGGCGCGTGGAAGAAATGCAGGTGCAGCCGTTTGGGGCGCGTGCCCTCGTCGCGAATCGCCCACTCCTGCAAGGTCTTCACGACCATGTCGATCTGCTTCGACGCCCGCAGCGCGGTGATGCTGGCCTCGTCGAACTCCATGTCCTCGGGGTGCACGATCACCTCGACGTTCGGCGAGTGGTCGAGCTCGCGCAGCTCCAGCGGCGTGAACTTCGCCTGCGCCGGGCCGCGGCGGCCGAACACGTGCACGTCGGTGACCGGGCTGGCCTTCAGGCCCTCGTAGACGTTGGCCGGGATGTCGGTGGTGAGCAGCTCGTCGGCCGTCTTCGCAAGGATGCGGGCGACGTCGAGCGCCACGTTGCCGACGCCGAGCACGGCGACGGAGGTCGCGGTCAACGGCCAGGTCCGCGGCACGTCGGGGTGGCCGTCGTACCAGCTCACGAAGTCGGCGGCGCCGTGACTGCCCTCGAGGTCGGCGCCCGGGATGTCCAGCGGCCGGTCGGCCATCGCGCCGGTGGAGAAGATCACGGCGTCGTAGAACTCGCGCAGCTCGTCGAGCTTCAGGTCGGTGCCGTAGTCGACGTTGCCGAGCAGGCGGATGTTCGGGCGGTCGAGCACCTTGTGCAGGGCGGTGACGATGCCCTTGATCCGCGGGTGGTCGGGCGCGACGCCGTAGCGGATCAACCCGAACGGTGCGGGCATGCGCTCGAACAGGTCGACCTGCACGTCGGCGTCGGACTTGTCCAGGATGTCGGCGGCGTAGATACCGGCGGGGCCGGCGCCCACGACCGCTACGCGAAGGGATCGGCTCACCGTACCCACGGTAAGTTAGGCCTACCTAACTTTCACTGTGATCTGGCGTACGGTCCAACAGGTGGGAGCCGCAACTGTGCCGGTCGTACCAATCCGACCACAGTCACGGCCGCATGGTTTGCGTAGAGACGGCTACGTCTCGCTCGGGGGCCTACTTTTGGCCGGATCAGTAAGGTGGCCGCATGCGCGTACTCGTCGTCGACAACTACGACAGCTTCGTCTACAACTTGGTGCAGTACCTGGCGCAGCTCGGCGCCGAGTGCACGGTGTGGCGCAACGACGTGGTCGACCTCGAACGCGTCCCCGAGTTCGACGCCGTGCTGGTGTCGCCCGGCCCCGGCACGCCCGAGCGTGCCGGCCAGAGCATCGAGGTCATCGCGAAGTGCGCCGAGACGCGCACGCCGATGCTCGGGGTCTGCCTCGGCCACCAGGCGCTCGGCGTGCACTTCGGCGCGACCGTGGACCGCGCGCCCGAGCTGCTGCACGGCAAGACCAGCCGAGTCCGCCACGACGGCAAGGGCGTGCTCGCCGGCCTGCCCGACGGCTTCACCGCCACCCGCTACCACTCGCTGACCGTGCTGCCCGAGACGATCCGCGACGAGATCTTCGAGGTCACCGGCCGCACCGAATCCGGTGTGGTCATGGGCATGCGCCACCGCGAGCTGCCGCTGGAGGGCGTGCAGTTCCACCCCGAGTCCGTGCTCACCGAGGGCGGGCACCGGATGCTGGCCACGTGGCTCGCCTCGACCGGCCACCCCGTCGACCCGAAGGTGGTCGAAGAGCTGGAACGCGCCACGAAGACGCTGCAGAAGGCCGCCGCTGCGTGATCACCCCGCTGATCCGGCTCGCTGGGGTCGGTAAGCGGTACGGCGGCGGCGAGCTGGTGCTCGACGGCGTCGACCTGACCGTGCCCGCCGCGTGCGTGGTCGGGATCCTCGGTGCCAACGGCTCCGGGAAGTCCACGCTGCTGCGGATCCTGGCGGGCGTTTCGCGGGCGAGCCTCGGCTCGGTCGAGGGCACGCCGTCGATCGGCTACCTGCCCGACCGGTTCCCGGGCGGGCAGCGGCTGAGCGCGCGGTCGTACCTGCGGCATCTGGCGCGCATGCGCGGACTTGCCGACTTGTCGGCGATCGACCCGCTGCTGGAGCGGCTCGCGCTGGTCGGCGGGCCTGATGCCCAGCTGCGCACGCTCTCGAAGGGCAACGCGCAGAAGGTGGGCCTCGCGCAGGCCGTGCTCCCGCGGCCCGACCTGCTGATCCTCGACGAGCCGTGGTCGGGGCTGGACGGCGGCACGCACGCGGTGCTCGGCGAGCTGGTGGCCGAGACGCGGGCGCGCGGGGCGAGCGTCGTGTTCACCGACCACCGGCCGGCCGTCGTGCGCGAGCACGCCGATGCCGTTCACCGCATCGAAGGCGGCCGGCTCACGGCCGTGGGCGACCCCGCGGAAACCGAGCCCGCCACCCGCATCGTCCTGGCGGGTACCGGCACCGACTGGACCGCCGAACCCGGCGTGCGGCACGCGATCGCCGAGGGATCGCGCGTGGTCCTGACCGTCGACGCGACGAGCGCCGACGCCGTGCTCCTGCGCGCGCTGTCGGGCGGCTGGTCCGTGCGGGAGGTGGCGCCGTGCTCGCCGTGAGCCGCTATTACCTGGCTCTACTGGGCCATTCGCAGCGTTACCTGCCGGCGGTGCTGGCCTACCTCGCGCTTTCGGTGATCCTCTACTCCGACCCGCACTCGCCCGTGCTGCCGCTCTACGGCGTGAGCAGCGGCGCGCTGGTCGTCCTCGGCTGCTGGCTCACGATCGCGGTGCTCGACATCGAGGATCCGGTGCAGCGGCTCGTCACGCTCAGCCACGCGCGCAGTCGCCTGCGCACCATCGGCGGCGCGGTGCTGGCGGTGTTCGGCTGCCTGGTGGTGCTCACCGTGATCACGCTCGCGTGGTCGGCGATCAGGACGTGGCAGCTGAACTGGGACGCGTTCGGCGTCTGCCTGCTGGCCCTGCCGGCGAGCGGGCTGCTCGGGATCGCGATCGGCCTGCCGTGCTCGCGCCTGCTGGTCGGGCGCATCGGCTGGACGGTGCTCGCGGCCGTGCTCGCGCTCGGCCTGGTCCTGCTGGGCAAGTGGGTGCCCCTGGTCCACCCGCTGATCACGGCGCTGACCAACGGCGCGCCCTACGTCGGCGCGCTCGTCCTCGCCGTGGTCACCTCGGTGGTCGCGCTGGGCGTGAGCGCCGGTGTCGTCGGGTGGCTGGCGGGCCGGCGAGCCTGAACTCGGAGCCGTTGGCGCATGCTCCGAGGTTAATGTGCAAATTGCACATGGCAATTTCCGGTTCGGATCTTCCGGAGATCACCCCGAGCACGCTAATGTCTTGCCTTCACCCATGCGGGTGACGCCGGTCAGCAGCAAAACATTGCTGCGGAGAGAGCCCGCGGCGTCGGGAAACGCTCCGGCGCCGCGGGTGGGTCTACCGGTCCACCGGCATCCGTCGGCTGCACGACGCGCCCGTGCCGACGGCGGATGCCGGTGCCCGGCCGGAGCGATTGCACGCAGTTATGCGCAAATTGCCGTCAGCAGTGCGAGGAGCTGGTCTTCCTCCGCAGCAGCGCGTCGGTTACCCTCGCGCCGTCTGTTCACCCGTGAGGGGAGAGTCGTGACGGCTGGGATCGCCGCGATCACCGTGGCCGGCTCGGATGACGAGCTGCGCCAGCTCGCCTCGTGGCTGCGTTCCGAGGACGAGCTCCGCGACCGCGTCCGGCTGGCCGAGAGAGCCGTGTCGGGCGACGCGGCGGGCGACGCCGTGGTCGTGATGGTGAGCAGCCGGTCCGTGGGCACGCTGTGCCGCTCGCTGTTCGGCTGGCTGCGCAAGGGCCGCGGCGACGAACGCGTGCGGCTCAAGCTGAAGCGGTCCGGCGCCGTGGAGGAGCTGGACGTCGACTGCGGTTCGGGCAGCGATGTCGACACGGTGCTCGCGAGCGTCCGCGGATTCCTTGACCAGGACTGAGAAACTTCCGGGAAAAGCACAGGGCCCGCACGGAAAAGCGTGCGGGCCCTGTCGCGTTTCAGCGGGTGATCAATTGTGTCCCGGCGGCAAGCCGATTCCACCACCGCCGCCGGGGCTGCCCGACGTCGACGGAGTACCGCCGTCGTCCTGCTCCAGGATCGTCAGCGTGACGTTCTGCGTCGGCGAGATCGTCTCGCCGGCGTCCGGGCTGGTCCGGATGACCGTGCCCGGCTGGCCTGCGCCGAAATGCACCGACTGGACGTTGATGTTGCCCGACCAGCCCAGCTTCTGCAGTGACTGCGTGGCCTGGTCTTCGGTCTGACCGGTCAGGTCCGGCATCGTGATCTGCTGCGGGCCCTTGGAGACCGAAAGCGTGATCTTCGAACCCGGTGGGACCTGACCGCCGTTCGGCTGCTGGTTGACGACCTGCTCCTTCGGCTGGGTCGAGTCCACATCGGTGCGGGTGACCGTGAAGCCGAGGCCTTCGAGCTGCTTCTTCGCGTTGGCGTAGGTCTGGCCGGTCGTGTCCGGCACCTGCTTGAGCTGCAGATCGCCGCCGACGGTGATGTTCACCTTGGTGTCCTGGGCCGCCGTCGAGTTCGGGGTCGGGTCCTGCGAGATGACCTTGCCGACATCGTCCGCGTTGTCGACCGTCTTCGTGGTGACGTTGCCCAGCTGCAGGTGGGCCTGATCGAGAAGCGGGCCGACCTGGTCCGGGGTCTTGCCGGTCAGGTCCGGCACGATGGTCGAGTTGGGCCTGGCACCCACGTACAGCTGGATCTGCGTGGTCGTCGCGACGTTTTGGTTGGGGCTCGGGTCGATCGAGACGACCTTGTCGATCGAGTCGTCGCTGCAGGTCAGGCCTTTGGGGTTGGTGCTCGGGTCCGAGGCCCCGCAAATCACGTTCTTGTTCGGGGCGAACGAGGAGAAGCCCGCCGTTTGCAGGGTCGACTTCGCGACACCCGCCTGCTGGCCCACCACGTTCGGAATCGCCGCGGTGGTGGGCTCCGAGCGGAACGAGCCGTTGAGCCACATGATCAGCAGGATCACACCGGCCACGAGCAGCGCGGCGACGATCGCCAGGATCGTGCGGTTGCGGCGCTTGGCCTTCGGGTCCTCATCCGGCTCGTCGGCGTACTCCTCGTAACGCTGGGGCTGACGGCGGTCCTGGTTCATCACCTGGGTGCGCTCGTCCTCCGACATCACCATCGGAGCGGACGGGCGCTGGCC
Organism: Amycolatopsis sp. NPDC023774; assembly: GCF_040639695.1. Lineage (NCBI taxonomy): Bacteria > Bacillati > Actinomycetota > Actinomycetes > Pseudonocardiales > Pseudonocardiaceae > Amycolatopsis > Amycolatopsis sp. NPDC023774. The sequence goes on from NZ_JBFAAJ010000007.1 coordinate 35,600, forward strand.
CGAGAGCGTGCGCACGAGGTCCGAGCGCATCTCGGCGGCCGACTGGTAGCGGTTGGCCGGGCCCTTCGCCAGCGCCTTGAGCACCACGGCGTCGAGCTCCGGCGTCACCGCCGGGTTCACCGACGACGGCGGGTTCGGGTCCTCCCGCACATGCTGGTACGCCACCGCCACCGGCGAGTCACCCGTGAACGGTGGCTCCCCGGTGACGAGCTCGTAGAGCACACAGCCGGCCGCGTATACGTCGGAACGCGCGTCGACGGCTTCACCGCGCGCCTGCTCCGGCGAGAGGTACTGCGCGGTGCCGATCACGGCGGCCGTCTGCGTCATCGCCGACTGGCCGTCGTGCATCGCGCGGGCGATGCCGAAGTCCATCACCTTGACGGCGCCGTTCTTCGTGATCATCACGTTGGCGGGCTTCACGTCGCGGTGCACGATGCCGTGGCGGTGGGAGAAGTCCAGTGCCGCGCAGACGTCGGCCATGACCTCCATGGCCCGCTTCTGCGACATCGGGCCCTCGGTCTTCACGATGTCGCGAAGGGTCCGGCCCTCGACGTACTCCATGACGATGTAGGGCAGGTTCCCGAAGTCGGTGTTGGCCTCACCGGTGTCGTAGACCGCCACGATCGCCGGGTGGTTGAGGGCGGCCGCGTTCTGCGCCTCGCGGCGGAAGCGTTCCTGGAACTGGGGGTCGCGGGCGAGGTCCGCGCGCAGGACCTTGATCGCGACTTCCCGGCCCAGACGCACGTCGTGTCCGTGATGGACCTCGGACATACCTCCGTAGCCGAGCGTCTCGCCCAGCTCGTACCGATTGGAGAGCAGTCTGGGTGTGCTCATCTCTGTGTGCCGTTCCATTCCGTCCAAGGTGTGGTCATGATGCCTTGCAGGCCCTGCTTCTCGCTCGCACCCGGTTGGGCGGGTCCGCCTGCGGTCGGTCCTCCCGCGCGGCCGGTCGGCTCGATCGGCGCCGGTCTGCCCGTGTCCACGCTTCTCGGTGGCTGTCCGTTGCCGGTGCCCACCACTTTGGCTATGACGAACGCCGCTGCCACGATCACGGCGACCACGATCACCGCCAGCAGCACCCACCAGCCCCACTGGCTCTTCCGCCGCGGCACGGGCGGGTGCACGGCGTGCACCGAACCCGGCGACAGCGGCGGGAACCCGGGGTTGGAACCAGGACCGATGGGCACGTGGGGGAGCTCGCCGGCCTGCGGCATCCCGGGGGGCGGCAACGGCGGGACCTGGCCGGCCGCGTAAGCGGCGTTGACCAGGCCGAGCGGCGTCGGCAGGGGGTGCCCGGCGCGGACGGCCGCGACGGCGGCGGCGAACTCGCCGCCGCTCGCGTAGCGCTGGCGGGGGTCCTTGACCAGGGTGGCCTCGATGACCGCGCGCGCACCCGGCGGCACGTCGGGCGGCAGCGGCGGCGGGATCTCGCGGATGTGCATCATGGCGACGCTCACCGCGTTCTCCGAAAGGAACGGCCGGTGGCCAGCGAGGCACTCGTAGCCGCACACGGCGAGCGAGTAGACGTCGCTGGCCGGTTCGGCGTCGTGGCCCAGTGCCTGCTCGGGTGCGATGTAGTGGGCCGTGCCCATGACCATGCCCGAACGCGTGACCGGGGCGGCGTGCGCGGCTTTGGCCACACCGAAGTCGGTGATCTTCACCTGGCCGGCCGGCGTGACGAGGATGTTGCCCGGCTTCACGTCGCGGTGCACCAGGCCCTGCTCGTGCGCGGCCTGGAGCGCCGTGCCGGCCTGCTCCAGCAGGTCGAGTGTGTAGTCGGCCGAGAGGCGCCCGTGTTTGGCGAGGATGCCCGCGAGCGGGTCGCCCTCCACGAACTCCATGACCAGGTACGCGATGGGCAGCGCGTCTTCCTCTTTGCCGCCCTCGGTTCCGGCGAACGTCTCGCCGTAGTCGTGCACCGCCGCGATCCCGGCGTGGTTGAGCGACGCCGTCATCCGCGCCTCGGTCCGGAACCGGTGCAGGAACTCGGCGTCGCCGGAGAGCTCGGCCTTCAGCACCTTCACCGCGACGACCCGGTCGAGCCGGGTGTCGCTGGCCTGCCAAACCTCGCCCATCCCGCCGACTGCGATCCGGTTCGTCAGCTTGTAGCGCTCGGCCAGCAGCTGACCCGAGGACAGCATCGGCTACCCACCCCCGAGGCGCGCGGCGATGGCGGCCCGGCCGATCTCGGCGGCGACGGAGCCACCGGTCGCGGCGAGCCCGCGGTTGCCGCCGTTCTCGACGATGACCGACACGGCGATCTGCGGGTTGTCCGAAGGCGCGAACGCGGTGTACCACGCGTGCGGCGGCGTGTTCTTCGAGTCGGTGCCGTGCTCGGCGGTGCCGGTCTTCGACGCGATCTTCAGCGCCGGGTCCTTGCCCTTGCCCGCGGTGAAGCCCTCCGACGCGATCATCATCTGCGTGAGGATCTGGTCGTTCTCCGGCGACAGCGCCGGCGTGCCGGTGAGCTGCTCCGGGTCGGTGTCCTCGATCGTCGAGAGGTCCGGCGCCAGGATCGACTGCACGAGCTGCGGCTTCATCGCCATGCCGCCGTTGGCGACGGTCGCGGCGAGCAGGCAGTCCTGCAGCGGCGTGAGCCGAACGTCGCGCTGGCCGATGCCGCTCTGGTAGAGCGCGCCCTGCGAGTCGAGCGCGCCGACGGTGGACGGCGCCACCTTCATCGGCACGGTGAGGTCGGTCTGGCCGATGCCGAAGTTCGCGGCCGTGGCCTTCATCTTGTCGGCGCCGAGCTGGCCCGCGAACGTCGCGAACGGCACGTTGCACGAGTGCGCCAGCGCGTCCTTGAACGTGTTGCCGGGGCAGGTCTCGCCGGCGTAGTTCTCGAGCGTGGTGTTGGTGCCCGGCAGCTTGACGTTCGGCGCGGTGTTGATCACGGTGTCGGGGCCGATGCCGGCCTCGAGCGCGGCCGAGGCGGTGACCAGCTTGAACGTGGACCCCGGTGGGTAGGTCTCCGAGATCGCCCGGTTCAGCATCGGGTTCTTCGGGTCCTTGGAGTAGTTGGCCCAGGCCGTGTTCTGGTCCTTGCCGTGCGACGCCAGCGTGTTCGGGTCGTACGACGGAGTGGACACCATCGCGAGGATGCGACCCGTCTTCGGCTCCATCGCCACCACGGCGCCGGTGTAGCCGTGCTGCGTCATCAGGTCGTACGCGGCCTTCTGCACCTTCGGGTCGATCGTGAGCTTCACGTTGCCGCCGCGCGGGTCGCGCCCGGTGACCATGTCCGACAGGCGGCGCACGAACAGCCGTGGATCGGAACCGTTGAGCACGTCGTCCTCGGCGCGCTCGAGGCCGCCGGCGCCGTAGTTGATCGAGTAGAACCCGGTGACGGGCGCGTACATCGGGCCGTCGGTGTAGGTGCGCGTGAACTTGAACTTGTCGCTGGACGCCTTCACGCCGGCCAGCACCACGCCGTCGGGCGTGACGATCTGGCCGCGTTGGCGCGAGTACTCGTCGTAGAGCACGCGCTGGTTACGCGAGTCGGTGCGGTAGTCGTCAGCCTTCACGACCTGGATGTAGGTGTCGTTCGCAAGCAACAGGACGATCATCACGAGCATCGCCATGCCGACCTTGCGCAGGGGAGTGTTCACGCGGTCCTCCCGTCACCGTTCGGGCTGCCACCGGCCGGCGGCCGCTGCACCAGCACGGTGCGCGCCTCGGCGATCGGGGCCTGGGGTTGCTGCGGTTTCGCGCGCTTGGCCGGCTTGCGCGCGGCGTCGGAGATGCGCAGCAACAGCGCGACGAGGATGTAGTTCGCCAGCAGCGACGAACCACCCTGGGACAGGAACGGCGCCGTGATACCGGTTTCCGGGATCAGCGCCGTGACGCCGCCGACGACCACGAAGATCTGCATCACCATCGTGAAGGCGAGCCCGCCGCCGAGCAGCTTGCCGAACGTGTCGCGCACGGCCAGCGCGCTGCGCATGCCGCGCATCGCGATCAGCAGGTACAGCATCAGCACGGCAGCCAGGCCGATGAAGCCCAGCTCCTCGCCGATCGAGGCGGTGATGAAGTCGGTGCTCGCCGCAGGCACGATGTCCGGCCGCCCCGCGCCGAGACCGGTTCCGCCGACCCCGCCCGTGCCGAGCCCGAACAGGCCCTGCGCGAGCTGGTAGGAGCCGCCGAGCTCGTCGTAGCGCGGGCCCAGCGGGTTGAGCCAGTTCTCCACGCGCTGCTGGACGTGCGTGAAGAGGTTGTAGGCGATGATGCAGCCGCCGATGAAGAACGTGAGCCCGACGACGACCCAGATCACGCGCTCGGTCGCGACATAGAGCATGACGAGGATGATGCTGAAGTAGAGCAGCGACGTGCCGAGGTCCTTCTCGAACACGAGGATGCCGATGCTCGCCGCGGCGGCGATGAGGATCGGGCCCAGGTCGCGGGCGCGCGGCAGCTCCACGCCGAGGACCTTCTTGCCCGCCACCATGAACAAGTCGCGTTTGGACACCAGGAACGACGCGAAGAAGATCATCAGCAGGATCTTCGCGAACTCACCGGGCTGGATCGAGAAGAACGGCAGCTTGAGCCAGACCTTCGCGCCGTTGACCTCGGACAGGCTCGACGGCAGCACCGCGGGCAGCGCCAGCGCGGCGATGCCGATCAGGCCGAAGGTGTAGCCGTAGCGCGTGAGGGTGCGGTGGTCGTTGACCACGATCAGCACGACCACGAACAGCGCCAGCGAGATGACCGTGAACAGCACCTGCTTGGTCACTTCGGGGCTGTACTCGCTGCCCCTCTGCGCCGCCTGCTCGGCTTCGGCCAGGTCGAGGCGGTGGATCATCACCAACCCGATGCCGTTGAGCAGCGCGACGCACGGCAGCAGCACCGGGTCGGCATACGGCGCCCAGCGGCGCACGGCGAGGTGCGCGGCCGTGAGAACACCGAGGTAGGCGAGGCCCAGCCACAGGATCGAGAGCGTGAGCTCCTGCTCCTGGTTGGCCTCCACGAGCACGAGCGCGAGGGTGACGATGAACGCGGCGAACGCCAGCAGCAACAGCTCGGTGCCCCGGCGCTTGGGCAGCTCCCGGGGCGGATTGGTCGCGAACTGGGCCGATAACGGGTCGGCCAGGGGCTGACCCATCAGTTACCGCCTCCTGTCGGCGCCGTACTCGACGCCGAGCAGTCCCTCCCCGCAGGCTGGTTCGCCGACGAAGACGCGCCGCTGGAAGGCGGCGGAACAGCGCTGCTCGACGACGCCGGCGGACCGCCGGGAGCCGTCGGCACGCCGGAAGTGGTGCCGGGGGTGGCCGGCGGGCAGTCGGACAGCTGCTTGCGCAGGCGCAGGAAGTCGTCGATGTACGTGCGCGCGTCGTCGAGGCTGTCGCGCTTCACGCCGTTCTGCACGGCGATGCGCGCGTCCTCCTGCAGAGCAGGCACACGCAGCTTGTCGGTGCACAGCGTCCCCGGCGGGCACGAGCCCTGCTCGAACGAGTGCAGCTGAATGCCGAGGATGCTCCCCGGCACCCCGCGGTAGATCACGACCTCCTGGTCGGGACCCTCGCCCACGTAGTACTGGCTGAGCACGAAGTAGCGGGTCGCGATCGCGGCCGCGGCCAGCACGATCAGCACCACGACGGCGCCGACGAGCCAGCGGAACCGCTTGCGGCGCTTGGCCTTCGGATCCTCCTCGAACGACTGCGGCTCGGGCCGCGGCTGAGGGGGCGGCTGCGTGAGCGCCCGGGCCCGCGCGGCCGGCGAGTCGCCCTGGTGCTGCTCGTCGCTGCCGTCACCGGCGGCGCCGCCCACGATCGGTGCGTCGTCACCGAAGTCGACGTCGACCACGTCGGCGATGATCACGGTGACGTTGTCCGTACCACCGCCCTTGAGGGCGAGCTCGATCATCCGGTCCGCGCAGTCCTGCGGGTCCGCGATGCGGATGGCCTCGGACATCGTCTCGTCGGAGACCATGCCGGACAGACCGTCGGAACAGATGAGGTACCGGTCACCGGGACGCGCTTCGCGCACGGTGAGACTCGGCTCGACCTCGTGCCCGGTAAGCGCCTTGAGTAGCAGCGAACGCTGCGGGTGCACCGCGGCCTCCTCGGCCGTGATGCGGCCCTGCTCCAGCAGCTCGTTGACGAAGCTGTCGTCGCGGGTGATCTGCGTGAACTGGCCGCCGCGCAACAGGTACGCGCGGGAGTCGCCGACGTGCACGAGCCCCAGGCGGTTGCCCGCGAAGAGCACGGCGGTGAGCGTGGTGCCCATGCCGTCGAGATCGGGATCCTGGGAAACGAGCTCGGCGATGGCCGCGTTGCCGTTGGTCACGGCCTCGCGGAGCTGACCGAGCAGGTCGTCGCCCGGCTCGTCGTCGTCGAGCGGGGCGAGTGAGGCGATGACGACCTTGCTGGCCACCTCACCGGCCGCGTGGCCGCCCATACCGTCGGCGAGCGCGAGGAGGCGAGGGCCGGCGTACACGGAGTCCTGGTTGTTCGAACGAACCAGGCCCCGGTCGCTGCGGGCCGCGTAGCGGAGGACGAGAGTCATGGGCGAAGCTCGATCACCGTCTTGCCGATCCGGATGGGGACTCCGAGCGGGACCCGGAGGGGTGCAGTGACCTTAGCCCGGTCGAGGTAGGTCCCGTTCGTCGAGCCCAGATCTTCCACGTACCAGTCCTCCCCGCGCAGGGCAATGCGGGCGTGGCGGGTCGATGCGTAGTCGTCGTCGAGCACCAGCGTCGAGTCGTCGGCGCGGCCGATCAGGATCGGCCGGCCGTCGAGCGCGATGCGGGTGCCCGCCAGCGCCCCGTGGGTCACCAGGAGCTGCTGCGGGGCCTTGCTGCCCCGCGGCTTCTTCTCCTTGTTCCGCCGAAACGACGGCACCTGCACCCGCAGGCCGGACGCGGCGTAGAGATCCGAACGGACGACCCGCAGGGCGGCGAACACGAAGAGCCAGAGCAGCACGAGAAAGCCCACTCTGGTGAGTTGAACGACCAGCTCTGGCACTTGTTGTGTCCGCTCCCGACTCTGCCTGCAAGCCGCGGCGCGCGCGCACCGCGGATCCCCCCGCAAGACAATTCTGCGGGAACCCCGTCACCGGCCTCTGCTCAGCCCTGGGTTCGGAACACCAACGAAGAGTGACCCACCCGGATGACGTCCCCGTCGGCCAGCTGCCACGTCTGCACCGGAGTCCCGTTCACGGTCGTGCCGTTGGTGGACCCGATGTCGGCGAGCGTGGCGCTCTGGCCGTCCCAGGTGATCTCCAGGTGCCGGCGCGACACCCCGGTGTCGGGGAGGCGGAAGTCGGCGTCCTGGCCGCGGCCCACGACGTTGCCGCCCTGCTTCAGCGAGTACGTCCGGTTCGAGCCGTCGTCCAGCTGCAGGCTCGCGGCGAGCGCGCGACCGGCCGCCGCGGGAGCGGGCTGGCCGTAACCGGGCTGCTGGGCGTACGGGTCGGCCGGGGCCTGGCCGTAGCCGGGCTGCTGGGCGTACGGGTCCGCCGCCGGCTGGCCGTAGCCGCCGCCCTGCTGCGGCTGGCCGTACTGGTCGTAGCCGCCCTGCTGGGGCTGCCCGTAGCCCTGGTCGTAACCGCCCTGCTGGCCGTAGCCGCCACCCTGCTGCGGCTGGCCGTACTGGTCGTAGCCGCCCTGCTGGGGCTGCCCGTAGCCCTGGTCGTAACCACCCTGCTGGTAGCCCTGGTCGTAGCCGGGCTGCGCGGCCCCGCCCTGCTGGGGCTGGCCGTACTGGTCGTAGCCGGGCTGCTGGCCGTAACCCTGCTGCTCGTAACCGCCCTGCTGGCCATAGCCCTGGTCGTACCCGGGCTGCTGGCCACCCTGCTGTCCGTAGCCGTACTGGCCCTGCTGGCCGTACGGGTCACCCTGGTCGTATTGGCCGTATCCGGGGGGCTGGCTCATTGCTGGGTCTCCTGCGTTGCTGGGTCGTGCCGACCGTGACGAGCCACCGGGTCCACTCGCGTGGGCGTCGGGATCGACGGACGAACGGGTCTTGAACTGTCCAGTATGCAGCGCCTCGTTGCGCTCGAGTGATACGACGACGTCACCATAGGTCTCCCAGCCGTGCTCGGCGAGGTGTTCGCCCACAGCTTGTGCGAGAACCGCAGTGACCCGCTGCTCGTCACCGGCCATCCGATCGTGGTCAGCCTGCCCCAAGGACACGATGTAGTGATTCGGGGCGAGCTGCCGACCTCCTGCCAGCTCACGAACGTTTTCCTCGCCTTCCCGCTCGAGCGCCACCGCCACTTCCTGCGTGACGACGTTGCCACCGAACATGCGCGCGAAGGTGTTCCCCACGAGGTTCTCGAGACGCCTGTCGAAGCGCTCTACCCGACCCACCTGGGGTGACCTCCTCGCACGTGTGCTTCCGCACCGATCCTATCCGGGAGAGGAAGCCTCGACACGACCCCCGCTGAAACCCGTGAAAACCCCCTGCTACGCTTTGCTGGCTGTCAGAGAGAAGCAACTCGGGCGAGTGGCGGAATGGCAGACGCGCACGGTTCAGGTCCGTGTGTCCGAAAGGACGTGAGGGTTCAACTCCCTCCTCGCCCACTCTGGTCGAAGCCCCGTAGTGCTGGCGCACTGCGGGGCTTCTCCCGTTTGTCGGTCGTCATGTCTCCCGGGGGCCGAGCCCCCGGATCCCCACGGTGCCACTGGTGACCGTTCCTGCATGGAAGCCCCCGGATCCCCGGTGCCGTGGTGATGGTTCCGGTGGCGAAGTCGCCTGGATCCGCGCGGTGCCGCTGGTGCTCGTTCCGGTGGGGGTGAGCTGGGGAAATGATGTTTGTCATGTGGTGGGGGTGGGGAACGCACGGAGGGGTGGTGAGGCGTGCGTCTATGGCCCGGCCTGGTGGGTCGCCAGGGTGGGGGCATGGGTAGGGAAGCGGTTGTCGAGGTGGACGGGCTGAGGGTCGAGTACGGCTCGTTCGGAGACCGCGCCGCCCGCGTGGGTGGCGGGGGAGCTCGACCGGCTCGACGGCCTGCTGCGGGCGACCGCGCGGCCGCGGGCCGGGTACTACGACCTGGTCCGGTTCTTCTTGCACCACTACGGCAGCGGCGGCGGCGCCGACCTGACCGAGTTCGCGTTGCGCGCGGTGCGGGACCTGGACCCGATGCTGTGGCTGTCGCGCTGCGCCGTGCCCGAGCCCGACGTGCGCGACATCGCCGGCCCGAGCATCGGCCGTCCGGCGCACTCGGTGTTTTGGCAGGTCGCGGGCGAATCGCTGGTGGTCAACCAGGTGCACCCGGATTACCTCGGCGCCGTCTCGCGCTGGGCGGGCGTGCCCGGGCTGGCCCAGCGCGTCGAGGCAGCGCTGACTTCACTGCACGAGAAGCGTTTCCCCGGTTGCGCGGTGTACCAGGTGACCGCACACGCCGACTGGACGGACACGCAGCGGCCGGCCGTGCGCTCGGCGCCGTGGCTGTCGTGGGGCGCCGAACGGCCGTCGGCCGGGCCGGGTGCCGTGTCGATCGACGGGTTCCGCGCGCGCCACGACCTGGCCACGGGGACGTTGGAGGTGCTCGACCCCGCCGGGCGGCCCGCCGCGTTGAGCTACCTCGGCGCCGTGCCCGCGCACCTGCTGCGCGGGGTGCCGCGCGTGCTGCAGTTGCTGTCGGATCCGTGGCTGTCGCTGGGCCCGTGGGCCCCGGTGCCGGGTGCGGGGTTCCGCGAGCGCGCGACCGACGGGCGGCTGGTGCTGCGGCGCGCCCGCTGGACGCTGCCGGCGTCGGCCCTGTCCGCGGTCCCCGCGGGACCCGACCTGGACTGCCTCCGCGCCGGCCGGAGGTTCCTGGCCGAGCACGGTTTGCCCGAGCAGGTGTTCGTCCGCGCCCTGGCCGCGGGCGGGGTGCCGCAGGGGAAACCGCAGTGGCTCAGCTTCGCCCACCCGCTCGCCGCGTGGACGGCGTTGAAAGGCCTGGCCGGCGCGGAGGAGCTCGAACTTACGGAGGCCCTGCCCGCGGCCGGCACAAGCGTCGGACGCGTGACCGAGTTCCTGACGGTGGTGACCCATGCTTGAGACCCTGCTGCGGCCCGACTGGCGCTACTGGCGCGTGTACGTCCCGGACCTGCCGTCCGTGACACGGCTGTTGACCGAGGTGGTACAGCCGGTGATCAGCGGACACCCGTTGCGGCGCTGGTTTTTCCTGCAGTACATGGACATGTCGGGTCTCCAGTTGCGCGTGCGGGTCCAGACGTTTTCGGAGTCGGCCGCCTTGGTCGAAGCCGACTTGGACCGCCGCTTCGCCGAACGCGGCACCGAGGTCGTGAAGCGCTGGTACGAGCCGGAGCTGGCGAAGTTCCGCGGCCCCGACGGCGTGGAGTTCGCCGAGCGGGTGGCCCACCTGGGCAGCGACACCGCGCTGGAGCTGTTGCCCGGCCGCGCTTCCGCACACCGCATCACACAGGCCGCCGCCCACACCGCCGCGATCGTCGAGGGCCTGCCCGCCGACCAGCAGGTGAGCTTCCTGCACCAGTACGCCTGGTACTGGTCGGGCCGCGGCGCCCGCACCGTCGCCTGGCGTCCGGCCGCGGCCACCGCCCGTCCGGACGCCCCGGCCGCCGTGCGCCAAGCGGGGCGGTTGTTCGAGAACGTGACGCGCGAACTGGCCACCGACCGCGTCGGCAAGCCCCTGCGCCGCTACGCCGAGCGCTTTTGGACGGAGTACCGCGAATCGGCACGGCGGGTTTCGCCGTATCGGGCGGCATTCCAGCACGTCCACCTCATGAACAAACCGGCTCGGCGCAGTTCCCGGAGAGGAGGCCCAAATCGCGCGGTTGTTGTGGGTGCAACGATTGCGTAGCATCGATAATTGATCGGGTAATCCGATAATCAACAGTTGGGGAGAAATACCCTGGACTCAGGCTCCAGTGGCGTTGCCGGTGGCATTGGCGACCCGGACGACGACCACCCGAACCCCGTCGGCGACGCCGTGGTCAGCGGCGTGCGCACCGTCCTCGACAAGCTTGGCCCGGTGGGCAAGAAAGCCGCCGATCAGCTGCCGAAGAAAAAGGACAAGTAAAGTCGCGATTATTCCGGCATCGTGATTGTGGGGGAGAAGGGGAATTCCGCGCTCCGCCGGAAACTCCTCGGTGCCACGGGAATCGACGAATGGGGCACGGAGAGCGATCTCGGTGATCGCTCTCCGTGCTAATCAGAAGCTGATGTTGCCGTGTACGTCGCGCCGCTTCGAGGGTGGCGACCCGCCTTCTTGTCCCCGGAGAACTTGCGCTTCACCAGCCCGTACAAGCCGGTGGCCGCCTTCGTGGCCGACGCGGTGGCCACAGCGGTGATGGATCGGCTCCGGCATCTGCCCTCGCTCGGAGCGATGTCGGCTTCACCGTGCTCACTTCGTCCTGGCCGCGATCCAATCCGCGATCACGTCCACCCGCGCCGTTGTCTCGACGGTCGCGTGGGGGCAGTCCGGGCCCGTCGTCTCCACGGAGATGAGCTGGCCGCCGCTGCCGGACGGGACGAAGTAGGGCGCGCCCGAGTCGTAGACGCACGCGCTGGTGGTGGACGAAGGAGCGACGCCGCGGACGGCGACCGTGGTGCTGCCCACGGAGGCGATCTGCACGGTGCCCTGTTGCAGCTTCGAGGACGGCACGGGGTTCTTCGCCGTGTGGCTGCCCCAGCCCGCGAGGGTGAGGCGCTGTCCGGTGGCCGGGATCAGGCGGTTCACGGTCAGGGGCGTGATGTTCGGGACCGCGCTGTCGAGCTGCACGAGCGCGACGTCGTTCTCCGCGGACTGCAGCACCTGCGTGGCCTTGCGGGTGACGCCCGCTTCCTTCGTTTCGTCGACCAGCCCGAGTGTGACGGTGGTCGGGTACGGCACCGGGCCGGACACGCGATTGCGCTGCGCGTCGTGGAAGCAGTGGCCGGTCGTGAGGATCCACGTGGGCGCGACGAGGGAGCCCGAGCAGAAGCTCGTGTACGTGCTCCCGTCCGGGCGCGGAATGCTCGCCATGGTCAGCTTGGCCGTGAAGCCGTACTGGCCCGGGGCCACGTCGGACCCGTCGGCGACGGCCAAGGCCGGGCCGGCGGTGAGGAGGGGCAGGAGGGCTGCTGCGGTGAGTGCGGCGCGGACGCGCATTCTTTCCCTTCGTCGGGCCACCGGCGGGGCGCCGATGATCGGCCCTCAACGCTAACCAGCTACTTCCGGGTCAGGAATTCCCTTGTCGGGCGAAAGAAAATGGGCCCCGCGACCTGTGCGCGGAGCCCGTCTTCTGGTATCTGGGCGTCAGTGGGTCTGTGACAGCACCCAGTCGGCGACCACGTCGACGCGCGAGGTCGTCTCCTGCTGGTCGTGGGGGCAGCCGGGGCCTTCCGACTCGACGGCCACGACCCGGCCGCCGCGTCCGGAAGCCACGAAGTAAGGCGCGCCCGAGTCGTAGCGGCAGGCGCTGGTGTCCGCGGCCGGCGAGACGCCGTGCACGCCGAGGGTGGTGGCCGCGACCTCGCCGACCGCCACGGTGCCCTGCTGCAGCTCCATCGACGGCGCCGCGTCCACCGAGCTCAGCGCGCCCCAACCGGCGAGCGTCAGCTTCTGCCCGACCGTCGGCTCGGAGCGGCTCACCTTCAGGGGCGTGATCCCGCGGACCGGCTTGTCGAGCTTCGCGAGCGCGAGGTCTCCTACGCCGGCCTGGACCACGTCGGTGACCTGGCGCAGCACGCCGAGCTTGCCGCGCTGCACGGTCGTGCCGAGCAGCACCGAAGTCGGGTACGGCACGGGTCCGGAGATCGGATTGCGGTTCACGTCGTGGAAGCAGTGCCCGGCGGTGAGGATCCACTGCGACGCGACGAGGGCGCCGGAGCAGCCGCTGTTGTAGTGCGTGCCGTCGGGCCGCGGGATGTTCGTCATCGTGAGCTTCGCGGCGAACTCGAACCGGCCCTGCGGCACGTCGGATCCGTTGGCGACGGCCGACGCGGGCACGGCGGTGGCGAGCGCGGCCCCGAGCGTGAGCAGAGCCGCGGAAAGGATCGCGCGAAGGCGCATGTCAGTTCCCCCTGGTTACTGGCACCGGCCCCCGCTGGTGCTCAACCCGCAGCCTGGCCAGCACCGGGTTTCACTCGAAAGTGTTCGGGCAACCGGGCCGCCCACTGGGCCGGCCCGATTGCCCGAAAGTCGATCAGTTCACGCCGACGAGGTCGACGACGAAGATCAGCGTCTCGTTCGGCTTGATCACGCCGCCCGCGCCACGCTCGCCGTACGCGAGGTGCGGCGGGATCACCAGACGGCGGCGGCCACCGATCTTCATGCCGGCCACTCCCTGGTCCCAGCCGGGGATGACCTGGCCGGCGCCGAGCGCGAAGCGCAGGGGCTCGCCGCGATCCCAGGACGCGTCGAACTGCGCACCGGTGGAGTGCGAGACGCCGACGTAGTGGACCGTCACTGCGTTGCCCGGCTGGGCCTCGGTGCCGTCACCGACGGTGAGGTCGGTGATCTCCAATTCGGCGGGAGGGGGTCCGTCCGGGCGGTCGATTTCGGGCTTTTCCAAGGTCATGGCGCTCACCGTACCCAGCGGCGCTGAGCTGCGCCGAACGGACTAGGCCCAAAGAGGGGTTAAACGCGAATAGTCTTCACACTTGATCTACCCGTCGGTAGCGTGCGCTGGGTCACCTCTGGGGGAACCTCGTGGACGGGAGCTCCGGCATGCGACGACGCATCCGCACCCTGGCTGTTTCGGCCCTGGCCGTTGTCGCGGCGGGACTCGTGACAGCGGTCGGCGGCGCGCCACCGGCCTCGGCGGCCTTGCCCGGCAACGACTACTGCGCCGGCCAGTGCAACGACATCCTCCCGCCAGGGGAGAACGGCAGCGCGACGCTGGCGGAGATCCTCGGCAACAAGGCGTTCGGCACACAGCCCGCGCACGCGGACGACCAGCTCGGCAAGTACGCCGACCTCGCCGGGGGCCACAAGACGCTGACGACCGACACCATCGGCAAGTTCTTCAACGACTCCTCCTTCGGCGTCCCCGCCGACCAGGTCGCGAGCACGCTGCAGCCCCGCTCCGACGTCACGATCACGCGCGACAAGGCCACCGGGGTCCCGCACATCCAGGGCACCACGCGCTCCGGCACCGAGTTCGGCGCCGGTTACGCGGCCGCGCAGGATCGCTTGTGGCTCATGGACATCATGCGCCGTGTCGGCCGAGGCCAGCTGACCTCGTATGCCGGTGGCGCGCCCGCGAACCGCGAGCTGGAGCAGTCGTTCTTCGGCGCCGCGCCCTACACCGAGGACGAGTTGCAGCAGCAGATCGAGGCGACGGCCGCCAGCGGCCCGCGCGGCAAGCAGGGCCTCGCCGACGCGCAGTCGTACCTCGACGGCATCAACAAGTACATCACCGATGCGCACAACGGCCGCTACTTCCCGGGCGAGTACGTGCTCACCGGGCACGTCGACGCGATCACCAACGCGGGCACCATCGAGCCGTTCAAGCTCACCGATCTCGTGGTGCTCGCGTCCGTGGTCGGCGCGCAGTTCGGCGCCGGTGGCGGTGGTGAGGTGCAGAACGCGATCGCGACGCTCGCGCTGCAGGAGAAGTACGGCGTCGCCAAGGGCGAGCAGGTGTGGCAGAGCCTGCGCTCGGCCGACGACCCCGAAGCCGTGAAGACGCTGCACGACGGCCAGACCTTCGACTACGGCATGACCCCCGCCAACCCGCAGGGCCTGGCCATGCCGGACAAGGGTTCCGTCACCCCGCAGCAGCTCGTTTACGACCAGACCGGCTCGGCGGCCACCAACACGCCGGCGAAGGTTGACGTCAAGGCGCCGCAGGACCAGCAGGCCGCGAAGGGCATGTTCGACAACGGCGTGCTGCCCGGTGACATGCTGAGCGACAAGCACGGCATGTCCAACGCGCTCGTCGTCTCGGGCGCGAAGACCGCCAGCGGCCACCCGGTCGCTGTGTTCGGCCCGCAGACCGGGTACTTCGCGCCGCAGCTGCTCCTGCTGCAGGAGCTTCAGGGCCCGGGCATCAGCGCACGCGGCGCGTCGTTCGCCGGCATCTCGATGTACGTGCTGCTCGGCCGCGGCCAGGACTATTCGTGGAGCGCCACGACCGCGGCGCAGGACATCATCGACACGTTCGCGCTGCCGCTGTGCGACCCGAGCGGCAAACCGGCCACGAAGGACTCGAACCACTACGTCTACCAGGGCCAGTGCCTGCCGATGGACATCGTGGAACGCAAGAACTCCTGGTCGCCGACGGTGGCCGACGGCACCGCCGCCGGTTCGTACACGCTGCGCAGCTACCGTACGAAGTACGGCCCGGTCGTCAGCCGCGCGACGATCGGCGGCAAGCCGGTGGCGTACGCGTCGCTGCGGTCCTCGTACTTCCACGAGGTCGATTCGCTCATCGGCTTTCAGGAGTTCAACGACCCCGGCTTCATCCACTCCGCGGCCGACTTCCAGCGGGCCGCGAGCGACGTGAACTTCACCTTCAACTGGTTCTACGCCGACTCGAAGGACGTCGCCTACTTCAACTCCGGCGCCAACCCCGTCCGCAATTCCACTGTGGACCCGATGATGCCGGTGTGGGGCGACGAGGGGTACGACTGGCAGGGCTGGAACCCCGACGGCAACACGGCGAACTACACCCCGGCCTCGCAGCACCCGCAGTCGGTCAACCAGGACTACTACGTCAGCTGGAACAACGCGCAGGCCAAGGGCTACGCCTCGGGCGGCGCCGACAAGTCGGCCGTGCATCGCGCCGACCTGCTCGACACCCGCGTGAAGGCGCTGATCTCCAGTGGCACGAAGGTGACGCGCGTGAACCTCGCGCAGGCCATGGAAGACGCGGCGCTGGCCGACCTGCGCGCCGAGGAGGTCCTGCCGTTGCTGCTGCAGGTGCTCGACAAGACACCGCTCACCGGCGCGGCGGCCGACGCCGAGGCGAAGCTGAAGACGTGGCTGTCGCACGGGCACCAGCGGGTGGAATCGGCACCGGGCAGCAAGACGTACAACGACACTGACGCGATCCGGATCATGGACGCGTGGTGGCCGCTGCTCGTCACCGCGGAGTTCAAGCCGGCCATGGGCGACGACGCGTTCACCGCGATGACGAACGTGCTGCAGATCAACGAGAGCCCGTCCGGGTTCCAGAACGAGCTGCCGGGCAAGCACGTCGGCCAGCCGCACCAGGGTTCGTCGTACCAGCACGGGTGGTGGGGCTACGTCAGCAAGGACATCCGCACGGTGCTGGCCCGGCCCGTCGCCGGTCCGCTGGGCGCCACGTTCTGCGGCGGCGGTGACCTCACCGCGTGCCGTACCGCGCTGGTCGACTCCCTCACGGCGGCCGCGGCGCAGCCGGCCGGCACCGCCTACCCGGGTGACGCCGACTGCTCGGCCGGCGACCAGTGGTGCGCCGACACCGTGATCCAGCGGCCGCTCGGCGGCATCACGCACGGCAAGATCAGCACGCAGAACCGGCCGACGTTCCAGCAGGTCGTGGAGTACCCGGCGCACCGCGGTGACAACGTCAGCAACCTCGCCGCGGGCAAGCCGGTGAGCGCCACGAGCGCCGAGACGGGCTTCTACAACTCGCCCGCGTCGAACGCCGTGGACGCCAACACGAAGACGCGGTGGGCCAGCGACTGGAGCGACAACCAGTCGATCACCGTCGACCTCGGTTCGGTGCAGCAGGTCGCGCGCGTGGTGCTGTCGTGGGAAGCCGCGTACGCGAAGGGCTACAAGATCCAGCTCTCGGCCGACGGCGAGAGCTGGCGTGATGCGGCCGTGGTGACCGACGGCAACGGCGGCGCGGACAACGTGTCGTTCACGCCGTCGGCCGCCCGGTTCGTCCGGATGCAGGGCGTACAGCGGGGGACCGGTTACGGGTACTCGCTGTACGAGTTCGAGGTGTACGCGCACTGACGTGTGGTCGGCTCGCCGGCGCGGGTGAGCCGACCGCCACATCACGGCTGCCTGGCCGCGATAGCGAAGCTACGGTGTCCTGCATGGACGACTGGACACCGCGCACGCTCGCGATCGCGGCCGGGCGGCCGCACGGCCCCGGCGAACCCCTCAACACCCCGATCGTCGCCACGAGCACGTTCGAGGCCGGCGGTGACTTCGTCTACGCGCGCTCCGACGGCACGGACACCTGGCTCGCGCTGGAGGAAGCCGTCGGTGCGTTGGAAGGCGGCCACGCCACCAGCTTCGGTTCCGGCGTGGCGACGCTGTCGGCTGTCCTGGATACGTTGCCGGTCGGCTCGACGGTCGCGGTGCCCACGTTCAGCTACGCCGTGACCCGCGGTGCGATGCACCACGCGGAGAAGATGGGCCGGCTCCGCGTGATCGAGCTCGAACCCACCGACACGCAGGCGTGGCTCGACTGCGACGCCGATCTGCTGTGGCTTGAATCGCCCACGAACCCCACGCTCGACGTGATGGACATCGAGACCATCGCGCGCGGCACCCGCGGCCGGGTCGTCGTGGACAACACCTTCGCGACGCCGCTGCACCAGCAGCCGCTGAAGCTGGGCGCGGACATCGTGGTGCACAGCGCGACCAAGCTCATCGGCGGCCACAGCGATCTGCTGCTGGGCATCACCGTCGCGGCCGACGAGACCATCGCGGCCGAGCTGCGCGGCGCGCGTACGCGCATCGGCTCGACGCCCGGCGCGCTCGAAGCGTGGCTCGCGTTGCGCGGTCTGCGGACCATGCCTGTCCGCCTCGCGGAGCAGACCAAGACGGCGGCGCTGCTGGCTTCCCGGCTGGCGGAACACCCGGCGGTCACGAAGGTGCGTTACCCCGGTTTCGGGATGATGGTGTCGTTCGAACTGCCGACTGCCGAGGCTGCCGACAAGGTGTGCGCAGCCGTCCGGCTGATCCGCGCGGCGACGAGCCTCGGCGGCGTGGAAAGCCTGGTGGAGCGGCGGGCGTGGCTGCCGGGTGAAGAGCGCGTGCCGGCCGGATTGCTGCGCTTCAGCGTGGGGCTGGAAGATCCAGAAGACCTCTGGCGCGACCTGATAACCGCGCTGGGGTAAATTCCGCCAACAATTCACGGGGCTTCGCCGGCGGACCGGAAACTGTTACAGTAATGGCACAGTTTCGCGGTTCTCGCGTGCACGGCGGAGCGTTGAACCAGTTCATCGCCACGGCTCGCGTGTTCGTTACCTCTGTTTACGGTGCTTTTAATCACCGTCGAAAACGTTTCGTGTCCACCCCGTTCCTCCGGCAGGATCAGCGGATGCGGTGGGGGTCACCGCGCTTTCTTCCAGGGAGAACAACACGTGAAGAAGACCCTGGGCAGACTCGCGGGCGCTGTGCTCGCGGGCGCCCTGATCAGCCTTGCCGTTACGCCGACCGCCCTCGCGGACGACGAAACCGGCACCATGCCGACCACGTCCGAGAGCGCCCCGGCGACCTCCGACACGCCGGTTTCGGACGCGCCGACGTCCGACGCTCCGACCTCGGATGCGCCGACTTCCGAGGCACCGTCCTCTTCGGACACCCCGCCGACCACCGGTGGGCAGCCGACGGAGACCAGCCAGCCGGGCGACCCGGGCAACCCGGGCAACCCGGGCAACCCGGGCAACACCGGTGAGCCGAGCGACTCGTCGACCCCGACCACGTCGGGCTCCGAAGAGACCTCCACGCCGGAGGAGCCGCCGTACGTGGACGACAGCGCCTACGGCGTCGACTTCGACGGTGGCCAGGGCCTGTTCGTGATCGCGTGCGCCGCGGGCGAGCCGACCAACGTGTCCTCGAGCGACTTCGACCTGATCGAGGGCCCGCACCAGGACGAGACCGACGGCCGCTACTGGGGCTGGCTCGTGCAGCGCCACGACGGCGTGTCCTTCGACGCCGGCAACGTGACCGCGACCTGGACCTGTGGTGGCGACCAGACCGGCAACCAGCCGGTGCCGCCGGCGGGTGGCGCGGGCGCGGGCTCCGCGGGCACCACGAACGGCGACGGCTCCTCGCAGGTCAAGTACGCGCCCAAGGGCGGCGTCGAGACCGGCTTCGGCGGCATGGCCGCTTGATGACCAGGAAGTACGGGCAGGGCGTCGCGATCGCGGGCGCCCTGCTTCTTTCCCTGACGCTGAGCGGCTGCGGTTCGGACGCCCCGGCGACCGCCGCGAAGCCCGCGCCGGCGAGCAAGCCGGTGCCGGTGACCAAGCCGTTCACCGGCCTGCGGCCGACGTCGGTGGAGATCCCGAAGATCGGCGCGAAGTCGTCGCTGATCACCGTGCTGCCCAACAAGGACGGGCAGATCTCGGTGCCGTCGGTGAAGACGCCGATGCAGGCCGCGTGGTACCGCCTCTCGCCCGTGCCGGGTGAGGTCGGGCCGGCGATCGTGCTCGGGCACGTCGACGGCAACCACCAGCCGGGGATCTTCTACAAGCTCAAGGACGTGAACCCCGGCGACGAGGTCGACATCGAGCGCAGCGACGGCAAGAAGCTGAAGTTCGTGGTGGACCACAAGGACGAGGTCCCCAAGGACACGTTCCCCACGCAGGCGGTCTTCGGCAACACCGACAAACCGCAGCTGCGGCTCATCACGTGCGGTGGCGTGTTCGACCACGCCGAGCACAGCTACAAGGACAACATCATCGTGTACGCGAACCTCGTCTCCTGAGCATTCCCGAACGCGATCACGCAGCCCGGCGCCGCAGGCGGCCGGGCTGCGGTCGTTTTCCAGGGCGGCGTCACCGAATTCAGAGCAGCGGCGTAAGCAGTGCCCGCTGCTCTTCCGGCACGTACTCGGCGTAGTTGTCGTACAGCGCTCGCCGCGCCAGTCGCGCCGCCAGCTCCCCGTCGGCTGCGTGCACGGCTTCCAAGACCTCGGCGTGGTGCGCGAGCCACGACTGCATCAACGCCGAACGGTCGCGGGCATGCGAGAGTTTGTCCTCAATGAGCTCCAGCACGACCCCGCGCACCACCTCGGCGCTCACCACCAGCAGCGGGTTGCGGGACGCTCGGGCGATCGTCTCGTGGAACGCGACGTCGGCGTGGCTGAACTGCTCGAACCCCTCTTCCGCGCCGGCGCGCATCGCCGCGAGTGCGGTGTCCAAAGCGGACAGATCGTCGTCCGTACGCAGTTGCGCGGCCAGCAGGTGGGCCGAACCGTCGAGCACCATTCGGAACTGCAGCAGCTCCGCCAGGCCCACGTGGTCGGCGCGGGCGAGCCGGTGCATCGAGCGGTGCAACGCCGCCGGTGACGCGGCCAGCACCTCGGGGCCGCGCGGATCTCCGGGCCGCGACCGGATCAGCTCGGCGGCCTGCAACACGCGCAACGCTTCCCGCACCGTCGAGCGGCCGACGCCGAACTGCGTCATGAGCTCACGTTCACCGGGCAGGCGCTCGCCGGGTTTGAGGCGGCCACTGACCACGGCCTCCTCGATCTGCTCCACGATCCGCTCGTAGGCGCGGATCGGGGCCACCGGCTCGAACTTCATCCCTTGACCTCAGCGTCGTGTGGTGCGAACCTCAGGCTACTGGTCTGACCAGTGTACTTGCTCAGTGTAGCGGCCGAGGGCCCGTCACAGGAGGCTGAATGAGAGCCCGGCTCCACCTCGCGGCGCTGGCGGTGCTGCTCGCGGCGTCCGCCTGCTCGGCCGGCTCCAGCGCGAGCGTGTCGAGCGGTCCCGACACGCTGTCGGTGGGCTTCACGGCCGAGCCCGCGAACTTCGACTTCACCCACGCCGACGGCTCCGCCATCCCGCAGGCCTTGCTGTACAACGTGTACGAGGGCTTGGTGAAGCTCGACGCGCAGGGCCGGATCGTGCCGCTGCTCGCCAAGTCGTGGACCGTGAGCCCCGACCGGTTGACCTACGACTTCCAGCTGCAGCCGGGCGTCAAGTTCAGCAACGGCGCGCCGTTCACCGCCGCGGACGTGAAGTTCTCCCTGTTGCGCGTGAAGACCGACTGGACGATCTCGATCAAGTCGGCGATGGACGTGGTCGAGCACGTGGACGTCGTCTCGCCCGATCACGCGCGCGTGGTGCTGTCGAAACCCAGCAACGGCTGGCTGTTCAGCCTCACCAGCCGCCTCGGCGCGATGTTCAGCCGGACCGGCGTGGCCGATCTGGCGAACAAACCCGTGGGCACCGGGCCGTACGAGGTCGCGTCGCGCCGGCGGGGGGACTCCATCGTGCTCAAGGAGAACCCGGCGTACTGGGGCCGCAAACCGGCGTACTCCACGGTGGTGCTCAAGTACATCGCCGACCCGACCGCGCTGAACAACGCCCTGCTCAGCAACGGCATCGACGTGATCTCCTCGCTCACCTCGGCCGACTCGATCCCGCAGTTCCAGGGCGACGACCGCTTCACCGTGCTGCAGGGCACGACCAACAGCGAGGTCACGCTCGCGTTCAACAACAAGCACGCCCCGCTGAACGACCCGCGCGTGCGCCAGGCCCTGACGTACGCGATCGACCGGAAAGCCGTGCTGGATCTCGTGTTCAACGGCCGCGGCACCCTGATCGGCAGCATGGTCCCGCCCACGGATCCGTGGTACAAGGATCTTTCCGGCGTCTACCCGTACGACCCGGCGAAGGCGAAGCAACTGCTCGCAGAGGCAGGGGTGAAGAACCTCAACCTGCGGCTGCGGATCCCGAACCTGCCGTATGCCGTGTCGGCCGCGCAGGTGGTGCAGTCGCAGCTGGCCGACGTCGGTGTGCGGACCACGATCGAGCCGCTCGACTTCCCGGCCGTGTGGCTCAAGCAGGTGTTCACCGACCACGACTACGACCTGTCGATCATCCAGCACGTGGAAGCCCGTGACATCACGACGTTCGGGAAACCCACGTACTACTGGGGTTATGACAACCCGCGCGTGCAGCAGCTGCTGGTCGAGGCCGACAGCGGCACCCCGCAGCAGCAGGTCGCCGACATGAAGCAGGTGGCGCGGCAGCTCAACACCGACGCCGCGGCCGACTGGTTGTTCCTCTACCCCAACGTGATCGTGGCGAAGAACAAGGTCACCGGTTTCGCGAAGAATCAGGTCAGCGAGTCGTTCGACCTCACGGGATTGAGGCCGGCATGACCGGGAGAGTGCTCCGGCGCGTGGCGATCCTCGTGGTCAGCCTGTTCGTCGCGTCGATCGTGGTGTTCCTGTTCATGGCCGTGCTGCCGGGCGATCCGGCGCAGGTCGCGCTCGGCGTCAACGCGACGCCGGAGCTGCTGGCGAAGACGCGCGCGGAGTTCGGCATCGACCGTGCGCTCGTCACGCAGTACTTCAGCTGGATCGGAGGCGTGCTGCACGGCGACTTCGGCCGCTCGTACGTCACCCGCGAGGCCATAGGCCCGCAGCTGCTCGACCGGCTCGGTGTGACGTTGTGGCTGGTCGGTGCGGGCATGGTCGTGGCGCTGGTGATCGCGGTGCCGGTGGGGATGTTCGCGGCCGTGCGGCACCGCAAACCCAGCGGGGCCACGGTTTCCGGCCTGTCGCAGATCGGGGTGGCGATTCCCGCGTTCCTCGCCGGGATCATCCTGGTGCAGATCTTTGCGGTGCAGCTGCGGTGGCTGCCCAGCGGCGGGTGGACGCCGCCGGACCAGGACGCGGGCCAGTTCGTGCGCGGGTTGATCCTGCCGGCGTTGTCGCTGGGGCTGGTGCAGGGCGCGGTGCTCACGCGCTACGTCCGCTCGGCCGTGCTCGACACGCTCGGACAAGACTATTTGCGCACGGCCCGGTCGAAGGGCCTGTTGCCGGCGCAGGCATTGCGGCGCCACGGGTTGCGCAACGCGTCGGTGCCCGTGGTCACCGTGCTCGGCTTGCAGCTCGCGACGCTGCTGATCGGCGCCGTGGTGGTTGAGCGCGTGTTCGTGCTGCCGGGCCTGGGCAGCATGCTGCTCGACGCCGTGTCGTCGCGGGATCTGCTGACGGTGCAGGGAATCGTGCTGGTGCTCGTGGCGGGGGTGCTGCTGGTGAACTTCGTCGTGGACGTGCTCTACACGGTGCTCGACCCGAGATTGCGGGGTTCGTGATGACCACGCTCACTCCGGTGCGAAACCGCAGTTTCGTGCTCGGCGCGGTGCTGGTGGCGCTCGTCGTGCTGGCCGCGCTGGTGTCGTTCGTGTGGACGCCGTACGACCCGGTGCAGGTCAACGCGGCCGACAAGCTGCTGGGTTTCTCGGCCGAGCACCTGTTCGGCACCGACAAGTTCGGCCGCGACGTGTTCAGCCAGATCATGGTCGGCGCGCGCACCACGCTGTACGTCGGTGTGGTGGCCGTCGGCATCGCCGCGGTGATCGGCACGCCGCTCGGTGTGCTGGCGGGGCTGGCGCCGCGGTGGCTGGGCGAGTTCGTGCTGCGCGTGAACGACCTGGTGCTCGCGTTTCCCGCGCTGCTGCTGGCGATCATGTTCGGCGCGGTGTTCGGCGCCGACACGCTGACGGCGATGATCGCCATCGGCATCGCGACCATCCCCTCGTTCGCGCGGATCGCGAGGTCGGGGACGTTGCAGGTGGGCAGCAGCGAGTTCGTGCTCGCGGCGCGCGCGGCCGGGCGCTCACGCTGGAACATTGCCGTGCGCCACGTGCTGCCGAACATCTCGGGCCTGCTGATCGTGCAGTCCTCGGTGTCGTTCGCGATCGCTGTGCTGGCCGAGGCGGCGCTGTCGTTCCTCGGCTTCGGCACGCGGCCGCCGACGCCGTCGTGGGGCCGGATGCTGCAGGAGTCGCAGGAACTGCTGACCGTCCACCCGCGGCTCGCGCTGGTGCCGGGCGTCGCGATCGCGGTGGCGGTACTCGGGTTCAACCTGCTGGGCGACGGGCTGCGCGACCGGCTCGACCCACGATTGGCGGCCCGGGCATGACTCTCATGGTGGAAGGCCTGCGCGTCGCTGACCTGGTGCGCGACGTGTCGTTCTTCCTCGGCGCGGGCGAACGCGTCGGGCTGATCGGCGAGTCGGGGTCGGGGAAGTCGCTCACGGCGCTGTCGATCATGGGGCTGCTGCCGGACGAGCTGCGGGCGACGGGTTCGGTGCGGTTGAACGATCGCGAGCTGCTGGGCGCGTCCGAACGTGAGCTGTCTCGGCTGCGGGGCAACGGGTTGTCGATGGTGTTCCAGGAGCCGATGACGGCGCTGAACCCGGCGATGCGGGTGGGCCGGCAGGTGACGGAGCCGTTCCGGGTGCACGGCCGGCGGGGGCGTCCGGCCGACGAGCTGCTGGCGGCGGTCGGGCTGCCGGGCACCGCGCGGGCCTATCCGCACCAGCTTTCAGGCGGGCAACGGCAGCGCGTGGTGCTGGCGATGGCGCTGGCCAACGAGCCGTCGCTGCTGATCTGCGACGAGCCGACGACGGCGCTGGACGTGACGGTGCAGGCGCAGATCCTTTCGTTGATCAAGGGCTCCTTGGCTGAGGACGCAGCGTTGCTGTTCATCACGCACGATCTGGCGGTGGTGGCGTCGGTGTGCGAGCGGGTGCTGGTGATGCTGGACGGCGAGATCGTGGAGCGCGGGTCGACGCGTGCGGTGTTGACCACGCCGCAGCACGAGTACACGAAGGCTCTGTTGGCGGCTTCGGACCTCGAGGCTCTCGGGGAGTCCAGGGGGGCTCGCCCCCCGGCTGGGGCCTGGGGCTCCGCCCCAGAGGACGGGGCGTCCCGATGAGTCCGGTGATCGAGGTCCGGAACCTCACCCGACGGTACGCCCGCCGGGATGTCGAGGCGCTTCGCGGCGTGAGCTTCGACGTCGACGCCGGTCAGCGGTTCGGCATCGTCGGTGAGTCCGGGTCGGGCAAATCGACTTTGGTGCGGCTGCTCGCCGCGCTGGACCGGCCGACGTCGGGCACGGTTTCCTTTGCCGGGCGGCGGATCGACAACGTGCCGGAGCGGAAGCTGGGGTTCCTGCGGTCGTCGATGCAAATCGTCTTCCAGGACCCGATGGGGTCGCTCGACCCGCGGATGCGGGTGCGGGACATCATTTCCGAACCGTTGGGCCGCCGTTCGCCGGAACGGGTGGCCTCGTTGCTGGAAGCCGTCGGCCTGCCCGCCGAAGCCGCTTCGCGCTACCCGCACCAGTTTTCCGGCGGCCAGCGGCAGCGCATCTCCATCGCTCGCGCGCTGGCACCGAAC
Source organism: Amycolatopsis sp. NPDC023774 (assembly GCF_040639695.1). Classification (NCBI taxonomy): domain Bacteria; kingdom Bacillati; phylum Actinomycetota; class Actinomycetes; order Pseudonocardiales; family Pseudonocardiaceae; genus Amycolatopsis; species Amycolatopsis sp. NPDC023774. The sequence continues at coordinate 60,591 of NZ_JBFAAJ010000007.1, forward strand.
CCGAGCGTGCTGCTGGCCGACGAACCGGTGAGCGCCCTGGACGTATCCGTGCGCGCCCAGATCCTCGACCTGCTGGCGCGCCTGGTGGCGGAGTTCTCGCTGACGCTCGTTTTCGTCTCCCACGACCTCGGCGTGGTGCGGCACGTGTGCGACCGCGTCGCCGTGATGCGGCGCGGGGAGATCGTGGAGATCGGCGCCGTCGAGGACGTCTACGAGACGCCGCAGCACGAGTACACCCGGGAACTGCTGGCGGCCGCGCCTAACCTGCGCGCCGAGCTGGCCCGGCTGAGTGGAGGGAGCGCGGAAAATGCCTGACTACCCCGAGGGACTGCCGATCGGCTCCGGCTGGGTGTCTACTTCAGACACTTCGGACGTGGTTTTCCCCTATGACGGCAGTGTGATCGGTTCCGCTCCGGTCGGCACGCCCACCTTGGCGACTCGCGCGATCGACGAGGCGGTGGCTGTCGCACGCGAGGTCGCCGCTCTTCCTTCGCGGACGCGGCGACAGCTGCTGAACGACGTGGCCGCTGCGTTGCGGACTCATCGTGCGGAGTTCGAACAGCTCCTGGTCCTCGAAACCGGAAAACCGCTGGCCGACTGCCGGGTCGAGGTCGCGCGCACGATCGTGACCTGGGAAGCCGCGGCCGAAGAGGTCTCCCGCCTGCACGGCGAAACCGTGCCCCTGGACCTGCTCCCTTCGGGTGACGGCCTCGTCGGCTTCTGGAAACGCAAGCCGATCGGCGTGGTCGTCGGGATCGCCGGGTTCAACTACCCGGTGCTGCTGGCGTCGCACAAGATCGCGCCGGCCATCGCGGCCGGCTGCCCGGTGGTGGTGAAGCCCGCTCCGCAGACGCCGTTGGCCACGCTGTGGCTGGTCCACCTCGTCCGCTCGGCGGCACCCATCCCGGCCATGGTGCAGCTGGTCACGGGTGACGCCTCGGTCGGGTCCGCGCTGGTCACCGACCGCCGCGTCGGCGCGGTGTCGTTCACCGGCTCGGCCGCCGTCGGCCACCAGATCGCCCGCGACGCCGCGCCGACCAAGACCTTGCTGGAGCTGGGCTCGAACGCGGCACTGGTTGTCGCTGAAGACGCCGATCTCGACGCGGCGGCCGACGCCGTGCTGCGCGGCGGCTTCTACGCGTCCGGCCAGGCGTGCATCTCGGTGCAGCGGGTGCTCGTCGTCACTTCGGTGGCCACGGAATTCACGGCGAAGGTGCTGGCCCGTCTCGCCGAGGTCGTCGTCGGCGACCCGCGCTCGGACACCACCCGCGTGTCCAAACTGATCGACTCCCGCTCCACTGACCGCGTCGTCGAGTGGGTCGACAAAGCGACCGCCGCCGGCGCGCGGGTGCTGTCCGGCGGCTCGCTCGTCGACGGCGCCCTGGAACCGACGGTCTTGGCCGACGTGCCCGACGGCGTCGAATGCTGGGACGAGGAAATCTTCGGCCCCGTGGTCTGCTTCCGCACGGTGTCCGATGTGGACTCGGCCTTCGAAGCCGTCAACGCCTCCCGCTACGGCCTCCACGCAAGCGTCTACAGCCGCTCCCTCAACACTGCCTTCCGCGCTCTCGACGAGCTCGACGTCGGCGGCGTAGTCGTGAACGAGGTCCCCGGCTTCCGCTCCGACACCATGCCCTACGGCGGCGTCAAGGACTCCGGCATCGGCCGCGAGGGCCCCCGCTTCGCCGTGGAAGAACTGACCGTGACGAGGATGGCGGTGCTGCGCCCGTGAACTACGAAAACCTTTTCCGCCTCGACGGCCGCCGCGCCGTAGTCCTGGGTGGCGGCAGCGGCATCGGCCGCGAAGCCGCTCGCGCGTTGGCGGCGCACGGTGCCCACGTGATCTGCGCCGACCGCGACGTCGCCGCCGCGCGTGAGACGGGCGTGGCCGAGGCGTACGAGATCGACCTCCTCCAACCGGGCGCCGTCGAAAAGGCGGCCGCGGACCTGGGCGAGCTCGACACCGTCGTCCTCACCGCCGGCGTCAACGTCCGCAAACGTCTTCTCGACTACACCCGCGAGGAGTTCGACCGCGTCGTCGAGCTGAACCTCGGTGTCGCGTTCGAGGTGGTGCGCGCGTTCGGCGGCCCGATGGTCGCGCGCGGGCGGGGCAGCATCATCGGGTTCTCCTCGATCCGCGGCACGACCGTCGAGCCGGGCCAAGGCCCTTACTCCGCGACAAAAGCCGGCCTCGTGCAGCTCTTCCGCACTGCCGCCGCGGAGTTCGGGCCCTCGGGCGTCCGCGTGAATGCCATCGCGCCGGGTGTCGTCGAAACCCCGCTCACGGCGCAGATCAAGCAGAATCCAGGCTGGTACGACGCCTACGCCACCAAGGGCGCCCTCGGCCGCTGGGCGCGCGCCGACGAGCTGGCCGGCGCCGTGGTGTACCTCGCTTCGGACGCTTCGACGTTCGTCACGGGCTCCGTGCTCGCCGTCGACGGGGGCTGGACCGCCGTCGACGGGCGTTTCGAACCACCCGCTTCGTGAATCGGAGGTAACGATGGAGCTGGCCGATCTGACCGCGGTGGACCTGGTCGCGGGCTACCGCGCGGGCACGGTGTCGCCCGTCGAGGCGACCGAGGCCGTCCTCACCCGCATCGAGGCGAGCGAGCCGCGGCTGCACGCCCTGTACGCCTACGACGCGGCTTCAGCGCGCTCCGCGGCAAAGCAGTCCGAAGCTCGCTGGCACGCCGGCGAGCCGCTGGGCCCGATCGACGGCGTTCCCTTGACGCTGAAAGAAAACATCGCCACCCGCGGCACGCCCGTCCCGCTCGGCACCGCCGCGACCGCCCTCACGCCGGCCTCGGCCGACGCCCCCGCCGCCGCGCGCGTCCGCGAGTCCGGCGCCGTGCTGCTGGCCAAGACGACCATGCCCGACTACGGCATGCTCACCTCCGGCCTTTCGAGCTTCCACACCGCCACCCGCAACCCGTGGGACCTCTCGCGCACCCCGGGCGGCTCCAGCGCCGGCGCCGCCGCGGCCGCCGCGGCGGGCTACGGCCCCCTCCACGTCGGCACCGACATCGGCGGCTCCATCCGCCTGCCCGCCGGCTGGTGCGGCCTGGTCGGCCTGAAGCCGAGCTTCGGCCGCGTGCCGGTGGACCCACCGTTCCTCGGCCGCGTTGCGGGCCCGCTGACCAGGACCGTCGCCGACACCGCGCTGCTGATGGGTGTCTTGTCCGCCCCTGACGCCCGCGACCACCTCAGCCTCCCGCCGGCCACCCTCGACTGGACCGCACTGGAGGCCTCGGTGCGTGGCCTCCGCGTCGGCCTCCACCTCGATCCCGGCGTCGGCCTCCCCGTCGACCCGGAGATCACCGCCGCCGTCACCGCCGCCGCAGCCCTCTTCGAAGCCGCCGGCGCCGAGGTCTCCCCGGTCGGCCCCTTCCTCACCCGCGAGCTCCTCGACGGCCTCGACGTCTTCTGGCGCGTCCGCGCCTGGTCCGACCTGCTCGCCCTCTCCGAGGACCGCCGCGCCCGCGTCCTGCCCTACATCGCCAGCTGGGCCGGCGCCGCCGCTTCGGTTTCCGCCCTCGACACCTACCGCGGCTTCGCCTGCATCGACCGCATCAGCACCGCGGCGCTGCAAGCCACCTCCGCCTATGACGTCGTCCTCTCCCCGGTCTGCGCGGTCTCCGCCCCGGCCTTCGACGCCGCTTCCCCGACCAACGACCCCGCGCGCCCCTTCGAACACATCCCCTTCACGGTGCCCTACAACATGTCCGGCCAGCCCGCCGTCGCCCTCAACTGCGGCTACACCACCGACGGCACCCCGATCGGCCTGCAGATCGCGGGTCCCCGCTTCGCGGACCTGGCCGTCCTCCGGGCTGCCGCCGTGTACGAACAGCTGCGCCCGGAGCAGCGCCCCTGGCCGGTCAGCTGAGGACGGACCGGCCACCCGGGACTCAGCCGACCGCCTCCGCCAGCGCCAGCACCCGCTGCGCTTCCTCCACGTGGAGGTTCTCGATCATCCGCCCGTCCACCGTCACCACACCCCGGCCGGCCGCGCGGGCCTCGTCGAAGGCCGCGATCACGCGGCGCGCGTGGTCGACCTCGGCGGGGGACGGGGCGAAGATCCGGTTGCACGGCTCCAGCTGCGACGGGTGGATCAGCGTCTTGCCGTCGAAACCGAAGTCGCGGCCCTGGCGGCATTCGGCCTCGAAACCCGAGGCGTCCTTCACGTTGTTGTAGACGCCGTCGAGGATGACCTTGCCCGTCGCGCGGGCGGCGAGGACGGCCGTCGACAACGCGGTCAGCAGCGGGCCACGGCCCGGGACGAAGGCGGCGTGCAGCTCCTTCGCCAGGTCGTTCGTCCCCATCACCAGCACCGTCAGCCGCGAGGACGCGGCGGCGATCTCCTCCGCGTGAAGGATCGCGACGGGCGTCTCCAGCATCGCCCAGATCTTCGTGTCCTCGTGCGCGCCACCGAGCTCCAGGGCGCGCTCGATGTTGTGCACCTCGCTCGCCGAGTTCACCTTCGGCACGACCACGGCGGTGGGGCCGGCGGAGGCGGCGGCACGCAGGTCGGCGTCGTGCCATTCGGTGTCGAGGCCGTTGACGCGGATGGCCACCTCGCGCGTCCCGTAGCTCCCCAGCGCGGCGCACACCCGCTCGCGCGCGGCTTCCTTCGCGTCCGGCGCGACGGCGTCCTCGAGGTCGAGGACGAGCGCGTCGGCCGGCAGGGTCTTGGCCTTCTCGAGCGCGCGTTCGTTGGCGCCCGGCAGGTAGAGCACCGATCGGCGGGGCCGGATCTGCGTCATGCTCGCTCCTCACGCGACAGAACTCGACGGGAATCGACGGTCGCCAACCCTAATCCGGGCCAGTGTGACACCGCTGCGGCGAAGGTCACCGCCAACCGGGTGACCCCCTCCTACCTGCGACGTCCACTGTGGAACACGGCGCGGTTGCGCCGAATGGCGCAACGCTCCTGGACTCTTGCCGGGTCGGAGTTTCCGGCTGCGGGTAGTCGGTCGTAGGCGGTCCGTAACACCACTCATCTCCGGCTCACTCGCTTGGCGGCACCGTCGGGCCGAAGTCCGCCGACCGCCTACCGACCGGTCACCGACCGCTGAGCGCCGCCGATCGCAGCCACTCGGGCAACGTGAAGACCCCGTGCCGCCGCACTGGTACTCAAGTCATGTGCCCGTTTCACAAGGCACACAGGGGTACAGGTTGTTGAAGGAGGCGGACTCGTGGCGGCTACACCTCAGAACACCGAGCGCTCGACGGTCGCCGGTGGCGCGAAGCGCAGCCGGTCGATGCCGAGCCGGGTGGTGCCGCCGATCGAGCTCCCCGCGAGCGTCGACGAGCTGGCGCGCAAGGCCGCGGCCCTTCTGGGCTGGAACGGCATTGTGCTGCCCGAGGCGACCCTGCTCGGCCGCAAGGTCAGCATCGTCGCCCGGCTTCGGACCGATGTGCACGCGGAGCGGATCGCGATGGGTGTCGGTCCCGTCGCCGATCGCGCCACCGTCGACACCTGGACCTGGCCAGAGCTGGCCGCGACCGCACCCGCGCCGGCCGCCGAGATCATCGGCGTCCTCGCGGTCGCACGGCACTGGCGGACCGCGATGGCCTCCGCGGTTCCGTTCGCACGTTACGGCGAGGCCGCGATGGTTCTCCCATCGCCTGCCGTACTGACGGAAGACTACGTGGCGAACTGCCTGCCGCGCGCTCGCGCGTACGGTCTCGGCATCGCCACCGCCGACCCCCACGCCCAGGTCGACCTCGACCTCGAAGGCCGCACCGAGCGCATCCTCCTCGCCGAGGATCCCGTGTCGCGCTGGGTCAACGAAATGGCCTACGACCTGCTGCTGCGCACCGCCGAAGTCCCTGCCGACGTCGACTGACCACCCGGCGCGGCCGTCCCGATCCGGCTACCCTCGCGGACATGCGAGTCGTCATTGCCGGTGGACACGGTCAGATCGCCCTTCGCCTCGAGAAGCTGCTTTCCGAGCGGGGTGATCAGCCCGTCGGGATCGTGCGCAACCCCGATCACGAAGGCGACCTGCTCGCGGCCGGCGCCGAGACCGTGGTGCTCGACCTAGAGCAGTCCGATGTGGACGCGGTCGCCGAGGTGCTCCGCGGTGCCGACGCGGCGGTGTTCGCCGCGGGCGCCGGGCCGGGCAGTGGCGAGGCGCGCAAGGACACCGTCGACCGCGCGGCCGCCGCGCTCTTCGCCGAGGCGGCCCAGAACGCGGGCGTCCGGCGGTTCATCCAGATCGGCTCCATGGGCGCCGACAATCCCGACGCGCCGGACCTCGACCCGGTTTTCCGCGCCTACCTGCACGCGAAGGCCGCCGCGGAGGAAGATCTGAAGGCCCGCGACCTCGACTGGACGATCCTGCGTCCCGGCGCGCTGACCAACGACTCCGGCACCGGCAACGTCAAGATCGCCCCCAAGACCGGCCGCGCCGCCGTGCCGCGGGAAGACGTGGCCGCCGTGGTCGTAGCCCTGCTCGACGCGCCGGCCACCGCGCGCCGCACGCTGGAGCTGATCTCCGGTGAGGACACGATCGCAGACGCGATCTCGGCGCTCTGACCTGCACCTCTAGGATTGGATCCGTACCCACCGGACCACAGAGATGGGGAATCCTTCCTTGCGGGACATCGCGGTTTTCAGCGGTAGCGCTCATCCTGAACTCGCGGCGGAGATCTGCGCCCACCTCGGGGTGCCGCTGCTCCCGGTGCAATTCGAACGCTTCGCCAACGACTGCCTCCAGGTGCAGTTGCAGGCCAACTGCCGCGAGCGCGACGTCTTCATCATCCAGCCGCTGGTGAAGCCGGTGCAGGAGCACCTGGTGGAGCTGCTGCTGATGCTCGACGCGGCCCGCGGCGCATCGGCGGCCCGGATCTCTGTGGTGATTCCGCACTACGCGTACGCGCGCTCGGACAAGAAGGACGCGCCACGCATCTCCATCGGCGGCCGACTCGTGGCCGACCTCATGGTCACCGCCGGCGCCGACCGCGTGCTCGCGATGACGTTGCACTCGCCGCAGGTCCACGGCTTCTTCTCGGTGCCCGTCGACCACCTGCACGCGCTGCACGAGCTGGCCCGGCACTTCCGGCAGTACGACCTGTCCAACGCCACCGTCGTCTCGCCCGACCTGGGCAACGCGAAGGAGGCGGCGCACTTCGCGCGACTGCTCGGCGCGCGCGTCGCGTCGGGCACGAAGCAGCGCTACGCCGACGACCGGGTGGAGATCACGTCGGTGATCGGCGACATCACCGGCCGCGACGTGATCGTGCTCGACGATGAGATCGCGCGCGGCAGCACCGTGCTGGAGCTGCTCGACCGACTGCGGGAGCTGAAGCCGCGCACGATCCGAGTTGCCTGTACCCACGGGTTGTTCGCCGACAAGGCGATCGACCGGATCGGCAGCCAGGAGGACGTGCTGGAGATCGTCTGCACGAACACTGTGCCGGTCGCCGTGGAGGAGCGCAGCGAGAAGCTGAAGATCCTTTCGATCGCCCCGGCGATGGCCGAGGCGATGCGGCGGATCCACAACGGTGAGTCGGTCAGCTCGCTGTTCGAGCCGATCTGACCGAACCGGTTCGATCAAACCGAGCCGAGCACCCGGTCCAGGTACGTGTTGGTGAACGTGCCGGCCGGATCACACTCCTTGCGCACGCGTAAGAAATCGTCGAAGTGCGGGTAGCGCGTGCGCAGGGTGTGGGCGTCGAGGTCGTGCATCTTGCCCCAATGCGGCCGGCCGCCGACCTGCGCGACGATCGCCTCGAACCCCGCGAAGTACTCGCGGTAGGGCATGCCGACGAACTGGTGGATGGCGATGTAGGCCGAGTCGCGGCCGTTCGCCGTGGACAGCCAGATGTCGTCGGCCGCGGCCACGCGCACTTCGACGGGGAACATCACCGGGTTCTCGAGCCGCGGCACGAGCGCCCGCAGCTCGGCGAGCACGTCGAGCAGTGATTCACGGGGAACCGCGTATTCGGACTCCACGAACCGCACGCCGCGGTGGGTCACGAACACGCGGTGCGAGAGATCGCTGTACTCGCGCGCCGAAAGCACCTGCGCGGCGAACCCGCCGAGCGGCTGCACGAGCTTCGGCAGGGCGCGGCCGAGCCGGCAGATGCCGCTGAACGCGACGTTCTCCGTGAGCTCGTAGTCCACGAACTGCCGCACCCGCGACAGCGGCTTGCGAACAGTGCCGAGTGGCTGCCGGTTGTTGCGCTTGACCAGGGCGTTCTTGCCGTAGGGGAACCAGTAGAACTCGAAGTGGTCGCACGCGGCGGCGAACTCGTCGAAGCCCTCGAGTACCTGCTCCAGCGGTTCGGGCCGTTCCTGCGCGGTCAACACGAACGAGGGTTCACACTGCAGGGTGACGGTGGTGATCACGCCGAGGGCGCCGAGACCGACGCGGGCGGCGTTGAACAGTTCCGGGCGCTCGTCGGCGGAACAGGTGACGACGGAGCCGTCCGCGAGCACGAGCTGCAGCGCGGCGATCTGCGCCGAGATGCCGCCGAAGCGCGCGCCGGTGCCGTGGGTGCCGGTGGAGATCGCGCCGGCGATGGTCTGTGCGTCGATGTCGCCGAGGTTCGTCATGGCCAGGCCGAGGCCGTCGAGTTCGGCGTTGAGCTGCTTGATCGTGGTTCCGGCGCGCACGGACACGCGGCAGGTTTCGAGGTCGGCCGTCTCGATGCCGGTCCAGCGCGTGAGGTCCAGCGCGTCGCTCTCGGCGACGGCGATGGCCGTGAAGGAGTGGCCGCTGCCCCACGGCCGCACGCGGCGCCCGGCGTCGGCGATGCCGCTCACCACGTCGGCGATCTCGGCCGTGCTGCGGGGCCGGTGCACCCGTTGCGGGGAGGCCTTGGCGGTGCCGGCCCAGTTGCTCCACGGAGTCATCGCGCACCTTGTCGTCGCTGAGCTGAGTGTCCTTACGTTAGTTGGTGGAACAGTAAGTGAATGAGATTCGCGTTTCAAGTGTTGTTGTCGTACCGTAAGTCCGTGACCACCTCTCCGAACGGCTACGACCTCGCGACGAAGGACCTCGATCCGCCCTTCGCGATCGTCGACCTCGACGCGTTCGACGCGAACGCCGACGACCTCCTGCGTCGTGCCGCCGGCAAACCGATCCGGGTGGTCAGCAAGTCGGTCCGGTGCCGGTACCTGCTGGAGCGCGTGCTCGCGCGAGACGGCTTCGAGGGCCTGATGTGCTACTCGCTCGCCGAGGCCGTGTGGCACGTGGAGCAGGGCACGACGCGCGACATCGTCGTGGCCTACCCGCCGGCCGACCACGAGGCGCTGCGTCGCCTCGCCGCGTCGGACGAAGCGCGCGCGGCCATCACGATCATGGTGGATTCCACCGAGCACCTGGACCTCGTCGACGCCGCCCTCGGCCACGGCCACCCGGACATCCGCGTGTGCCTCGAGCTGGATGCGTCGTGGCGCCCGCTGCCCGGCGTCCACGTCGGCACGCGGCGGTCGCCGGTGTTCACCGTGAAACAAGCCGTGTCCTTCGCCCGCGAAATCGCCGCGCGGCCAGGCTTCGTGCTCAATGGACTGATGGCGTACGAAGGCCAGATCGCCGGCCTCGCCGACGCGGCCGGCAGCGGCGTGTCCAACTCCGTGATCGGCTGGATGCAGCGCCGCTCGGCCGCTGAGATCTCGCGCCGCCGCGGCGCCGTCGTCCGTGCCGTGCGCGACATCGCCGACCTCGAGTTCGTCAACGGCGGCGGCACCGGCAGCATCGAGACGACCGGCGCGGAACCCGCCGTCACCGAAATCGCCGCCGGCTCAGGCCTCGTCGCGCCGACGTTGTTCGACGGCTACTCCCGCTTCCACCCGCGCCCCGCCGCGCTCTTCGCACTGCCCGTCGTCCGCCGGCCGGCCCGCGACGTCGCGACGCTGTTCGCCGGCGGCTATATCGCCTCCGGCCCCGCGGGCGGCTCGCGCGTCCCCTCGCCGTACCTCCCGGCCGGCCTGAAACTCCTCGGCTTCGAAGGCGCCGGCGAGGTCCAAACCCCGGTCACCGGCCCCGCCGCCCGTGCCTTGCGGCTGGGCGACCGCGTCTGGCTGCGCCACGCCAAGGCCGGCGAACTCGCCGAACGCTTCGACGCCTACCACCTCGTCCGCGGCGACCAACTGGACCGCACGGTCCCGACCTACCGCGGGGAACACCAGAACTTCGGCTGAGGCACCACCACGACCTGGAACTCGTCCTCGTACGCCACCAGCCCCGGCTCTGACGACTTGACGCGCTCGCACCCCATCCCGTGCGTCTCGCGGATGTTCAGATGCCCCCGCAACCGCGAGACGGACTCCTCCGCGCCGACCTTGAACGGATCCGACGAGTCGCCGGACGAGGTGCCCGTCGGCGACTGGTCACCACGCCGCCGCGCCGAGCTGCTCGTACACCGCGGGATCCACCTTGGCCGGGTTGAGGAAGTTGGCGTCGCACCAATCATTCGAGGCCCGCCGGAACGCTTCCTGCTCCTCGGACAGCCGGCCCGCCTTCGCGAGTCCGTTCACCAAGCCGAACACGCCGGTGTACCCGCCCCGCTTGTTCCGCGTCGTGCTCTGAAACCTCACGAACAGCACAGCCACCCCCACCGCTTTCGTACTCACCCCCGCGTTACTTCGGCTGCCGCCGGCTCGCGCCGACTTCCTGCGCCCAGCGCCGTGCCTTCCTCGGCCCGGCATCGTGTCGGCTGCGCTTCGACCTGTCGCCCGCCGTGTGGAAGTCGCCTGGCGGGGCGTCGGCCGCGCCCTCCGCCGAGTGCGGCAACTTTCTCCGCCTGGCGCCGCGCTGGCCGTGCGTCTACTTAGCGTCGCGGGGGAGCCGCCCGGCACCACGTCGGCCGCGCCCTCCGCTCGGCGTCACGCCGACGTTTCCTCCGCCAGACTCCGCCCGCAGCGCCTCCGAACGACCCCAGCAACAATCTTGCTGCCTGCCCACCCCGGCGCAGTCAAACCCCCGCCCACCACGGGAGGACGCCCCGATCCCATTCTACTTGCGGAAAGTCGCACGAAGGCCTCAACGGCCGAGTTGTCCACAGGGGACACGAGTTGTGAACAACTCCTGTGGACAAACCAAAAATCTTGCACCTCCCACAAGGGGAGCAGGCACGCTGGGCACCGTGGAAGACGACGAACTTCTCTCAATCGGCGAGCTGGCCCGGCGAGCCAAGCTGTCGGTCAAAGCGGTCCGCTACTACTCCGACCTCGGGCTCGTTCCCCCGTCCGGTCGGGATTCAGCCGGACGTCGGCAGTATCGCCCGGATGCCACAGCGCGGCTCGGCTTGGTCCGGAGTTTGAGAGCGCTCGGCGTCGGGCTGAAGACCATTCGAGCCGTCGTCGGGCGAGAAGCTGAGCTGAGCGACGTCGCGGCCGCAGAGGCTGAGGCGATCCAAGCCCGGATCAAGGTGCTCCAGCTGCGGCGCGCGGTTCTGCTGGCCGTCGCGCGCAACGGGGTCGGTTGGGAGGAGGTCGAGATGGTGCATGAGCTGGCCGCGATGTCGGCAGGGGAGCGGCGGAAGCTCGTCGGTGAGTTCCTCGACGAGGTCTTCGGCGGATTGGCCGCGCAGCTGGCGGGCATCAGACGCACCCTCACCCCGGAGCTGCCCGACGACCCCACCCCCGAGCAGGTCGACGCCTGGGTCGAGCTGGCCGAGCTCACGCAAGACGCGGGCTTCCGCACCACACTCCACAACCTGGCCGCCGCCCAAGCCCGCCCCCAGCGCCCAGCGAAAGACGTCCTCGCCGCAGTCGCCGGAATCAACCCCGAAACCGACCCTGCCGGACCAGACGGCGCCGAAGCCCTCCACCACATCAACCCGACCGCGGCAGACCTGGCCCGCATCAACCAGGCCAAAGACCCCCGCCGAGACCACTACCTCCGGCTACTGGCCGCCATCAACGGCTGGGCCGAACCAACCCCGCTCGTCCCGGCCCTCGAGTGGTTCGAAAAAGCCACCCGCCATCACTCGCCGAACTTGCTCGCCAAGTAGCCCTTCACCACGTGTTTCGCCTCCGCCACGATCCGCTCGTCGCCCTGCGGATCCCGCCGGAACGCCAGCTTCAGGAGCGCGTCCGCGGTCTCGTTGGCGATCGCGATGGCGAAACGCAGCTCGTCCGCCGGCCGGTCGACCTGTACGCGCAGGATGTCCACCAGCGAGTCGACGATCACGGAGTTGTTGTCGCGCTCCTCGTCGAGGAGCTGGACGTCGATGACGTCACCGAAGTGGACCTTGGAAAACCCGGGGACCTCGCGGTGCATCCGCAGGTAGATGTCGAGCACGGAGTCGACGATGTTCCACCAGTGCTCGGGGTTGAGCTCCTTCAGCCGCTCGTTCACGGCGGCCACGAAGCGCTCCAGGTTGCGCTGCGTCAGCGCCTGGACGACGGCCCGCTTGTCGGGGAAGAACTGGTACAGCGAGCCCACCGCGACGTTCGCGCGTTTGGCGATCAGCGTGGTCGTCAGCGCGTCGTAGCCGAGCTCGTCGATGAGCTGCGCGCTGGCGTCGAGCATCTGCTCCACGCGCTTGGCGCTGCGCTGCTGCACGGGCTTGCGCCGGAGCGGAGTGGTCTCCGCCTGGGTCTCGGACACTGTCGTTCCTCGGTCCTTCTCGCTTCCCTGTTCCGCCGGTGCCGGCGGAAGCACTCGTCTGATCTGGGACTTTAGCGCCCTTGCGGGCTTTCCCCTGGACGAGTGACGACCTAGCATATGAGAACTTTTCACGTTCACCCGACCGGGTGGCCGGATGAGAAAGGTGTGTTCCGCCGGTGGACTATCCGACCTTCCCGCCCGAATTCCTGTGGGGTGTCTCGACCTCGGCGTTCCAGATCGAAGGCGCCACGGCCGAAGCCGGCCGCGGACAGTCCATCTGGGACACCTTCACCGCGACCGACGGCAAGATCGCCCGCGGTGAGGACGCCAAGGTAGCGGCGGACCACTACCACCGCTACTCCGAAGACATCGCCCTGATGGCGGAACTCGGTGTGGGCGCCTACCGGATGTCCATCGCCTGGCCGCGCATCCAGCCGACCGGCACCGGCAAAGCCAACACCGAGGGCCTCGCCTTCTACGACAAGCTCATCGACGACGTCTGCGCCGCCGGCATCGCGCCCGCCGTCACGCTGTACCACTGGGACACGCCCCAGGCGCTCGAAGACGACGGCGGCTGGCTCAACCGCGACACCGCGCACCACTTCGCCGAGTACGCCGCCATCCTCGGCGAGCGCTTCGCCGACCGGGTGAAGCTGTGGATCCCGCTCAACGAGCCCATGGTCATGTCGATCTACGGCTACGGCATCGGCGAGTACGCGCCCGGCCAGTTCCTCCTGCTCGACGCCCTCCCGACGGCCCACCACCAGAACCTCGCCCACGGCCTCGCCACCCAGGCGCTGCGGGCCGCGGGCGCCGAGAGCATCGGCACGGCCAACAACCACTCGCCCATCTGGCCCGCCGGCGAAAGCGCCGAAGCCGCCAAGACCTGGCTCGACGCCCTCCTCAACCGCACCTTCGCCGACCCGGTCCTGCTCGGTAGCTATCCCGAGCAGATTCACCCGCACCTGCCCGCGGGCTTCGAAAAAGACCTGCCCACCATCCACCAGCCGCTCGACTTCTACGGTGTGAACTACTACGAGCCCCAGGGCGTCGCGGCACCCGGAGAGGGGAACCCCCTTCCGTTCGAGCTGCGCCCGGTCGAGGGTTACCCGGTGACCACCAACGCCTCGCCGATCGTGCCGCAGGGCCTGCGCGAGCTGCTGGTGTCCTTCCAGGACCGCTACCGCGAGCACCTCCCACCCGTTTACATCACCGAGAACGGCTGCAGCTTCGCCGACGCACCCGCCGCCGACGGCCAGGTCCACGACCCCGAACGCATCGACTTCCTCGACGGCCACCTCCGGGCCCTGCGCGAAGCGATGAACGCCGGCGTCGACGTGCGCGGCTACTTCGTCTGGTCCCTGCTCGACAACTTCGAATGGTCCAAGGGCTACGCACCCCGCTTCGGACTCGTGCACGTGGACTACGAGACTCAGCGCCGCACACCGAAGGACTCCTTCGCCTGGTACCGAAAGCTGGTCCGCCATGAGTGACACGACCACCAACCGGCTTCCGGCAGCGCTGGCCGAACCCGTCGCGCGCGTGCGGCCGGGCTGGATGAGCCTGCTGTTCTTCGCCAACATCGCGATGTGGCTCGGGATCTACGCGCCGATCCAGGTCCTGCTGCCGCAGCAGGCCGAGCTGCTCGACGCGGCGAACAAGGAAACCGTGTTCGGCGTGGTCACGGGCGTCGGCGCAGCGGTGGCGCTCGTCGCGAACCCGCTGGTCGGCCTCCTGTCCGACCGCACGGTCTCACGGTTCGGCCGCCGCCACCCGTGGACCGTCCTGGGCGCGGTCCTCGGCGCGGCCGGGCTGCTGGTGCTGGCCGAGGCGCCCGACGTCGTCGTGATGACCATCGGCTGGTGCCTCGTGCAGGCCGGGCTCAACGGCATGCTCGGCGCCACGCTCATGTGCGGCATCGCCGACTGCGTCCCCGTCGGGCAGCGTGCGCAGGTCGGCGGGCTCGTCGGCATCGCGCAGATGCTCGGCACGGTGCTCGGCGCCGTCGTGGTCGTGGTGATGCTCGACGTGGCGGGCCTGCCGCTGGGGTACGCGGTGTGCGCGGTGATCGTGCTCGGCGGGGCCGGCGCGTTCGTGTTCCGCACGCCCGACGCGCGCCTGCCCCTGGACTTCCGGCCCAGCACCCGATTCCGGCGGTTCCTCAAGGACCTCTGGGTGTCGCCGCGCAAGCACCCGGACTTCGCGTGGGCCTGGGGCTGTCACTTCATGATCAACCTGGGCAACGCGTTCGGCACGCTCTTCCTGCTGTTCTTCCTCAAGGATGCCGTGCACTACCCCTCGCCGGAAGACGGGCTGCTCATCATGATGGGCCTCTACGGCGTGGCGCTGGTAATCGGCGCCGTGCTGGCCGGGCACTTCTCCGACAAGTCGGGCCGCCGCAAGCCGTACGTCTTGGCGTCCTCGGCCGTGATGGCGGTCGCCGCCCTGCTGCTGGTGGTGTGGCAGACGTGGCCGGCCGCGCTGATCGCGTCGCCGCTGCTGGGCATCGGGTTCGGCGTCTACATGGCCGTGGCGCTGGCGATGCTCACGCAGGTGCTGCCGGTCGCACAGAACCGGGCGAAGGACCTCGGCGTGGTGAACATCGCCGGTTCGCTGCCCCAGGTCGTGGCACCGCTGCTGACGACGCTGATCCTCAAGTTCCTCGGCGGCTACCCGGCGCTGTTCGGGGCTGCGGCGCTGGCGACGGTCTTCGCGGGTGTGCTCGTCACGCGAGTGAAAGCCGTGCGGTAATCAGAGTGGTAATCGGGCAAACCCGATAACTCCGGGAAGTGGAACCGCGGGCCGGTGCCGGTCGGGGGAGGGGAGTGCAACGGCACCGGCCCGCGGAGTTTGTGGTCGTAGCCAGGGGGTTGGCCCAGCTGCGATGATCTTCAACCTAGCGGCGGATTTCACGGTTCGCTAGGCCTGTGGTGATAATTTTCGATTAATCGCGGTGGGGCTGGGGTACCGGGGCTGGTTCGCCTCGCTCGGGGGGACGGACGAGCCAGCCCGCGGCCACGGCGAGAGTGCCGGTCCCACCGGGGCAGTCGGGTCCGGCGCTCGCTCGCCTGCTCGGGATCAGGCCGTGACGGCCCGGGGGTTCACCAGCGCGTGGCGGCCGGTGGTTTCGGCGGGCGTCGCGCGCCGCGCCTGGTTCGGGACGCGGCGACGGCTCGCGCGGCCCTCGTCCTGCGTGCGGGCCTGCGGCGCGAGGCCGCCGGCGACGAGGTGCTCGTGCGCCACCTGCCACACCGAGCAGGGCGCCTTGCAGCGGTGCCACCGGGTGGAGCACGTGGGGCAGTCACCGCGCTCGTCGGGCTCGTGAGCCTGCAGCATCGCCCGCCAGCCTTCGGTCAGGCGCGGCAGTTCGGAGCGGGCCACCGAGACGAGCGACTGGGCGTCGGCGCGGGTCGCCAGGTCGGACAGCATGTCGAGGCGTTCCCAGACCGCGTTGCGGAGGACCTGCCCGAGTACCTGATCCATGGAGAGCTCACCGTTACCTTTCCGCCATTTTGGCGGCTTCGTTGAGAGCGGCCCTGAGCTGGCCGAGCTGACCGGATGTCAGGCGAGCGGTCTCACCGGGAGGCGAAACGACGACGACCTGGTCGTTTTCCACGAACACCGTCACCGCGCGCTCGCGGCTGATGAGGTCGCCGCACTGCACACGCCACACCAGCTGTCCGCCTTCGTAGTGACGGACACCCGCGGTGCGGGGGTCGGCCACGGCGGAGGGGGTGACCGGCCGGGTGGCGGTCGCGACTCCTGGCATGCCCGGGGCAGGTCGCAAGGGCCGCATCGCGGTCCCGGCATGTCCTCCTGCGAGCGAGTCAACGAACTCCACTGGCCCTCCACCGCTCTCTCGTCCCGTGTGCACCTTGCGAGATGCACATCCGCGTGGTCGCCGGTCTCCCGGTCTTCGTCGCTCTCCGTGATCGCTACCGGTGTCCGGGCGGTGACGGAGATCTGACAACTACAGTGAAGTGAAACCGAGTGCGATAGAAGGTCGAAACCGCGTCATAGCGGTGACCGGGCGAGGTTCCACGGTAAGCGGTCAGTGGAGTTCAGCCGGGCCGATCAGACACACTGTCTGCTCGTTTCACATGCTTCTCGAGGTGTGCTTAGTCTGCTTCCGACGCCCAACGGACGGTGAGGGGTCGTTATGGACGCCAGTGCTGGCGACAGTGTTTCCGGTGGTACCGATGCCCGTCAGGGCAGCCCGGTCCCGCCCGATGCCTGGGAACAGCCGGAGATGCGCTCGGCGCTGGCGGCCCGGGAGGTCAGCGCGGTGTACCGCCTGTTGCGCAAGCACGGTGTCTCACAGCGCCAGATCGCCGCGATGACCGGCCAGTCGCAGTCCGAGGTGTCGGAGATCCTCAAGGGTCGCCAGGTCATGGCCTACGACGTGCTCACGAGAATCGCCGACGGCCTGGGTGTCCCCCGTGGATACATGGGTCTCGCGTACGACGAGACCACGGCGATACGGGTCGTCGGTTCGTCCGACGGCCGGCAGGCTGAGGAGGACGAGTCCGTGAAGCGACGGAGGTTCCTCGCGCACGCCGCCCAGGTCACGATGGGTGCGGCGGTGTTCGGTTCGGAATCCGGGACGTGGTCGTCGGCGCCGGCGCGCACGCCCGCTCCCGGGCGCATCGGGACGACCGACGTCCGCCAGGTGGAGGCTGCGACGAGGGCGCTGCGCGCGCTCGACTACCAGTACGGCGGCGGGTTCTGTCGCGACGCCGTGGTGGCCCAGCTGTCCTGGGGCCAGCAGATGCTCGAGTCCACCGCGACCGAGGCGGTGAAGCAGCGCCTGTTCGTGGCGCTCGCCGACCTGCACAGCCTCGCCGGCTGGACCTCGTTCGACACCGGCCTGATGGATTCCGCCCGCGGCCACTTCGCCAACGCGCTCGACCTGGCCAAACAGGGTGACAGCCACCCGCTCGTCGCCAACGTCCTCTACCGCATGGGCCGCGTCTACCTGCACAACGACGCCCCCAACGACGCGCTGAAGCTCTTCCAGCTCGGCCAGATCGCCGCACAGGAGTCGGGTTCCGAGCTCGCGGTCGCGGTGCTCTGCGCCAACGAGGCCTGGGCCTACGCGATGATGGGCAACGAGGAGCAGGCCACCAAGCTGCTCGGCCGCAGCAAGGACGAGTTCGCGCGTGCCGACATCGCCAACGCCGAGTCGTGGGTGAAGTTCTTCAACGAGACCGACGTCTACGCGATGACCGGCACCGTGCACACCGTGCTGGCGCAGAAGAACCCCGAGCACACCAAGTACGCCATCCCGGCCCTGACGAGGGCCGTCGACTCCTACACCGACGACATGGCGCGCAGCAAGACGTTCATGCTCAGCGCGCTGGCCACCAACCACCTGCTCGACGGCGACCTCGACCACGGCGCCAAAGTGGGCAGCAAGGCCATCGACTACGCCGAGAGCATCAAGTCGGAGCGCGTGAAGGACCGCCTGCGCCCGCTGCAGGTGGAGGCCGAGCGTCGGCGCAACAACGGTGACGCCCGTGACCTCGCCGACCGGCTCAAGATCTTCTACGCCGCCTGAGGCCGGCGGCCGGTTCACGCCCGAAAAGCTACGGGGGGCGCTGGCCGACACCTGCGCCCGGCTGGGCCTGGATCCGGCCGGTGCGCGCCTGCTGCGCTTCACCAACAACGCCGTGTACGCACTGGCCACGGCCCCGGTCGTGGTGCGGATCGTCGGCTCCACGCGGCTGCGCCACCGGGTCGGCACGGTCGTGCGGGTCGCCGAGCACTTCGCGCGTCACGGCATCCCCGCGATCCGCTTGATCGAGGGGGTCGAGCAGCCGCTGTCCGCCGGATCGCACCTGGTCACGGTGTGGCACGAGGTGCCGTCCGTCGGGCCGGCGCCGACCCCTGCGGACCTGGCCGGGCTGCTGCGCCGCGTTCACGCACTGCCGCCGCCCGAAGGGCTCGCCGAGTGGGCGCCGTTCGACGCGGTGCGCGCCCGCGTGTCGGACGCCGAGGAGCTGTCCGACGGCGACCGCGAGTTCCTGCTGGAGCGCTGCGCGGCCGTCGCGGCCCAGCTCGCCGAGCTGGAGTTCCCGCTGGCCAGGGGCTTCGTCCACGGCGACGCTTACCCGGGCAACGTGATCCCCGGCCCCGGTGGTCCGGTGCTGTGCGATTTCGACTCTTCCTGCGTCGGGCCGCCGGAGTGGGACCTCACGCCGCTGGCTGTCGGCCGCGAGCGGTTCGGGGACGCCCCGGGTGGCTACCAGGAGTTCTGCCGGGCGTACGGCTTCGACGTGACCGCTTGGCGCGGGTTCTCCGTGCTGCGGGCCGTGCGGGAGCTCAAGCTCACCACCAGCGTGCTGCCGATCTTGCGCAGCAACCCGCAGGTCAGGTCCGAGCTGCACCGCCGGCTCGACGACCTGCGCCACGGTCGCACCGCTGCCCGCTGGACTCGCTACCGGTGAACGGACAGTGGCCCGCGCCACATTCATGAGCTGCTGCACGTGCATTCGACGCCTGAAGAGGACCACTCGTCGCTTCCCCGAAGATCACTGACACGGTCTCCGCGCGAGTAGAAAATTCGGTCCGGCCGATCGCCTCGAACGGAGGACTGCTAATCCCGTGGTGCAACTTGCAGCTACGTGCGGTGAGAACCAGCCGGTAACGGCCTCGGAAACACAGGGATTCGAGGAGGGCCGGCTTCAGGAAACGGCGACCGGCGCCCGCGTCAGCACGACGGCGAAACCGAACGCCAGCCCCATCACCGTGAGCTCGAGCGTCGCCCACGACGCGATCGCCGTGCGGTTGTGCCGCACGATCTGCGGCATCAGCCGCCAGCGCAGGTTGGCCGCGAGCAGGGTGATCGCCCCGGTGCACGCGATCTTCAGCAGCACCAACTGCCCGTACGGGGTGGTGAACACGCCTGCCCAGAAGCTGATGGTGGGGTTGGCCAGGATCTCGACGGCGCCGTTGAACACGCCGGTCACCGCGGAAACGGCCAGGCACAGCGTCGCCAGCTTGGAGAACCGCGGCAGCGCGTGCGCCAGCAGCGTGCGGTTCGTCGCGAGCAGCACGATCATCGCGCCGAGACCGCCGCACCAGGCGACGGCGCTCATCACGTGCAGCTCCATCGAGATCATCGTGTAGTCGTGCCACGACGAGTTCGACGCGTGGCCGGTCACCGGCAGCGGCAGCAGTGCGAACATGCCGACGCCCACGCGCACCTCGGCCGGCACCTTCTCGCCCTGGCGCAGTGCGAGGAACCCGAGCCCGGCGTGCAGCAGCGCCAGCACCGCGACGATCACGAGCGCTTTGCCCGCGCCGACCTCCGCGATGTACGCGCCGATGTCGCTCGCCGTCAGCGTCGACTTGCCCGGCTTGTACTCCGCCGTCTGCAGGATCAAGGCGACCACCGAGCCGGCGGACCAGATCAGTGCGGCGGCGACGGCGGCCGGGCGAGCGCGGCGCATGATCGGCTCGGTGAGCTTCGGCCGGTCGTAGCCGACCATCACCGAAAGCAGGCCCAGCCCGATCGTGGCGACCGCGGCCAGGTCCATCAGCACGCGCACGATCGGGATGGCGGCCGAGACCACCTCGCTGGGCTCCACCACACCCGGGATGGGTGCCGACGCCGTGAGCGCGACACCGATCAGCGCGCCCAGCAGGCCCGCCGTGACCACGCAGACCAGCGTGGACCAGCGGGCCGTGGGGGTGGTCTCGACTCTCGTCACTGCTTCGTCTTCTCCTGGCTCGGCTCACGCCCGGTGCGCAGCGCGACGGTGAGCCCGATCGCGAGCAGGACCACCGCGCCGGCGATCCAGACCCAGATCGGAATGCCCGTCGAGCCGGAGGTCGAAGACGTCGCCGGGGCACCGGCGGCCGGTACCCCGGACGCCTTGGCCGCGTCGACCTTCGCCGGCGTACCGGTGCCCGCCTTGGTGAGCGTGAACGGGATCTCGCCCGACACCGGGTGCCCGTCGGCCGACAGGATCCGGTAGCCGACCGTGTACTTGCCCGCTGGGCCGAGCGGCCGCAGCGGTGCGCTGATCACGTTGTTCTCCACGGTCACCGGGCCCTCGGCCCACTGGTTCCCGTCGGGTCCGGTCACCGCGATCTGGTTCACGTCGGCGTCTTGCACGTACTGGTCGAACGTCAGCGTGACCTTCGCCGGACCGGTGGCCAGCGAGGCGCCGTCGGCCGGGTCGGAGCTGATCAGCACGTTGTGCGCCAGCGCCGGGGTGGCCGTGCCCAGCAGGGCCACCCCGGTGATCGCCAGCGCGAGGAGCGCTTTCCGCATTACTTGGTTCCTCCGGTGTTTCCGGTGCGCCGCGAGCGCGTGATGGCGCCGACGCCGAAGCCGAGCCCGAGCGCCCCGACGACGAGGCCGGCGCCGCCGAGCCAGCGTGCGGTGCTGTCGGCGGAATCGGCCGCGGCCGCCTGCGTTTCGGCGTTCGTGGTCGACGCGGTCATGCCCGCATGCTCATCCCCACCGCTCTTGGCGGCGAGCTTGATGGTGGGCGCCGGGTGCTCCGGCTCCTCGCCGCCGGGGATCGCCGTCTCGTTCCACGACACCACCTTGCCGGCCTCGTACGTCTGGATGGCGGGGAACTCGAGCTGGTCCACGTTCGCCGGCAGCGGGCCGGCGCTGACCTCGAACTCCTGGAACTGGTTCTGCCCGATCTTGGTGCCGGCCTCGGCGGTCCAGACGACCTTGGTGACAGCTTCGGTGATCTTCGTGCCCGACGCGGTGGTCACCGGCTGGGGGAGCGACGACTTGGTGACCTGTGCGGTCCAGCCGGGAATCGGCTTGGTGCTCACGCTGCCGATGCCGTACTCCGGCTTGAAGTCCACTTCGAGCCCGATCGTGCCGAATTTCGCGTCCTCGTTGGGGACGCGGAAGAAGATCGCGCCGTAGCCGCCCTGGGTCGCCGGGGCGCCGTAGACGTTGGCGGTGACGTGGGCCGACGCGATGCCGGCGCCGAGGAGGCCGGTGATACCGACGGTGGCGGCGAGGACACCGGCGCGCTTGAAGACGTGATGGGACACAACTGCTCCTGAACAGGGGTGATCCGGTGGAGAGCTTTCGGGGGCTCCACCGGTGAGGGGAAATGGGAAATCGGGTTCAGGACAGAGCAGGTGGCCCGCGCCGGCCGCGGACTCGCCGCAGCTCGACGTCGAGGATCGCCACGGACCGCACGGGCCGCGGCGGGAGTGCCACGGCCGCGCCGGCGGGCACGGGCAGTGGCGGCGTGAGGAGCGGCAGGACCGCTCGCACCGCGTGGAGCACAGCCAGCAGCAGCGCGTCCGCGCGCGCCAGCAACAGGGCTGTGAGCAAGGTGGCGGCGGCGTGCGAAGCCGTCATCGTCCAGCCGCTCGCCCAGCCTGCGGCCGGGTGACCGATGTGGTCGGTATGGTCGGCGAGCGTGGTCAGCACCAGGTGCATCACCAGCTGGCCGGCACCGAGCACGGCGACGGTCGCGAGGCGGCCGCGGGCCTTGCCCGCGAGCGCGGTGGCCGTCCAGCCGAGCAGGCCGGTGAGCAGGACCGTGAGTGCCGGGTCGGGCAGTCCGCCGTCGGCGACGCCGTGGGCGGTCACCGCGAGTGACGCCGAACTGGCCGCGAGCAGCCCGCCGCGCGCAGCGGCCAGCGCGCCGCGGTGCCGGGTCCGGGTGCTCACGGACGGCAGCTTATCGGCACTCCGACGAGTGATCGAGCGCTCCCGACCTGTGAGCAGTGTCTCGGTGAACGTTCAAGTAGCTGCTGGTCGCAGCGTTGCGATCAGGTGACGACCGCCCGGCCAGGCCACTTGCTTCGGTTGCCGATGGTCTCAGGATGCGAAACGGTGGCCTGACCAACGGTGAGACGGGAGGTTTGGTCCGCGTTCTTTCTGGGTAGTCACTCTCCCGGTTGATGAGCTACTCCGAACGGGTGACGTCTGGGGCTCCTCACTAGCGGCAGGAGAACGAATACGCATGAACCTCTTCGAGTACATCTCGGACCGGTGGGACCGGCTGTGGCTGCAGGCGTACCTGCACACGAGCATGGTCGTGCAGTGCACGATCCTCGCCGCCGTACTGGGTGTGGCGATCGGCATCGCGGTGTATCGCAGTCCCATCGGCTCGGCCGTCGCCACGGCGCTGGCCAGCACGATCCTGACCGTTCCCTCGTTCGCCCTCCTCGGGCTGCTGATCCCGCTCTCCGGACTCGGCTCCACGACCGCGGTCATCGCGCTGGTGCTCTACGGCCTGCTCCCGATCGTGCGGAACACGATCGTCGGTCTCGCTGGTGTCGATCCGGCAGTGACCGATGCCGCGCGCGGCATCGGGATGGGCCGCTTCGCCGTGCTCACCCGCGTCGAGCTGCGGCTGGCGTGGCCCGCGATCCTCACGGGCATGCGCGTCGCGACGCAGATGCTGATGGGCATCGCGGTGATCGCGGCCTACGCGAAGGGTCCCGGCCTGGGGTCCGAGGTCTTCTCGGGCCTCACCAACGCGGGGAGCGCCAACTCGCTCAACCAGGCCCTCACGGGCACCGTCGGCGTCGTCATCCTCGCGCTCGTGCTCGACGCCATCTACGTCCTGATCAAGCGATTGACCGTAACGAGGGGGCTCCGTGGCTGAGCACGTTTCCGACGACCATGTCTCCGGTGCCGAGATCGAGCTGGAACACGTCACCAAGCGCTACCCGGGCACGCGCGCTCCCGCCGTCGACGACTTCTCGATGGTCGTGCCCGCCGGCAAGATCGTCGTTCTGGTCGGCCCGTCCGGCTGTGGCAAGACGACCACGATGCGGATGATCAACCGGCTGATCGAGCCCACGTCCGGGCGCATCACGATCGGCGGCGAAGACGCGCTGAAGCTCGACGTCGACACTCTGCGCCGGCGCATCGGGTACGCGATCCAGCAGGCCGGGCTGTTCCCGCACTTCACCGTGGCGCAGAACATCGGCGTGGTGCCCGGGCTGCTCGGCTGGGACAAGAAGAGGGTGTCCGCCCGCGTCGAGGAGATGATGGACCTGGTCGGCCTGGACCCGGCCGAGTTCCGCGACCGGTTCCCGCGCCAGCTCTCCGGTGGCCAGCAGCAGCGCGTCGGCGTGGCCCGCGCGCTCGCGGCCGACCCGCCGGTGCTGCTGATGGACGAGCCGTTCGGCGCGGTCGACCCCATCACGCGCGGCAATCTGCAGGACGAGCTGCTGCGGCTGCAGACCGAACTCAAGAAGACGATCGTGTTCGTCACGCACGACTTCGACGAGGCCGTGAAGCTCGGCGACAAGATCGCGGTCCTCGGCAACGGGTCGAAGATTCTCCAGTACGACACCCCCGATGCGATCCTCGCCAACCCGGCCGACGACACCGTGGCCGGCTTCGTCGGGGCCGGCGCTTCGCTCAAGCAGCTGACCCTGCTGCGCGTCCGCGACGTCGAGCTCCAGCAGAACGTGCTCACCACCGGCGTCGACGAGGCGCCGGCGGATGTCGCCAAGCGGCTCGACGCGCAGAGCAGGCAGTTCGTCCTCGTGCTCGACGCCCGCCGCCGCCCGGTGCGCTGGGTGCACCGGCGTGAGCTCGCCGCGGCGACCTCGCTGGCCACCGCGGGCAAGCCGTTGCGCGACATCGTGAGCCTGCAGTCGACGCTGCAGGACGCGTTGGAGGCCATGCTCGCCGAGGGCGGCGGCGTACCCGTCACCGGTCCGCGCGGCGAGTTCGCCGGCATGATCGAGCTGGACACCGTGATCAACACGATCCAGCAGCTGCGCGAAGAGCATGCGGACGACCATGAGCCGGTCGGGGGTGTTTCACAGTGACAGCCGTTGTCGACACTGGCTTTTCCACCGAATCCGGCTCCCGTGGCGCGGAGCGCTTCCGCCTGTTCGCCCAGCCCATCGCCGTGGTCGTGCTGGTCGCGGTCACGCTCGGCTGGGTGTTCGGCACCGGACTGACCGCCACCGAGAAGACCACGCTCAACGCGACTTCGCTGCTCACCGCGCTGCGTGACCACGTCGCGATGACGCTGGTGGTCGTCGTGATCGTGGTGCTCCTGGCCGTGCCGCTCGGCGTTCTGGTGACGCGGCGGTGGGCGAGGTTCCTGGCGCCGTTCTTCCTGGCCATCGCGAACATCGGCCAGGCGGCGCCCGCGCTGGGTGTGCTGGTGCTGTGGTTCATCGTCACCGGCGCCGTCGGCGGGCTGTGGGTCGCGGCGCTGCCGCTGGCGTTCTACTCGCTGCTGCCGGTGCTGCGGAACACGATGGTGGGCCTGCAGCAGGTGGACCCGGCGCTGATCGACGCCGGGCGCGGCATCGGGATGTCCTCGTCGGCGGTGCTGTGGCGCGTGGAGTTCCCGCTGGCGATCCCGCTGATCCTGGCCGGTCTGCGCACGTCGCTCGTGCTGGCCGTGGGTACCGCGACGTTCGGGATGTTCGTCAACGCCGGCGGTTTCGGCCTGCTGATCGACACCGGCTACAAGCTCAACCTCACGAAGGTGCTGATCACCGGCTCCGTGCTGGCCGTCGCGCTGGCGCTGCTGGTCGACTGGCTGGGCGCGGTGGCGGAACAGTTCTTCGGACCGAAGGGGCTGCGCTGATGAACGTCCTCAAGAAGGCGGGCGTCCTCGCGGGGGCCGCGCTGCTCGCCGGGACGCTCTCGGCGTGCGGGCTCGACCTCAACACGTCGGTGCCGTACTCGATCCAGCCCGGTTCCATCCAGCCGACCCCTGGCGTGCAGGGCGTGCGCGTGGTGGTGGGCTCGAAGGACTTCACCGAGAACATCATCCTGGGCTACATGGCCGAGATGGCGCTGAGCGCCGCCGGCGCCGACGTCGTGGACCTCACCGACATCAAGGGATCCAACTCGTCGCGCCAGGCGCTGCTCAACGGGCAGACCGACGTCACCTGGGAGTACACCGGCACCGGCTGGATCAACTACCAGGGCAACGAGCTGCCCGTGCCGGGCGGGGAGCAGGCGCAGTACGACGCGACCGCGAAGGCCGACGCCGAGAAGAACGGCATCACCTGGCTCAAGTACTCGCCGCTCAACGACCAGTACGCCTTCGCCACGACCGAGGCCTACGCCAAGCAGAACAACCTCAAGACCACCACCGACCTGGCGAACTTCCTCAAGCAGAAGCCCGACCAGGCGCGGTTCTGCCTGGAGACGGAGTTCACCAGCCGCCAGGACGGGTTCCCGGCGGCGGTCAAGGCGTACGGCTTCCAGAACCCGAAGATCGAGAACTTCGGCATCGGCACGATCTACTCGGCCGTGGCCAACGGCACGTGCCCGGTCGGCGAGGTGTTCACGACCGACGGCCGCATCTCAGGGCTCAACCTGCGCGTGCTGGAGGACGACAAGAAGGCGTTCCCGCAGTACAACGCCGCGGTGACGATGCGCACGGACTTCCTGAACCAGCACCCCGCGCTGCGGGGCCCGCTCGAGAAGGTGACCGCGGCGATCGACAACGAGCAGATGGTGCAGCTGTGCAAGCAGGTCGACGTCGACGGCAAGGACGCCGGCGTCGTCGCGCACCAGTGGATGATCGAAAAGGGGTTCATCAAGTAAGCAGCCGGACGCGGACCGTTCACTAAGGAATGCTAAGTTGCTCAGGAATCCTTAGTCGAGCGGCCCGCGTTCTGTCGGGCCGGGAGGAGGCGGAGGCGTTGCCGAAGCTTGAGATCATCCTGGCGAGCACGCGGCCGGGCCGGGTGGGCCTGCCGGTGGCGAAGTGGACGGAGTCCGCGGCGATCGAGCACGGCGGCTTCGATGTCGAGCTCGTGGACCTCGCCGAGGTCAACCTGCCGTTCTTCAACGAGCCAAAGCACCCGCGCCTCGGTCAGTACGAGCACCAGCACACGAAGGACTGGAGCGCGAAGGTGTCCGAAGCGGACGCGTTCGTCTTCGTGATGCCGGAGTACAACTACGGCTACAACGCCGAGCTGAAGAACGCCATCGACTACCTGCACAACGAGTGGAAGTACAAGGCCGTCGGCCTGGTCAGCTACGGCGGCGTCGCGGCGGGCACCCGCGCGGTGCAGCAGATCAAGCAGGTCGTGACCACGCTGCGCATGACGCCGGTGTTCGACGCGGTGTCGGTGCCGTTCGTGCAGCAGTTCATCAGCGACGAGGGCGAGTTCGTGCCCAACGAGATCGTGAAGACCTCGGCCAAGGCCATGTTCGACGAGCTGGTGCGGGTCACCGCGTCGCTGGCGCCGCTGCGCTCGGGCGACTGAGGGAATGGCCGTGGACCGGCACGAGGAGGAAGCCCACCGCGTGTGCACGCGCTTTCACACGGCGATCGAGCAGATCGGCACGCGCTGGTCGGGCGCGATCCTGCGCGCGGTCTTCACCGGTCACCACCGCTACGCCTTGATCAAGGCCGCGGTGCCCGGCATCAGCGACACGATGCTGGCGCAGCGGCTGCGGACGCTCGAGGAGGAGGGGCTGCTGGAGAAGCGGGTCCTCACCGCCACGCCGCTGCAGGTGGAGTACCACCTCACGGCGAAGAGCCAGGACCTGGAGCCGGTTCTCGACGCTGTGCTCACGTGGTCGCACAAGTGGATCCCGCTGCCGTCTTGACGCCGACGGTCGAAGCCGGGCCGTTCACCGCTTCGGGTGGCCGGCCCGGCTCGTGCTCAGACGCCGAGCCGGTGCAGCAGCTGTTCTTCCAGGGAGTCGAGCTCGCTCGCGACCGCGCGGTGCGCGGCCTTGCGCCGGGTGGCCGGCATCCGTTCGGCCGCGCGGACCGTGGCCGAGAGCTGTTCGAGGGTGGCCTGGGTGTCGGCCGCGAACTTCGCATCGGCGTCGGTGGCCTTGCTCGATTTCCTGAGCTCGCCCAGGCCCTGCACGAGACCCGCGATCCGCGCGTGCAGCGCGGCACCGCGGCCGGAGAACTCGCCGAGCTGGTCGACGGCGACGCCGAGCTTGCGCGCCTGGTAACGGTCGTACAGCTCCCGTGCCGCGCCCGCCGCGCGCACCGCGTACGGCGCGACCACCGGGATCACGGCCGGCCCGAGCACCTTGGCCACCGCGATCGCGTTCTTCGCCTTCTTCGGGGTGATCCGAGCTTCACCCGCGTCCTGCTTGGCCTTGCGCGCCATGGCCCACCTCCTGCTACTCGTCGGGGTCGAACTTACTGGTCCGAGTGGGGCCGGGCATGTCGGCTCGCAGCACGGAAAGGCAGTTCTGTCGGTGGGGCCGGATAAGGTGATCGTCATGGGTAACGAGGTGCTGCTCGACGCCGGAGCGGTCAGTCGCTGCCGTCGTCGTGTGCATCTGGAGCACGACCCCGCGATGCGCGACGTCCCGCTGCCGCCGCCGGATCCCACGGCGCAGCAGCGGATCGACGACGCGACGGCGCACCGCGAGGCGATCCTGCGGCGCCTCGTCGACGCGACCACCGGCGCCACAAGCACTGATGCGGCCAGAACCGACGCGGCCTGTGCCGACGCGAGTTGGGCGCGCATCCCGCGTGACCTGCCCGCGGCCGACCGAGTGCGGCTCACGGAGGAGGCGTTCGCCGAGGGCGCCCGGTTCATCTGGGGCCCGCTGCTGCAGGCCGACCCGGTCGGGCACCGGCGTGGCGGCGTCGACCTGCTCGTGCGCACCGCGACCGGTTACGTGCCGGTGCTCGTGGTGCGCCACCGCATCACCGACCGCGGCCAGGGCGCGCCGACCACCGGGCTGACCGACCTCGACCCCGCGCACCGCACGCCGGACGAGACGCGCAAGGTGCGTTCGCAGCCGCGCGACCAGCTGCGGCTCGCGCACCTGCGGCGGATGCTGCAGACGTACGGCCGCGCGGAGACCGGCCGGGCCGTCGGCGGCGTGATCGGGCTCGACGCCGACGTGGTGGTCTGGCACGACCTCACCGCCGGCACCTGGCCCGGCGGCCGCAGCGCGCTGGCGGAGTACGACGCGCGCTTCGCCGACCGCCTCGCCGTGGCCACCGCTGCCGCGACCGGCGGCGAACCGCTGGCCATGCCCTCACGCGTGCTGGAGTGCCGGCGCTGCCCGTTCTGGCCGACGTGCGAGGTGCAGCTCACCGAAACCCGCGACGTCAGCCTCGTGGTGCGCGGCGAGGACGCCGGCGAGCTCCGGCGCGCCGGCGTGTCCACTGTGGACAAGCTGGCCGCACTCGACCCGGTCGCCGAGGCGCCGCCGATGAACTGGACCGGCGGCACGTTCGCCGACGCGATCATGCTCGCGCGCGCGTGGCTTGCCGACCTCACCGTGGTGCGTCGCACGCCGCAGGTCGAGGTGCCCCGCGGCGACGTGGAGGTCGACGTCGACATGGAGAGCTTCGGCGACGCCGGCGCGTACCTGTGGGGCACGCTGCTCTCGGGCGCCGACATCGGCGTCGAGCAGGGTTACCGCGCGTTCGCCACGTGGGAGCCGCTGCCGACCACCGACGAGGCGCGTTCGTTCGCGGAGTTCTGGACGTGGTTCACCGACGTGCGCGAGCGCACGCTGGCGGCCGGGCTCACGTTCCGCGCGTATTGCTACAACGCGCTGGCGGAGAACCGCTGGCTGTTCGGTTCCGTCGAGCGTTTCGGCGACCACCCGGGAATCCCGGCGAAGAAGGACGTGCAGTCCTTTGTGGACTCCGACGAGTGGGTGGACCTCTTCCGCAGCGTCACCGACCAGTTCCTGTGCTCGCGCGGCAAGGGCCTCAAGGTGATCGCTCCCGTCGCGGGCTTCCGGTGGCGCGACGCGGAGGCCGGCGGCGAAGCGTCGATGCGCTGGTACCGCGACGCCGTGGGCATGGACGGCGAAACTCCCGACGGCACCCAGCGCGAGCGTCTCCTGCAGTACAACGAGGACGACGTGCTGGCCACCAAGGCGTTGCGCGAGTGGATGTCCGATCGGGCGCAAGCCGAGGTGCCTTTCATGCTCGACCTCTGAGCCGCCGGCTCGAGTTCGGCTCCCCCGGCAACTTTCCGGCCTCCTCCGTGATCCGAGGGGGCGTCAGGTAGCGGAGGGCGGTGGGCGTGCGCGGGTTCGACGTCTTCGTCGAGCAGCACTACGACGAGCTGTTCCGCTACGCGCTCGTGCTGACCGGTGACCGCGGCGAGGCCGAGGACGTGGAGCACGACGCGCTGCTGCGGCTGGACAAGCACGTCGGCCGCACGGACATCGAGCACGAGCGCGCCTACGCCCCGGCAGGCGTTGTTCCGCGTTTCCTCGCTCGTCGCGACCGTCGACGCCGCGAGCGGCTGATGCCGATCGCCGGGGCGGACGTCGTAACCGGGGGAGATGCGTTCGCCGTGTCGGCGGGCCGGGCGGAGATGGTCGCGCTGCTGTGGCAGCTGCCGCCGCGGATACGGGCGGTGCTGGCGGCGCGGTTCTACCTGGACCTCGGCGAGGCGGAGACCGCGCAGCTGCCGGGCTGCGGCGTCGGCACGGTGAAGTCGTCGACGGCGCGTGGGCTGGCCCGGCTGCGTGAGCTGTGGGCGGCGACGCACGGACCGAGTCCGGCGGCGATCGGGAGGGGACCGCGTTGAGGCAACAGGAGTTCACCGACACTGTCCGCCGGGAGCTCGGCGAGATCTCGCTGGCGCCACCGGAGCCGGGAGACGCGGCGCGGATGGCACGGCGGGTGCTGGGGACGCGGACGCGTCGACGGCAGCGGAGGCTGGCCGGGGCCGCGGCCGCCGCCGTGGTGCCCGCGCTGGGCGCGGCGACGATCGCCACCACGCAGACGACGTCGTCGCAGGTCCAGGCCGTGCCGGTGACGCAGTGGCCTGCGCGGGGGTCTCTGGCCGGCAACGTGGAGGTGATCGAGCGGGCGAGGTGGGGCTGGGGCGGGGAGGCGGCCCAGGTGGTGTTCGCCGGAAGCAGGCCGGAGGTGGGCACGATCGTCGTGCTCCGGAGCCAGGAGCGCGACGGCGGAGTCCGCCTGGCGTTCCTCACCGGGCCTGAGCTGCGGGTTCAGGCTCAGCTGGCCGTCCCGGCCGACCGGCTCACGGCGCCGGCGTATGGCTTCGTCGCCGCTGCGCTGGACGGTGGCCCGGCCACGGGCGTTGCGGTGACAGCCCCGCAAGTGGACTCGGCGAGGTTCGCCTCCGGCGAAACCCAGGTGGCAGACGGCGTGGCGACCGCGCAGCTGCCACCCACCGCGGCCGCGTGGAACACCTCCCTGGCCACCGGAAATCCGCAGCACCCGGTCTTCGGCACCCTCACCAGCTCGGCGCACGACCCGGCTGTCTCGACCGGGACCGTCGTCCGCGCGGGGCCGCTGCCCAGTTCGGCGTCTCGGGCGTCACCGCGAAGGCGGGCGACGTCGTCGCGACGCAGGCCGGGTTCGTCGGAGTGATCACTACCGGGCTCGATGACTTCGCGATCCTGAAATCGAACCCGGACGAGCTGTCCGGGCCCTGGGGCCTGCACACGGTGACGGCGTCCGGCGAGTCCGTGACGCTGACCGGCACCGGCGGGCGGGGCGGCGCCCCGACGATCGTCATCCCGGCCGGTGCGGGCGCGTTGCAAGAAGGCGACCGGATCGTACTGACCGGGTTCGGCCGCTCGGCCGCCGTGGTCGCCCTGGGCACCGTCCACGCGGGGAAAGACGGGTCTTGGCTGCTTCAACGCGCCGTCCCCCTGCCGCCCCATCGCTCCTCGGTGCTGCTGATCCACCGCTGATCCTGGCGATCTCCGGCCTGCCGTGCCTATACTCGTTTGCGAATACTCGTAGGCGAGGAAGTGGGTGCCCGTGAAGCGGCGCAAGGTCGGGAACATGCTGGGGCTGGCCGTGCTGTCGGTTCTGGTCGAGCGACCGATGCACCCCTACGAAATGGCCTCCGTGCTGCGCGAACGCGGCAAGGAAGCCGACATGAAGATCAAGTGGGGCTCGCTTTACACGGTTGTCGGCAACCTCGAGAAGCACGGCTTCGTCGCGACCGTCGAAAGCGTCCGCGACGGCGCGCGGCCCGAGCGCACGATCTACCGCCTCACCGACGCCGGCCGCACCGAGCTGGAGGACTGGGTGGCCGAGCTGCTCGCCGAGCCGGACCTCGAGCCGACGAAGTTCCAGGCCGGGCTTTCCATCATGGCTTCGCTCGGACCGGACGAGGTGGCGGACCTGCTGACGAAACGGCTCACCGCGCTGGATAAGCGCCTCGCTGAACGGGCCGCGGTGCTCGAAGCCTCGCGCGCCGAGGTGCCGCGGCTGTTCCTCGTCGAAGGCGAATACGAGCTGGTGCTGCTGCGCGCCGAGATCGAGTGGGTACGCGGCCTGCGCGACGACCTGGCCACGAGCGCGCTGCCGGGCGTCGCCGAGTGGCGGCACTACCGAGAGACCGGCGAGCTACCGGAAGACTTGACCGCTTTCGTCGAACGCGGCCAGGAGTAGAAAGCCGGCCCCGGAGGTAGTGCTGGCACACCGCCACCGGGACCGGGGAAACCCTCGAACCGATTCCGCGGACGCGAATCCGATCCTCGGGCTGCGATCACAGGATACGGGCCCGCACTCGCCGGAGCGGTTCGGCCGACCCACCGAACTGGAGTGCAACCATGACGAAGACCGAGGTCAAACGGCACCGCACCAAGCTCGTGCCGGAGATGGAGGGACCGGTCGCGCGGGCCTACGCGCGCGGTCGCGGGACGGAGCCGCAGCTGGCGTTCTACCGCTCGTCGGCGGCGGAGCGGGCCCAGCAGCTGCCCGGCGGCGCCGACGTGCTGGAGGTGGCTCCCGGGCCGGGGTTCCACGCGGTCGAGCTCGCGCGGCTCGGCTTCGCGGTCACGGGGCTGGACGTGAGCCGCACGTTCGTGTCCCTGGCGAGCCAGTACGCCCGCGAGCAGGGTGTCGCGGCGGAATTCGTGCACGGCGACGTCGCGGCGATGCCGTTCGCGGACAGGTCCTTCGATTTCCTGATCACGCAGGCGGCGTTCAAGAACTTCGCCGACCCGGTCGACGCGCTCGACGAGATGTGGCGCGTGCTGCGGCCGGGCGGGGTGGCGCTGGTGCAGGACCTGCGCAAGACGGCGACGTCGGAAGACATCGCGGCCGAGGTGGCCGGGACGAAGCTGGGGCCCGTGGGCGCGTTCACGACGAAGTGGACACTCGGGCAGCTGCGCAAACGCGCGTACACGCCGGAGCAGTTCGAGACACTGGCGCGGGAAAGCCGCTTCGGTTCGTGCCGCATCACCACGGACGGCATCGGGCTGGAAGCGCGGCTGACGAAGGCCGCCTGAGGTCTCAGCCGGCCCAGCACCCCGATCCGGAATGGCGACGGCGGTCTGGATCACCCGGTCAAGACGGGAAAGCGCGCCTTGACCGGGTGGTCCATACCATTTGCACGCTGGGGGATCGAGGTGCCGGGCGGGGACTGGCCGGCACCGGGGCGGTCCGCCGTGGGTGAGCGGGTTTACTACCGCGGCGCCATGCGCAGCGCGCCGTCCATGCGGACGACTTCGCCGTTGAGATAGTCGTGGTCGATCAGCGAGAGGGCGAGCTGCGCGTACTCGTCCGGACGCGCCAGGCGCTTCGGGAACGGCACGCCGGCCGCGAGGCCCGCACGGAACTCGTCGCTGACCGTGGCGAGCATCGGGGTGTCGACGATGCCTGGCGCGATCGTCAGCACGCGGATGCCCTGCGACGCCAGGTCGCGCGCGGCCGGCAGCGTCAGACCGACGACGCCGCCCTTGGACGACGAGTAGGCCACCTGGCCGATCTGGCCGTCGTAGGCCGCGACGGAGGCGGTGTTGATGATGACGCCGCGGGCGTCGTCGGTCAGCGGCTCGGTCTTGGCGATGGCCTCCGCCGCGATGGTGAGCACGTTGAAGGTGCCGATGAGGTTGATCTGCACGACCTTCGCGTACAGCGCGAGGTCGTGGCGGCCCTTCTTCGACAGGATGCGAGCCGAGGGGCCGATGCCGGCACAGTTCACGACCGTGCGCAGCGGAACGCCGGAGCCGGCCGCGGTGTCCACGGCGGCCTGGACCTGGTCGGGGTCGGTCACGTCGGCCTCGACGTAGGTGACGCCGTCGACCTGCTCCGCCTTCTCGATCGACGCGGCGAGGTCGAGCGCGAAGACGCGCGCGCCCTTGGCGGCCAGCGCCTTGGCGGTGGCGCCGCCGAGGCCGGAAGCACCACCCGTGACGAGCGCTGCGGTGTCGGTGATCTGCATCTTCAGCCTTTCTCCTGCTCGTGGTGCGGCCCTGCACCGTAGCGACAGGTTAACGCTCGTTCGCACCGGCTCCGGGTGTGCTGCCTCACGCGAGGGCCGTTCTTCACTTCTCGCGTGGAGTATTCGGCGTCGCCCACTTCCGTTAGCGCCCGCTTCAACTCCGAATGTCACCTTCGGCAGCATGAGCGCAGCTCGGATCGTGGTGGTGGGGACGGGGTACGTCGGATTGACCACGGGGGCATGTCTCGCGAGCCTGGGGCATCGCGTCACCTGCGTGGACGTGGACGAGGCGAAGGTCGCGCGCCTCTCCGCCGGCAGAGTGGACATTCTCGAACCGGGGCTGGCCGAACTGGTCACCGGTGGCATCGCGGGCGGGCGGCTGTCGTTCGTCGTCGGCGCGCACGAAGCCGTGCGGGAGGCGGACGGTGTCTTCCTGTGCGTGCCGACGCCGATGGGCGCGGGCGGCTCCGCAGACCTGCGCGCGGTGGAGGCGGTGACGGCCGAGATCGGCGCCGTGCTGCCCGCCGGCTGCGCGCTGATCACCAAGTCGACCGTGCCCGTGGGCACGTCCAAGCGCATCCGCGCGATGCTCGGCCGCGAAGACGTCCCGGTCGTGTCCAATCCGGAATTCCTGCGCGAAGGCACGGCGGTTTCCGACTTCCTCAACCCCGACCGCATCGTGGTCGGCTCCGACACCCCCGGCGCGGCGCGCTGGGTCGGTGCCCTCTACGCGGACCTCGGCGCACCCGTCGTCGTCGCCGACGCGGCAAGCGCGGAGCTCGTGAAGTACGCGGCCAACTGCTTCCTCGCGCTGAAACTGTCCTATGTGAACTCGATCGCCGAGCTGTGCGAGCGCCTCGGAGCCGACATCGACCTCGTGACCGAGGGCATGGGCTACGACCGGCGCATCGGCCGCACGTTCCTCAAGCCCGGCCCGGGCTGGGGCGGCTCGTGCCTGCCCAAGGACACCAGTGCGCTCGTGAAGGTCGCGGAGTCCGTGAACTACGACTTCCGCATGCTCACCTCGGCCATCGACGAGAACATCGCCCAGCGCGACCGCATCGTGGCGAAGATCGCCGGCGCCTGCGGCGGCACTCTGTCCGGTGCGCGGATCGGCGTGCTGGGCCTGGCGTTCAAGGCCGGCACCAACGACCTGCGCGACTCGCCCGCCCTCGCCGTCTCCTCGGTGCTCGGCGCGCTGGGCGCGGAGATCACGGCCTACGACCCGGCGGTCGACACCGGCATCGACGGCATGACCGTGGTCGACGACCCGTACCAGGTTGCGAAGGATGCCGACGTGATCGTGGTCCTCACCGAGTGGGCCGAGTTCAAGCACCTCGACTGGACGGTGATGGCCGACGCGATGGAGGGCGACGACGTCGTCGACACCCGCAACCTCCTCGACCCGCGCACGGTCATCGACGCCGGCCTCTCCTGGCAGGGCGTCGGGCGGCCGCGCGCGGCCGGGCGAAGGCGCGTGACGGTTTCCTAGTCCTGCCTTACGATCACGAACGCGGCATCGCGTGTCGGTCACCGGCCGGGTGAGACATGGAGGTGCCGGGATGCCTTCTGGAGGCATTGTTCGTGTCCGTTTCCGTTGAGCTCAACCATTTGATCGTGCCGTCCCGGGACAACCGGGAGTCCGCCGAGTTCCTCGCCCGCTTGCTGGGTCTCGAAGTGGGCGAGGAATGGGGGCCGTTCATCCCCGTCGAAACCGGCAATGGCGTCCGGCTGGACTTCGCGACGATCCCGCCGCAGGACCTTCGGCTGCAGCACTACTGTTTCCTGATCCCCGAGGACGACTTCGACGCGTTTTTCACGCGGCTTGAGGAAACCGGCGTGACCTACCACGCCGATCCGGCCGGGAACCTGGTCGGCGAGATCAACCACAACCACGGCGGCCGCGGGGTTTACTTCCTCGACCCGGGCGGCAACGGCGTGGAAGTGATCACGCAGCCCTACGAGCCGGACCGCCGTCGGCCGGCTGGCTGGTAGCCACCACCGGATCCCGCACTCCAGCCGGGATGCGGGATCCGGCCACCTGCACCAGCACGGCTCCCGCGAGCAGCACGACCGCGCCGACCAGCTGCGACGCACCGAGGGTTTCGCCGAGCCACAGCCACGCCAGCCCCGCGGCGACGAGCGGTTCCACCAGTGCCAGCACGCTCGCCGGCGCCGGGGGTAGGTCGCGTAATGCGCGCAGTCCGGCCAGGTAGGGCAGCACCGTGCCGGCCACGGCCAGCACCAGCAACGCCAGCCACACGGGCACGTGCAGTTCGCCGAGCGTGGCCGTCTGAGTGATCGACGCCGGCGACACCGTCCACGGTGGACTGACCGCGCCGACCACGACGGCTCCGATCGCCAGCCCGACAGCCGTGAGTCCCACCGAGTCGTGCCGGCCCGCGCCGCGTTCGCCGAGCAGGAAGTACCCCGCCGAGCACACGGCCGCGGCGATGCCGGCGGCGATGCCGAGCGCGTCGAGCCGGCCGCCGTGCCAGACCTGGGCGACAAGCGCCAGCCCGGCCACGCCCAGCGTGGTCCCGACCCACACCAGCGCCGGCAGCGGTTCGCGCCGCACCACGCGCACCCACAGCGCGACCAACGCGGGCGCCAGGTTCACCAGCGCCATCGCCACCCCGACCGGCACACGGTCCACGGCCACGAAGAAGCACAGCTGCACCCCGGCCACGCCGAGCACGCTGTAGCCGAGCACCAGCCACACGTCGGACCCGCGGAAGCGCAATGCCCACGGCCGCACCAGCGCGACGCCCGGCACCAGCACCACGGCCGCCAGCGCGATGCGCACCGCCGTCACTGCGGCCGGTGACCAGCCCGTGGTCATCACGGCCTTCGCCACCGGCCCGGAGCCGGCGAACAGCACCCAAGACGTGAGGCTCAACCCCGTCGCTCGTCCTCGCCCGGCCATGACCGCAGTGTCGCCGCCCGCCACCTGCGCCGACCAATGATTTTCCAGCGGCCCCAAATTCACCCGACGGAAAACGCGGCGCTCGGACGACGATGTGGGTGTGACGGAACCGCGGGTGAGACCGGACCCGGCTTTCGCGCTGCTCGGGCTGTACGAGTCCGCGCTGCCGGAGGTCTACGGGTACCTGCTCGGGCGCTGCGGTGACCGCGTGCTGGCCGAGGAGCTGACATCGGAGACGTTCCTGGGGGCGGTGGCCGCGTGCCGCAAGGCGGGTGCGCCGCCGGTGAGCACCGGGTGGCTGATCGGGGTGGCGCGGCACAAGCTGGCCGACCACTGGCGCCGCAAGGCCCGGGAGGAGCGCGGGTTGCGGCTGGTGCACGAGCCCGACGCCCACGACCCGTGGGACACCGAGCTCGACGCGTTGCGCGCGCGCCAGGTGCTCGAGTCGCTCGGCGCGCACCACCGGGCCGTGCTCACGCTGCGGTACGTCGACGGCCTGCCGGTCGGCGAAGTCGCCGCCTGCCTCGGCCGCACGGTTTACGCGACCGAAGCGTTGCTGACCCGCGCGAAGGCCGCGTTCCGCCACAGCTACGAGGAGAAAGGGGGCTGCGATGACTGAGCCGTTCGACGCGCTCGCACTGCCCCCGACGCCGGTCGACCCGGACCCGGCGTTCGCCAGGGAGCTGCGGGACAACCTGCGGCGCCTCATCCTGAACGGAGTCGAAATGACCACCACCGAAACCCCCGCCGACGCCGCCGTGCGCGCGCTCGCGCCGTACCTCGTCGTCACCGATGCCCGTGCCGCACTGGACTTCTACGTCGAGGTCTTCGGCGCGCGGCGGCGATCCGACCCGATCGTGATGGACGACGGGCGCATCGGGCACGCCGAGCTGGCCATCGGCGACAGCGTGCTGATGCTCGCGGAGGAGTTCCCCGAGCTGGGCAACGTCGTCGCGCCCGAGGGCGGGCCGCTGATCCGCGTGGAGGTGCCCGACGTCCACGAGTCGGCCCGCCGCGCCGTGGAGCTGGGCGGTGAGCTGCTGCGTCCGGTCGAGGACCGCGGTTACGGGCTCGGCGGCACGATCAAGGACCCGTACGGCCAGCGCTGGCTCGTCGCGCAGGCCGGCCAGACGACCAAACACGCGACGAAGCCCACCCGCCACGGCGAAGCCATGTACTTCACGTTCCAGGTCCCCGACGGCGAAAGGGCGAAGGCGTTCTACGGCGGCGTCGTCGGCTGGCAGTTCTCGCCCGGCTCCGTGCCGGACGCCTGGGGCTTCGAGGGCCCCGGCCTGGAAGGCGGGCTGTGGGGTGGCCCGGGCCGGCAGGTCGGCTGGAAGCTGATGTACGCGGTGGACGACCTCGAAGCTGCCCTCGCCCGCGTTCGCGACCACGGCGGCACCGCCGGTGAGGTGGAGCACCACCCGTATGGCACGACCGCCGACTGCGTCGACGACCAGGGCATCGAGTTCTGGCTCTGGGAACAGCCACACGAGTGAGAAACCCCATGACCCCGGCGGCTCCCGCGCCGCCGGGGTCACACTCGAACCATGGCCGGGCACTGGACTCCGTGAACGAAGCTGAGTTGACCGCCGGCTGGCGGCTGTGGCTCGAGCTGGGCTCCTGTACGTGGCCAGGCCCGGACTGGGACGGCACGCCCGCGGAGGCCGTGACCGGACTGACGCGGTTGTTCTCGACGTGCAACGAGATCCTCGAGTCCTACCGCCGCAGCGGCGGCCCCGACGGCGCCGGAATCATCGGCCTGGTGCGCTCGATGTTCCTCGCCGCCAACTGGACCCTCGAACTCTGGCGCGACGACACGGCACCCCTGGATGCCGAGCGCGCCGCGTTGCTGCACGGCGACCTCGCGGGCTTCGCGGAACACGCCGAGGCCGTCCGGATCCTGCTCGCCCGGGGCGGCGGCTGGTCGTCGCTCCCGGGCTGAGCTTTCATCGAGGATCCGGCAGCTTCCGGGCCAGTACCACCACGAGCAGGGCCACCGCGGCCAGCAGTGCCACGACCAGTACGAACGCCCCCTCGTACCCCATTGACCCTGTGCTCAAGCCGGCGAACAGGCTGCCGAACACGGCCACCCCGAGGGCCAGCGACGTCTGCTGTGTCGTGGTCATCACGCCGCCGCCGATACCGGCGAGGTCGTGGGGCACGCGGGACAGGACGATGCGGAACAGTGTGGTCATGGCCAGGCCGTTGCCGACCCCGATGAGGACCATGGCGGGCGCCAGCTCCCACAGCGTGAGGGCGGGCCACGCCCACAACGCGGAGCCGGCCAGCACGAGCAGGCCGAACGCCGCGATCACGCCGCCGGCGAGGACGACCTTCTGGCCGTAGCGGGCGACGAGGTGGCTGCTGCCCAGCGACGTCAAGAAGTAGGCCACGGCCATCGGCGTCAGGACGAGCCCCGAGCCGAGCGGACCGAGGTGCAGGCCGTCCTGCAGGGTCACGGCGTAGACGAACATGAACGACCCGAAGCCGCAGAAGAACGGCACCGCGACGATCAGGCCGTGGCGCACGTTGGCCGTGCGCAACAGCGCCGGTGGCAGCAGCGGCATCCCACCGCGCGACTCCAGCCGTTTCTCGACGCGGGCGAAGCCCAGCGCGGCGAACGGGAACAGCACCAGCAGCGCGATCGTCCACCACGGCCAGCCCAAAGCAGAGCCTTCCATCAGCGGCACGAGCAGCGTCAGGAGTGCCGCGGCGAGCAGCGCGGTGCCCCAGCGGTCGACGCCGAGCGGGTTCTCCGCGCGGCTGTCGGGCACCGTGCGGCGCGC
The DNA here is from genome assembly GCF_040639695.1 of Amycolatopsis sp. NPDC023774. Taxonomy (NCBI): domain Bacteria; kingdom Bacillati; phylum Actinomycetota; class Actinomycetes; order Pseudonocardiales; family Pseudonocardiaceae; genus Amycolatopsis; species Amycolatopsis sp. NPDC023774. The sequence goes on from NZ_JBFAAJ010000007.1 coordinate 99,959, forward strand.
CACCAGCAGCCCGATGAGGCCGATCGGCACGTTGACCAGGAAGATCGGCCGCCAGCTCGTGCCCCACAGGTCGGCGGCCACGAGCGCGCCGCCCAGCAGTTGGCCGACGACGGTCGCGATGCCGCCCATCGCGCCGTAGGAGCCGAGCGCGCGCGAGCGGTGTTCGCCGGTCGTGCCGGCCTGGATGATCGAGAGCACCTGCGGCAGCAGCATCGCCGCCGCTGCCCCTTGCGCGGCGCGGGCGAGCACCAGCGTCAACGCATCGGGTGCGAGGCCGCAGACCAGCGACGTCAGCGTGAACAGCGCGAGCCCCAGCAAGAACAGCCGGCGGCGGCCGAACGCGTCGCCGAGCCGGCCGCCGAGGACCAGCAGCACCGCGTACGCGATGCCGTACGCGGCCACCACCAGCTCCAACGTCGCGGTGGACGCGTGCAGATCGGTATCGATGGTGGGGAGGGCGACGTTGACGATGAAGAAGTCGATGACCGGCAGTGCCGCCCCCAGCAACACGGTGACCAGGCCGGCTGAGGTCAGCGCCGGCCTGGCGGTCACGCCGGTGGGGTGCACCGGTGTGGTGGTTGTCGTCGTCATGACTACCACGCTGCGACGCTTTCGAACCTGGTACCAGGTGTGCTTTCATCCTGGTAGCGGGACTACCTGGTACCAGGCAATGGGCTGTGCTGAACTGGGAGCATGACCACCGCTGTCGAAGAACGCCTCCGCCGCGGCGAGCTCGGCGCGTTCCTGCGCAGCCGTCGCGCCCGCATCACGCCCGAGCAGGTCGGCCTGCCCCTCGGCGGCCGCCGTCGTACGCCTGGCCTGCGCCGCGAAGAGGTCGCGCAGCTCGCCGGTGTCGGGGTCACCTGGTACACGTGGCTGGAGCAAGGCCGCGACATCAACGCGTCCGAGCAGGTACTCGGCGCGATTTCGCGGACGCTGCGACTCGACCCGCACGAGCACTCCCACCTGTTCACCCTCGCCGGCGCGCCCGAACCGCCGGCCGCGAACGAGTGCAACGCCATCACGCCCTCGATGCGCAAGATGATGACCCAGCTCGAGCCCTTCCCCGTCGCGGTCCGAAACGCGCGCTGCGACCTGCTCGGCTACAACCGTGCGTATGCGTGGCTGATGGGCGACGTCGACTCGATCCCGTTCGAGGACCGCAACACGCTGGTCCAGTGCCTGCTCAACCCGGACTGGCGCAGCCGGATGCTCGACTGGGAGCAGAACACTCCACGCGTGGTCGCGTCGTTCCGTGCGGCGATGGCCGAACACGTGGCCGAACCGTCGTGGAAAGCGCTGGTCAAGCGGCTGAAAGCGGAGTCGCCGCTGTTCGAGCAGCTGTGGAACCGCCACGACGTGAACTCCGAGCCGATCCGCACGAAGTGCTACGACCACCCCGAGGTCGGGCTGCTCAAGTTCAACTTCACGTACCTGTACTCGGGTCGCCGCTCGGAGATCACCGTGTCCACCTACACGCCGGCCGACGAGCAGACCGCCGCGAAGCTGCCGAGTTCGTTCGACTAGAAGTGCACCAGCACCCGGCCGTCGTTGGCGGGGTCGGCCTCCACCCGCCGGTAGAGCTTCTTGAGGTGCGGCTGGTTCAGCGTGGCCAGCACACGCCGTTTCAGCTTGCCCGAGCCCTTACCGGAAATGATCTCGACGGTCCTGATCCGTTCCCTGGCCGCACGGAAGATCGCGGTCCGCACGGCCGCGTCGATGTCCCGGTCGCTGCGGAAGATCGGGTGCAGGTCCACGGTCAGCATCTCCGTCATCGTCGGCTCCTCGGTCACTCGGGTACAGCACCGGACGTAGCCATCGTGCCGCTTCCGGACGGACGCGCGAAGGCACCGTGAGCGGTAGCTTTCTGCACCATGCAGGACTGGTGGCGGGCGCGGAACCCGTGGTTCGGACGCGTGTTCCGGACTTTCGTGGTGCTCGTGTTCACGCTCGGCGCCACGAGCGCGGCCGGCCGCTGGCAGCCGGGCGCCCACCTGCTCAGCGCCGCGGGCGCCGCGTGGCTCGTCGCGACCGTGCTGACGCTGCTGGTCGTCCACCGCTACCCGTTGCCGGTTTTCGTGCTCACGGCCGCGTCGGCGTACGCGTTCTACGCCTCCAGCGAGCCCAACGGACCGGTCGTCCTGGTACCGACGATCGCGTTGTTCATGCTGACCCGGCGCAGTGGTCCGGTGGTCGCGGGCTGGACCGGCGCCGGCGTGCTCGTCGCCGGGTACGCGGCCCACGTGATCGCCACGCGGTCGTTCGCGATCGCCCCTTCGGCCGGGGTGTTCGTGGTGTGGCTGGCGGCGGTGATCGGCATCGGCACCGCCGTGCGCTACCAGTTCGCGGCCCTGGCGGCGCGGCGCGAGCAGGCCGTGGAGCACCGCCACCGCCTGGCCGAGCAGGAGCGGCTGCAGATCGCGCGCGAGGTGCACGACGTCGTGGCCCACAGTCTCGCGATGATCAACGTGCAGGCCGGCGTCGCCGCCCACGTCGCCGACCGGCGGCCTGAGCAGGCGAAAGAGGCGCTGCTGAACATCAAGGCGGCCAGCGCGTCGGCGCTCAACGACCTGCGCGCGACACTCGCCGTGCTGCGTTCGGGTGAGGACAAGGCGCCCGCGCCGAGCCTGTCTCAGCTGGGCGAGCTGCTCGATCACGCGCGGTCCGCCGGTCTCGAAGTGCGGCTGCACGGCGACGCGGGCGACGTGCCCGCGCCCGTGGCCGGCGCGACCTACCGGATCCTGCAGGAATCGCTCACCAACGTCGTCCGCCACGCCGACGGCGCGCAGCACGTCGACGTCCACCTCGACCGGCGCCTCGGCGCCCTCACGCTCACCGTCCGCGACGACGGCCGCGCCACCACCGCGCCCACACCCGGTCACGGCCTGCGCGGCATGACCGAACGCGCGGCCGCCCTCGGCGGCACGGTCCAGGCCGGTGTAGTCGACGGCGGTTTCGAAGTGCGGGCCGAGTTGCCCGTGAAGGGGGAAGCATGACGATCACCGTGGTACTGGCCGACGACCAGGCCTTGGTCCGCGCGGGGTTCCGCGTGCTGCTGGAGACCGAAGACGGCTTCGACGTCGTCGGCGAGGCGGGCGACGGCGCGCAAGCCGTGGCGCTCGCGGGCGAGCACAAACCGGACATCGTGGTGATGGACGTCCGCATGCCCGGCACCGACGGCCTCGAAGCCACCCGCCGCATCACCGCCGACCCGGCCCTGGCCGGCGTGAAGGTGCTGGTCCTGACCACCTTCGACGTTGACGAGTACGTCTACGAGGCCCTGCGCTCCGGCGCGAGCGGCTTCCTGCTCAAGGACACCGAGCCGGTGGAGTTGCTGCGCGCGCTGCGCGTGGTCGCCGCGGGCGAAGCGCTCCTGGCCCCCACGGTGACGCGCCGGCTGATCTCGGAGTTCGTCGGCCGCCCCGAGCACCGCCGCATCGACACGGCCGCGGTCAAGGAGATCACCGACCGCGAACGCGAGGTCCTCGGCCTCGTCGCCGGCGGCCTGTCCAACGACGAAATCGCCGCCCACCTGGTCATCTCCACCGCCACGGCCCGCACCCACGTCAGCCGCATCATGACGAAGATCGGCGCCCGCGACCGCGCGCAACTGGTGGTCCTGGCGTACGAATCGGGCCTCGTCACCCCTCGGCGGCACTAGCTCGGCAACTAGCCCGAAGGTGTGAGTTACGCCGTGTCGGTGAACGTCGTCCCACGTTCGGACGCCTTACCAGCAGAGCATCGCCTCACTCAGCGATGTGTTCGGCGGAAGGAGCTCCCATGGCGTGGGAGATCGTCGTGGTCGCCACGCTGGCCGTGATCTTCCTGGTCAGGCTGGTGCTGCAGCTCAAGCGGGGGTGACGGGCGCCGCCGCGGGGTGCTGTGCCGGGCACGAGGTGCGGCGGTGCGCCCCGAGCCCAGATCCTGCGCCGGCGCCGGGCGGGGCCGGTGCGGCGGGACCGCTAGCGGTGTGATCACGGTCTGCTCCGCGTCGGTCGGCGGAGGCGGCTTCGGAGCACGCTGCGGCGGAGTCGGCGGCGGCTTGGGCACGCCCTTGGTCGGCGGGGGCGGCAAGCTGCCGTTCAGCGAGCCGGAGACGGAACCCGCCGGCGCGTCACCCGCCAGGTGCCGAGGCCGGTCCACCTTCGGGATCTCGATCGTGATCTCGCTGGTGACCTGGATCGGCGCCGGCTTCTCACGCCGGTACGAAAGCTTGCGGGCCAGCGCGTGGCTCGGCCGCTCGACGAACCGGTAGCTCACCTCGACCACGCCGAACACCGCCGGGATCACGATCAGCAACGCGATGGGCAGCGGCACCGCCGGGCGCAGCAGCTGCAGCAGCACGAACGAGACCAGCATGTGCACCAGGTAGATCGAGTAGCTGCGCTCGGACACGGCGGTCCAGAACTTCCGCTGCTTGAGCTTCGGCTCCGCCATCAGGCCCAGCATGAACAGCACCACGGCGAACGCCATCGACAGGTTGTACGCCGTGTCCACACGGCCGACGTCGATGATGTCGCCGAGCACGTACAGACTCCACGCCAGAGCACCGAACACGCCACCGGCCCACAGCGGAATCTTTTTCGACGTGGTGGCCCAGATGACCTGGCCGATGATCATGATCGGCAGGTAGGACACGTTCACCGCGAACAGGAAGTACTCGGCGGTGAGCTGCCTGCCGCTCAGCATCACCACGAAGATGAACGTGATCTCGACAGCGATGGCCAGCCACACCCACCGGCGCAGCACCGGTAGCAACAGCAACAGGATGACGTAGAACAGGACCTCGACGATCATCGTCCAGGCCACCGGCACCAGGACGACCTGCGGGTTGATCAGGTAGTTGACCAGCAGGGAGTTGGTGAGCGCGGTCAGCGGCGTCAGCTCCTGCGACTGTCCCGGCGTCGCGGGCGGATGCAGGTGTACCAAGATCAGCAGCGCGGTCAGCAGCACCACGAACACCATCGGCGCGTACACCCGGATCAGCCGGTTCACGGCGAACCGCCGGCTGCCCTGCCGCATCGCGATCGGGGTGACCACGAAACCGCTGACAAGAAAGAAGAACGGCACCGCGATCTCGCCGATGCCCTGGGTCGACATGTGCATCGGGTCGCTGGTGAGCGCCTCGATGAAGTCGATGTACGGCGCGTGCTCGCCCTTGGCCTTCACCCAAGGATGCGCGATGTGGCTGTAGAAGACCAGCAGCGCACCGAGCCCGCGGCCGATGTCGATGAAGACGATCCGGGTCTTCTTCGCCGGTTCGGAGGGCGTGACTTCGGCCAACGCCCACCCCCACCTGGTCGAACCGACTTAGTCCGTAAGGAGTGTAACGAAGAAACACCGAGTGGTTTCCACGGATGGAAATTACCCAGCCAAGGCGGGTTCTGGTCGGAGCCACAGCGTCACGAAGTCCTTTTCGTTACGCCGGGCGTTGCGAATCAGCTCCCGATCACCCTGTGGGTAGGTGACCGGCCCTTCTTCGCCGACCTCGATCGGCTGGTAGCCCAGCTCGCGGTAGCGGGCGAGCACCGCATGTGGATCGTCCCCGAGTTCCTCGATGGCGCCCGGGCAGAACTCGCACACGATGTGCGGGCGGTCGCGGCGCAGCACCTCGTCCAGCCCGGCCAGCGCCCGGTGATCGCGGCCCTGCAGGTCGACCTTGATCAGGGAGATCTGCTGCTCGCGCACCTCCGGCACCTCGCCGAGCCGGACCGCGGGCACCTCGATCCCCGGCCCGTCCTCGCTGACCCGGTTGTCGCCGCTGTTGTCGGCTTCCGGATGGGTGAGTCGCACGGTGCCGGCGTGATCCCAGGCGGCCACCGGCAGCACTGTGGTCAGCGCTACCGCGGCGGCGGGCAGGTTCACCTCGAGGTTGCGGCGCAGGTATCGGGCGTTGAGGGGATCGGCCTCGACCGCGATCACGTGACTGACGTCCGGACAGGACCGCATCAGCCGCAGCGTGTGGTAACCGACGTGCGCGCCGATGTCGAGGATGGCGCCGGGATGCCGGGTCACCAACTCGCACATGAGCTCGGCCTCACTGTTCTCCCAGGACCGGTGGAACTGGATCCACGGGAGCATGACCTCGTCGACCGGCATCAGCAGCGCGCCCACGTCGCTGACCACGACCTCGGCGTCGCGCGGGATCGGAACGTGCGAGAGCCGGGCGGCGTCGCGCAGCGCACCCAGGTCGACGGAAACGCGCTGGATTGCTTCTTCGTCCTGGTCGAGCCGTTGGTCGCGGGCCGAGAAGTCGGCGTGCACGCTCGCCGTGACCGACTCCAGCTCGCCGGTGAAGCTCTCCGACATCTTGCTGACGTCGGCCTCGATGGTGCGCACCGCCAGATCGAGGCCCGGCGTCTGGTCGCGCAGCTCGTCGACCGAAGTCTCCAGCGCCCGCAGCCGGCCCTCGACCGAGGTCTTGAGTGTGTGCAGCTTGTCGTCGAAGCGGCGGCTCAGCTCCGCGGCACGCTGCGCGTCGTCGAGGCGCGCCTCCACGGACTCCAGGCGGGCCAGCAACCTGCTGGTGGTCTCCTCCGTGGCGTCGCGCAGCTCGCCCATGACCCGGCGTTGATGCACGTCGTAGTGGTCGATGGCACGCAGCATGGCCTTGCGCATCGCGGGCGCCAGCGGCGTCCTCGAGGGCGCGCCCGGCTCCGGCCGCCATTGCAGCGCCTCCGCCGCCTTGCGCACCGGGGTCAGCGGGTGCTCGGGCTCCTGAGGCCGGTACGCCTGGCGCGAACGCCAGATTTCGTAGGCGCCGCGCAGCTCGCCGCGCATCCACTCGGCGGCGGCCGCCATGGACCGCGTGCGCAGCACGTGCTGGCGCGCCTTCCGGCCGCGCCGCTCGGCCTCGTCCGGATCGTCGGCGACCTCGCGCATGGCGGCCGCGGCCGCCTCGACGTCCGGATCCGCCCACAGGGTGTCCGGCTCGTACGGGTCGTTGCCCTTGCCCACCGGGACCAGCCGGTAGGGCACCGGCCAGCCGGTGGTCGAGTCGAGGAACTCGGTGGTGCTGGAGTAGTCCGTCGAGATGACCGGCATGGCGCGCGCCATCGCCTCGGCCACGGTCAGCCCGAAACCCTCGCCCCGGTGCAGCGACACGTAGCACGTGCTGCGGTCGTAGAGGTCGTTCAGTTCGGCCACCGACAAGTAACGCTCGATCAGGTCGATCCTCGGATCGGTCGCTGCCGCCGCGCGCAGCCGCTCCGCCTCGAACGGGCGCTGCTTCGCGTTGATGGTCTTGATGGTCAGCCGCACGTCGTCGCGGCCGGGGAAGGCCTGCTGGAACGCCTTGATCGTGCCCCACGGGTTCTTGCGCTGCGCGATGCTGTTGAAGTCGAACGCGAACAGGAACCGGACCGGCTCACCGGCCTCGCGGGCGGGGCGGGAGGGCTCACCAGGATCGCGCACCGGAACCGGCACGGTCTTGACCGGGATCGGCGAGTGCTTGGCGATCGCGGTGCGGCAGAAGTCGCTGACCGTCCACACCTCGTCGACCAGACCGAACGCCTCGTGCATCGAGGCGGGGAAATCCTCGGTCTCCCACGCCCACAGGCCGATCCGGTAGCGGTCGTGCCCGACCTCGGGATGTGTGCCGAGCAGCACCCTCGTCTGGTCGGCGTTGACGGCGAGCACGCTCACCGGGAACCGCGGGTCACCGAGGCTCTCCGGTTGATCGAGACCGGTGCGGTTCAGGATCCGTTCCTCGACGACCGACGCGATCGGCACCCCGGCGGTCTCGATCACCTCGTGCACGATCCGGCCCATCTCGCCGACGCCCAGCTCGGCCGTCAGATACCCGAGCAGGTTGACGCCGAACTCGTCCACCGGCGCGCGGGCGGCCACCGGATGACCGGGCAGCGCCCACTCGGCGAGTTCGCCCTCGTTGATGCCGGAGGTCACGCACCACGCGCGGAACTTCTCGGCGTCCTCACCCGTCGGATGCGGAAAGGCGGTTCGAAGATCGACACGGGAATCCCAGACGGCGAGCGCCGCCCGATTCAGCCCGGACGCCGCTTGCGCCGAGTCCTCCGCGCCGGCCAGCCACTCGCGCAGGGCGCGGCCGCCGTCTTCGCCGTAGGCGTGCGGTGGGAGACGCTTGTTCTTGCGCTCGGCCTTGATCCAGGCCTCGCGGAACACGCGCCGGGCCAGCTTGGGCAGCGGCGTGCCGTCCCCGAAACCGGCGAAACCGTAAGGCACCGCTTCCAGCGTCTCGGCGTAACCCGCGTCGCGCAGCGCCGCACCGTAGGCGTCGCACAGCTCGCGCAGTTCAGGGCTGGCCGAGAGCAGCACGCGCGGTTCGCGTGCGCAGTAGTAGGTCAGCAGCCACGGCGTCTCCGGCCGGTAACCGCTGAAGTGGAAGAACCGCAGTTTCGCCCCGCCCGCGGTCAGCTCGCCGTTGTCGTCGCGTTCGACCGGGCGGTCGTGCAGGTTCCAGTACGCGACGTTGAAACCGGGGTCCACGAGCACGTGGTGGCCGAAGAGCGCGGGCACGTTGTCCACCCAGCGCTGGTCGGTGAACAGCTGTCGTTCCGGCGCCACAATCGCGTCGTGCCGCAACCGCTGCGCCCAGAAATCGAGGAAGTCACCGGAGCCGGGACCGACCCCGATGAAGCCGAGATTGAAGATCCCGGCGCCCATGATGACGGCCTCGTCGGGCTCCATCCCGTCGCGCGGCAGCGGGGACAGCACGTGCGGGGTGAGCACGATGCCGTGCTCCATCGCGAGCTCCGCGATCTCCGGCATCGGCGCGAAGACCCTGATGTCCGGATCGAGGTAGATCGCGACGTCGTACTCGCGGCGCAACTCGCGCAGCAGATAGGGCTTGACCGAGGTGGCCAGCTCGGTCACCGAGTACGCCGTGGCCATGCGCAGGTAGTCGTCCCGGTCGATGCCGAACGCGTCCTGCCCGACGACCCGGTACCCGTCGCGCTCGTCCTCGTGGCCGTCGATGACCGCGATGACGAAGTCGTTTTCGGGGTGCTGCGCCAGGTAGGACCTGGCCAGGACACGGGCCGCGGGCAGGTAGTTGCGCGCGACGATCGTGCACGCGGTGACTGTGCACGCGTCACCCATTGCTCGGGAGCACCTTCAGCTGAGCAGCGAGGATCGTGTCGAAGTTCGTCTTCGCGGTCTGCAGGCTTCCCGGAGCGGTCACCTCGATCCGGACCACCACGTTGCCGTGCGAATAGTGGCCACGGATCTGCGCGGGGGAGCTGTCCTTCGCGTCGACCGAGGTGACGAACACGCCGTCCGGGGCGTCGGTGACGCGGGTGGCGTCGTTGCGGATTTGCGTGGCCAGCAGCTTGCTCGCTGCGTCCTGCGCCGCGGCCGGGCTGCTCACCTTGGTCAACATGAGGATCGCCCGGGCGCCGCCGCCGAGGTCGTGCACCACGAACTTCACGTCGCCGGCCTGCGCGGCCTCGTACGTCGACAGCTCGTCGGAGGTGAGGTAATTCAGCGCCGGGATCTGCGTGAAGCTCTTGATGGTGTCGTACTTCTCCGCAGCGCCCGGAATGTCGGCGACCGCCATCCCGTCCGGCGGCTTCGGCGCGCTGGAGGGCGCCTGCTGCGTCGGCTGGGCGGTGGGCTGCTCGTTGCCGCCCCCGCTGTCACGGCCCCAGAGCCAGTAGGCACCGAACGCGATCGCGGCCAGCACGACCACGGCGCCGACGATCGCGCCGATCTTCTTGCCGTTGCCCGACTTGGGCTTCTCGGCGAAGAACTCGGGACCCTGGCGGAAGGAGTCGTTGCCCGTCGGGCCGAGCGGCGGGAGGTCGCCACCGCCCCACGGCGGGCTCTGGTCGCCCTCGGGCGCGTTCCACGGCTGCTGCTGCGGGAAGCCGCCGGCGGGGGAGGCCGGTTGCTGAAACCCGCCGGGAGGGGAGTACTGCGCCTGCGGCGGCTGCTGCTGGGGCTGCACGTACTCGGTGCGTGCGGGGTCGGCGTGCTGCTGCATCTGCCAGGACTGCACGGCCTGGGTGCGTTCCGCGCTCGGGTCACCGGCGGGCTGCTGCGGGGCCGGCTGCTGCTGCGGCATGCCCTGCGGCGGGCTGACCGGCGTGATGATCTGCGTCGAGTCCGAGCTCGGGGCGGCCTGCTGCGGGGCCGGCTGGTCCTGCTGGCCGACGGCCGAGGACAGCACCTGGTCGCGCCGGATCCGGTAGTCGTCCGCGGACAGCCGCCCTGACGCGAGCTCCTCGTCCAGCCGCCGCAGCTCCTCCTGCCAGGACACCAGGGCCCCCCTTATCTGTCGGCATGCGACGATCAGTGCGCCACCGCGACCCGATGTGTGTGACGACGTGGACATTGTGCACGGCTGTGACCCCGCGCGACCCCGCGGGTCGCCTTCCGTGTCCGGGGCCGCATCAGCGGGCGGGCAGGGCTGCCGCCACCTTCGTGCGGATCTGTTCGATCCGCGATCGGAGCACCACCGCGTCGTCCGGGAGCGGCTGCGATACGCCGATTCCGATCGCCACCGGACCGGAGGTGTACCAGAACGCGAGGACGCGTCCGGCCGGGCTGCTGCCGGAGTACAGCAGGTCCGTCGGCGCGGGTCCGAGCGGTGTGCTGCCGAAGCCGCCCGCGGTGAGGTTCTGCTTGAGGCCCTTCACGAGCTGCGCGGCCTGCGCGGGCGAAGGCGTCGGCACGGCGAGCAGGATCGTGCCGTTGTCGGTGTGCGTGGTGTCGGCGTACGCGTGGTAGACGAGTTCGGTCGCGGTGGCCGTCTTCATCAGGTCCGCGTCGGCCTGCGACACGACCTTCAGCTGCACGGCCTTGTCGAGCGACATCGTCGAGTTGTCGGGGTTCGGCGTACCGGCCAGGGCCGGCAGCTTGTCCTCCAGCGACGCCGACGGATCCGGGCTGCCGGTGGCCGACGGGATCGGTGGCGGCGAGACGGTGTCGGCGGTGTCGCTCTGGTCCGGCCGGTTGCCGATGTACCAGATACCGCCGACGACCAGCGCCAGCACGACCAGCACGCCCAGTGACAGGAACAGCCACGTCGGCTTCTTCTTGCGCGGCGGCGCTTCCTCCCACAGGCGGCGCAGCTCGGGCGCCGGCCGGCGGCCCAGGTCACCCGTGTCGCCGGTGACAGGCAGGTAGCCGGTCGGTTTCGTGTCGGCCGGGCTCGGCGCGGTCGCGAACGACGGCTCGCCGTCCTTCGGGCTCCACCGCGGTTTCCGGGTCAGCGACGACCGGGGCGGCCGCTGCGGCTTGGCCTTCTTCTTGTCGTGCTTCTCCGGCTGGGGCTCGGGTTGCGGCTCCGCGGGCACGGGCTCGGTGACCTGCTGCTGGACGGGGTGCCAGACCGGCTGGAGCTGCTGCTGCTGGATCGCGGGGTTGGCGCTGGCCCACGTGTTCGCCGTGCTCGGGGTGCTCGGCGTGGTCGGGGTGGTCGGCGCCCAGCCCTGCTGGGGCTGGTTCCACGAGACCGGGTCGGCGCTCCACGTCCCCGCGGCCGCGCTCGGTTCCGTGACCTGGGCCGGCATCTCACCCGCGCCCGCTTGCAACGGCGACGCCACCGGCGAGGCCGCGCCCCCGCCGGACGCCTCCGCGAGCAGCTCCTCGCGCTTGTGCCGGTGCTCGGCGTGCCCGATCCGGCCCGCGGCCAGGTCGGAGTCCAGCCGCCGAAGCTCTTCCTGCCAGCTCATCGCCATCCTCTGCCACTGGTCGGGGCCGTAGTTTTTCATGCACCCGGACCTGCGGGGGGTACCGGTTTGTAGACTCGTGATCGATTCGTCGGCGAGATCATTCCGCGCCGGTCGCGTGGCGTCCAGGGTCCAGGGCCGTCCGTAGGATCGGTGTATGTCCTCGAACCGCGGTGAGGTGCCCGCCGACACCGCGACAGCGCGTTGGGAACGGCTCGGCGAGACGCTGGGCGCGATGGTGCGCGGTGAGACGCCCGTCGGCGCCGCCAGCCGCAGCGTGCGGGAGCAGTCGGAGCGGCTCGGGTCGCCCGAGGCATTGCGTGACCTTCAGCGGTGGATCGCGATGCTCGACTCCTGGATCTCCACCGACGTCACGCCCGTCAGCTTCTGCGAGGACCAGATCCTGCAGCAGGCCCGCGAACTCCTCGCCGGAACCTGGCCACCCGTCACCCGTTGAGCGGCAAAAACTGTCGTACACATGTTCTAAAATTGGTCTTGTCCAGGGGAGATGTCGCTCGCGCAGCGTTCACCGTAGGTGCCGTGGGTTCAGCGGGGGCGGCATCGGCGAAGAGTTCGGACCGGAAGGCGGCTGTCCCATGGCCTACATCACCCTGCCCACGTTCGTCGGCTACAGCGCGAGCACGGGTCCCACGCGGTCGTCGTTCGTGCGGCGCCAGCGGCGGCTGTACGAGGACCCGGCGCGGGCGGCGTTCAACTACTACCGGCGGGCGGCCAATGCGGTGCGGGCCGGGCGCGCGGCGCGGCAGGACGAGGTGGCGATGCGTTCGCTGGTCCACCACGCCGACGACCGCACGCGCCCGCACTACTCGGCCATCGCCGAGGGGTGGCTGCGTTACCTGGGCCGGCGCGACCCGAAGCTGATCGAGGTCGGCCGGGCGCGCGTGCCGTTGGGGGAGCTGGAGGTGGGCCTGAGTCCGCAGCTCGGCCTGCGCAAGAGCAACGGTCAGCGCTACGCGACCTGGCTCTACTTCAAGGAGGAACCGCTCACCCGTGACGCAGCGCAGCTGGCGCTGTGGCTGCTCGTGCAGGGCATGTCCGACATCCTGCCGGGCGGCGAGGCGCTGGTCGTCGACGTGCGGCGCGCGAAGGAGTTCACGCTCACGGCGCGCGATCGCGACCGGCTGCGGCCGTGGGCGTTCAGCGAGGCGTCGGCCTTCATGACCCTGTGGGACGCTGCGTGAGGTGATGGTCGGTGACCGGACGCTGCGGCCGCGTTCGGTCACCGATTGCCCAGGCCACGGCCACGGGACACACCCACTCGGGTGACACATTTGGCACGGGGCGGCCCTGGACTGGACAATCTCGCCCCCGGACACGAAGCTTTCGTCAGTATTGAGCCGGCCGACGACTTCGAGGTCGATAAGTGAACGCAGCAGCCTGGGAGCCACTCTCCAGAGTGGCCGACGAGCCCGCTTGGTACTGGGTCTACAACACGCTCGGCTTCTGGCCGAGCACCTTCGCGCACGACTGGCCCGGCTTCCGCGAGCCCGCGCCGTCGCGTACGTGGGACCTGTCGGCGGGTGACTTCGACCGTGCGTCGGCGGAGTTCCGGCTGGGGCCGTACGCGGTGGAGGAGCCCGACGTCGCGCGGATCGCGCTGGCGGCGCTGAAGGAGACTGTCCGCGAGGACGAGTGGCTGTGGGTGCTGCACTGGCAGCACCAGTCGTTCAAGTTCTGGCCCCACCGCATGCCCGAGGGCGCGGCGTGGCCCGTGCCCGTGTTCCCGCGCGGCGACTACCACCTGTTCCTCGCCGAGGACTTCAGCTTCGGCACGCTCGGGCACCCGTGGGAGCGCACGCTGTGCGCGTTCGGTGATCGGCTGCTGCCCGCCGTGGAGAAGCACGGCGAGGGCGTGCTGACCAAGATCCTGCGCCGCGACGGCCGCCCCAGCGCACTGGCGCGCTGACCGCCCGTCCGGCCTGGGGAACCGCCCGCCGCGGCGGGCCGACCGGCGCATCGGCGCAGCTTGTGGCGCTGCTACCGTTCGCGACGTGTACGAATACCACGGCTGGGTGACCATCGCGGCGACCACGAGCGGCGACGACGACGCTGCTCTGCTGGAGCGCCTGGTCGATCGCGTCCACCGAGCCGTGCGGGACGCCGGCACGCTGGACCTCGTCGACCTCCGCTGGAGCGCGGGCATGCCGATGCTGCACCTCGGCGGCCTCGACAAGCACGGCGGGGCGATCGCGCCCGAGCTGCTGGAGACGTTCACGCGCGTCGGCGAGCTGGCGCCGGGTTCGTACGGGCTGCTGCACGTTTGGGACGACCAGGATCCCGACCACGACAACGAGTTCCGCGTGTTCCGCATGGCGCGCGGCCTCGTGTCCGAGTTCCGCGACGAGCACCTCACGCCGGTCGCCCCGACCGTGCTGGACGTCTACGAGCTGTAGGAACCGCACGAACGGCCCCTTCGCGCTGGTGGCACGAAGGGGCCGCTCGCTTTTATCTGCCCGCGGGAGGGTGTTCTCAGTGGGACGCCGTCAGTGGTGGTGGTTCGGCGTCTGTGGGCGGCTGCCCGGCTCTTCGCGCGGCGGCTTCTGGTCCGTGCCGGGGAACACCGGCGCGGGCAGGTTCGCGGCCTCGTCGCGCGACAGCGTGAGCGGGCCCGAGGTGTCGGGCAGCGTCGGCGGCTGCGCCTTGTGGTCGTTGAAGCGGAAGGCTGAGGTCATGTCACCGAAGGTCTTGCGGCGCCAGTCGGAGATGTTCGTCTCGCGCACACCGGTGACCTGCTCGAGGAACTGCAGCGTCGACGTGTGGTCGAACGGCTCGCTGCACACCCAGCCACCCGCGGTCCAGGGCGAGATGATGATCGCCGGGACGCGGTAGCCCGCGCCGACCGAGAGCCCGTTGCCCTTGGTGCCGCCCGGCGAGGTCTTGGTGACGAACTCGTACGGGGTGCCGGCGGGCGGCGTCGGCGGGACGACGTGGTCGGACAGGCCGTCGTTCTCGTCGTAGTTGAGGATGAACGCGGTCTTGGCCCACACGTCCGGGTTGGACGCGATGGCGTCGATCTTCGAGGCGACGAACGCCGCGCCTTCGGCGGGCGTGTAGTTCGGGTGCTCCGAAGCCGTGGAGGTGCAGATGATCCACGATACGGTGGGCAGCTTGTCGTTGCGCGCGTCGTATTCGAACTGGCCTTCGGGGCGGTGGGTCAGGCCGTTGACGGCGAGCGGCGTTGGCCGGCGCGTTCTTGAAGTTGGCGAAGTTCTCGAGCATGTTGCAGCCGTAGGTGCCGCTCTGCTCGTAGACCTTCCAGCTCACGCCCACGGCCTGGAGGCGCTCTGAGTACGTGGTCCAGGTGTAGCCGCCGGCGGGGGCGTTGTTGTCGAGGATCGGACCGCCGTTCTCGCCGTCGGGGTCGACGGTGCCGGTCATCCACATCATGCGGTTGGGCCACGTCGGGCCGAGCACCGAGCAGAAGTAGGAGTCGCACACGGTGAAGGCTTCGGCGAGCGCGAACTGGAACGGCAGGTCGGCGCGCGTGTGGTAACCCATCACGTAGGGGCCGTTCTTGCCGTCGGCCTCGCGGTGCGCCGGGAGCCAGCTGTCCATCTTGCCGCCGTTGAGGGCGTCGTGCTGGACCTGCCAGGCGTGGGAGGTCGAGGGGATCTTCTGGGCGTTGGTGGCGTGGGTGTCGAGGTGGAACGGCAGCGCGTAGCCGGCGGGGTTCTCGGCGTCGGGCTGGTAGAACACGGACTTGCCGTTCGGCAGCTTCTTGGCGTGCGGGTCACCGAACCCGCGGACGCCGCGCATGGTGCCGAAGTAGTGGTCGAACGACCGGTTTTCCTGCATCAGCAGCACGACGTGCTCGATGTCCTTGATCGAGCCGTGTTTGGGCGCTCAGCGCCGGCGGCTCCGGCGGTGGATCCGAGAAGACGGCGACGAGTCAGTTCGGTCATGGCTGACACCCCGCTGCCACCTCGCCACTCAAAAAGGTGGTTATCTCGGAACGAGTGACGGGTGCCGCTGGACGCACCCCGATCATCGATTGTCACTGCGGACGCTGCGGATCGAGGTGCAGGGAGGGTTCTGGGCGCAGTCGCCGCTGCGTTGCCAGCCTTCTGTAGGCAAGGCGAGGTGGCAGTCCGCGCCGGTGGGGAGATTGCTCGGCCCGAATGCCTGCTTCGCCGGCCCCCGAGCTTCCTCGGGCCGACTCCGTCGCCCGCACCTCACTAACGCCGCCGGCCGCCCCACTCGACTCGGCCGCGCCGCGCACCTCACCCGCACCTCAGCAACGCGGCTCTCTCACCACTCGACTCGGGCGCGCGGAGCATGGTCACCCACTCCACTCGCCCCGGGACCTCGCCTCACCGGGGCACCTCGGCCGGGCAGGGCGTCTCGCCCGCACCTGAACAATGCGGTTCTCTCACGACTCAGCTGGGCCGGGCAGGGCGTCTCGCCCGCACCTGAACAATGCGGTTCTCTCACCACTCACCTGGGCCGCACAGCGCATCTCACCCGCACCCAACCACCCCACCTGTCTCACCACGAGCACTGCGCCCCGCGCAGTAGCTCCCCCATCTCAGCCATGCAGGAATGGTCACCGATGGCACCGTGGGGGCCCGGGGGCTCGGCCCCCGGGAGACATGGCGAGGGCCACCCAGCTCGCGCTTTCCGCGAGCAGAGTGGCCCCTGGACCGAGCGGATGACGGGATTCGAACCCGCGACCCTCACCTTGGCAAGGTGATGCGCTACCAGCTGCGCTACATCCGCGTTCACCGCTTGTTGCTCGGTGTTGCCGTAACTCTATACCGAGGGGTGGGAGCCACTTTCGGGGGGTCCACCTTGGCGCTGCCCGGCCTGTGACGTGCTTCGACCCGGTGCTTCGTTGTCACATCGGGCGCACAGGGGGTGACGACGGGCTTTTCGCTCCGTATGGTGTCCCCATTCGACCGAGTGGTGAGTCCTTCGGGGGAGGAGGTGCCTTGCCGGATGACCGAGCTGGGCACGGCGCCGCCACCAGCGGCCTCGGAATCCGACGAGCAGGCACTGCTTCAGCGGCTCCGCAACGGGGAAGACGCCGCGTTCGGGGAGCTGTTCGAGCTCCACGCGGCGGCCGTGCGCAGGTTGGCGCAGAGCCTCGCGTCGGACAGGTCCGAGGCCGAGGACATCACGGCCGAGACGTTCTTCCGGGTTCTGCAGGCGCTGCGGCGCGGCGCGGGCCCGCGTGACTACGTCCGCGCGTACCTCCTGACCGTTGCCCGCCGGGTGTCGTGGGAGTGGCACGGGGCGCGCCGCGACGTGCCGGTGACCGACGACGAGCTGACGTTCCGCGCCGGCGCGGGCGCCGACACCAACGCGCGCACCGCCGAGCACACGCTGATCACCACGGCGTTCACGAGCTTGCCCGAGCGTTGGCGCACGGTGTTGTGGCAGACCGAGGTCGAGGGTGAGCAACCCGCCATGGTCGCGCCGCACTTCGGGCTTTCGGCCAACGCGACGGCGGCGCTCGCCCGCCGTGCGCGCCAGGGCCTTCGCGCGGCCTATCTCCAGGCGCACCTTTCGGTGAACCGCGGGCCGGAGACGTGCCGTTCGGTCGTCGAGAAGATGGGCGGCTTCACCGCGGGCAGCGTCACGGGCGCCGAGGCCAAGCGGATCAAGGCGCACCTGCTGGGGTGCGCGTCGTGCCGCGCGACGCAGGACGAGCTGCGCGACGTCTGTTCCTCGCTGCGTGCGCACGCAGAGGTGCTCGTGGTCGCGGTGCCCGCGCTGGTGGGCATCGGCAAGGCTGCCGGTGTGACGGGGGTCGTCACCACCGTGAAGAGCGTGCTGTTCGGCTCGAAGGTGAAGGTCGGGCTCGCGCTCGCGTCGACGGCCGCCGCGGGCGTCGCCGGGTTCACGACCGGTCCGCTCGTGTTCGGTACGCACCCGGTGCAGGACGTCGGTCTGCAGGGTGGTGCGCCAGAACTGGCGTTGCAGCCGCCCGCGCCGCCGGCTCAGCAGCCGCCTCCGCAGGTGCAACACGGCCCGCGCGTGGCGACCGGCCAGCTGCACGGGGCCGCGCGTCCGCAGCACCCGTCGGCTCACACCGTCGGCTCGCACCTGGGCGCCAACGACGTGCCGAAGCTCCCGGGCGGGCCTGTTGCTGGAGCCGGCGCCGGGCAGCCGTCCGACGTTTCGGCCCGCGATGACCTCCCCGGCGTCAGCCAGTCGCACTCCACGGTGTCGAGCCAGAACTCCCCGGACGCCACCGAATCCACGGACTCGCGCGCCGACACCGATCCGGACCTGACACCGGGTGACCCGTGCGACGACCCGTCGATCGACGGCCCGTTCAGCACCACGCGCACGTCGTACCCGCCGTCGTTCGTGCCGCCGCCGACGTTCACGTATGTGCCCCCGCCGGAGACCTACCTCCCGCCGACGGTCACGACCACGCCGGCGCCGGGCGGCACCGTCCCGGAGAAGCCCGGATCGTCCGCGAAGCGCGCTCCGACCAAGTCCACGCAGTCGGAGACCCGGTCCGAGACGGATACCGCTTCCCAGGACTCGGGAGACGTGACCCCCTCGGATGTCACCGGTTCGGCCGATTCCGATTCACCGCCGGCTCCCTGAGCAGCGAAAACCGGGCAAACCTCGCGCCACGCTCCGTGACCACCTCGCGCTGACGGGCGCCGTCACGGTAACGTTGACCGACTCGAGCGTCGCCCGGGAGGCAACAGGATGAACCGGCTGGTGCGCGGCGAAGACGGCCGTGACTGGGTGGTCCGAGCCCAGATGGAGTGGCGGGCGCCCGCCACCGCGGACGATTTCGAACACGATGTGGCCGGCAGCTACACGCCGGGCATCGCCATGCTCCTGGTCACCGCGTTCCTGGCCGTGGTGCTCGTGATCTGGACGCCGGACCAGGTGCGCGTGCCGGCGTGGGTGTTCCTCGCGATCCTGTTGGTGCTGCTGTTCTTCCCGCTGCGCTGGATCCTGCGGCGGCCGTGGACGGTCGTGGCCGAGACCGAGGGCGACGTGACGGGTGACCGGCCGTCTGAGCGCTGGGTCGGCACGATCCGGGGCATGTTCACGGTGTCGGGCGAGGTCAAGCGGATCACGAAGACGATCCAGAAGCACTCGCTGCCCGACTTCGACGGTCCCCTGCACCCGGTCGAATAGCTCAGTCGAACAGGCCGGGCACCTGGCCGATTCGGGCAGCACGAGCAAGACTGGTGCCATGCCCGAGCTGCCCGAGGTCGAAGCACTCGCCCATCACCTGCGCGAACACGCCGTGGGCGCCACGGTGTTCCGGCTCGACGTCGCCTCGCTCAGCGTCCTGAAGACGGCCGTGCCGCCCTACACCGAGCTGCACGGCCGCGAAATCACCGGCGCCACGCGCCACGGCAAGCACCTCGACGTGGTCCTCGGCGACCTGCACCTCGTCGTCCACCTGGCGCGCGCCGGCTGGCTGCGCTGGTCCGACCAGCTTTCGCCGACGCCGTTGAAGCCGGGCAAGGGCCCGATCTCGCTGCGCGTGCACCTCAACGCGGCGGCCGGGCCGGGCTTCGACCTCACCGAAGCGGGCACGAAGAAGGGCCTCGCCGTCTGGATCGTCCGCGACCCGAGCGAGATCCCCAGCGTCGCGCGCCTGGGGCCGGACGCCCTGTCGCTCGACGCGTCGCAGCTGCGCGAGCTCTTCGCCGGCAAGGGCACGCGGCTCAAGTGGGCGCTCACCGACCAGTCGCTCATCGCCGGCATCGGCAACGCCTACTCCGACGAGATCATGCACAAGGCCAAGCTTTCCCCGTACGCCACCGTCGGCAAGCTCGACGAGGGCGCGCTGGAGACGCTGGCCGCCGCCATCCACGACATCGAGTCCGACGCCGTGCAGCGCTCCGTCGGCCAGAAAGCCGCGATGCTCAAGGGCGAGAAGCGCTCGGGCCTGCGCGTGCACGCCCGCACCGGCCTGCCCTGCCCGGTCTGCGGCGACACCATCCGCGAGATCTCGTTCGCCGACAAGTCCTTCCAGTACTGCCCCACCTGCCAGACGGGCGGCAAACCTCTCGCTGACCGGCGCATGTCCCGCCTGCTCAAGTAACACCGGGCCCGGGCTCCGCGAACCTCCGCACGACGCGTCCGTTCGCGCCGTGAGAGCGCTGGGCCGAACGGGAAACCCAACCCGACGGCCGTCGCAGGGAGTGACCATGCGGCCCTGGCACGCCGCTCGGTAGGGTTCAGCCACCCTCGGTCGTCACAACTGGACAGAAAGTGGGGAGCAAGCCTTGCACCCGGTCGGTCGAGCGCAGAGCATGGACGTCGTGTCCGCCTTCCCCCTCGCGCAGGTCGTCCCGTGGACGCTGGCCGGTGTGCTCGCGGTCATCGTGCTCGTGCTGCTCTTCAAGGTGCGTCGGCCCAAGGGCGTGATCCAGGACGCCGTGCTGCAGGCCGTGCACCGGATGTCGAAGGCCACGCCGAACCTGCGCGCCGGGCTCGACGAGGAGGCCGCCAACCGGATGACCTCCGAGCTGCTCGAAGTGCTCGACTGCCTCGCCGTGGGGATCACCGACAGTGAGGGCACGCTCCTGTCCTGGGCTGGCGAAGCCACCGACCACTACCTCGACCTCGTCGACGACATCGGCACCGCGCTGCGCAAGCACCGTCGCGCCGTCGCCGACCACAACCGGATGCCGTGCAACCACCGCGGCACCTGCAAGATGAAAACCGCCGCCATCGTGCCGATCCTGGTCGAGGGCGCCGCGGAGGCCACGCTGATCGTCGTCGGGCGCACGCGCGGCAAGCTCGTGCAGATGGCCGAGGCCGTGGCGCAGTTCGTCTGCACGCAGTTCGAACTGGCCCGGTTGGAAGAGTCACGCAACCAGCTGCAGCAGGCCGAGATCAAGGCCCTGCGCGCGCAGATCTCGCCGCACTTCGTCTACAACGCGCTGAACACGATCTCCGCGCTGATCCGCACGGACCCCGAAGAAGCGCGCGAGCTCCTTCAGGACTTCGCCGACTTCACGCGCTACTCGTTCCGCACCTCCGGCATGTACACCACGCTCGCCGAGGAGCTGCGCAACATCGACCGCTACCTCACGATCGAGAACGCGCGCTTCGGCGGTCGCCTCGAGGTGCGCATGAAGATCGCGCCCGAGGTGCTGAGCGTGGTCGTGCCGTTCCTGATCATCCAGCCGCTGGTGGAGAACGCGGTCAAGCACGGCCTGGCGAGCAAGCCCAGCGGCGGCTGCGTCACCGTGATCGCGCAGGACTACGGCACCGAGGCCCTGATCAGCGTCGAGGACGACGGCATCGGCATGGACCCGCGCGCGCTCACCGACCTGAAGAACGCGCACCGCACCGGCGCCCACGTCGGCCTCGGCAACATCAACCAGCGCATGCGCCAGGTGTTCGGCGAGGACTACGCGCTCACCGTCGACACCGCGCCCGGCGCGGGCATGAAGGTGACGCTGCGCGTGCCGAAGTTCAAGCTCGGCGTGCGCCCGAACATGCCCGACTACTCGGCCGACGTGCCGCCCCAGGGCGGGCCCGAGGACGACGAGGCCGAGCACAGCGGTGTGAACGGATCGCGTTCGGGCATGCTGCCCGCCCACTGAGATGGCTAGCCTGGCGGCATGAGCGTTACCGAGAAGCTGACGTCCCGCCTGCCCGTGCTCGGCGACCGCGTCGAGCGCAAGGACGTGGTCGCGGTGGTGAAGCTGCACGGCGTGATCACGCCGTCGCCTTCGCCGCTGGCGCGCGGCTCGATCAACCTGGCGGCCGTCGAATCGGCGCTGACCAGGGCCTTCGGTCACGACCGGCTCAAGGCGGTGGCGCTGCTGATCAACTCGCCGGGTGGCGCGCCGACGCAGTCAGGCCTGGTTGCGGAGCGCATCCGTCAGCTGGCCGACGAGAAGAAGGTGCCCGTGCTGGCCTTCGCCGAGGACGTCGCCGCGTCCGGCGGCTACTGGCTCGCGTGCGCGGCCGACGAGATCTTCGCCCACCGCACGTCGATGGTCGGCTCCATCGGCGTGATCAGCGGCGGCTTCGGGTTCACGGGCCTGCTGGAGCGCTTCGGCATCGAGCGCCGGCTGCACACGGCGGGCGCGAACAAGTCGCGGCTGGACCCGTTCAGCCCGGAGAAGCCCGAAGACGTCGAGTGGCTGAAGAAGATGCACAGCCAGCTCCACGAGCTGTTCGTCGACTGGGTCAAGGAGCGCCGTGGCGGCCGGCTCGCCGACACCGAGGATCTGTTCACCGGCGACGTCTGGCTCGGGCAGAAGGCGCTCGACCTCGGGCTGATCGACGGCCTCGGCTCGCTGCGCCAGATCGTCACCGAGCGGTACCCGGACGCGGAGATCTCCGTGGCCGAGCCGAAGAAGCCGTTGCTCGCGCGGCTCGGCATCGGCGCGCCCGCGGCAGCGAGCGCGGTGCTCGACGCGGTGACCACCAAGGCCGCGTGGGCCCGCTTCGGTTTGTGACCTCCGGACACCCGTGCGCGTCCGGTACTCGCCCGGTTGGCCGCACCGTCGTGCTGCACCGTGCCGCGCCCGTGACCAGGAATGGGGCAAAGGGGGCGTCGGCTTTCCCCGACGGGCGGATGAGCGGGGCGGGGCTGGACATTGCACTCGGCAATGGGCAGGATGCGACTCACTGTGAGTGCTCATGAAGACACCCGGAAGCTCATCGTCCTGGCGGTGGACGACGAACTCAACGGGCTTGACGAACTGACCCACGGCCTGAAGAACAACCCGTACATCCACCGCGTCTTCAAGGCGTCGGACGCCTCCGACGCGCTGCGGTTGTTCTCCCACGACGACCCCGAGCTCATCGCCCGGCGCGCGCAGGGCCTGCCGACGGTCGACGCCGTGTTCGCCGACATCGACATGCCCGGCCTGTCCGGTATGGAGATGTCGCGCGTGATCGCGGCGATGAACCCGTCGCCGATCCTGGTGTTCGTCACGGGCCACGCCGAGGAAGCCGTGAACGCGTTCGACCTCGGCGCCGTCGACTACGTGCTCAAGCCGTTCCAGCAGGACCGCCTCGACCGGTCCGTCTCGCGCGTGCGCGAGAAGCTGGCCGCGGCCACGTCGCCGCCGCCGGGGCAGCGCGCGGGCGAGCCGGTGAAGAACGACGACGAGGTGATCCCCGTCGAGCTCGCCGGCACCACCAAGCTCATCCCGCGCTCGTCGGTGCGGTGGGTGGAGGCCCAGGGCGACTACGCGCGGCTGTTCACCACCGAGGGCAGCCACCTGGTGCGCATCCCGCTGGCCCAGCTCGAGGAACGCTGGGAGAAGGCCGGGTTCGTGCGCATCCACCGCTCGTTCCTGGTCGCGTTGCCGCTGATCACGGAGCTGCGCATGGGCCAGGGCGGCTACCAGGTCGTGATCGGCAACGAGGAGAAGGTGCTGCCGGTCAGCCGACGGCACACGCGGGCGCTGAAGGACCGGCTCGTCGGCTCCGGCCGCGGCGGCTGAGCCCGTGTCCGCGCCCGACGACCCGTACCACCGCCTGGCCAACGGGGTCCGCGAACCGGACCCCACGCTGGGTCGCGTGCCCGAGGACAGCGCGGTCGTGGAGCCGGTGCCGCCGGCGCCCGAGCCGCTGCGCCCGGCCGAGCCCGCGCACGAGAAGCCGAAGCGCCAGCGCGTGGTCCTGGCCGACCCGCGCCAGTCGGCGGGCCGGATGCGGGCGCGCATCGAGCTGGAGGAACAGACCAGCTGGGGAAAGCTGCTGGTCCGGGACCTGGTGAAGGTGCAGCTGCGCACGGCCGTGCTGCTGGCGTTGCTGGTGCTGGTGGTGCTCGGGGCGATGCCCGTGCTGTTCTACCTCCTGCCGGCCGTCGCGCGGTTCACGGTGATCGGCATCCCGATCCCGTGGCTCGTGCTCGGGCTGTTGCCGTTCCCGTTCCTGTTCGCGGTGGGCCTCTGGTACAACCGGCTCGCCGAGCGCCACGAGCGCGACTTCGTGGACATGATCGAAAACTGACCGCCGGCGGACGGGAAAGCCCCGGTGGCGGGGCATCACCTGGCCGCGGGCTCGTGCGAGGATTCCAGCCGTGCAGCTGAACCCGTGGGCGTTGACCGGCATCGTGCTGGTCGCCCTCGCGACGTACTACCTCGGGTACCGCTCGTCGCGTTCGGCCACCAGCACGCACGATTTCCTCGTTGCCAGGCGAACGGTCCGTTCACGCCGCAACGCCGCGGCCATCTCGGGTGAGTACCTGTCGGCCGCGTCGTTCCTGGGCGTCGCGGGCATCGTGCTCAAGGAAGGCGCGGACGCCACCTGGTACCCGATCGGCTTCACCGCCGGTTACCTCGCGCTGATGCTGTTCGTCGCCGCGCCCCTGCGCCGCTCGGGCGCCTACACGTTGCCGGACTTCGTGGAGATGCGCCTCGGTTCGCTGGGGCTGCGCCGCTTCGCGACGGCGTTCGTGGTGTTCATCGGGATCCTCTACATGGTCCCGCAGCTGCAGGGCGCGGGACTGACGCTCGCGTCGGTCCTGCCCGTACCCGCGTGGGTGGGCGCGGTCGTGGTCACGGTGCTGGTGGGGATCAACGTGATCGCCGGCGGCATGCGTGCGATCACGGTGGTCCAGGCCTTTCAGTACTGGCTCAAGCTGTTCGCGATCTCGGTGCCGACTTTCGTGCTGTGCATGGTGTTCTTCTCCGGCGGCGGCCCCGGCGGCGTGCGCGCGCTCGGCTCGCCGGCCCCGCCCGTGTTCCCGCAGGACACCACGGTGTCGGTGCAGACCGACGTGACGGTGAAGGTCACCACCGAGACCTACTTCTACGCCGACGGCCGCATCGACGGCGGCCCCGCGCGCGGCGTGGCCCGCTGGTCGCCGCTGATCCCGCACACGGTCGAGAAGGGCACCTCGCTCAAGTTCGCCGCGGGCACGCCGGTGCCGGTGATCAGCGACGCGCCGGCGACCAACGACGCGTGGCTGCACCCCGCGTCCGGCAAGATCACCGACCTGCTGCAGACGTACTCGCTGATCTTCGCGCTGTTCCTCGGCACCATGGGGCTGCCCCACGTGCTGGTGCGCTTCTACACCAACCCCGACGGCAAGGCCGCGCGCCGCACGACCGTCCACGTGCTGTTGCTGCTCGGGCTGTTTTACCTGTTCCCGACGATGCTGGGCGCGCTGTCGCGGATGTACGTGCCGCAGCTGCTCGTCACCGGCAACACCGACGCGGCCGTGCTGATGCTGCCGTCGGCGATGGTGCCTGGGGTGGCGGGCCAGATCCTCGCGGCGGTCGTGGCGGCGGGCGCGTTCGCCGCGTTCCTGTCGAGCTCGTCGGGGCTGCTGGTGAGCGTGGCCGGCGTGGTGTCCACGGACCTGCTTCCGGGGCGGGTCAAGGACTTCAAGGTGGGCACGGCCATCGTCGCGCTGTGTCCGCTCGGCCTGGCGTTCCTGCTGCGCACGGAGGACATCTCGCTGTCGATCGGGCTGACGTTCGCGTTGGCGGCCTCGACGTTCAGCCCGCTCCTGCTGCTCGGCATCTGGTGGCGCAAGCTCAGCTGGCCGGGTGCGCTGGCGGGCATGCTCGTCGGTGGAGGACTGGTGCTGGCCGCGCTGGGAGTCGACATGGCGGCGGGCTACGCGGGCTTCGAAGCGCCCTGGTTCACGAGCCAGCCCGGCCTGATCTCGGTGCCGGCGGCGTTCCTCATGACATACGTGGTCAGCCGCCTGACCCGCTACGGGCGCCCGGAGCTGGTCAACGACATCATGCTGCGCCTGCACGCCCCCGACCCGCTCGGCCTCATGCGCGACCGAGCCGTCGCGCGGTTCGGCCAGGCGGAGGACAAGGCGCGCGCCGGGCGCGGCCGGCACCGCAAGTAGGTCACTCGGCGTCACTGCCCGATCACCCGATCCGACGAGGTCGCATCAGCCTTTCCGGGGCGGAAGATCTTCGTGTCGGTGTTGTCGGGTCGTGGTCAGGTCGTGGTCGGGAAGGGGCGCCGTGGAACGCACCGAAGCGAACGTCGACTGGGAGCACGTGCAGGCGACACCCGAGTTCCAGCAGCTTCGCCGGCGTCGGCGCGGGTTCGTGTTTCCCCTGTCGGCGGCGTTCCTGGTCTGGTACCTGCTCTACGTGCTCCTCGCCGACTACGCGCACGCGTTCATGAGCGCGCGCCTGTGGGGCACCATTACGGTGGGTTTGGTGCTGGGCCTGGCGCAGTTCTTGACGACGTTCGTCATCACGGCGTTGTATGTGCGCTTCGCAAACCGCAAGCTGGACCCCCTGGCCGCGGAACTGCGCGCCGAGTACGGGGGCTAGCGTTTGGTTCCTCACACGCGCACAACGCCTGGACATGGGAGCATGGAACTGTGGTGAGCCCTGCTGAACTGCCGACCGCCGAAGTCCGTGACCTGCCGAAGGACGGCGTCCCCCTGCTGGACGTCCGCGAGGACGACGAGTGGGCCGCCGGCCACGCGCCCGGCGCCGTCCACATCCCCCTCGGCGAGCTGCCCGCGCGGGTCGACGAGCTTTCCGAGCTGCCTGACGACCAGCCCGTCTACGTCATCTGCCGCAGCGGCGGCCGCTCCGCCCGCGCCACCGCCTGGCTGAACGCCAGCGGCTGGGACTCTGTCAACGTCGCCGGCGGCATGGGCGCCTGGGCCCGCGAGGGCCGCCCCATGGTGAGCGAGAACGCGGGCGCCGAACCCGAGGTCATCTGACGGATGCACCCAGCCCAGCCCCCCGTCCCCCCGGGATCCGCGCACCCCGCGGGTCCTCAGGGCGGCGCGGGCTGGCCCCAGTACCCGCCTTGGCAGGCTGAGTCTTCTCCCGACGGCTGGGTGCCCGGGTTCGGTGCGCCGCCGGCCGGCGGCCCTGCTCAACCGGCCGACCACCCGCGACCGTTCACCGCCGCCCCGCAGGGCCAGGTGCAGCGGACCACGCCGGAGTACCCGTCGCACCCGCGGCAGCGTCCACGCCTGAAGTGGGTCGCTTCACCGCCGCCCGGCTCGGTGATCCGGCGGCGCGCCGTGGCGACCACGCCGTATGCGGGCCCTCCGTCCTACCCGGTCCCGCCGCGCTGGGGCTTCCCGAACCTCGTCTGGCGCCGCCCGACGACGGTGCCCGGCACCGCGTCCGGCGCGGTGCGCGCGATCGACCGCATCCCGGTCCTGGCGCAGAGCCTCAACACGATCCTGTGGACGTTCGCGTTCCTCGCCCTCGCCGCGGCGGGCTCGGAGATCTGGCGCTACGCCCTGCTGGTGCAGAGCCGCGACTCCGCGCTGAGCACGTCGGTGGTCGGCTTCTCCGACGCGTTCGTGGTCACCGCGGGCCTGCTCACCACGATCCTTTCGCTGCTCCCGGCGGGGCTGGCCGTGTGGTGGCTGCTCGTCGCCCGCCACGCCGCCGCCGACGAGGCCTGCGTCGAGCCCGCGCGGCCGGTGTGGCAGGTGCTCGTCGGCGTGCTGGTGCCGGTCGCGAACCTGCCCATGGCGCTGTCCGTGGTGGGCGAACTGGAGCACGCCGTCCTCCGCCGCCCCCGCGACGAACGCCCCAAGCCCTCCCGCCTCGTCCTCATCTGGTGGGGCACCTGGCTGGCCAACTGGGTGCTCCTCGCGGTCACGATCATCTGGCGCCTGCGCCCGGGCGTGCAGGCGATGGCGGACAGCGTCGTCCTCGTCGCCCTCACCGACCTCACCGCCGCCGCCCTCGCAATCACCACGGCGCTCGTCATCCGCCGCTTCTCGGACCTCCTGATGCCCATCGCCCCAGGCCGGCTGCGCACGCTGCGCGTCCTCAGGATCGACGGCGCTCCGGAGCCGGAGCTGCACAACGCCCGCCCGGTCGGGGCTGCTCGCTGAGCCTCGTTGGGCCTCAGCCCCAGCTGCGCGAAGGTCTTCGCAGCCGCGTTGAGCATGCGTCGTTTGCCCGCACCCCTTCGTGCGTGCTGTGCCCGGTTCCGCCGCGCTCTGCGTCGCAACCGGGTGCTGGGGGCCGGGCCGTGCGAAGGCCTTCGTCACGACATTGTGCGTCGGCCCGTTCGGTAGCGCTCCTGAGCCGCGGGCACACCGGCGCCGGTCGGCGTTGCCCCGTGTGCCTCAGCCGAGCGCCGGTTCGAGCTGTCCGAACGCCTTCGCCGCCGCCTCGCGCACCTTGGTGACCAGGTCCTCGTCACCGGCGTAGGTGAGGTCCCAGACCTCGTCGAACAGCAGCCGCAGCACCGAAGTCAGGTGGGCCGCCGCCGCGCGCGCGAGGATGTCGCTGCCGGGGGCCTCGGGTGCCGGCAGGGCGGCGACGAGCTGCTGTTCCCGGTCTCGGTGCATCTGCGTGAGCGCGGCCATGAGCGTCACGCTGGCCCGCACCATCCCGACGAACTCGATCCCCGCGAACCCCAGCAGCGCGCTCCGCTCCTCGAGTGCCGCGAAGTACCCGTCGCGCACCGCCGCGAACGGCGTGCGCGACGGCGCCTGCTGCACCAGCTTCGCCGGCCAGTCGACGAAGTCGTTGCGAATGTCGAAGACCAGGTCCTCCTTGCGCCCGAAGTGGTTGGTCACGGTCATCTTCGCGACACGCGCCGCGTCCGCGACCTCGGCGATCGTCACCCCCTCGAACCCGCGCGCGATGAACAGCCGCGTCGCCGCGTGCGAGATGTTCTGCCTGGTCTCGAGTTTTTTCCGCTCCCTGAGGCTCACCCACCCAGAATACTAGGTCCGACCTAAATTTGTGCTTGACCTAGTGATTTTCCTGAACCTAACCTTAGGTTCGACCTAATCATCCTCGAAGGGACATCGATGACCCTGCGCCTGCTCGCCGTCCACGCCCACCCCGACGACGAATCCAGCAAGGGCGCCGCCACCCTCGCCCGCTATGCCGCGGAGGGCGTCGACGTCCTCGTCGCCACCTGCACCGGCGGCGAACGCGGCGATGTGCTCAACCCAATGTGGAACAGCCCGGCCATCCACAGGGACCTGCCCGCCATCCGCAGACGCGAGATGGCCGCCGCGGCGGAGATTCTCGGTGTGCGCCAGCAGTTCCTGGGCCACGTCGACTCCGGCCTCGACCAGCCGCTACCCGAAGGCTGCTTCGCGAAACTGTCCGTTGAGGACGCCGCCAAGCCGCTCGCGGACCTGCTGCGCGAATTCCGTCCACAGGTCGTGATCACCTACGACGAGACCGGCGGTTATCCACACCCCGACCACATCCGCACCCACGAAGTCACCCGCGCCGCCTTCGCCGCGACCGACGACGGCACCCCGCGCAAGCTCTACTACCAGGCCACCCTAAGCCGCGCATGGTTCCAGGCCATGCACGACGCCACACTCTCCGCCGGTCTCGAGTCGCAGATGGGCCCGGTCCTCGACGAGCTCGCGCCCGACCGTCTCCGCGTCACCACGAGGATTCGCTGCGAGCAGTACTTCGACACCCGCGACCGCGCCCTCAAGGCCCACGCCACCCAGGCCGATCCGGCCCACCCGTTTTTCCACCACTCCCGCGAGGTCGAACGCGCCGCTTGGCCCTGGGAGGAGTACCACCTCGTCGGCAGCACCCCGGACACCCACGAAGACGACCTCTTCGCCGGCCTCCGCTGACGCGGTCGATCAGCCGACCCAACCCGGCGGCCCGACCTGCGAAGCACCGATCAGACCGTCACCGGCAACGTCCTCAGCCCCCGGATCACGAACTCCGGTCGCCTTTCCGGGTCAGCCGCCAGCCGCAGCCCCGGCAGCCGCGCGGAGAGCGCCGACAACGCCGCCGCGATCTCCACGCGCGCGAGCGGCGCCCCCACGCAGTAGTGGATCCCCATCCCGAAACCGAGATGCGCGTTGGGTGAGCGGCCGATGTCCAGCACGTCCGGCGAATCGAACACCCGAGGATCCCGCGCCGCCGCCCCCAGCAGTGCGCCGATCTTCGTGCCGCGAGCCACGTGGTACCCCGCGATCTCCACGTCCTCGGTCGCCGTGCGCTCGAACAGCTGCAGCGGCGCGTCGAACCGGATCAGTTCTTCCACAGCCGAGTCGAGCAAACTTGGGTCCGACCCAAGTCGTTCCCACTCGGACCGATGGGTCAACAACGCGAGTACCCCGTTGCCGATCACGTTCACCGTCGCCTCGTGCCCCGCCATCAGCAGCAGCACGGCGGTGGCCACGACCTCGTCCGGCGTGAGTTCGCTGGCCGCCAGGTCGGCCACGATCCCGCCCGGCGTCCCGCTCACCACCGAGCGCAGGTACTCGACGAAGTCGGCCGCGGCCTGCTCGGCTGCGTCACGGCCGGCTTCCGGCAGGCCGAACTCGTACATCTTCACGATCGCGTTGCTCCACGCCACCATCCGCGGCCCGGCCTCCACGGGGATGCCGAGCAGCTCCGCGATCACGGCCACCGGCAGCGGCTGCGCGAGATGTTCCAGCAAGTCGGCGCTGCCGTCGGCCTCGATCTTGCCCGCCAGTGTGTCCACCATGGACGAAGCCAGCCGCGTGACCATCGGCCGCAGCCGCTGCACGTGGCCGCGGCCGAACTCGCCCGCGATCACCCGCCGCAGCCGCGTGTGGGCCGGCGGTTCGTTCTCCAGCAACGAGTTGCGATGCAGCAGGTTGAACGACGCGAACCGCTCGAGCGGCTGCGCGTCCGTCCAGATCCGGCCCAGCCCGCGGTGGCGCAGCACGGCGGCCGACGCGGCGTGCGAGACCGTGATCGCCAGGTCGAGTCCATCGTGGTGGTGCACCTCGCCCTCGGCGCGCAGCGCGGCGAACGCGGGGTACGGGTCGGCGAGGAAGGCGGGATCGGAAGCGTCGAACACGAGCCGACTCTAACCCGGGCGCCCCCTGCGGCCCCCGCTTCGATAGCGTCTGGCGTCGAGCTTTGAGGAGGCTGAAGTGGGTAAGGGCGCACGGAAGAAGGGTCCCAAGCCGGACCGCAAACCGAAGGTGCGCGACGTTTTCGTCGGGCAGCCCTTCGAAGGTCTGGCCGCGGAGCCGGAGCTGATCGCGTTGCGCGAGTTCGTGCCGTCGGCCACGGCGAAGCTCACGCTCGCCGAAGGCGGCGACGTCACCCTCGGCACCGTGCTGCCCATGGCGGCCGCGGCGTTCGTCCGCTCCGACGGGCAGCGCTACCTCGGTCTGCAGGTGCAGACTCGGTCGTCGGACATCAGCCGCGACCTCGGCCGGTCGCTGCGCTGGGTGCTCGACGCGAAGCCGGGTGACGTCCTGTCGGTGCCGGACACGACCACGCCGACCGACCCGGACGAGCACAACCGCCTGCAGGACCTGCTCGCGCCCGCCGCTGAGCTGGAGCTCACGCTCCACAGCGACTTCGGCTGGTGGCTGCCCGAGGACGCGGACGCGAGCGGCGACGTCGCGGTGTCCCTCGAGCGCGCCAACGCCGCCATCATGCCCACCGAGCGCCTCGGCGCCGGTGCGTACTGGGTGCTCGCCGGCGAGAAGGCGCACTTGCGCTGGGTCCGTCCCGAGCCGGAGAACCTGCTGCTGCAAGCGCTTGCGCGCCTGTCCGCGGCCGGCACGCTGGGCCTCGGCGAGGGCACGCGGTACGCGGGTTCGTTCCGCGCCCACGGCCTACTCGTCCCGGTGTGGGACCTCGACCCCGAAGCGCACGCGCGCGAATGGGCCGAGCCCAAGGACCAGCTTGGCGCCCGGCTCGAGGAGGCGCTGAAGTCGCTCGACGCCGAGCCGCTCAACGCCACCGAGCGCCGCGCCCGCGACGGCCTCATCGGCCGCCAGCTCACGATTCGCTAGTGAACAACGCTGTGGAAGTTCGACGCCGAACTTCCACAGCGTGTTCGCCCGCCGAAGTCACACCCCGCTGAGCGGGTAAACCCGTACCTCGACGTGCCTTCGTGGTGGCACGATCGCTGAGATGATCCTGCACATCTGTACCCGCGACGAGTGGGCCGCCGTGCCCGAGGGCGGCGAATTCGCTGCGCCTTCGCTCGTCGACATCGGGTTCATCCACTGCTCCGACCCCGGCACCGTCAGCCTGCCCGCGAACGCGCTCTACCGCGGCCGCACCGACCTCGTGCTGCTCGAGATCGACCCGACGCGGGTCGACGCGCGCGTGGTCTGGGAGGACGGTGCCCCACCACACCCCGACGGAATCCTCTTCCCGCACATCTACGGGCCGATCCCGCGAAACGCTGTGGTCGCGGTACACGATTTCCCCTCAGGCGCGGACGGTTCGTTGCGGTTGCCCGAGTCGCTCTCCGTGCGCTGAATCGCGGAAACATTCACGGAAAGTAGTCGCGAGAGCTGGACAACCTGCGGGGGCTGCCATGCGTGTGGGGGATGACGAGGACGCGGTGCGCGGCGATCTCATCGGGGGAGGGGGCGATTTGGTGACGGCAGCGGCACCTGTCATCTCGGGGGGAGAACCGGCGTGGGTCGCGGGCGCGCGCGTGGCGGCCGAGCCCAGGGTGTTCGCCGAGTTCGGTGACTTCGTCGCGGCCAGCCTGCCCGGCTTGCTGCGCTACGGCCACGCGCTCACCGGCAACCCGCACGACGCCGCGGACCTGGTGCAGACCGTGCTCGAGAAGATCGGCTCGCGCTGGTCCTACGTCCAGCAGAAGACGGGCGACCCGCTCGCGTACGTGCGGCGCTCGATGGCCAACGCGCACGTCAGCCGGTGGAGACGCACGCGTCGGGAGAACCTCGTCGCGGACCTGCCGGACACGAGCCCGTGCGCGCCGCACGACCCGTTCGAACACGAGCCGCTGTGGCAGGCGCTGCGGAATCTGCCACCGAGGCAACGCGCGGTGGTGGTGCTGCGTTACTACGAAGGACTGTCCGAGGCGGAGATCGCGGAAGCGCTCGGCGTCAGCCAGGGGACGGTGAAGAGCCAGGCCAGCAAGGCCCTCGCTTCGTTGCGGACGAAGCTGAAGCACGGAGAAGGGAGCGAAGCGGGTTGAACGTCTCCGAGGACGAGCTCGAACAGCGGCTGCGCGCGCTCTTCTCCGACGACCGGCTCGGCGTCGCGCCGCCGGCCGACGCGGCGCCGGCGATCATGGCCGGTGCGCGACGTCGTCGGCAGCGGCGGAAGGTGCTGATGTCGGCGTCCGGGGCGGTGTGTGCGCTCGCGTTGGTGTCGGGTGGGTTGGTGGTGTTCAAATTCCAGGCGACGACTGGTACGGCCGACCTGACGGCTTCGCGACTGACGGTGCCGAACGTGTCGGCTCCGCCGCCGGTCGCACCGGTCACGTCGGCCGTGCCACCGGCGGCTGAAGACCCACCCGTTACCCCACCGGTCGCGCCGTCGCACGTCTCGGCCGCTCCGCCGAAGCGGCATTCGCCTCCGCCCGCGACCCGGGGTGACGAGCCGGCGAAGGTCACGAAAGGGCCGTTGCTGATGGCGGATGGTCTCGGAGCCTTGAAGCTCGGGATGACCGAGGAGCAGCTGACCGAGTCGGGCCTGACGCTGACGCCGGTCAAGGAATCAGCCGGCTGCACCTACTACGACGTCGCCGGTGAGGGCGTCCCCGCGGCGACGGCCGTGGTTTCGCCCGACGCCGGCGTGGTGGTCGTGAAACCGGACGGCGCCGCCCACACGCCCGAGGGCGTCGGCGAGGGTTCGGCGAAGGAAGACGTGACCGCCGCGTACCCGGGAACGTCCCAGGCCTCCGACGAATTGGTGGCACCGACCGGCGACGAGGGCGCCTACCACTTCACCCTCGACGATGACGGCTCCGTCTCGAGCCTCGACGTCCGTTCCGTCAACCAGACCTGCGCCGGCTGAGCCTGGCGCCGACCGAGAAACCCGGGCTGTCCGCAGGGGGAGAGCCCGGGTTTCTCTTTGTCCGGGCCCTGGTGGAGGCGTGGATGACTGGGTGGGCTCGACCTAACGACCTGAGAGCCGACCGTCGCCTTGTGGACAGGTGGGTAGGCCTGACCTGACGACTCGGCGGCGCACCACAGTCAGCGGCGCGACGGCTCGTGGCGCTGTGGATACCTGGCTATGTCCGACCCCACGAGCTGCTGGTCGCCCGCCTACCGGGATCTGCCGTGCGGCGCAGCGGGGATTGCTGGGTGTGCTCGGCCCAGCCACTCCTCGGCGGCCCCGGTGGAGTGGGCGCGACCGACCGATTCGTGGTCGGCCCTGTGGATGACCGGGTGGGCGCGACCTAGCGAGCCGATAGTGGATCATCGCCCTTGTGGACAGCTGAGCAGGTCAAGCCTCCTGCGTTCGTGACGGCCCCGACGTGGTGGACAGCCAGGTAGGCCCGACCTGTCGACTTTCAGGCACGCTCCCGCGTGGCTCGAAGCAAACCAACGACGGAGCCCGGGTTGTCCGCAAGGGGACAACCCGGGCTCCGCGATGGCCGGCCTGATGGTGCCAGCATCCGCTGGCTGGGTCGGTTGAACCGGCCGCCTTACAGAGCGCCGCCCGCGACGGGGGGCATGCCGGCGTCCGCGGAGGGCGTGCCGACGGACTCGCGGTGGAGGAACTTCTCGATCTCGTACACGTCGTCACCCGCGCGGCGCGCGACGGTGACCAGCGTGGACATCTGGGAGATCTCCTCGACCTGCTCCTTGAGGAACCACTGCGTGAACTGCTCGCTGATGTAGTCCTCTTCGGCGCGCGCGGCCTTGGCCAGCGCGGAGATGTCGGCGGCAACCTCCTTCTCCTGCTCCAGCGCCAGCTCGAGGAGCTGCAACGGGGCGGAGAACTCGTTGCGGACGTCCTTCACGCCCGGAACCTCCACGTGGTGGTCGCGGTCGAGCATGTACTGCACGAGCGCCATCGCGTGGTTCCGCTCTTCCACCGACTGCTTGTAGAAGTGCTTCGCGAGCTGCGGCAGGTCCTCGTTGTCGAACCAGACCGCCAGCGCGATGTACTGCTGGGACGCGTGGAACTCGTTGTGGATCTGCGCCTGCAGCAGTTCGTAGAACTTCGAGCGCGGTTCTTTCTTCGTGAGGGCCATGCCAATGACGGTACGACAACTCTCGATTAATTTCCACTTTGAGCTGGTGATCTCCACCCTATTAGGGTTACCATTCCTAAAGAAATCTTCCCTTATTTTGGTTAGCCTTCCCTTAATGAATTCCACGCATTAGGGAAGGCTAACTTCGCTTTATATCGTGTCTCGTACGATCGGGCACGACATGCAGCGCGGGCCGCCGCGACCTGAACCCAGCTCGGATCCGGCGATGGCGAGGACCTCGATCCCGGCGTCGGCCAGGCGTTCGTTGGTCTCGAAGTTGCGCTCGTACCCGACGACGACTCCGGGGGCCAGCGCGAGGGTGTTGTTGCCGTCGTCCCATTGCTCGCGTTCGGCGGTCACCGGGTCAAGGCCTGTGTCGATCACGCGCAGGCGGTCGATGCCCATCGCCTCGGCGGCGGCGCTCAGGAACGGCGCCGGCCCCGCGACTTTCAACCCCCCGTCGCCGGTGGGACGCACGGTGAACGCGGTGAGCGAATCGCGCGCGAGCGGGTACATCACGACGGCGTCGGCCGCGACCATCGTGCAGACCGTGTCCAGGTGCATCGTCGCGCGGGTCTGCTCGATCGGCACGGCGAGCACGGTGTGCGCGAGGCCGTCGGCGAACACCGAGCGCGCGAGCGACTCCGCGCCCGCCGGCGTGGTGCGCTCGCCGACGCCGATGGCCAGCACGCCTGGGGCCAGCAGCATCACGTCGCCGCCCTCGATGGGCGCGGAGTGGGCGCCGTACGCGCGCGCCGCGTGGCGGAAGCGCGGGTGGTAGGCGTAGACGAGGTCGAGCACAGCCGTTTCGCGCCGCCGCGCGGGCATGGTCAGCGACGAGATCGCCACGCGGTCGCCGATCCACGCCGACGAGTCCCGTGTGAACAGCAGGTTGGGCAGCGGGTCGACGGCGAACTCGTGCGGGTCGCGCATCATCCGCACCAGCGACGAGCCCTCCGACGACGGCAGCTCCTCGAACGTCATGCCCGCCATGAGGACCTCGGCGAGTGTGCCCGCGTCGACGCCGCTCAGGTGCGAACGCAGCGAATCGGCGAGGTCGGCGCCGAGGCGCAGTTCATCCACAGCGGCGTGGACGCCCGCGGTGTGCGCGCGTTGGTCCTCCAGCGCCGTGCGCAGGGTGTCCGCCAGCAGGAGCACTTCGACGCCGCGCCCGCGGAGCACTTCCGCGAACGCGTCGTGCTCTTGCTGGGCCCGGTCCACCCACGGGATGGAGTCGAAGAGGAGCTGGTCGTTGTTGCGGGGCGTCAGCCTTTTGAGCTCGTTTCCCGGCCGGTGCAGGAGAACTGCACGAAGGGGTCCGACTTCGCTGTCCACCCTGGGCGGTGCCGTCACGTCGTTCACGAGGTCGAGCCTAATGAGCGCACGTCAGGGGAGCCAGGAAAGATGGCCCTTCAGGAGTGAATAACCAACGAAAGACACTACGTCGAAAACGGTGTGCGCGGCGACCAGCGGCCACAGGCGGTTGGTGCGCTGCCAAACGCGGCCGAACACCAGGCCCATGACGAAGTTGCCGACAAAGCCGCCGAACCCCTGGTACAGGTGGTACGAGCCGCGCAGCACCGCGGCTCCCACGAGCGAACTGTTCTCGCGCACGCCGAGTTGACGCAGCCGCGTGAGCAGGTACCCGAGCACGAGCACCTCTTCGGCGAACGCGTTGCCGAACGCCGAGAGCGTGAGCGCGATCGGGCGCCACCACGTGTCGCCCAATGTGGACGGTTGCACCGCGAGGCTGAAGCCGAGGTGGTAGGAGAGGAAATACAGGCCCAACCCGGGAATCCCGATCACGGCGGCGAGGCCGAGGGTGATCAGTGCGTCGGACCCGGGGGCGCGGCGGTCGAGGCCGATATCGCGGATCTTGAGACCGGCGCGCCACAGCAGGTACAGGCCGAGCACGCCCCAGCTGACGAGCTGCAGGGCGTTGAGCAGCTGCTGCAGCAGGTCGAGCAGGCTGGCGGCGGCCTGCGGGACGTTCAGCTGCACCTGCTGCTGCGCCAGCGGGACGGGGCGCAGCAGGGAGTCCACAAGGGACAGCAGGCTGCGTGCGCCGGAGAGGCCGAGCGTGATGCCGAAGACGAGCACCAGCTCGAACTTGACGGCCCGGCGCTCCTTCTCGTCCACGATCGGGGCGGGCGAATCGGGCGGAAGGGGCAGTAGCCAGGACCTGATGCCCGATCGCTCTGTCGTGCTCATGAGCGCACGCTACCTTCGGGGTATGCCTCGGACTATCGCCACCAACACGAAGGTCGACCGCGACGCGCTGGTCGAGTTCCTCAAGCCCCGCCACCGCGCGATCCTGGTCACCACCCGCGCCGACGGGCGGCCCCAGCTCTCCCCCAACACGTGCGGCGTCGACGCGGAGGGCCGGATCGTGATCGCGACCTACCCGAAGCGGGCGAAGGTCGCGAACCTGCGGCGTTCGGCTGCCGTTTCGGTCTGTGTCCTGTCCGACGAGTGGAACGGGCCCTGGGTCCAGGTCGACGGCACCGCCGAGGTCATCGACCTGCCCGACTCCGTCGAACCACTCGTCGACTACTTCCGCAGCATCTCCGGCGAACACCCCGACTGGGACGAGTACCGCGAAGCCATGCGCAAGCAGGGCAAGAGCCTCATCCGGATCACCATCGACCGCTGGGGCCCCATCGCCACGGGCGGCTTCCCGCCGGAACTGGCCGACGACTGAGGTTTCGCGCTCGCCACGGTCAGGCCGGCTCCACTGAGGTGGGGCCGGCCTTTGCCGTGCGTGGCCGGTTTCTGCTCGCTGGGTCGGGCCCCACGAGCGACGAGTTGTCCCCAGGGCAACTCATCCCCATGGGGACAGGTGCCGGGCTGTCCCCATGGGGATCAAGCGCGTTGTCCACAGGCGGACCAGTCGACATGTCCTCGTGGGGATGGCCGACGAACCATCCCCACGAGGTGAGCGTCAGTCGGAGCGGTGCTGCCGGCGGAGAAACGGGCAGCCGACCAGCCGGCGGAGCTCGGCGGCCAGCTTGGGCGGGCTGTCGATCGACTGGGAGAACGCCAGGCGCACGTCGTGGTCGCCGGTGTCGGACTCGACGCGCAGGCGCAAGCCGTAGCGGTCGAGGCCGAGGGGTCGGATGCGGCCGTGCTGCAGACCCGGCGGCAGGTGCTGCGCGAGCTGCTCCACGACGTCCGAGTGGTCGCTCTCCAGGTGCCGCAGCCATTCGGCCTCGTAGCTGTGGAACGGGTCGGGCGGCGCCGCGCTGAACAGGTGCGGCCGCAGCGAATGCGTGCCCTCCGCGTCGGCCAGCACGAGGGACGCGGGCGTGAGTCGCAGGAGCGTCAGGCCGTGGCCGACGTCCAGGAGCCGCTCGTCCGGCCGCTGCTCGGCGATGGACACGGCGCGGGCGCGCGCCGAAACCGCCGAGAGCGGCCGGAGCCACCCGGTTATCCACAGGAGGCCGCGGATGGGTTCCCGCAGCTCCACCGGGGCGTGGTCGGCGAGCTCGACCATGACGGCGAGCTCGCCGCGCTGAGTCTGCCGCGTCGTACGCACCATCGGGTGCTCGTCGGGCAGCAGGATGCTGACGCTGCCGCTGTGGTGCACGTGGTGCAGCACGGGCACCACGCGCTCGGCCTCGCAATCGGCGCGCTCGACGGTCGGCATGATCGTCGCCGGTCCGTTGCGCGTCGCGATCGTCTTGGCCCGCTCGGCGGGGTTCGGCGCGGGCGGGCGGCGGACGGATGTCGGGGCCTCGGTCACGGGTCACCTCCTACTTAGGTGAGCCTAACCTGAATTCTGCTGCGTTGGGAAGACCCGCTTCGTAACGCGCCCCGCACGAGTGGCGAATAGTCGGTGATCCGTACCGCCACCTGGGGAGAAGATGTCCGACAAAACGGATACTGTCCGTGTCTGGGAACCCGACCCGAAGATGCCCGCCGCACAGTTGAGGGTCCGCAAGATCCACAAGGCGCAGGGGATCGCCCTGCTCGGAGTCCTGTTGATCGGCGGCGGTATCGCGCTTTTCTTCGCACACGTCGGCCCCGCCGCGCCACTGCTCTTGATCTACCTGGGTCTCGTCATCGCGGTGCAGTGGGGGCGAGGTGCCGTTGCCGCACTCAGCTGGGCCTTGAAATGGCGCTGGCACACCGATCTCGCTCTCGAGCAGGTCGCCATCCCGGCGGACGGCCTCATCGCCCGCCGCAAAACGGTCGCCGTGCGGCTGCCCGATGGCCGGTGGCTGCGCGCTCGCCCCGGCGCCGGTGTGCAGGCGCAGCTCGCCGGGCAGCGAAGCCTGTGGCTCGCGCGCAGCGGAGACCAGGCTCTGGCCATCGTGGCGGGAAGCCCTTCGGCGTGGCTGGCGCGCATCCACGACGAACCTCCGTCCGGTGCGCGCGAGCTCCCCGTCCTTTCGCGTGAGCAGGTCGCGCCGCGCCACGACCCCGT
This sequence comes from Amycolatopsis sp. NPDC023774, assembly GCF_040639695.1. Lineage (NCBI taxonomy): Bacteria > Bacillati > Actinomycetota > Actinomycetes > Pseudonocardiales > Pseudonocardiaceae > Amycolatopsis > Amycolatopsis sp. NPDC023774. The sequence continues at coordinate 138,866 of NZ_JBFAAJ010000007.1, forward strand.
CCTCAACGCGGACCGCGACGCCCGCGTCCGCGGCACGTGGCTGACCGTCGCGGTCTCCCTTGGTGCCTGTGCCCTTGCCGTCTGGGCCGGCCTCGAGATCCTCGCGAACCGCAGCGACGGCGGGACCGCCGCTTTCGTCCAGGTTCTGATCCTCGCCCCGGTCGCGGGCGGGGCGATCATCGCGTTCCTCCACGCACTCGGCAGCGGCATCGACGCGCTCGGGCTCGCGAAGGCCCACCGCGCCGACACCTGGACCGAGCTGGCGGTCAGCCGAAGCAAGGCGCAACTGCCCGACGGCCGCACCGTCCACATCCGCTTGCCGAAACGACCCGGGTCACTCGCGCTCAACGTCACCGCGTCCCACACCCTGTGGACGTTCGGCCCGGCCAAACCCGGCAAGGTCCGCGTCGGCGTGCCCGGTTACCCCGTCGCCGGGCAGGCGTGGCTGACCCTGGGCGAAACCCGAGCAGGAGCGCAGTGAACAGCTGGTTTCCCGACCCCGCCGTTCCCGCCGCGCAGCTGCCGTTCTTCGGCTCGCTGATGGGCACTGCCCCCCGCAGGTTCCTCAAACGTCTGGTGGCCCACCTCGTGATCGCCGCCGGCCTGGTGGCGCTGATCGCCGCAGACGGACGCGTCGATGTCGCGGACCTCGTGCTGCTCGCGTACTACGTCGGCACGGTCCTTGCGCTGGGCGGCCGCACGCTGCGCTACCTGCGGCTGTTCGATCGCATGTTCGCGACGCCGTTCGAAACCGTCGACGCCACCGAGAAAACCACAGCCGGACGACGGTTCGCGGTGAGGCTTCCCGACGGACGCTGGGCGCAGTTCAAGCTGGGCCGGTACGCGACCGATCTGCTGGCGCGGTGCCGGTACCTCCATGTGCTCCGGATCGGCGACCACGTGCTCGTGCTCGTGCCTGGCGTCGGATACCGCCCGGCCCGGATCCGCGACCTGCCCCTGCCCACGGCACTCCCGCTCGCGGCCCCCGTGACCCAACCCGACCCCCGGCCGATGCGGACGCTGCGCCGGCGCCGGGCACGTTTCACCGCCGCCTGGTTCGTCGGCCTCGGCGCCCTGTTCGTCTGGGCGCGCCTGAGCCTGCCTCGTGGCGACCAGTCGACGTGGGGCACGGTCGCGGGGCTCCTGGTTGCCGTCGCCGCGCTGTTCGCGGGCAGGGCGTTCTCGCGCGCGGTGCGGCGCGCGCCGGTCTTCGGCGAATGGACCGAGCTCGACGTCACAACCGAGCCCGCCATCATCCGTACCGGCGGCCGCTTCAGCATCGAGGGTCACGCGCTTCACCCCGACGGCACCACAGCCGCCTTCCGCATCCCCAGCACGAGTCTTCTCACCGCCCTCGACATCGCCGCCACGAGGAAGCTGTGGATCGCCGGCTCACGAGCGGCCGGCCTCCCCGGGCACGTGTGGATCGGCCCCGTCCGCCTTCACGCCCCCGGTCCCCTCCCCGACCACGACCACGCGTAAGCCTCGTCCTCGGAGGCCGAAGCCGCTTCCCCGAGCTCCAGCGGCGCGAAGGTATCCACCATCACCGCCGTCTCGTCGAAGAACTCCGCGCCGATGGACGCCTCCGCGGCGCCCGGTTGGGGGCCGTGCGTGAAGCCCGACGGATGCAGCGACAGGGAGCCGATGCCGATGCCCGAACCGCGGCGGGCCTCGTAGTTGCCGCGGACGTAGAACATGAGCTCGTCGGAGTCGACGTTCGCGTGGTTGTACGGCACGGGGATCGAGTCCTCGTGGTAGTCGACCTTGCGGGGGCAGAAGGAGCACACCACGAAGTTCGGCCCCTCGAACGTCTGGTGCACGGGCGGCGGCTGGTGCACGCGGCCGGTGATGGGCTCGAAGTCGTCGATGTTGAACGCCCACGGGTACAGGCAGCCGTCCCAGCCGACGACGTCGAAGGGGTGCGTCGCGTACGTGTAGCGGGTCAGGCCGGCACGGTGGCGCACGAGCACGTCGACGTCGGAACCATCCACCAGCAGCGGCGCGACAGGTCCCCGGACGTCACGCTCGCAGTACGGCGAGTGCTCCAGGAACTGCCCCTTCGCCGACAGATAGCGCTTCGGCGGACCGACGTGCCCGCGCGCCTCCAGCACGTACAGGCGCGCCTCGCCGCGCGGCACCACGCGGTAGGTGCACGACGTCGGGATCACGACGTAGTCGCCGTCCGAGGCCTCCAGCACCCCGTAGATCGTCTCGAAGGCAGCCGATCCGCCCTGGACGTAGAACAGCTCGTCGCCCGCCGCGTTGCGGTACAGGGGCGAAGGGGCGGTGGCGACGACGAAGCCGATGGTCACGTCGGCGTTGCCGAACAGGCGCCGCCGGTCGGTCACGGCGTCGGCGGACGCGCCGAACTTCAGCTCCGGCGTCTTGAAGTGCCGCGGCTTCAGCGGGTGGTTGGGCACGAGGGAACCGCGGTCGTCTGGCACGGCCACGGCGTCGACGATCGCCGTCGGCAGGCCGCGGTGGTACAGCAGCGCGGAGTCGGCGGAGAAGCCCTCGACACCCATCAGCTCCTCGGCGTAGAGGCCGCCGTCGGGTTTGCGGAAGGCCGTGTGCCGCTTGTGGGGGACCTCGCCTACGCGCCGGTAGAAGGGCATGGCTGACTCCTCCGGAGGTGTCCGCAGAACGAACGATTTTGTCCTGTTGTCGTACGCTACTAGCGTGTCATTCGTGTCAAGCGCTGTGGAACTCACGCCCCCCGGCCCCCGTGGAATTCCTCCCCTGTTCGCGCGGCTCGTCGACGACTCGGCGCTCTTCCCGCCCTCGGACGCGGCCATGCCCGAAGCGCTGCGCGCGCACTACGAGTCGCGGGCGGGTGAACACGCCGGTGTACTGGGCGTTTTTCTCTGCCAGGCCTCCCGGCTGCCGGAGCTGATCACCGAGTTGATCAAGATCAAGCCGAAGGAGCCGCTGCCCCTGTCACTGATCATCGACACCGGGCTCGGCGGCGTGCCCAAGGCCATCTCGATCGTCGAGTCGCGCAGTGAGCTGCTGTCTCTGCGGATGGTCGAGATGCCGGCGCCGTCCGACGTCGACGAGGTGTGGCTGGAGCGCGTTTCGGAGTTCGTGCCCGAGGACGTGATCCGCGTGGTCGAGCCGCGCCGCGGCGTCGGCTGGCTCGACGGCGTGCGCAAGGTGATCGAGCACGGCAGCTGGCCGAAGATCCGCTGCGGTGGCCCCGCTGGGGAGAACTTCCCCAGCGTCGACGAGGTGGCCGACTTCCTGTCGGTGGTCAGCGGCGCGCCCGGCGCGTCGTTCAAGGCCACCAACAGCCTGCACCGCGCCGTCCGCCACACCGATCCGGAGACGGGCTTCACGCACCACGGCTTCCTGAACCTGATCGTCGCGTCGGCCCGCTGCCTCTCGGGCGGCGACGTGCGCGAGGCGCTCGAGACCACCGACGGCAAGGCGCTGGCCGCCGAGGCCCGCGCGCTGTCGGAGCCGGCCGCGAAGGCCGTACGGGAGCTCTTCGCGTCCTACGCCGCGGCGTCGTTCGCGGAGCCGGTGGCCGACCTGGGTGAGCTCGAGCTGCTGTGAGCAGGGAGGGGTCGCTGACCCTCGACCGCGGCCTGGCACTGCTGCAGGCGGTGGCCGACGCGGGTGAGGAGGCGGCGACCATCTCCGAGCTGGCCGTGACGATCGGCGCGAGCCGCGCGGCCGTCTACCGCCTGCTGGTGCCGTTGTCGGAGCGTGGCCTGATCTGGCGTGACGGCACGAAGGTGCGCCTCGGCGTCGGCCTGCTGCGGCTGGCCGGGCAGGTGCTGCCGCAGCTCCGGGAAGCGGCGCGGCCGGTCCTGCGCGAGCTGGCGGAGAAGGTCGGGGCCACGGCGCACCTCACCGTTGCCCAGGGCGATCAGGCGCAGGCCGTGGCGGTGGTGGAGCCGTCGTGGACGAGCTACCACGTGGCGTACCGCGTGGGCAGCCGTCATCCGCTGAGCGCGGGCGCCGCGGGCCGGGCGATGTCGCTGCGGCCCGGGGGTGACGGCTGGGTCGCGTCCACGGGCGAGCTGGAAGCCGGTGCGTCCGGCGTGGCCGCGCCGGTACGTGGGGTGCCGGGGCTGCGGGCGAGCGTCGGGGTGGTGTCGCTGGAGCCGTTGGACGCGGCCGCGGTGGGGCCGCAGGTCGTCGCGGCGGCCGGGAAGCTCACCGAGGTGCTTCGAACCGACGCGTAGTGCGGCGTGGCGTGCTGGAATATGGCCTTGTGGAGCGAAGGGGACGGCTTGCCGAGGAGCCGTCGCGCAGGTGCCCAGGTGAACGCTCCGAGTGAGCTCGTCGGTTGCGAGGTGCGCCGGACCTCGTTCGACTACCAGGTGCGGGTTCGTGCTGCGTGACGTGGAGGGCGTGAGCCACGAGCTGGGAGCCCGGCAGCGGTGCGGCCCTGGCGCCGGTGCTCGCGGCGTTCGGGCAGCGCGTGACCGAGGTGGCGGTGCCCGAGGAGGGCACTTTGACGGTGGTCTTCGACGGCGGCGCCGAGCTGTGTGTGGGGCCGGACCGGCAGTACGAGTCGTGGTGGCTCACCGGCCACGGCGTCGAGCCGATCCTGGTCGGCCCGGACGCTTAGCGGCGCGCGGCCGCCAGCAGCGGTCGCACCATCGTGAGCAGCAGCGCCAGGTCCACGCAGAACAGCAGCCGCTCGAACAACCCCAGCGTCACTTCCTGCTGCGCGGGGCCGGTGATCAGTTCGAAGACGAACCCGCCGAGCACGATCAGCACGCTGGCGAGGCTCGCGACGGCCAGGCCGCGGATCGTGCTGCGTCGCGGTTCCCACGGGCACTTCGGCGTGCCGCGGCGTGTGAGCAGCCACGCGGCGCCCGGCAGGGCGAGGAACGCGGTGAGGGCGGCGGCGTTGTGGAGCTGGCCGTCGAACGTGCGGGCCTGGCCGTCGGGGTCGACGGGGACGGTCGCGCAGATCGTGAGGCCCGCGCACCACACGCCGAGCAGCGTGACGACCGCGGGCGAGCGCCGGGCCTTCACCAGCCCGGCCAGCAGCGCGACGGAACCGAGCGCCAGCGCCAGGCACATCGCGCTGAACAGCGGCGCGGCCGAGCGGCTGCCGAGGTGGCCGTAGACGTACTCCGACAGCGTCTGCCACACCGGGCTGACCTGCGCCGACAGTCGCAGGTGCAGGTCAGCCGCGATGGCCACCGCGAGCGCCATGCCGGCCAGCGCGAGCCGGCCGTGCACGGGGGACACGGCGCCAGGCGCGGCCTTCGGCATGCGGGCACTCCTCGGTGGTCATGGCGAAGGGCAAGGCTCCCCGCGTCATCGCGGGTTCACCTTGCCCTCATCCACTGGTTTCGAAGAGGCTAGCTGGTGTTCCTGTGAAGTCTCTGTGGTCAGCCGGCTTGGAAAGCGAGCTGGACCAGGGCGAACGCGGCGAATCCGGCGAACACGAACCCCGCGACGCGCTGGATGAGCTTCGGCCGGATGCGGCTGCGGATCTTCGCGCCGATGAACACCGCGAGCCCGGCCACGGACACCAGCGCGACGAACGCGCCGAGCCCGACCGCGAACGGGTTGCCGAGCCGTGCGACGAGTCCCGCCGTCGCGAGCTGCGACGCGTCGCCCCACTCGGCGGCGAAGAGCACGCCGAACGACGTCAGCGCGGAGCGCCGGAAGGACTTCGGCGCCGCGCCGAGGCGTGCGGCGTCGTCGGCCGCTTCGTCGGCTTCGTTGAATCCTTCGCGCAGGAGCATGAAGGCGCCGATACCGAACATCGCGGCCACGAGCAGGGAAACCGCGGTTTCCGAAAGAAGGGTCAGCACGCTGCCGAACGCGACGGCTATAACACACTGGATTGCGAATGCCACGCACACCCCGGCGAATACCGGCCACGCGCGGAAACGCGTGGTCAGCACCAGCGTCGCGACCAGGGTCTTGTCCGGCAGTTCCACTGCCAGGACCAGGCCGAACGCGCTGATGAGAGCGATGAGTGCGGGAGACATGAGCTGGTGGACACCCCTTTCACTTCAACGATAAAGGAGGCGTTCAGAAAGCTGCAAGTTGATGGGGTTTGCGAATTGCCCCGTGAGGTTCGTTGAATAGCTTTTGCCGGAGGACCTGAATATAGTTTTCGGTGTGCCGAATTTTGTTTTGCGGATGCGGTACGGTGCGAGTTATGCCTGCTGACCACGTGGTCGTGACCACCACTGTCGACAAAGAAGCGACCGCTCGGAACATCGCCACGAGCGCCGTCGAGGCGCGGCTCGCCGCCTGCGCCCAGATTGTGGGGCCGATCACGAGCGTGTACCGCTGGGAGGGCAAGGTGTGCACCGACTACGAGTGGCGCGTCGAGTGCAAGACGGCGGCCGACCGCGCGGGCGCGTTGGAGGAGTTCCTGAACGTGCGCCACACCTACGCCTTGCCGGAGATCGTGGTGACTCCGATCGTCGGCGGGAGCCCGAGGTACCTGTCGTGGCTGGTGGAGCAGACCCGATAGCTCCCTTTCGGGTACACAGTGGACGGATGTGCCCGGGACGCCTGACGTGGGCGTTTCCCGGGTTCAGGACGTTGGTCCCGCGGTTTTCGGGACGTGTTGAACTGGTTGGTGGCGCGCGGGCGGAGTTAGCTCGGGTACGTGGATGTCCTTGAGCTCGCGCGGTGGCAGTTCGGCATCACCACCGTGTACCACTTCCTGATGGTCCCGTTGACCATCGGACTTTCGGTGCTCGTCGCGGGGATGCAGACTGCCTGGCTGCGCACGGGCAACGAGCGCTACTTCAAGATGACCAAGTTCTGGGGGAAGCTCCTCCTGGTCAACTTCGCCATGGGCGTGGTGACCGGGATCGTGCAGGAGTTCCAGTTCGGGATGGCCTGGAGCGCCTACTCCCGCTTCGTCGGCGACGTGTTCGGCGCGCCGCTGGCGATGGAGGGGCTCATCGCGTTCTTCGTGGAGTCGACTTTCCTCGGCCTGTGGATCTTCGGCTGGGACCGGCTGCCGAAACGCGTGCACCTGGCGTGTGCGTGGGCGTTCTCCCTGGCGACGATGGCCTCGGCCTACTTCATCCTGTCCGCGAACTCGTGGATGCAGCACCCGGTGGGTGTGGAGTTCGTGAACGGCAAGCCGACGATGAACTCGATCTTCGCGGTGCTGACCAACAACACGGCGCTGGCGGCGATCCCGCACACGCTGGCCGGGGCGTTCTCGGTGGCGGCGGCGTTCCTCGTCGGGGTCGCGGGCTGGCACCTGTGGCGGCGTCGTTCGGCTTCGGACTCGGACGCCGGCGTGCACCGCGACGTCTGGCGCGCGTCGCTGCGGCTCGGCGCCTGGGTCGGGATCGCCGCGTTCGCGGTGCTGGCCATCACGGGTGACACGCAGGGCAAGCTGATGTTCCAGCAGCAGCCGATGAAGATGGCTTCGGCGGAAGCGTTGTGCCACACGGAGAAGCCGGCGAGCTTCTCGATCCTGGCGATCGGTGACGTCGCGGGGGCCAACTGCGAGGACGTGAAGACGTTCACCGTGCCGGCGCTGCTGTCGTTCCTCGCGCACAACGACTTTTCCACTGAGGTGCCGGGTGTGGAAAACCTGATCGGCCAGTACCAGGCGAAGTACGGCACCAACTACCCGAACGACCCCGACCTGGGGCCGCTGGCGGGCAAGCCGATCGACTACGTGCCCAACCTGCCGGTGACCTACTGGGGATTCCGGGCCATGATCGGCTTCGGCGCGATCGGGGCGGGGATCGGTCTGCTGGCGCTGTGGCTCACGCGCCGCGGCCGGATCCCGGGCGCGCGCTGGTTCCCGTTGCTGCTGGTCGTGGGCATCGTGACGCCGTTCATCGGCAACAGCGCCGGCTGGATCTTCACGGAGATGGGGCGTCAGCCGTTCGTGGTCGCGCCGAACCCGACGGGCGTCGAGGGCATGTGGATGTTCACGGCGCAGGCGGTGTCGCAGCTGTCGGTCGGTGAGGTGTGGACTTCGCTGATCTCGCTCACGGTGCTCTACCTGGGGCTGGGCGTGGTGGAGCTGTTCCTGATGCGCAAGTACGTCCGTGGTGGGGTCGATGGGGTTCTGCCGCCGCCTGCGCACGGTGGGGAGGCGGGTTCGGATGACGCGTTGTCGTTCGCTTACTGAGCCGATGGGTCGAACCCAGCGTGGTGGGGCGATCACCCAGGAGAGTTACCCACAGCTGATCTGTGGACAACTCGACGGGTTGTGGATAACTCAGGGCGATCTTGGGGATGAGTCATGACAACGCTGCAGCTGGTGTGGTTCGGGATCATCGCGCTGTTCTGGCTCGGCTACCTGTTCCTCGAGGGCTTCGACTTCGGCGTCGGGATGCTGCTGCCCGTGCTCGGGCGCGACAACACCGAGCGGCGGGTCATGGTCAACACCATCGGGCCGGTCTGGGACGGCAACGAGGTGTGGCTGATCGTCGCCGCCGGCGCCACGTTCGCGGCGTTCCCCGACTGGTACGCGACGCTGTTTTCGGGCGCCTATCTGCCGTTGCTGCTCGTGCTCCTGGCGTTGATCGGGCGCGGGGTCGCGTTCGAGTACCGCGGCAAGGTCGACTCCGAGCGCTGGCGGCGTACGTGGGACCGCGTGATCATGATCGGCTCGTGGATCCCGCCGCTGGGCGTCGGGCTGCTGCTCGCGACGACCGTGCTCGGTCTGCCGCTCGACGCCGCCGGCAACCGCGTCGGCTCGCCGTTCGAGGCGGTGCGGTGGGACACCCTGCTGGGCGCGCTTGCCGTGGTCGGGTTCTCACTGGTGCACGGGGCGGCGTTCCTGGCGCTGAAGACGTCGGGCTCGTTGCGGGAGCGGGCGCGGGTGCTGGCGTTGCGGCTGCTGCCGGTGGCGTTGCTGCCGCTGGTCGCGTTCCTGATCGTGGTGCAGGTGCGCGCGGGGCAGGCGTGGACATCGGTCGCGCTTGTGGTCAGCGTGGTTGCCGCAATTGTCGCGTGGCTGCGGCTGCGCGCGGACCGCGACGGGCAGGCGTTCGCCGCGCTGGGCGTGGTGATCGCGGCCGCCGCGGTGACGATGTTCGGGGTGCTGTACCCGAACGTGCTGCCGTCGACGGGTGACCCGGCCAATTCGCTGACGATCGCGCAGGCCGCCGCGAGCCCGTACGCGCTGAAGGTGATCACGTGGGTCGCCGCGTTCGGCGCACCGGCCGTGCTCGTCTACCAAGGTTGGACCTACTGGGTTTTCCGCAAGCGCATCGGCGTCCAGCACATCCCGGCGGTGCACGCACCGTGATCACGCTTCCCGGCCGCACCACCCTTTCCGCCCCGAGGTCCACAGTGGACCAGGTGCGGCCGGGCAAGGGGCCGCTCGGCGCGCTCTCGGCTCTCGGGCCGGCCGCGCGCCGGGCGCTGCTCCTCGTGGCGGCGCTCTCGTTCGTCAACGCTGCTTTCCTTGTGGCCCAAGCGTTTCTTTTGGCCGATGTGCTCGCGTCCATCGTCTCCACCGGGATCGGGGGCCGCACCGCCCAGCTGGCCGCGCTGTTCGCGCTCGTCGCGGGCCGGGCGTTCACCGGCTGGGCGGTGCGGGTGGTCTCCGCGCGTGCCGCGGCGACGGCGCAGCAGGACTTGCGTGCCCGCGTCGTCTCCCACAGTTTGCGGCTCGGCCCGGAGTGGCTGGCCCACCGTGGCGACGGCTCGTTGACAGAGCTGGTCACCCGCGGGTTGGACGCTCTCGACGCCTACTTCCGCGAGTACTTGCCGGCCTTGGTGACGGCCGCGGTGGTCCCCCTTGCGGCGGGTGCGGCGATCCTGTGGATGGATTGGCCGTCGGCGGTGATCGTGCTGGTGACGGTGCCCTTGCTGCCGGTTTTCGCCATCCTGGTCGGCAAGTTCACGGCCGACCGGGTGGCCGGCGCGACCGACGCGGTGCACCGGATGTCGGGGCTGCTGCTGGAACTGGTGCGCGCTCTGCCGGTGCTCACGGCGTTCCGTCGCGCGGACGCGCAGGCGGCGACCGTGGCCCGCGTCTCGGAACGCCACCGCCGCGCGACGTTGAAGACTTTGCGGGTGGCGTTCTCGTCGGCTTTCGTGCTGGAACTGGTCGCCACGTTGTCCGTGGCGCTGGTCGCCGTGGTGATCGGCGTGCGGCTGGTGTCGGGCTCGTTGCCCCTGGCCATCGGGCTCGGCGTGCTGATCCTGGTCCCCGAGTGCTACCAACCCCTGCGCGCGGTGGGCGCGGCCTTCCACGCCAGTGAGGACGGCGTCGAGGCGGTCCGGCGGGTCACGGACGTGCTGGCCGAGCCGGCCCCGCACTTCGGCACGCGCGTGCCGCCCCGTGGACAACTCACGGTGTCCAACCTGAGCATCGCCCGCCGCGGCGGCTTCGCCCCTGCCGGCTCCTCGTTCTCCGTGCGGCGAGGCCAAACGACCTGGCTTCGCGCCCCCAGCGGCGGCGGCAAGTCCACCACCCTCGCCGCCCTCCTCGGCTTCCTCCCCACCTACGACGGCACCATCACCCTCGGTGACGTCCCCCTGGCCGCGGTGGACATCGACCGCTGGCGCGCGGACGTCGCTTGGGTGCCGCAGTCGCCGGTGTTCAGCGGCGGAACCGTCCGTGAGGAGGTGGTGGGCTCGGCCGGCGTCGGCGAGGGGGTGGTCGGCGAGGCTGATGTTGTCGAGGACGCGCTGGCGGAGCTTGGGCTGTCGGGGTTGGGGGACCGGCCCGTTGAGCAGCTGTCGTTGGGGCAGCGGCAGCGGGTGGCCGTCGCGCGGGCGTTGGTGAAGGTGCGGGCGGGCGCGTGGCTGCTGTTGCTCGACGAGCCGACGGCCCACCTCGACGAGGTCAACGCCCGGCGCGTGGTGGGCGCCGTCGAGCGGGCCGTGGCAGGTGGGGCGGCGGCGATCATCGCGGCGCACGAGCGGTCGGCGGCGGTGGCGGTGGCGGTGGCGGATGAGAAGCCGTTGTCCGGCACCACTTCCGTCGACGCGGCGGGCTCCGGTCGGCCGTTGCCGTGGCGGTTGTTGCTCGACCGTCGGCTGTTTTCCGGAGCCGTGCTGGGTGCCGTGGCGCTGTTGGCGGGCGTTGCGTTGACGGCGACTTCGGGGTGGCTGATCGCGAAGGCGTCGTTGCAGCCGCCGATCTTGACGCTGACCGTCGCGGTTGTCGGCGTGCGCGCGTTCGGGCTCGGGCGCGCGGCGTTGCGGTACGCCGAACGTCTTGTTACGCACGACGCCGCGTTCCGCATCGCCGGGCGGCTGCGCGTGCGGCTGTGGGACTCGCTCGTCCGCCTCGGCCCGGCGCGCGCTTTGGCGGCGGGCGAGGGGCAGCGCCGCCTTGTCACCGACGTCGACACCGTCCGTGACCTGCTGCCTCGTGTGGTCTCACCGCCGGTCGTCGTCGGGCTTGTCGCCGTGGGCGCCGTTGCGGTGCAGATGGTCGTCCTTCCGTCGGCCGGCCTGCTTCTCGCCGCTGCCGTGGTGGTCAGTCTCGCCGCGCCCCGGCTCGCCCTCGTGGCCGAGCGGCGTGCGACGGCTGCCCTCGCCGCCGGTCGCCGCGACGTCGCCACGCGGGTCCTGGTGCTCTTCACTTCCGCAGCCGAGCTGATCGCTTACGGCACCGCGACCGCGCGCCGCCGTTCACTGCTCGCGACCGACGCCCAGCTGACCGCCGCCGCCCGCCGCCAAGCCTTCGGCGCCGGCGCGGCCGACGCCCTTGTCGTGCTGGCCACCGGGGCGGCCGCCGTGGGCAGCACGCTTCTCGCCGCGCCGGCCGTCACGTCCGGGCAGTTGGCGGGTGTCCTGGCTCCGCTGCTGGCGCTGGTCCCCTTGGCCCTCGCGGAAGTCCTCTCCCTGCTGCCGCCGGCCGCCACTCACTGGGACCCGCTGCGGGCTGCCCGCCTCCGCTTGGGCGACCTCGATACAGCTGCCGGATCAGAGCGGGCGCTGCCTGGCAATGCGATGCGGTCGGCACCCCGGTCTGCGCAGGCCGACTCCGTCGGTGCGGCCGGCCTGGCGCCCGCGTCGGGACCGAGTGCCGTGCGGCTGCGTGGCGCCGACCTCGGCTGGCCCGACGGCGAAACCGTGCTCACCGACGTCACGCTCGACATCGAGCCCGGGACCTACGTCGCCGTGGTGGGGCCGAGCGGGGCGGGCAAGTCGACGTTGGTGGCGGCGTTGCTGGGGTTCCTGGAGCCACGCGCGGGGGAGGTCGCGGTGCCCGGGCGGGTGTCGTGGGCGCCGCAGGAGGCGATGCTGGTGTCGACGAGTGTGGCGGAGAACCTGCGGCTCGCGGATCCCCGGGCGACCGACGAGGACGTCCGGCGGGCGCTCGACCTCGCGCGGCTGCCGGAGCTCGACGCGGCGACCGTTCTCGACAGCGCCGGCACCGGGCTTTCCGGTGGTCAGGCTCAGCGGGTCGCGCTGGCCCGGGCGTTGCTGGCGGCACCGAAAGCCGACCTCGTGCTGCTCGACGAGCCCACCGCGCACCTCGACGAACGGACCGCCCGCGCCCTCCGCGCCACGCTGCGTGCCGAACTCGCCGGCCGCACCGTCGTGCACGTCACCCACAACCTCGACGAGCAGCTCGACGCCGACGTGGTGCTGGAGGTTCGCGGCGGCCAGGTGCTCGAAAAGCAAGCGGTACCCGCCGCGAGGGGTGATTGGTGACGGTCACGATTCCGGGTCCGGACCGCAAGCACGCGCTAAGGTCGGTGTTGCTCATGGACCCGACACTTGCCGCGCGGGCGTTGTCCGCTGCCACCGAGATCACCAGCACCGCGTTGTCCGGGGACGACCCGGAGGCCGTGCTGGACACCGTCGTGATCCGCGCCGCCGAGCTGGCCGACGCCGACCTCGGCCTGGCCATGGTCAGCGCCGATGACGGGCACGTCGTGGTCGAGGCCGCCGTCGACTCCAGCGGCACGGGGCGCGCGTTGCAGGGCCTGACCTTGCCTGCCGACTCCGCCGCAGGCCGCGTCGCGCGCGGGGGCGAGCCCGTGGTGAGCGACAACTTCGTCGTCGACCCGCGCACCGCGCCCTTCGTGCCCGACGAGCTGCGCGGCTTCGGCCCCTTCGCCGCCGCACCGTTCGGCTCCGGCGGACGCGTCCTGGGCGCGCTCACGGTCTACCGCCTGCAGGGCCGCGAGCCGTTCTCCGCGGGGACCGTCGAGATGCTCGTGGCGTTCGCCGCACAGGCGGGCGTCGTGCTCGCGCTCGCCGAGGGCGCCAACGCACGCCACCGCGTGACGCTCTACCAAGAGCGCGAACGCATCGCCCGCGAACTGCACGACGTGATTGTGCAACGCCTCTACGGCGCCGGCATGCAACTCGACCGCGTGCGCCGCAACATGCGCAAACGCTTCGCCCAGGCCGATGGCGCGCGGCTGTCCGATGCCATCGACCAGCTCGACCAGACCATCGAGGAAATCCGCGGCACCGTGCGAGCCCTGCGCTCACCCGAGCCGCGCCACGACACCGGCACACCGATCGACCTCGCCGAGTCCGCCCGCGGCGAAGTCCGCATCGCCGGCGAGCTCCTCGGCTACCCGCCGACCCTCGAGCTCTCCGGCGAGTTCGCCGACATTCCCGCCGAACGCGCCGACCACATTCGCGCGGCACTGCGCGAAGCACTGTCCAATGTGGTCCGCCACTCCGGCGCGAGCGAGACGCGCGTGTCCCTGACCCGCGACCGCGACGGCGTGAAACTCCGCGTTCGCGACAACGGATCCGGCGTGCCCCAAGGCGTCGCCACCCGCGGCCTGCGTCATCTCGCCGAACGCGCCGACGCTGCCGGCGGGAAGTTCTTCATCAACTCCTCACCGAGCCTCGGCACACTCGTCGCCTTCGATCTTCCTCTGGACTAGCGGTTATGTCCGCTGGCGCAACGCGCGTGCTCGACCGAAGTCTCATTTCGCGATCAACTCGCCCATCCGAGAACCCGATTACATGATTAACGTTGCGTGACGCGGCACTAAGTCGGGGTAACGACCACCAGGAGCTTCAACGGCCCCTTGGTGTCCACGTCGCAGTCCACCGCGCGCGGCGGGCACGGGTAGCCGTGCGCGGCGATCACCAAGGCCACTTTGCCCGGCGCGACCGCCTGGTAGATCGCGGTCTTGCCGTACACCTGGGCCAGCCGGAGCACCGACCAGATCTGAGCGTCCAGGGCGCGCTGAGCAGTGTCGTCGTCCAGCTTGACCAGACCGCCCACCGGCAGCTCGACCTTGAGGTCCGGATCCATCCCCGGACTGACCACCTGTTCGGCCCCCTTGGGCAGCGAGTACCCCACCGGGGCCACCGTCGGCCCCTGGTCGGGCACCACTGACCGGGAGCACCCCGCCGACACCAGCCCGAGCAACACCACCACGACGATCAACCTGCGCACACGCCCGAATCTAGCGCCCCCATGGCGCAACTCGGGCGGCATTCGCGTCCGAACTTGCCGCCGAACTGCCCGATCGGGCCGCCCACGGCCGACGTGGCTGAACTGGATCGAGTGCGAGTTCACCGCGTTGCGGTTCGCGCTCAACGGCACCGACCACCCCACTCACACCGAGCAGAACACGGCCATCGCCGGTTTATGTCTGCTGGCGCGACGCGGGTGCTCGATCGGAGACTCATTTCGCGAGCAACTCACCCATCCGAAAACCCGATTGCATGATCAACGTTGCTTGACGAGGCACTAGTCGCACGTGCGCGACCGCCACCCACAGCGCGTTGATCCGGCTTCAGCCTTCACGCGTCATGTGAGCCGCTCCTCCCTCTCCGACGGGCGCGTACGGCTTCCCGTATGACTTTGCTTTCCACCCCAGCACCGCGAGCCCACGGCTCGCTTTCAACTGGTGACGAGTCTACCGGCAAATCGAACATCCATTCGACTCACGATGGGGTGAATCCGAAAGGTCCTTGCCGAATCCCCCGTGGCCGACGGTGACCTCATGCGCGCCAGAAACCTCCGAACGGCCTAGCCGGTTTCCGAGCGGCGGTACCCCGCGATCACGCGAAAATCGACGTCACCAGTTCTTGTCCGCAGTGGCTGGTCAGGGGCGCCCTGATCACAAACGAGGCAGTGGCTTCATGTGGGAACCCGTGGCGGCGCAGTTCAGCGCCGTCGAAAAGCGGATACGGCGGAGCCGTGGAGATCGCCGGTGAACGGTCGGCCCGTCGAGAGCCGCACGTACGCAAAAGCGCTCAGCAGCAGGAATTGCGTCGGCCGTCAGCTCTTGTGTCTCGCACTTCACCTTTGTTGACCGACTTTCCCGGCTCGAGGCCCGACGTGGCGCGGCTGGCCGGGTTGTACTTCTGGTAGCCGATTCCATGGGGCACCGACAAGATCGAGGCGTCGAGCTCCGTCAGTGCATCGTTTTCGCTGGCCGCGATCGCCAGGTCGAACCGGATCGCCGTGGTCTGTTCCCCCCGACGACGGGCAGATGACGGCGAGCACCTTGCGGGCGAACGCCGTGGTCAGCCAGTGGTCATCCGCCGGATCGGTCTGAACCTTCGGCCGAAGCGATGGGGGTATGCGTTTTCGGGCATCACTTGCCGCGGCGGGCGATCCAGGCGGCGGCTTGGGTGCGGCGTTGCATGCCGAGCTTGGCGAGGACCGAGGTGACGTAGTTCTTGACCGTTTTTTCGGCCAGGAAGAGGCGTTCGGCGATTTCGCGGTTGGACATGCCCTGGCCGATGAGTTCCAGCACGTCGCGTTCGCGGTCGGTGAGGGTGGCGAGGTCGTCGATGGGTGGGTGGCGCAGTTTGTCCAGCACGCGCGCGGTGGAGACGGGATCGAGCAGGGAGTGGCCGGCGGCGACCTCGCGGACGGCGTTCACCACGTCTTGGCCACGCACCTGCTTGAGCAGGTAACCCGACGCGCCCGCCATGATGGCGCCGACCATGGCTTCCTCGTCGTCGAAGGCGGTGAGCATGAGGCAGGCCGGCGGGTTGGGCTTGGAGCGCAGCTCGCGGCACAGGGAGATGCCGTCGCCGTCGCCGAGGCGGACGTCAACCACCGCGACGTCGGGCTCCACGTGCATCGCGACGGCCAGCGCCTCCTCCACGCCCCCGGCCTCGGCGACCACCTCGATGTCCGCCTCGTCGCCCAGCAGGTCGCGCAGGCCGCGGCGGACCAGTTCGTGGTCATCGACGAGCAGCACCTGGATCGGCATACCCCGAGGTTACGGCGTCGCGCGGTCAGGTGCCGGTGCTGGTGCCGGAGGACACGTCGGCGGCTTGGCGGCTATTCACCGGATACACCCGATCAGGTTGCTACGGGAAATCGTTCGGAATTGATCCGTAACGGTTCCGGCGGCATCGCGATATCCACGTCGTCGCTTCGCCGGGCTCTTCGGAAGGTCTGTATGTTGGCTCTCTTTCGCCGTGCTGCCGATAGGTCCTCCCTGGTCGCGGGGCTCATTGTGATCTGGTCTGCCGCGGCTCACGCGGAACCGGAAATCCGGTTGGCGCAATTTCGGAAACGTCGATATCCCAATCCGGTGGCTATCCGTTTCTGGTCGCCGCGGGTGCGTTGATCGCGGCCGCGGCGTCCGGCGGCATGGTCTTCTACCTGCGTCGCCGGCCGGCCTGATGCGGATCGTGGTGGTCGCGGTCATGGCGGTGGCCGTCGCGGCTCTGCTGCTGGTCGCGTTCCTGAGCCCGCCGGAGCCGATGCCGACGCAGCAGGTGGTGACGACGAGCAAGCCGTCGACGAGCCGCGCCGGCTGATCAGCGCTGGGTGGGTGGGAAGCGGGTTTCGTTGCGGTCGACCTTCGCGTTGCCCACTTCGAGGAGGTCGATGTCCAGGGCGTCGGCCAGCTGGATCAAGTAGAGGAGGACGTCGGCGATTTCGTCGCGGACGTTGGTGGTCAGGGTGGGGTCGGAGCAGTAGTCGCGGGCCTCTTCGGGGGTGAGCCATTGGAAGAGGGAGATGAGCTCGCCGACCTCGCCGGAGAGGGCCATGACGAGGTTCTTCGGGTGGTGGAACGGTTCCCAGTCGCGGGCGGCGGCGAAGGCGCGCAGGCGCTGGGTGAGCGCGTCGAGAGTCACGGGAGATTGCGTACCACGGCGGTCACGGTGGGCTCACGGCCGTATGGCGGACTTTCGTTGACTCGGGCTCCGGAAGGAAGGGCCGTGGAGTACCCGCGAAGGCGCGTGGTCCTGATCGCGCTCGTGCCCGGTACGGCGCTGGTGCTGGTGGCGTTGGCGATCGTGATTTTCCTGGAGCAGCAAGCGAATCACGGGTGGGGGCTGGCTCAGGGACAGCGGCAGGGTGAGGGACAACGCTGGGGCAATCCGCGGCGGTGGGGCGAGGGAGAACGCCGGGCAATCCGCGGCGGCGGGACGAGGGACGGCGGCCGGACAAGGGACGGCGGCGGGACAAGGGACAGCATCGGAACAAGGGACGGCGCCGGGGCGAGAGACAGTGCTGCGGCAACCCGCGGCGCGGCGGCGAACGCGTGAGTCGCGGCATCGGGCCGTGCGGGTGACCACCCGAGGCGCAACCCGGCCGCACCCCGCAACCCCGGCCGCAACCGACGAGAAACACAGGTCACCGGCGGTGTGCGACTGCTCCGAAAAGAGCACGCAGTTGGCCCACACGCGCGCAGAACGGCATGCGGCAGACTGGTGCGCGTGAGTGCTCCCCCGGATCTGCGGTCCTACCTGCGTACGTTGGACGCGGAAACGCTGGTGGATCTGCTGTACGCCCAGGCGCGCCGTGACCCTGAGTTACGGCATTCGCTGGAGCTGCGGTGCGCCACTCAATCGGGTGAGGTGGCCGAGGCGCATCGGCTGTTGGACACGGCCGTGCAGGACGGCAACGTCGAGTACACGGCCAAGGTGGGTGCTGTGCTGGACACCTTGGAGCGGTTGCTCGACGCGGGCAGCCCGGCGGATCTGGCGCCGCTCGCGCGGCGGACCGTGGATGACATCGGGGAGGTACTGGAGCAGTCCGGAGATCCTTCCGGTGACCTCGGCGACAAGCTGGACTTCGCCGTCGAGCTGTATGCGCGGGCGTGTGCCGCGCGGCCGCCGGACCCTGAGCAGCTGGCCGAGTGGCTGCTGGAAGTGGAGTTCGAGGGGCCCGGCAGGCCCACGATCGCGCTGGCGGATTTCGCCGAGGCGTTGGGGGAAAAGGGACTTGAGCGGATCAAGTCCGCTGTGGACGAAATACTGAATGCCGGCCCTGCGGGGTACCGCCGGGAGGTCGCGGAGCGCCTGCTCGAGGAGCTCGCCGAAGTGCGCGGGGACGTCGATGCGCTCGTCGCGATCCTCTCCGCCAAGCCGCCGCGCGTGGATGTGAGCCTGAAGATCGTGCGGGTGCTGCGGGCGGCCGGGCGGCACAGCGAGGCCATCGCGCACGCGGCCCGCGCGCTCACACCCCACAAAACGCACCAGAAGCTCCCCGAGCCGGAAGACGCGACGGTCGCCTTGCGGCGCAAGGAGTTCGACGACGCGCCGGGCAACGTCACGTACACGGCGCTGCGCGAGGCGGCCGTTGAAGCGGGTGTGTGGTCTGTGCAGCGCGTCGCGGCTCTTGCGCGGCTTCGGGAGCGCGCGGCCGACAGCGAAGAAGGCGCCGAAGAGCTCGCCCGGGCGCTGCTCGCCGAGGAACGGCCCGACGAGGCGTGGCGCGCATGTGTGCGCTTCGGTGGGTCGCTCGCGTTGCGTGTGGAGCTGGCGGCGTCGCGCGAGGTCGCGCACCCGGCCGAGACGATCCCCGTCTACCGCAGCCAGGTCGAGCAGCTCATCGAGCAGAAGGACCCGCAGGCCTACCGCGAAGCGGCGAAGCACCTGAAGAAGCTGCGCACGCTGCACAAACGAGCCGGCACGGCGGAGGAGTTCACGGGGTACCTGGCTGACCTGGTGAGCGTTCACCGGCGCAAGACGCGGCTGATCGCGGAAGTGCGCGCGGCGCGAATCGCGTTGCCGAAACCGCGTAACCTTCCGGCGTCTGACTCGTTGACCAGCTGAAACACCCCGCACGTAGCTCTTTTCCGCGACGTCGCGGTGGTCCCTCTCCGCGGCCGGCTCCCTGGCCGGTCGCGGATACCGCGCCCGGGGCCACCGCGGCCGCGCGTCCCGCGGATCCGCGCCCGCACCAGCGATGCAACGATGGTCCGCATGAGTCCGGTGAGCCGCGCCCGCAAGAAGACCTCCCAGCCCACCACGCCCAGCGTGAACGGCCTGTTCAAGGACGTCCTTCGGGACTTCTCCGCCGTCGCGGCGGAGCCCGGTCCGTTCGACGTCGAACTCCTTGCCTCCGAGGTGCTCGGGCAGTGGTGGGATCTCACGATCGAGGGCGAGCCCGAGGGCGGCGAGCAGCTGGGTCTGGAGCTGATCGCGTTCGCGCAGCGCAAGATCACACCGGGCGCCGCGGCGCTGCTGGCCGCGCTGAAGGTGCTGGCCGAGACCGAGGAGGAGCGCACGGCGGCCGCCGAGGCGCTCGCCGTGGTGCTGTCGCGCGGCATCCCCGAGCCCGAGTGGGCCGGTGAGGTCGGTCGCGTGACGGTCGGTGAGATCTGGCGGACCGGCGACGTCTACGGCGACGAGTCCTCGCTGCTGTGCACGTTCTCCCGCGGCGACGCGACGCTCGGTCTGCTGGCGCTGCTCGACTTCACCGAGCTCGGCCGCGTGCGCGACCTCGTGGTGATCGACGAGCCGCACGAGGTCCTCGCGGAGATGCGCACGCAGATCGCCGACGACGGTGAGCTCGTCGTGCTCGAGAAGGTCGAGCCGGCCGACGCGCACCGCCTGCTGCTCGACGGTATCGCCGCGACCGACGGTATGGACGAGCCCGACGTCGGCGAGGACTACACGCGCTTCCACGCCGTGGCGATGGCGTGGCTGCGGGCGTTGCCGGGGCCGTCGGCTGCTCGCGGTGCCGAGGAGTGGCCGGAGGCGCGCCGCGACGAGGTCGTGGAGGAGTTCCTCGCGCAGGTTTCGTTCGCGGACGTCGAGGCGGCGCGGTCGGTGGCGCGGCTGCTGGTGGACCACAGCTGCCGGACGGAGCCGGCGGATCCGCTGCGGGTCGGGCCGGAGAAGCTGGCGCGGTTCCTGGAGTCGTTGCTGGGTGGGGAGTACGAGGTCGAGGATGAGGACCTCGTGCCGCCGGTGGTGCTGGCGTGGGCTTCCTGGGCTGCTGCGCGGAACGGGTTGTCGGAGGTTGCTTCGGCTGCTCTTGTCGAGGATGTGAAGGAGTACTTGGCGGAGTATTTGTCCGATGAAGACGAGTCCGAAGAGGATGCGGTTTCGGACTATCTGGATGGGACGGAGTCCGCTGAAGAGGTCTTGGGGGTGGTTGAGCGGCGACGGTTCGCTGTGCCGGAG
This sequence comes from Amycolatopsis sp. NPDC023774, assembly GCF_040639695.1. Taxonomy (NCBI): domain Bacteria; kingdom Bacillati; phylum Actinomycetota; class Actinomycetes; order Pseudonocardiales; family Pseudonocardiaceae; genus Amycolatopsis; species Amycolatopsis sp. NPDC023774. The sequence continues at coordinate 159,107 of NZ_JBFAAJ010000007.1, forward strand.
TTGTCCACGGTGATTGGGGACGAGGAGTTGACGGATTTGGATCCGTCGGATCCGGAGCAGCGGCGGATGCTGGTTATCGGTGGGCATCCGGAGTACCACGAATCGTTGGCGAATGATGAGTTCGATGGTGCTGATGGGTTGAGGCTGGCGTTGGAGACGTCGGTGGTGGATCAACTTTGGGAGGACTCGCCCGAAGAGGTTTGGGTGGCGGCTCGGAAGTTGATCGAGAAGGGGTTGACGAGGGAAGAGGTCTTGGGGGAGCTGGTCGCTGTGCTCGAGGGGCAGCTGGAAGAGGCTGAGGATGAGGACCGGTTGGATTATGATTTGGACGGGTATCGCGAGGCGTTGACTGCGGTTGAGTGATCGCAGGCGGCTCGATCCGCTGGCGCGGATCATTGCGCTGGGGGTAGCGCAGCGAGGCGCCCCGATTTTTTAGCGTCACTACGGTCTGGACTATTTGTCAAGGCGGGAAAGAGTACCTTGACAAATAGTCCAGACCGCGTGGAAGGCGGGGATCGAGGTGCAGGGCCGGGTCTGGGTGCGCTGGTGAAGGGTGTGGATCTGATGCCGTTGTGTGGGTGGTGAAAGGACAAAGAATAAAGAAAGCCCCGGCCGGTGGTGGCTGGGGCTTTGTTGTTCATGCCGTCGGTGTTTGGCCTGTTACCACGGGGACGGCGGCGGCTGCGGTGGCGGCCTTGCGGCGGCGTTCGCGCATGGCTTCGTCCAGGTCGACCAGGAAGGTGCTGGCGGCCATGGCGACGAAGAGGGCCAGTCCGAGTACTGCGCCGACCCACGTGAGGACGATTGAGAGCACCGGGGCCTCCTTCCCAGGTCAGATGCGAATTTCCCTTCTGTTCAGGGTCGCTTTCACGAGCCTCGCCCGGTATCGGCCAACTGGTTACGAAGCCGCCCCCCGAACTGGCCGATCGGCCGAGGTCGGGGGGCGGAGGGTGAGGATGTGGGGCTGGCGAGGGCTATGTGGGTGACAGAGCGCTCGAACAGAGCTGTCAGAGCTTGCGCAGGCGCACGCGGTTGATGGAGTGGTCGGCGTCCTTGCGCAGCACGAGCGTGGCCCGCGGGCGGGTCGGTTTGATGTTCTCCATGAGGTTCGGCTCGTTGATCGTGCTCCACAGGTGCCGGGCCTCTTCGCGGGCCTCCTCGTCGTCGAGGCCGGCGAAGTGGTGGAAGTGCGAAGCCGGGTCGGAGAACGCGGTGTGGCGGAGCTTGAGGAAGCGCTCGACGTACCAGCGTTCGATGTCGTCGGTGTGCGCGTCGACGTAGATGGAGAAGTCGAACAGGTCCGACACGGTCAGGCGGGGGCCGGGCTGCAGGACGTTCAGACCCTCGATGATGAGGATGTCCGGGCGCTCCACGACCTGTTCCTGGCCGGGCAGGATGTCGTACGCGAGGTGGGAGTACACGGGCGCTGACACGCGCTCGGCGCCGGACTTCACCTCGGTGACGAAGCGCAGCAGGGCGCGCCGGTCGTAGCTCTCCGGGAAGCCCTTGCGGTGCATGATGCCGCGGCGGGTGAGCTCGTCGCGGGAGTACAGGAACCCGTCGGTGGTCACGAGGTCCACGCGCGGGTGGTCCGGCCAGCGGGCGAGCAGCGTGCGCAGGATGCGCGCCGTGGTCGACTTGCCGACCGCGACGCTGCCGGCGACGCCGATCACGTACGGCACCTTCGTGCTGACGCAGTCTTCGCCGAGGAACGTCGTGGTGGCCTCGTACAGCTGTTGCCGCGCCTTGACCTGGAGGTTGATCAGCCTCGACAGCGGCAGGTAGACGTCGGCCACCTCGGCCAGGTCGATCTGCTCGCCGAGACCCCGCAGCCGGACCAGCTCATCGGCGGTCAGGGGCAGTGGGGTCGAGCTGCGCAGCTCCCGCCACTGTTCCCGGTGAAGCTCGACGTAGGGACTGAGTTCACGGACCCGTGGCATCGCACACTCCTCGGCCGTCGCCTGCGCTGGCTCCGTACTGGGCGTCACCTTTCGAGTAACGCTCCATCAACGGTAGGGCCTACCGCGCGTGAACGCGCTGTGATGTGCTGCACGCGGTCCGAACCGTTGCCTACGCGGTCACCGAGGGTTACGGCGACGGCCGAAGACTTCCTCCCACGCCGCGGCTACCTGGCGGGCGCACGTGGCCGGCTCGACGCCGCCGACGCCGGTGCCGAGCCCCGGCATCGCGATGGTGTCCACGACGTCCCGCACGGGGCCTGCCTCGAGCATCCCGCGCTGCCAGAGCAGGAACACCGCGCGTGCCGCGAGGTACGGGTGCACGGTGTCGGCGGGCAGCCGCTCGCCGGGCTCGCGCATGGTCGGCGCGCTGATCAGCCACCCCGGCTCGGCCTCGCCCGTGGGCACGATCACGGCCTCGCCGAGGGGTAGCTCTCCGCCGTATGAAGCCAAGATCGCGCTGCGCACGTTCTGCTCGACCTCGGGGAACGCCCGCGCGTACACGGCGTCGATCCCGCCGCGCATCCAGCCGTAGGAATTGGCAGGGCTCACCACGGCCTGGGCGACGACGTCCAGCACCGACCCGCGGTGCACCCGGATCGTGGCGGCCTCGGTTTCGAGGCGGCCGAGGGCGTGGGTCCACGCGGCGGCGAGCGGTTCATCGACGGCGCACAACACGAGTTCCGGCGTCCGGGACGAAACCGGCGGGCCGATGTCCTCGCGCCCGGTGTGTGTGCCCGATTCGGCGGTCACGGTTCAAGCATGGCAAAAAAAGCCACCCGGCGTAACCGGTTGGCGTACCGGCTGTCCGAGTGAAAACCGACACGTGTGCGGTAAGTAGCCTGGCGGTCGTGTTGCGGATCGCGTATTTCGGCCCACAGGGCACGTTCACCGAACAGGCCGCCCGTGCGCTCGCGCCGGGCGAGGACCTGACTCCCTACGAGACCGTCCGGTTGGCGCTCGCGGCCGTCCGCGAAGGCGCTGCCGACGCGGCGTGCGTACCGATCGAGAACTCCGTCGAGGGCGTCGTGCCGACGACGCTCGACGGCCTCAGCGACGGAGACCCTCTGGTCGCGGTCGCGGAGATCATCCTGCCCATCCACTTCAGCGTGCTGACGCGTCCGGGCGGCGGCGAGATCCGCACCGTCGCGAGCCACCCGCACGCGCTCGCGCAGGTGCGCGAGTGGCTCGAGGCGAACTTGCCCGGCGCCACCGTGGTGGCGTCCTCGTCCACGGCGTCGGCCGCCGTCGGCGTGGTCGAGGGCACCTACGACGCCGCCGTGTCCGCGCCGGTGGCCATCGAGCACTACGCGTTGGAGGAGCTGGCCACGGGCGTCGCCGACGTCCACGACGCACAGACGCGTTTCCTGCTGGTCCGCCGCCCCGGCGAGCTGCCCGAGCCGACGGGCGCCGACCGCACGTCGATCGTCGCGGCGGCCGTGAACCGCACCGGAACGCTGGCCGAGCTGCTCGCCGAGCTCGCGAGCCGAGGCATCAACCTCACGCGCCTCGATGCGCGCCCGACCCGCAACAACTTCGGCGAGTACCGCTTCTTCATCGACTTCGAGGGGCACGTCGCCGAGCCGCGGATCGTCTCCGCGATGGCCGCGCTGCGCCGCCGCTGCCACCTGCGGTTCCTCGGCTCGCACCCGCGGGCCGACGAGGTGGCCGCCACCGTCGAACCCGGCGCGGGCAACCAGGACTTCGTCGACGCCCAAGCCTGGGTCGATGCCGTGTTGAGGGGAGAAGGTGCGTGAGGCTGTTCCTCGTCCGCCACGGCCAGACCGACGGCAACGTGAGGGGCGCGCTCGACACAGCGCTGCCCGGCCCGCCGCTCACCGAGCTGGGGCAGAAGCAGGCGAAGGCGCTCGCGGGGCGGCTCGCGCCGGAGCCGATCGTGGCCGTGTACGCGTCGCAGGCCACGCGCGCGCAGCAGACGGCCGCGCCGCTGGCCGAGGTGCTCGGCATCGAGGTGCAGGTGATCGAGGGTGTGAAGGAAGTCGACGCAGGCGACCTCGAAGGCGCCACCGACGCCGAGTCGATCCGGACCTACCTCGAGACGGCCAAGCGCTGGACCGAAGGCGACCTCGAAGCCGCCATCCCCGGCGGCGAGTCGGGCGCCCAGGTGCGGGCCCGCATGGTCGGCGCCGCTGACGACCTGCGGGCGAAGCACGAACAGACCGACCCGGACGGCATCGTCGTGCTGGTCAGCCACGGCGGCGCGATCCGGCTCGGCGCCGAGTTCCTGGCCTCGAACGTGCCCGGCGACCTGGCGAGCAGCGCGCTCATCCCGAACACGGGCATCGTCGAACTCCTTGCGGAACCCGACGGCTGGCGATGCCTGACCTGGGTGGACACGCCGTTGTGAGTGGGCAGGCCCCCGTTACCTCAGGGCAGCGGTGGGCCAGCCCTCTTGCCGGTAGGCGCTGTCCCAGAACATCCACTCGTACTCACACGCCCGGGTGAAAGCTGCGAGCATTTTTTCGCGCGTCGCCTCACCCGCGGCGTCGGCGGCGCGGTCGAGGGCGGCGCGGCCCGTGCGGACGGTCGCTTCGAACTCGTCGCCCGCGTAAGTGTCGATCCACGGCCGGTACGGATTGTCGGTTTCGGGCGACTGTCGCTTGAGGATTCCGGCTCCCACGTTCTGGTACACCCAGAAGCACGGCAGCAGCGCCGCGAGGAGCTCGCCGTAGCCGCCGGTGTGGGCCGTGGCCAGCAGGAACGACGAGTACGCGACGCAGGTCGGCGACGTCTCGATGTCGGCCAGATCGGTCTCCGCGAGCCGGAACCGCTTGAAATAGCTCTCGTGCATCTCGCGCTCGATCACGATCGCGTCGTGCGCCGCTCCGGCCAGGAACGCGACGTCGTCGACCTCCGGTGCCTTGGCCGCCGCGGACGCCAGCGCCCGGCCGAACCCGACGAGGTAACGCGCGTCCTGGACCAGGTAAAACTGGAACCGCTCGCGCGACAAAGTGCCGGTCGCGAGCTCTTCGTTGAACGGGTGGACCGACATGGCGTGTTGTAGCTTCACCGTGTGTTGCCATGCCTGGTGAGAAAAGCCCGTCATGATCGCCTTCCCTCTGGTGAAGAGTTCACGATGCCGGCGCAACCCGGTGCGGAGGTCGCACGTCCACTGAACAGTGGTTACCCAGCACGGGGAGGCAAGTGAGATGGTAAGCACGACGAAACCGCGGATTCCCTTGGTCTTTCTTGCTGCGCTGGGCGCGTCCGGCGCCCTGCTGTTGTCGGCTTGTGGTAGCGAAACCACGCCGACCGCGAGCAACACGCCAAGCTCCGACACGTCGGCCAGCACGTCCGACACGTCACCGGCGCCCACGGCCAGCTCGTCCGAGTCCTCTTCGGACAGCACGCCGCCGCCGTCCGGTCAGCCGGTGGACAACGGCCTGTGCAAGGCCGGCGACGTCACGCTCTCCTTCGGCCAGGGCGACGCGGGCGCGGGCTCGGTCTACCGGCCGATTCTGATCAAGAACTCCAGCAGCAAGCCCTGCACGATCCAGGGCTTCCCCGGCGTTTCTTACGTGGCCGGCGACGACGGGCACCAGGTCGGCCCGGCCGCGTTCCGTGTGGGCACCAAGGGCGACGCGATCAAGCTGCAGCCGGGCCAGTCGGCCGCCGCGGACGTGCAGTTCACGCAGGTCGCGAACTTCGACCCGGCGGTGTGCAAGCCGACTCCGGTGAAGGGCCTGCGCGTGTACCTGCCGCAGGAGACGGCGTCGAAATTCCTGCCGGACCCGGGGACCGGGTGTGCCGGGGACAAGCTGCCGGGCAACCAGCTCGCGGTGAAGACGGTGCGGCGGGCCTGAGTTCCTAGCCCCTGGCGCAGAGTTGCTGGACGCGGATGATGTCGTCTTGTCCGGACCGGCTGTCGAAGCGGCCGGACAGGACCATTCCGTTCACGCCGGCGAGGCTTTGCGCCAAGGGCTGGTACTGGCCGTCGAAGGCGGCTGCGGCCTGGGCCAGTTCGTAGGCCGCGGTCATGCGGTGGGCGGCGTCGTCGGCCAGGCGGGTGAAGGCGGTGGCGTCGTAGCCGCTGGTCGTGTCCGGGAGGTGGCCGGCGCGGTTGAAGGCGTCGCAGGCGGCTGCCGCGTCGACGTTCGCGCCGCCGCGCTGGCCGGAGAGACCCCAGAGTAGGCCGGTGATCAGTATTCCGATGGTGAATCCTGCGGTGGCGGCCAGGACCAGGGGTCTTCGCGACCTCTCGGCCGGCTCCGGACTGTCGGAGGTGTCGGCTTGGTTGGCTCGGTCGGCTCGGTCGGCTTGGGGAGTCTGCCGGTCGTCGTCCGGTAGAGGTGGGGTGTCGAGCGCAGTCATTCACGTCCTCCCGGCGGCCGGGTGATGTGCTATTTCAGCACCAAAACCCGCGCCGGGCACTGCTCTCGATGGAGTAGTTCAGGTGTTGAAGCTGATTCGTCATCTGGCGCGGCCGCGTTGTGACGGAGCGGGTGTGTCGGCAGCCGTCAGCCCCAGCCCAGCTCGTGGAGGCGGTCGTCGTCGAGGCCGAAGTGGTGACCGAGTTCGTGCATGACGGTGATCAGGACCTGTTCGACGACCTCGGCCTCCGTGGAGCACATCCACAGGATGGGCCGGCGGTAGATGGAGATGCGGTCGGGCAGGACGCCGCCGTAGTCGGTGGTGCGGCGGGTGAGGGCGACGCCGTGGTAGAGGCCCAGGATGGTGGGGGACTCGTCGTTGAACTCTTCGACCAGGACGACGACGTTGTCCATCGCGTCGGCGAACTTGGGTGGGACCTGGTCCAAAGCCTCGGACACGAGCTCCTCGAAGCGCGCGCGGGTCATCTCCACCGGCATGTCAGCGGGACCCGGTGGTGCTGGGCGGGGAGCTGCTCTGGCCCCCGCCGTTGTCGGAGGGCGGGCCCGCGGCGTCGGGCTGGCCGGCGTTGTCCTTGACGCTGCCGGTGACGGCCTGGAACCCGCTGCCGTCGGAGAGGGGGGCGGCGACCTTGCAGTTGACCTTGGTGGAGCCGGCGTCCCAGCTTTCCTGCTCGCGCAGGTCCCAGCCGAGGATGAGCTTCTTGGCGCTGAGGTCGGCCTTGCCGGTGTAGTCGTCGGCGACCTTGTGACACTCGGTGTCGAGCCACTTGTCCTGCTTGTTCTGGTCGGGGTAGCCGTCCTTGAACTCGGTGGCCAGGTCGAGCGTCGCAATGATCTCGTACGAGTGGGGACGGCTGCAGTCGATCGGGTCGCCGACGCCCTTGCCGGCCAGGGCCAGGCAGGTGCCGGGCGCCCACACGGCCGACTGATCCTGTGTTTTCGCCGGGCCGGTGGTGGGCTGCAGTCCGCCGCCGGGACCGGCCCACTGCAGGCCGCAGCGGAGCTGGCGGTCGCCGTTGGCCCACTGGTCGGCGCTGGGGCGCAGCAGGTTGGTGGTGAGCTTGCCGTACGGGTCGAGCGGGTGCCCGAGGTACGGCGTGACGTCGGCGTTGCACTTCGTCTGGGCGATCTGCTGCCACTGGTCGAGGTTCGGGAACGGCGCCTCGGCGCCGTACTGCGGGCCGACGTCAGCCAGGCCCGTGACCTCGAACAGGTGCGGCTGGGTGCAGGGGACCTTGTGCACGTCGGACGCGTTCGGTGCGTTCCAGGTCAGGCAGCTGCCCGGCGGTGACTGGAACGCTTCCTGCGCCGCGGCCGACAGTTTGCCCTCGCCGCCACCGGCCCCACCCGCGAAGGAGGCCGTCCACGAGAACGCGACGGACAGCCCCAGTGCGATCACGGCACCCAGGAACACCCCGGTCATCACCACGCGGGTGCTCAGGGTCTGCAGGGGCGAGCGGAACCGCTCGGCGTCGGGAGACATCGATACCCATGATGCCCGCGCCGCGCGAGCCGTGCGCGTCCTGGGTCGTTAGTGTGGGAAGGGACTTCGCGGTGCGGGGGATTACGGAGCGCAGATGACGCAGGACGACAACAACGGGGCCCAGCCACCCCACGAGCCGCCAACGGAGCCGACTCCGCGCGGATCGATGCGGTTCCAGGACGAGAGCACGACGCCGAAGGAGCCCTCGCTCGCCGAGCAGCGCGCCCGCCGGCAAGCGATCGCCGACCAGGAACGCCAGGAGGCCGAGGCCGCCGAGGCCGCGCGCAAGGCCGACCAGCGGGCCGCGACCAAGCGCAAGATCCTCATCGGCAGCGGTGTCACCGTCGGCCTGGCCGGCCTGGTCGCGACGTTCTACACCGTGGCGAAACCGACCAACGAGACCGCCGTCTGCACCGACGCGAACGGCGTGATCCAGAACGACCAGTTCTGTGACGAGAGCTACGTCACCAGCCAGCACGGCTACCAGAGCGGCGGCTTCTGGATCATCCCGCTCGCGGGCGGCGGCTTCAACAGCTACCGCTACAACTACGGCGGCACCGGCACCATCGGCCAGCGCGTGTCCGGCGGCACCTTCACCGCGCCTTCGGGGAACACGAACGTCTCGACGAAATCGGGCAAATCAGTGCAACGCGGCGGCTTCGGGATCAGCGGCAAGACGGGCACGTCCGGCGGCACGGGCGGCACCGGCAAGAGCGGGGGCTCGTAGGTGTACCGGGACAGGTCCGAGCCGCGGCGCGACTGGCAGCGGATCGTCGAGGACCAGGGCCTCGTCTACGGCACCCCGGCGCGCGACGGCGCGGGCAAGGCGCGCCCGTACTGGGACGAGTCGGTGCACTACGTCTTCGACATGGACGAGGTCCTCTCGCTCGAAGCCGACGTCGAGCTGCTGCACTCGATGTGCCTCGAGGCCGTGGACAACGTCGTGACCACCGAGGGCTACCGGCGCTTCGGCATCCCGGAGTGGGTGTGGCCGCACATCGCCGAGTCGTGGAAGCGGCAGGACCCGCACGTCTACGGGCGCTTCGACCTGCGCTACGACGGCAAGTCGCCGGCCAAGCTGCTGGAGTACAACGCCGACACGCCCACCACGCTGCTCGAGGCTTCGGTGGTGCAGTGGCACTGGAAGACGGCCGTCTTCGAGAACGACGACCAGTGGAACTCCATCCACGAGAAGCTCGTCGAGCGCTGGCGCGAGATCGGCGACAAGCTGCCGTCGAACGAGCTGCACTTCACGTGGTCCTCGGCCGATCCGTCCGGTGAAGACCACGTGACCACCGCGTACCTGCAGGAGACGGCCGCGGAGGCCGGCCTCGACACCGTGGGGCTCTCGATCGAAGAGATCGGCTGGGACCCGGTGCTCAAGCGGTTCGTGGACCTCGAAGAGGCGCAGATGTCCACGGTCGTGAAGCTCTACCCGTGGGAGTGGGTGGTCGACGAGGAGTTCGGCCGCTTCGCCGTGGAGACGATGCCGCGCACGCTGTGGGTCGAGCCGCTGTGGAAGATGCTGCTCTCGAACAAGGCGCTGCTGGCCGTGCTGTGGGAGAACTACCCCGGGCACCCGAACCTGCTGCCCGCGTTCACCGACGACCCGGGCCTGCTCACGGAGTACGTGCGCAAGCCGAAGCTGGGCCGTGAGGGCGCCAACGTGCAGATCGTGGCCACCGGCTACGAGACGCAGACCGACGGCGTCTACGGCGCCGAGGGCTACGTCTACCAGGCCTTCGACCCGCTCCCCGAGTTCGACGGCTACCGGCCGGCGCTCGGCGCGTGGATCGTCGGCGACTCGTCCGCGGGGCTCGGGATCCGCGAGACGAGCGGGCTGGTCACCGACGACGGCGCCGCGTTCGTCCCGCACCGCATCCCCGAGTCGTGATACAACCTCCCCGCCTGATCTGCACGGTTCGCTCTGATCGTTCTGGGAGACCCCTGTGACCACGACCCTTGCGCTGTCCGACACGTTCGGCTCCGACCTCGTGCGAGGGGTCGGCGCGATCCTGTTGTACGGCGTCATCGGCCTGCTGTTGATGTTCGCCGGCTTCTGGGCGATCGACTGGACGACCCCGGGCAAGCTCTCGCAGCTCGTGCACCGCGGGCTGCCCAACGCGGTGATCGTGACCGCGTCCGGGCTGCTGTCGATGGCGTTCATCGTGGTCGTCGCGATCTTCAACTCGGCGAGCGACCTCACCGAGGGCCTGATCACGTCGCTGGTCTACGGCCTGCTCGGCATCATCGTGCAGGTGATCGCCGTGCGGCTGCTCGAGTGGGCCACCCGCATCGATGTCGGCTCCACGATCGAGAGCGAGAAGTTCGCGCCGGCGAGCATCGTCGTCGCCGCGGCGCACCTCGCCCTGGGCCTCGTGGTGGCGGTCGGCATTTCCTGAGTGCTGCTTTGCGGTCCGGTTCCCACTAGCGTGGAACCGTGCGACTGCTCAGGACGCCGGAAGACCGGTTCGCGGACCTGCCCGAGTTCCCCTACGAGCCGCAGTACGCGGAGCTCGCCGACCCCGACGGTGGCCTGATCAGAGTCGGGTACGTCGAGGCCGGCCCGGCCGACGGACCACCCGTGCTGCTCCTGCACGGCGAGCCCAGCTGGTCTTACCTGTACCGCAAGATGCTGCCCGTGCTGGCCGACGCCGGCCTGCGCGCGATCGCGCCGGACCTCGTCGGGTTCGGCCGCTCCGACAAGCCGGGCGACATCGCGGACCACACGTATGCGCGGCACGTGTCGTGGATGCGCGGGTTCGCCTTCGACGCGTTGGGGTTGTCCGGCGTCACGTTGGTCGGCCAGGACTGGGGCGGCCTGATCGGGCTGCGGCTGGTGGCGGAGAACGCATCACGGTTCGCGGGTGTGGTCGCGGCCAACACCGGTCTGCCCACGGGTGATCAAGACATGCCTGAGGTGTGGCACCAATTCCGTTCGGCGGTGGAGAACGCGCAAGTGCTGGACATCGGGCGGTTCATCCAATCGGGGTGCCGGTCTTCGCTTTCTCCCGAGGTCCGCGCGGCGTACGACGCGCCGTTCCCGAACGAGATGTACAAGGCCGGGCCACGAGCCATGCCGGGACTGGTGCCGTACCGGCCGGACAACCCGGCCTCGGATGCCAACCGTGCGGCTTGGAAGACGCTGTCGTCTCTGGACTTGCCGTTCCTGGTCGCGTTCTCCGACGGTGACCCGATCACCGGGGCGATGGGGCCGATTCTGCAGCGGACGATGCCGGGGGCCGCGGGGCTGACGCATCCGGTGATCGCGGGGGCGGGGCATTTCCTACAGGAAGATGCGGGTGAGGAGCTGGCTGAGCACGTGGCTCGCTTCGTGCGCGGCTGAGCCGGAGCGCCCCAATGTGGCGTTGGTTGCGTTCAGCGCACCGAACGCCACATTGGGGCGCTCCGGGGTCAAGAGAGTGCGGCGTGGGTGGCGGCGAGGGCGTCCACCAGGATGTCCAGGCCCTCCTGCGCTTCGGCTTCCGTCAGGGTCATCGGCGGGCCCAGGCGGAGGACGTTGTTGTGCAGGCCGCCCTTGCCGATGAGCAGGCCGCGGGCGCGGGTTTCCTCCAGCATCCGCTTGGCGGCCGCCGGGTGTGGGGTGGTGGTGCCCGGCTGGACGAGTTCGATGCCGACCATCAAGCCCTTGCCGCGCACCTCGCCGATCAACGGGTTCGAAGCGGCCCGCAGGCCGGACAGCAGCTGTGAACCCCGAGCCGCGCAGTTGGCCTGCAGGTCGTGGTCCTTGATGTAGTCCAGCACGGCCGTCGCGCCCGCCATGGCGACGGGGTTGCCGCCGAAGGTCGAAATGGACTGGGCGTTGATGGCGTCCACCACGTCGCCGCGGCCGACGACGCCGCCGATGGCAAGGCCGTTGCCCAGGCCCTTCGCGAAGGTCATCAGGTCGGGCACGACGTCGTGGGACTGGATGCCCCAGAAGTGCGAGCCCGTGCGCCCCCAGCCGGTCTGGACCTCGTCGGAGACGAACAGGATCCCATAGGAATCCAGCACCTCCTTCATGGCCTTGAACAGTCCGTCCGGGGGCAGCGAGAAGCCGCCGACGCCCTGGATCGGCTCGGCGACCAGGCAGGCGACGTCGCCGGAGGTGGCCGTCTCGAGGATGTCGACCAGGTCGGCCACGCAGGCGTCGATGTAGGCCGCATCCGACAGGTCGCGGAACGGGCTGCGGTAGCGGTAGCCGCCGTGCACGTAGTTGACCTTCACCGGCGAGAGCGACGAAGCGGACCACCCGCGGTTGCCCGTGATGGCGATCGTGCCGAAGGAACGGCCGTGGTAGGAGTTGCGCATCGCCAGGACCTGGTTGCTGCCGCGGTACTGCGTGGCGAGCATCAGCGCGGTGTCGTTGGCCTCGCTGCCGGAGTTGGTGAAAAAGACCTTCGCGTCCGGGATGCCGGACAGCGCGGCGATCCGCTCGGCGAGCTCCACCTGCGAACGGATCAGGTACAGCGTGGACGTGTGCAGCACGCCGGTGTCGAGCTGCTTGCGCACGGCGTCACTGATCTCGGCGACGTCGTAGCCCATGGAGTTGGTGAGCACGCCGGCGAAGAAGTCGAGGTAGGTGCGGCCGTGGGAGTCGGTGACGCGCCGGTCCTGCGCGTGGACGATCTCGATCGGCTCGTCGTAGAACAGCGCCATCCAGGACGGCAACACCGCTCGGTGCCGGGCGAGCAGCTCGTCGGTCATGTCGTTCTCCATCCGTCTCGGGCTCTTCGGAGTATGGGCAGCGCCGGAAACGGGCGACAACGATCAGACTGCACCGTCCTCGGACGAGGGCCGCACAGTTTGTCCGTGGACGACCAAGGGCCGCGCAATTCGAAACCGCGTCGAGGCACCTGCTGGCCTGCGACTACCCTTTCTTCCGTGATTGACCCCAGGACTCTGCGCGAAGACCCGGAAGCCGTGCGCGCGTCGCAGCGTGCCCGTGGTGAGGACGAAGGAGTGGTCGACAAGCTGCTCGGCTTCGACTCCCGCCGCCGCTCCGCGATCGCCAACGCCGACAAGCTGCGGGCCGAGCAGAAGTCCGTGAGCAAGCTCGTCCCGAAGGCCGCCCCCGAGGAGAAGGCCGAGTTGCTCGCGCGCGCCAAGGACCTGTCCGCCCAGGTCAAGGCCGCCGAGGTCGAGCAGACGGAGGCATCGGAGGAGTTCGACCAGCTCTTCCGCACCGTGCCGAACCTGGTTCACCCCGACGCGCCCGTCGGCGGCGAAGACGACTTCACCGTGCTCAAGACCGTCGGCGAGCCCACGAAGTTCGACTTCGAGCCGCGCGACCACCTGGACCTCATGGAGGGCCTCGGCGCCGTCGACATGGAGCGCGGCGCGAAGGTGTCGGGCTCGCGGTTCTACTTCCTCAGCGGCGTCGGCGCGCAGCTGCAGCTCGGGCTGCTCAACATGGCCATCGCGCAGGCGCTGGAGAACGGCTTCACGCCGATGATCACGCCCTCGCTCGTGCGCCCGGAGATCATGGCCGGCACCGGTTTCCTCGGCGCCCACGCGTCAGAGGTCTACCGCCTGCGCGACGACGACCTGTACCTCGTCGGTACCTCGGAGGTCCCGCTGGCGGGCTTCCACGCCGACGAGATCCTCGAGCTCGGCGACGGTGCGCGCCGCTACGCCGGCTGGTCCTCGTGCTACCGCCGCGAGGCCGGCTCGTACGGCAAGGACACCCGCGGCATCATCCGCGTGCACCAGTTCGACAAGGTCGAGATGTTCGTCTACACGACGCCCGCCGAGGCCGAGGCCGAACACCAGCGCCTGCTCGGCTGGGAAGAGCAGATGCTCGCCAAGATCGAGGTGCCCTACCGCGTCATCGACACGGCCACGGGCGACCTCGGCACGTCCGCCCACCGCAAGTTCGACTGCGAGGCCTGGGTGCCCTCGCAGGAGACCTACCGCGAGCTGACGTCCACGTCCAACTGCACGACGTTCCAGGCTCGCCGGCTGTCCGTGCGCTACCGCGACGACAACGGCAAGCCCCAGATCGCGGCCACCCTCAACGGCACACTGGCCACCACGCGTTGGATCGTCGCGATCATGGAGAACCACCAGCAGGCCGACGGCTCGGTGCGCGTGCCCGAAGCCCTGCGCCCCTTCGTCGGCGGGCGCGAGGTGCTGGAGCCGAAGAAGCGCTGATCGGCGTGTTTCGCGCGGCCGGGGCCCTGCGGGGTTGCGGCCGTCGTCGTTTTCGCAGATGGTCGGTGCGAGCCCGGTGCGCCCGGCGGGGAAGGCGAACGGGCCACTCACTGCCGGCCGTCCAGGCCCGGCAGCGCGCCGCTGCGATCTTGCCCGCCCGAAGTCGGGCTCACTCCGCCCTGGCGATCGCGCGTTGAGTCGGGGAACCGGGCTCAACGGGTAGGGATCGGCCGGGCAGCCCGCGGGACTGCCGCTCCTGGTGCGCAACCGCTTCGCGCACCAGGAGCCGAAGAAGCGCTGATCGGCGCGTTTCACGCGGCCGAGGCCCTGCGGGGTTCCGGCCGTCGTCGTTTTCGCGGATGGTCGGTGCGAGCCCGGTGCGCCCGCTAGGGTTCGCGCGCGAGGAGGAACGCCGATGGGGTTCAGGGGTGTCCGGGCGGCCTTGGCCGTGGCCGGCGTGGCCGTGGTGGTGGCCGGGTGCACGGTGCGAGTCGGGGGCGTCGCGGCGCCGATGCCCGGGCAGGGGCCCGTGCAGCAGGTCGTGGACGCGTGTTCGCTGGTCGACCAGCAACAGGCCGACGCGCTCGGCTATCGCGCGCCCGGCAAGGGGCGGGCGGCGAGCGAGAAGCTGCGCACGCCCGCGATGTGCCTGTGGAACAGCAAGGACGAGAGCGCGGCGCTGACCATCCTCACCGTCGGCTGGTCGGTCGACCAGCCGCTGGACGACTACCTGCAGGGCGCCGTGGTGAAGGCTCCGCCCTTCGGGTCAGGCGGGTTCCAGTGGACGCGCTACGGCTCGTTCATCCCCGGTAGCTGCGACCTCTACACCACGCTCGGCCCGAAGTCCTACGCGTTCGTGAGCGCGTCCAACCCGGACGAGACCAAGGCGTGCGACGCGGCGAAGCAAGCGGTCCCGCAGGTCGCCGCGCACCTGCCGGGCGGGCAGCCCGCGCCGCGGATCACACCGACGGCCCCGAGCAGTCCGGCTCCGCCGAGTGGGCCGCTCGTGGGTCTGGACCCGTGCACACTGCTGAAGCCCGAGCAGGCCGCGTCGCTGCACGTGGTGCCGCAGGGCGAGAAGCAGAGCTCCAGTGTCGTGCCCAACGCGGTGTTCTGCCTGTGGGACGACACCGACGGCGACCGTGGTCAGAAGGCATTCGAGGTCTGGCTCGGCCCCGACCTGCCGATGACGCAGTGGCCCGGCATGGACGTGCCGCCGGTCTCGACCATCGACGCCAACGGTCACCACTGGTCGATCTTCGGCAACTTCAACGACTCCGGCGGCGTCAACTGCGGCGCCGGCCTGGCCGTCACGCCGAGCTCGTCGATCCAGATCGTGTCCGGTTACCTCGACGATCCCTCGAAGTCCTGCGACGCCGTCAAGGCGGGAGTTCCCCTGGTGTCGGGGAATCTCCCCGCCTGACCGCCTCGGCAGTCCTGAATGGACTGTCGCGTCAGGACACGCCGGCGGGGCGCCGCGGCCCGGCGGGGGCGGTGCGTGCCACCGGGATGTTGCGCGAAGCGGGGATGTTGCGCGAAGCGGGGATGATGCGCGACGCGGGGCGGGCCGGCCGCTGGGGCGAGGGCGCGCGGCGCGTCGGCTCGGAGGCGTTGGTGTCGGCGGGCGCCACCTCGATGTTCACCGCCACCTCGTCGCCACCGATCTCACGGGTGATCCAGGCGCCGGACTCGACCATCACGCCCAGCGTCTTCACGTCGAGCGAGTTGATGCGCGAGCGGTACCAAGCGTCGTCGGCCAGCGCGCCCATGCGACCCTCCAGCCGGGACTTCACGGCCAGCAGCCGCTTGTACAGCGTGTCGGCCAGCACCTGGCGGTCCTCCTTGCTGGTGAGGCCGGCGCGGATGCGGTCCTCGATGCCGCGCGGCAGGCCGTTCTCGTCGGGGATCAGCATCGTCGTCCAGGCACGCGACTTCTCGCGGTACTGCAGCTGCTGCATCAAGCCCTCGTGCGGCGCGAAGTCGGCGGCGCGGAACGTCCGCCCGGCCCAGCGAGACGCGAGGTTCGCGGCGAGCGACTGCACGCTCTTCACGCCGGTGTTGAGGCCGCGGCCCGGCCAGAAGTGCAGTGAGTTGGCGGCGTCGCCGAGCAGGAACGCGTACGTGGACGGCGCGATCTGCGCGGTGAACTTCGGGTTCTGCTGCATGCCCAGCTTGAACGACGTGATGCCCACGATGTCGGCCATCGTCGCACCGAAGAACTTGACGCCGTCGGCGATGCGCGGCCACAGGAACGACAGCTTGTCCACCGAGGGCTTGAACACCGAGCGGTGGCGGTCGCACACGAACTTGTCGCCGTCCGGGCGCATGGTGCAGCCGAACTTGCCGATGCACGGCACGGGGCCGTTTTCGCCGTAGGCAAGGACTTCCGAGGCCTCCTCGGCGGTGAGGCGCATGTTGATGAAGCCGCCGCCGAGGGAGTTGAACAGGAAGCGGTTCTGGCACACGGTGAGCGGCACGGTGTGCTCGTCGGGCACCTTTCCCTTGATGCGGATGCCGAGCACGGTCTCGTCGAGCGGCTGCCCGCCCACGGAGTAGAGGTCGCGACTCGACGGGCCGAACGCCTCCTTGAGGTCCTCCCGCGTCTTCGAGCGGGCGCCGTCGCAGATGGCGAGCACGTCGAGGCCGTCCCAGGACTTCGGCTGCGCGTACGGCTCGGGGATGAGCTCGATGCCGTAGAAGTCCTGCGCCATCTCCAGCAGGCAGTCTTCGATCCAGCGGACCTTGATGTTGCGCGGGCGGCCGCGGTGCGTGGGGGAGTCGGGGCCGAGCGGCCACATCTCCGAGTAGTTGCCGGAGGTGAACAGGCGGCGCCGCACGAGCATCGGCAGCTGCCCCCACACGTTGCTCTGCAGCGTGACGACCTGCTCGCGGCGGTTGTTGCCCTCCGCTGTGCCCTGCCAGGCGATCCGGCCGTCGCGCCGCATCCAGCGGCGGTCGAACACGCGGATCTTGACCTTGTCGCCCAGCATCGAGCGCAGCGTGCACGCGAAGATCAGCCCGACCGGCCCACCGCCGGCCACGTCGACCCGCAGCGGCCGGGACGCACCGGGGCGGGCAACCGCCTGAACCACCCGGCCCAGGTCCGCCGGGCCCTGCCCACTGTTCGGCTTCAGGAACGTCGTGGCGGGCTCACCGAAGTGCGAGGCGTTGTGGTTCATGGCTTCCGGGACCTCCAGCGTGATCTTCCGCGTGCGGCCAACACACGGAACGAGGGGGCCGGACGGTTCACGGAAATCCCAAAAACTTTCAGCGAACGTGTTTGTGCTGGTTACGCCGCTACCTGGTCGGCGATGTGCTTCGCGATCTCCAGCGCGCTCGTCGCCGCGGGGCTCGGGGCGTTGAGCACATGGACCTGGTCGCGAGCGGTTTCGATGAGGAAGTCGTCCACGAGCGAGCCGTCCGGGCGCAGCGCCTGGGCGCGTACGCCGGAGCCGTGGCGAACGATGTCGTCCTCCGTCACGGCGGGCACGAGCCGGGCGAGGCTCGCGGCGAAGCGCTTCTTCGAGAACGAGCGCAGCACTTCTTCCAGCCCGGTCGGGTACGCGTACTTGCGCGCCAGCCGCCACGCGCCGGGGAAGCGGGCGACGTCGGCGAGGTCCTTCACCGACACGTCGGCCCAGCGGTAGCCCTCGCGGCGCAGCGCGAGCACGGCGTTGGGGCCGGCGTGCACGCTGCCGTCGAGCATCCGCGTGAGGTGCACGCCGAGGAACGGCAGCGTCGGGTCGGGCACGGGGTAGATGAGACCGCGCACGAGGTGGCGGCGCTCGGGCTTGAGCTCGTAGTACTCGCCGCGGAAGGGCACGATGCGCGCGCTCGGGGTGACGCCGGCCAGCTCGGCCACGCGGTCGGACTGCAGACCGGCGCAGTTCACGAGCGCGTCGGCGTGGATGACCTCCGTGCCGGTGGCGACCTCGACGCCACCGTGGGCGCCGGGGCGGATGCCGAGCACCTCAGTGTCGAGCCGCAGGTCGGCGTCGGCCTCGTCGAGCAGGCGCACCAGGGCGGCGCAGACGGCCGGGAAGTCGATGATGCCCGTGGACTCCACGCGCAGCGCGCCGACGCACGTCACCTCGGGCTCGTACTCGCGCGCCTCGGCGGGGGTGACCTTCTTGGCCGGCACGCCGTTGGCCTCGGCGCGCTCGGCGAGGATGTTCAGGGCCGGCAGCTCCGCCTCGCTCGTGGCGACCACGAGTTTCCCGCACACCTCCACGGGCACGCCGTACTGCCGCGCGAAGTCCACAATGGACCGATTGCCGGCCACGGACATCCGCGCCTTGAACGAGCCCGGCTTGTAGTAGAGGCCGGCGTGGACCACGTTGGAGTTGTGCCCCGTCTGGTGCGCCGCCCAGCGGCTCTCCTTCTCGAGCACTGTGACGTCCTGCCCCCGCCGGGAAAGCTCCCAGGCCACGGCCAAGCCGACTATTCCGCCACCGATCACCGCCACGTTGCGCACGGACGGAAAGGCTACGCGACCTGGGCGTCGGTTGCGTAGACCCAACTGGTCTGAAGTGCGGTTTTTCACGGGTCAGGTGACCCGTTGACGAACGCTGGTCCGGAGTGGACTTCCGCCCACTCCGGACCAGCGTGGTCACTCCACCGGATCTTCGAGCACCTTCGGCACCCCGCGCAGCGCGAACCACGCCACGCCCGCTACCAGCAGCATCAGGCCCGCGGCGCCGAGCATCGTCACCTGCAGCCCGCCGGTGAACGCGTGCTGCGCGGTGTGCAGGAGCTGCGCTCCGGGACCGGCCGGGAGCTGCGCGGACACCTGCGCGGCGCCGGCCAGCGTCTCGCGGGCCGGCGCCGGGACGTCCGCGGGCAGGCCCTGGCGGTAGAGCGAGCCGAGCACGCTGCCGAGCACCGCGATGCCCAGCGCGCCGCCGAGCTCCGTGGCCGTCTCGGAGATGGCCGACGCGGCGCCGGCGCGGTGCCGGGGGACCACGCCGAGCACGGTGTCCGTCGCGACGGTGAGGATCAGCGCGAGACCGATGCCGAAGACCACCATCGTCACCACGAGGTACGCATACGCCGTGCCGACGTCCGTCCGGCTGTAGAGCGCGAACCCGATCGCCGAGGACAGACAACCGAGCGTGACCGTGCCGGCGCGGCCGAGCCGCTTGATCAGCACGGCGCCGAGCGTGCCGCCGATCAGGGCGCCGCCCATGCCGGGCAGGCCCGCCAGCCCCGACTTCAGGGGCGACCACCCGTTGACGAGCTGGAAGTACTGCGTGGAGATTACACTCACAGCCAGCTGCGCGAACATGGCGAGCACGGTGGTCACGACCGTCGCGGAGAACGCGCGGTTGTGAAACAGCCGCAGGTCCATCAGCGGCTCGGCCAGCCGCGGCTGGCGCAGCACGAACGCGAGCAGGCTGCCGCCGCCGAGGATCGCCGCCGCGTAGACGTCCCAGTCGCCCAGGCCCTCGTACGCGATCTCCTTGATGGTGTAGACCAGGCCGAGGATGCCCACGAGCGACAGCGCGACACTGAAGCCGTCCAACCGCCCGGGCACGGGATTGCGCGATTCCGGCAGCACGAAGAGGCCGACCGCGATCAGCACCACGACCACGGGCACGTTGATCAGGAACACCGAACCCCACCAGAAGTGGCTCAGCAGCGCGCCGCCGATGAGCGGGCCGAGACCGAACCCGAGGATCGTCAGCCCGCTCGACACGCCGATCGCCGCCGCGCGTTCCTTGCCGGTGAAGGTGTTGCGCAGGATCGACAGCGTCGACGGCATGAGCGTCGCCGCGCTCGCCCCGAGCAAGATCCGCAGCACGATGAGCAGCTCCGCACTCGGCGCGTACGCCGTGGCCACCGAGACCAGTCCGAACAAAGCCGCGCCCGCGAGCAACACCTTCTTTCGTCCGATGCGGTCGCCGATGTTCCCCGCCGTGATGAGCAGTCCGGCCAACGCGAACCCGTACCCGTCGGCGATCCAGAGCGCCTGCGTGGTCGTCGGCTGCAACGACTCGGACAACGCCGGGATCGCCAGGTGGAGCACTGTCATGTCGACGGCCGTGAGGATCTGCACGAGCACGCAGACGCTGATGATGGCGGCTTTGCGCGCCGGCGTCAGCGTTCCGGCCGGACTGGTGGGCGCTGCGGTGATCGTCATGGTGGGCCTCCGTGGTTCGCTCCTGGCCCTTACGCTGCGGGGCCCCGCTGACGACCCGCGCACGAACGACGACCACGGCTGACAGTGCAGGTCAGTGCGGTGCGGCAGGTCGACGGAGAACGGATCCTCGGTGCCGTGCGAGCCCGCGAGGCTGGTTCACGCCATCGTCACCGGAGGTTTCGAGTGGCGGGCAGCCACAAGGTGGGGGGATCCGGGTCCCGGCCCCGCGAGCTGCCTACGGAGCGATCCCCGCCGCCGTCAGGGCCTTCTGCACCGTCAGCTCCCGTCCGCTGGCGTAGTACCCGTCGTAATCCGGGCCCAGCAGGGCGCGAGCGCGGTCGGCCACCTCGGCGACGTCCGGCTGGCCGGCGACCTCCGTGCCGCGCGCGGCGACGGCGGCGCCGAGCAGTATGGCGGCTTCCTCGGCGTGGTCCTCCAGCAGCGCGGCGCCCGCGACGCACTCCAGGGCCGAGGCCAGCACGGTGCTGTCCTGCCACTGGTGCGCCGCCGCCACGGCTTCGCGCATGAGCGCGCGGGCTTGCGAAGGGTGGCCCGAGGCGACGGAAACCCAGCCCAGCGCGATCGTCGCAGCCCCGCGGACCGTGGCGACCGAGAAAGAGCCGCTGGTGCACTCCGCCAATGCGCGTTCCGCCAGTGAACGAGCCGCCGCCAAGTCGCCGTCCCGGCGCGCCAACGCCGCCAGACCGACGTAACCCGAAGCGCGCGTCTCCGGCATCCCCGAGCGGCGGGCCAGCGCGATCACCTTCGAATAGTCCTCGCGTGCGCCCGCGACGTCGCCGCGGAGGGCGCGGCTGTCCGCGCGGCGGCAGAGCAGGTCGGCGTAGTCGTCGGCCGCACCGAGTTGCTGCATGAGGTCCATGGACTCGGTCATCGCGGCCATGGCCTCGTCCCAGCGGCCGCGCCACGTGAGCAGCTGCGACAGGTGGTCGAGCGACATCGACAGGCCCCAGCGCTCACCGAGGGCGCGGTAGCGGGACTCGCCCTCGCGCAGCTTCTTCTCGGCCTCGTCGAGGTCGCCGGTGAGCATCGCGCGCAGGCCCGTGCCCATGGGGACGAGCGCGCTGTTCCACGGGTCGCCGCCGGCCATGATGCTGCTGCGGGTGAAGAGCGCCTCCTCGTCGGACGGTGGGCCGATCACCACGCCCAGCAGCAGGCTCAGCGTCGGATGCCTTGGCGCCCAGGACATGTCTTGCGCGTAATGCTCCACTGTGGACTGGTATGGCAGAGTGGCGTCGTGGCCCGGGGCGCCGGACATCGCGTTGAGCACGCACATCAGGAACTGCTCCTCGTATCCCTCGGGAGCAATCGGGCCGCAGCGTTTCACGACTTCCAGCGACAGCATCGCGCCCTCGTAGCGCCGGCCGCGCATCCACCAGTACGTGGCCAGCGCGGCCGTCAGCCGCAACGCCGTGGGCAGGTCCGCGTCCGTCGACCAGCGCAGCGCGGCGACGAGGTTGTCGTACTCGGCGTCGAGCCGGTCGAGCCAGCGCAGCTGGTCGGCGGTGCGCAGGAACGGGTCGGCTTCCTCGGCCAGCTGCAGGAAGGCCGAAGCGTGTGCCGCCTCGAACCGCGCCGTTTCGCCCGCGCCCGCGAGCTTCTCGGCGCAGAACGCACGGATCGTCTCCAGCATGC
Source organism: Amycolatopsis sp. NPDC023774 (assembly GCF_040639695.1). Taxonomy (NCBI): domain Bacteria; kingdom Bacillati; phylum Actinomycetota; class Actinomycetes; order Pseudonocardiales; family Pseudonocardiaceae; genus Amycolatopsis; species Amycolatopsis sp. NPDC023774. The sequence goes on from NZ_JBFAAJ010000007.1 coordinate 180,845, forward strand.
GGTAGCGGTCACCCGTGGTCTCGACCAGTGACTTGTCCGCCAGACCCGGCAACAGGTCGACGGTGTCCGGCACCTCGCACACCTGCTCGGCAAGACCCAGCGTCGCCCCGCCGGAGAACACCGTGAGCCGCCGCGCGAGCCGGCGTTCGTCGTCGTCCAGCAGCTCCCAGCTCCACTCCACGACACCGCGCAGCGAACGGTGCCGCGTCTCCGCCGTGCGGCTGCCGCGCGCGAGCAGGTGGAAGCGGTTGTCCAGCCGGGCGGCGATCTCGCCGACGGGCAGCGTCCGCACGCGCGCCGCCGCCAGCTCCAGCGCGAGCGGCAGGCCGTCGAGCGCGGCGCAGATGTGCTGGACGTCGCCGATCGTGTCGTCGTCCACGCGGAACGCCGGGTCGCTCGCGGCCGCGCGGTCGGCGAACAACCGCACGGCCGGGAACCCCAGTGCCTCGGCCGCGGGCGTGCCCGGCGGCGGCACCGCGAGCCGTGGCACCGGCGCCAGCTGCTCACCGGTGATGCCGAGCGGCTCCCGGCTGGTCGCGAGCACGCGCAGGCCGGGACACGCGGGCAGCAGGCGCGCGAGCAGCCGCGCGGCCGCGTCGACGACGTGCTCGCAGTTGTCCAGTACCAGCAACGTCGATTGGTCGCGCAACGCCGACACCAGCCGTTCGATCGGGTCCTGCACCCCCGAACCCCGCAGCGGCGAAGCGCCTTCGCGCAGCCCCAACGCGCTGAGCACGGCCTGCCCCACGTCGTGGGCGACGTGCGGCGCCAGCTCCACGAGCGCCGCCGGCGCGGCATGAGCCGACGCGACTTCCACGGCCAGCCGCGTCTTGCCCGTGCCGCCGGGACCCAGCAACGTCACCAGGCGCGCGCGCCGCAGCAGCTCGCCGACCTGCCGCAGCTCGCCGTCGCGGCCGACGAAGCTGGTCAGCTGCGCGGGCAACGGCGAAGACGCGGCGGACGGTTCACTCCGCAGCGCCGCCAGGTGCGCCTCGGCCAGCTCGGGTCCGGGGTCGGCGCCCAGCTCGTCGGCCAACGTGCGCCGCGCGTCCTCGAAGGCCGCCAGTGCCTCGGCCGAGCGGCCCGCCGCGTGCAGTGCGCGCACGAGCTGGGCGCGCGACCGTTCGCGCAGGGGCGCGGCGACGACGGCCGCCCGCAGCTCGTCGAGCACCTCCGTCGCGCGGCCGAGCGTGATCTCGGCGTCGACGCGATCTGCGGCCACATCGGCACGCAGTTCTTCGAGACGGGTTGCCTGCGTCGCCGCGAAGGGCGCTTCGGTCACGTCGGCGAACGCCGGCCCGCGCCACAACGCCAAAGCTTCACCGAGCAGGTCGCTCGCGCGCGTGGCGTCGGCCGCCGCGAGCTCGCGCCGCCCGTCTCCCGCCAGCCGCTCGAAGCGGTGCACGTCGACCTCGTCGGGTTCCACCACGAGCCGGTAGCCCGCGCCCGTGAACTCCACCGGCGCCACCGTCTTCAGCGCGCCGCGCAGCCGCGACACCTGCGACTGCAGCGCATTGGCCGCGCCGTCCGGCGGCTCCTCGCCGTACAGGCCGTCGATCAGCCGCTCCGCCGGCACGAACCGGCCCGCCTCCAGCGCGAGCTGCGCCAGCAGCGCCCGCACCCGGGGACCCCCGACGGCGACCGGGTCACCCGCCGCGTCCCACGCCGTGACCGTCCCCAGAACCCCGATCCGCATGCGGCAAGGCTAGGCGCTCCGGCCGCCCGTCACCGGCAGGTTTCGTCCCCACGCCCCGCTCGGCGGAGCGCGTCTCTACACTTCGGAGCGAGCTTGCGCAACGTGTCGTGGCGCGAGGAACAAGGAGTGGGGATGTCTGGACAACCGGCCGACCAACCGGTGCTGCTCGGGAAGCCGACGGTCGGCGAGGAGGAGCTGGCGGCGGTCGCCGAGGTGTTCCGTTCGGGCTGGCTCGCCGGCGCCGGTCCCGCGTGCCGCCGCTTCGAGGAGCGGTTCGCGCAGACCACGGGCACCACGCACGCCCTGACCACCAGCAGCTGCGGCGCCGCGCTGTTCCTCGGCCTCAAGGTGCTGGGTGTGCAGCCGGGCGACGAGGTCATCGTCGGCGACTACACGTTCCCCGCCACCGGCCACGCCGTGCTGCAGGCCGGCGCGATGCCCGTGTTCGCCGACATCCGGCCCGACATCTTCAGCGCCGACCCGGCCGCGATCGAAGCCCTGATCACGCCGCGCACGGTCGGCATCCTCGCCGTGGACGTCGCCGGTCTGCCGGGCGACTTCGACGAGTACCGCGCCATCGCCGACCAGCACGGCCTGTGGCTGTTCGAGGACGCCGCCTGCTCGGCCGGCGCCACCTACAAGACGCGCCCGGCCGGCAGCCTCGCCGACCTCGCCGCGTTCTCCTTCCACGGCCGCAAGGGCATCACCGCGGGCGAGGGCGGCGCACTCGTCTCGAACCGCGAAGACCTCATCGCCCACGCCCGCAAGATGCACACCTACGGCATCGAGCCGGCCATCAGCCGCGAGGGCTCGGGCACACTGCCGATCCCCGAGTTCCACGAGCTGGGCTGGAACTTCCGCCTGTCGGACATCCAGGCCGCCATCATGGGTGTGCAGCTCGACCGGCTACCCGACCTGCTCGCCGCCCGCCGCGCGGTCGCCAAGCGCTACCACGAGGCGTTCGCCGACGTCGACGCGCTGACCGTGCCCGCCGAGCTGCCCGACCGCGAGCACCCGTGGCAGGCCTACCTGCTCACCGTCGCGCCGGAGGTCAGCCGTGACGCGCTGGCGCTGCGCATCCGCGAACAGGGCGTGCAGTGCAACTTCGGGACGTACGCTTCTCACCTGCAGCCGGTGTACGGCGGGCAGCGGCCGCTGCCCGTCTCGGCTGACGCGTTCCGTCGGCAGCTGGCGATCCCGATGCACGCGGAGCTGACCGAGGCCGAGGTGGACCGCGTGGTGACGACCGTGCGCGAAGCCGTCAACGCCCTCATCTGACGTCCGAAGACCGTGACCGCCGAAGACACCGCCGACCGAGGAGAGACCGCGACCATGTCCGAGAAGAAGGTGTTCTTCACCGGCGGCGGTGGGTTCATCGCCGCGCACGTCATCCCGCTGCTGCTGGACGGCGGGTACACCGTCCGCATCTTCGACAACATGACCCGTGGCGACCGGGCTCGCGTGAACGACTTCGTGGCCACCGGCAAGGTCGAGCTGGTCGAGAAGGACGTGCGCTACGGCGGCGCCGTGCGCGAGGCCATCCGCGGCTGCTCGCACGTGATCCACTTCGCCACGGTCTCGATCAACAAGTCGATCGCCGACCCGCACGAGTCGATCGACATCAACATGACCGGCAACCACAACGTGTTCGCCGCGGCCGCCGACGAGGGTGTCGAGCGCTTGGTGTTCGCGTCCACCGCTTCGGTCTACGGCGAGCCCAAGCGCCTGCCGATGCACGAGGACGACGAGCTGCGCCCGCTCACGCCGTACTGCATCTCCAAGCGCGCCGGCGAGGACCTGCTGGGCTTCTACGAGCGCACCAAGGGCCTGTCCTGGAACGCGCTGCGCTTCTTCAACGTGTACGGCCCGGGCCAGAAGATCGAGGCCTACTACACGTCGGTGATCAACCACTTCATCCAGCGCCTGCGCGCCGGCCGGCCGCCGATCATCGACGGGCGCGGCGACCAGTCGATGGACTTCGTGCACGTGTCGGACCTGGCCCGCTCGGTCGTGGCCGCGCTTGAGTCGGAGCAGTCGAACAAGCCGATCAACATCGGCACGGGTGTGGACACGTCCATCGCTACGCTCGCGAAGATCCTCATCGAGGCCGTCGGCGTCGACGTGCAGCCGCAGTTCAACGAGCGTGACGTGCTGGTGTCGCGCCGGGCCGCGGACATCACGCGGGCGCGGGAGATGCTCGGCTGGGAGCCGACCATCACCGTCGAAGAGGGCATGCGGGCGCTGGTCAGGGACGCCGGGTGAATGCCACCGCGGGCCCAGCCCAAGGACGTGCGATGCGCATCGCGGTGGTGAACAACTTCTTCCCGCCCCGTGTGGGCGGCAGCGCCCACATGTCGGCGTCGCTCGCGGGTGAGTACGTGGCGGCCGGCCACCAGGTTCTGGCGATCACGGCGGCGTACGGCGACGCGCCGGCCGACGAGCAGCGCGACGGCTACCGCATCGTGCGGCTGCCCGCGGCGAAGATGCCGCAGCTCGGTCTGTCGATCGACTTCGACCTGAGCTTCGCGTCGCTCAAGCCGGGCAACTGGCGGCGGCTGTGGAAGCTGCTGGACGAGTTCAAGCCCGACGCGGTGCACCTGCACGGCCAGTTCTTCGACCTGTCGTGGCTGGCCGGGTTCTACGCGCGGCGTCACAAGCTTCCCGTGCTGCTGACCATTCACACGCTCCTGATCAGCGAGAACAAGCTGTACTCGCGCGTGTTCCGGATGCTCGACGCGGTGCTGGTCAAGCCGGTGTTGAAATACATCCGCCCGCGCTACGTCATCCTCGACAAGCTCGGCGTGGACTACTGCGTCGAGCGCTACGGCACGAGCGACGCGAACTCCGAGTACTTCCCGATCGCCGTGGACACGGGGCACTTCGAGAAGCCGGTGACCAAGGACGTGCGCGCGGAGCTCGAGCTGGGCGACGCGCCGCTGATCGTCTCGCTCGGCCACGTGATCCCGCTGCGCAACCGTCTGCCGCTGATCGAGTCGCTGCCCGCGATCCTCGAGCGGCACCCGGGCGTGCGCGTGGTGATCGTCGGGCGCGTTTACCACGACGCGTTCCTCAAGCGCGCCGAAGAGCTCGGTGTGGCCGACGCCCTGGTCGTGACGGGCGCGGTGCCGAAGGAGGACGTGCCGGCGTACTTCGCGGCCGCGGACATCGTGACCCACGACCTCAACGGCGGCTGCGGCACTGCCTCGCTCGAGGCGATGCTGTCCGGAACGGCGACCATCGCTTCGGTCACGGAGGACAACTACCCGGGCATCGAGCTGCGCAACGGCGAGAACATCTTGCTGGTGCGCCCGGACGACGCCGCGGCGGTGCAGGAGACCGTGCTGTCGCTGCTCGACGACCCGGAGCTGCGCGAGCGGATCGCGCAACGGGAAAGCGCCATGGTCCGGGCCAACTTCGGCCTCGACGTGGTGGCCGAGGAACACCTGCGCGTGTTCACGAAGATGGTGGCGGACGACGATGTTCTTCGATGACGACCGCAGCAACCGTCTGCGGCCGATGATCCTGAACGACCTCGTTGCGCAGTACATGAACGACGCCGAGCGGGCGGCGTTCTACGGGCTGCCTTCGACGTGCCGCGTGCGTGAGCGCGTGAAGATCATCAGCCCCGAGAACCTCACGATGGGCGAGCACTGCTGGATCGGCGAAGGCGCGGCGCTCGACGCGAGCGGCGGCCTGGAGATCGGCGAGCACACCAGCATCGGCCTCAACACGCTCATCTTCACGCACTCGAGCTGGCTCGCGAACATGACGCTGCAGAACCACTCCGGCAGCGACCTCATCGAGCGCAAGCCCGTGAAGATCGGCAAGGGCTGCTTCATCGGCGGTCTGGTCGTCATCATGGCCGGCGTGACGATCGGCGACTTCGCCACCGTGCAGCCCAACTCGGTGGTGGCCAAGGACGTGCCGCCGCGCACCCTGGTGGCAGGCAACCCCGCGCGCGTCTTCCAGCGCTACGACGAGGAGTACATCCAGTCCGAAGTGGAGCGCGTTCAGGCGGAGAACGCCCGCCGCCGCGCCCTTTCCGACGACCCCTCCGGCTGGGGCTCCCCGGCGGGCGATTTCACGGAGTAACACTCCTTCGAGCCAACGCCGGGCCACGCCACCGATTTTCGAGGTAGCGTTGATCGGGCCGAGCCGTCCTCGGGACAACCTCCGTCGCACCCAGCCGTCCCGTAGACGTGGAGATCGGGGGTACGCGGGTGGCGCGCAGTGACGACGAGTTCGTCGAGTTCGTGCAGGCCTCGTCGAACCGGCTCACACACGCGGCGTACCTGCTGACCGGCGACCGCCATCAGGCCCAGGACGCTGCCCAAACCGCCTTCACCCGCACGTACGCCGCCTGGTCGCGCGTGCGCCGCAACGATGCCTACGCGTACGCCCGGACAGTGCTGATCAACCACGTGATCGACGGTTGGCGCCGCCCGTTGCGCGAGTACGCCTCCGAAGAAGTGCCCGAGCGGCCGACGAGCCAGGACGTCGCGCAGGCCGTGACGCAGCGCGAGTGGCTGACGTCCGCGCTGGCGCGGCTGACGGGCCGCGAGCGAGCCGTGGTGGTGCTCAGGCACTTCTTCGACCTGCCGGAACAGGCGGTCGCCGATGAACTGGGCGTGTCGGTGGGTACCGTCAAGAGCACGAACTCGCGGGCGCTCGCGAAGCTGCGGGTGGCCGCCGGGCCGGAAGACGTGCTGATCGGAGGGAGCGGGCGGTGAACGACCTCGACAAGCTGCGCGCCGCGTTGCGCGAACAGCCCGACCAGCCGTTCGCCGCGCCCGACCTGGACCGCATCATCACCGACGGCCGCCGCATCCGCCGCCGGAGGATCGCCACGGGCGCGGGGGCGGCCGCGGCGGTGGCTGCCGTCGTCGGGATCGTGTTCGGCGCCGTCGCCCTGCGTACGCCGGCCGAGCCGACGCAGGTGCCCGTCGCCGCACCGCCTGCTCCCACGACCAGCGCCCCGGTCGCGTCGGACGGCGCCCCGCCGGCCACCTCGCCACCGCCGTCGTCGGCGAGCCACCAGCTGCCGAAGTCGGCGACCCAGCCCTACGGCGACGTCATCCACACCGGCAACAAGACCGCCGGCGGCGAACTCGTCTTCTACGCGACCAAAATCGACGACAACACGGCTCTGCCCGACGTCCACTTCGGCATCATGGCCGCGATCCACACCAAGAGCGGCTACCTGTCGCTCTACGCCAGCAACGAGATCAGCGGCGCCGACCGCTCGTTCGGCTTCCACGCCACCGCGGGCGGCATCGAGGCCGGCGGCGCCTGGGTCCCCGTGTACGGCTACTTCGCCGGCCCTGCCGTGAAGATCGTCAGCACCGTGCAGGGCAAGCCCGTGCAGGCGCAGACGGCGTTGTGGAGCGTGGACCCCAGCGTGGTCGTGTTCTGGTTCGACGAGCGCGAAGTGCCCGACCCCGCCGTACTGACCCCGTTGGTCGCGTACGGCAAGGACGGCACCCGCCTCACGAAGTGATCAGGCTGCGGCCTGCGTGAGCACCTGCGCCACCACGTGGTGCGAGGGCAGGATCAGGTCGCGCTCCACGTCGGCGTCGATCTTGCCTTCGAGCAGGTCCAGGAACCGGTCCAGCTGTGTCGCCAGCGGCTCACGTGCGGTGACCAGCTCCGGGATCTCGATCACCGTCTGCTGCCGATAGCCGAGGCCGTCCGGCGTCACGGAGTCGTGCGACACGTGGCGGTAGATCGTCACGTCGCGGCGCAGCAGGTCGATCTCGATCAGCCGGTCCAGTTCGGACACGACCAGCGACCGCACCTTCTTCTGCCCCAGCCGCGAAGCCGACACCGTGGCCAGGCCGGTGGGGAACGACAGCACCGTCTCGATGGTGTCCTCCGCGCCTTCCACCGACGACGGGTGGAAGTACCCGGCACCCGAGGTGACACGGGCCGGCGTGGCGCCACCGAAGAACTGGATCGCCAGATCGACGTCGTGCACCAGCAGGTCCCACGCGACGCCGGTCTTGATGCGCGGCGCGTACGGGCCGTGGCGGCGCGCCATGAGGTGCACCGGCTCGTTGACGAGCGCCCGCGCCGTCATCACGGCCGGGTTGTAGCGCTCGAGCAGGCCGCACATCAGCGGTACGTCCTTCTGCTCCGAGAGCGCCACGATCTCCTGCGACAGCTCGAGGCTGTTGCACACGGGCTTCTCGACGAGCATCGGTTTGCCCTGGCCGAGGATCTCCTGCGCGAGGTCGTAGTGCACCTCGGTGGCCGATGCGAGCACCACGGCGTCCACATCGGACAGTGAGCCGAGCTCGGGCGTCCACTGCGTCTCGTAGCGCTCGGCGACGGCGCGGCCGGCTTCCTCACGCGGGTCGATCACGCGGACGAGGTCCACGCGCTCGTTGGCCGCCAGTACGCGGGCGTGCAGCGAACCCATGTTGCCCGTGCCGATCAGGGCGATGCGATGGGTCATGCGCCGAGCACCTCGCGAACCGTTTCGATGATCTTGTCGAGCTGCTCGTCGGTCAGGTGCGGGTGCACCGGCAGCGAAAGCGCCTGCGCCGCGACGGCCGAGGCCACCGGGAAGTCGGTCACGTCGGCGCCCGGGATCAGCGGGTGAGCGCGGTAGCAGTCGTAGTCGAACACGATCTTGGGGTAGTAGATCCCGTTGCCGATGCCGCGCTCGGTGAGCGCGGTGGCCAGCTCGTCGCGCGAGAGCATCGCGTGCGGGCCGACAAGCACGGTGTACTGGTGCCACACGTGCTCGCGCCCGGGCAGGACCTGCGGGACGTCGAGGCCCGGCGTGCCGGCCAGCCCCTCCGAGAGCCGCTTCGCGTTGGCCTGGCGGGCCGCGGTGAGCTGGTCGAGCTTCTCCAGCTGCGGGATGCCGACGGCCGCGTGCAGGTCCGTCATCCGGTAGTTGTGGCCGGCCATCTCGTACTGGTAGCGGGCGCGCATGCCCTGGTTGCGCAGCACGCGTAGCTTGTCGGCCAGCATGTCGTCGTCGGTGGTGATCACGCCGCCCTCGGCGGTGGTCACGTTCTTCGTCGCGTACAGCGAGAAGCAGCCGATGCCGTACGAGCCGGCGGCGCGGCCCTCGAACGACGCGCCGACCGCCTGGGCCGAGTCCTCGATGATCCGCAGCTCGCGCTCGGCGGCGAGCGGGGCGAGCTTGCCCATGTCCGCCGTCTGGCCGTAGAGGTGCACCGGCATCAGGACCTTGGTGCGGTCGGTGATGGCCGCGCCCACGGCGTCCGGGTCGATCGCGAAGTCGTCGCGCCGGATGTCGGCGAACCGGACGGTGGCGCCGGCCTCGAGGATGGCGTTCAGGGTCGCGACGAACGTGAACGGCGAGGTGATCACCTCGTCACCCGGTGTCAGGTCCAGCGCCTGCAGTGAGGCGACCAACGCGGTGGTGCCGTTGTTCACGGCGATGGCGTGCTTCGTGCCCGCGACGTGCGCGAAGGCGTCCTCGAAGCGCTTGACCATCGGCCCCTGTGCGATGGCGCCGGATCGCAGCACCTCGACGACGAGGTCTTCCGCGTCACGGACGTCGACCACGGTAATGGGGATCATCGGCAGTCTCTCTCGGCAGGCGATTTCGATGCGTCCGGTACAGTGCAGTGCGCTCAGGCCGCGAGGCCGGAGAGCCGCCGGTTCTGCGCCCGGCCGCCCTGCGTGAACGCGGGCCACACGTTACCGGGCGCCGCCGCCTGCCTCAGACCCCAGGCCGCTCGGACCCGACGGCGGCTTACGAAACGGAACGGATCACCAGCGTGGCCAACCGGATCCACCCCACCGCAGTCATCGGCGAAGCCGTCGAGCTCGGCGACGACAACGTCATCGGACCGTACACGGTGATCGTCGGCCCGACCAGGATCGGCGACGGCAACTGGATCGGCCCGCACGTGACCATCGGCACGCCGGGCGAGGACCGTGGGCGTGACCACCCCGCTGCGTGGGACACCGCGCCGACCGGCGACGCGGACGCCGACGGCCACGGCGTGGTGATCGGCAGCCGCAACCGCATCCGCGAGTACGCGACCGTCCACCAGGGCACCTGGCGCACCACCACCCTTGGCAACGACGGTTACTACCTGCGCGGCTCCCACATCGCCCACGACTGCCTGGTCGGCTCCGGCGTCACCGTCGCGTCCAACGTGATCACCGGCGGGCACTGCCACATCTGGGACGGTGCGAACCTCGGCATGGGCGCGATCTTGCACCAGAAGGTCGTGGTCGGCCCCGGCGCGATGGTCGGCATGGCCTCGGCCGTGCGGCGCGAGGTGGGCGCGTTCACGATCGCCGTGGGCAACCCGGCGCGCGTCACCGGCGTGAACGTCGTGGGATTGTCCCGCCGCGGCCTGGACGAGGCCACGATCGAAGCCCTGGGTCCGTGGCTCAAGGGCAAGGCGGGCCTCCCGGAGGATGGGCTGGCCGACCGCCTGCCCGGCGACCTCTCTACCTTGGTCAAGGCGTGGGACGCCCGCCCGCGCGACGAGCATTAGGAGTAGTGAACATGGCTGTGTCTGACGCTCAGGCTGCGGGGCCGGTCGCCCCCAAGCTGCGCGAGGTCTTCGTCGAAGCGCTCGACCTCGACGGTGACGTGGACGTCGAGAACCTGAAGTACCGCGACATCGAGGCGTGGGACTCGGTCGGCCACATGGCGCTGGTCGCGGCCATCGAGGACGAGTTCGACGTCGAGTTCGACACCGACCAGGTCATCGACATGTCGAGCTTCAAGGTCGCCGTGGACATGGTGACCGAGCTGAAGTCGAAGAATGACTGATCTCACCGGACGCGTCGCGCTGGTGACCGGCGGTACGCGCGGGATCGGCCTGGCCACCGCGCGCGCCCTGGTCGAGGCCGGCGCCACGGTGGTCCTGACCGGTCGCGACGAGGCCCGCGCGAATGAAGCCGCGGAAGCTGCGGGTGCCGCGGCCGGCCTCGCGCTCGACGTCACCGACGCCAAGGCGGTGTCGACGGTCGTCCGCGGGGTCGCGAAGGAGCACGGCAGGCTCGACGTCGTGGTCGCCAACGCCGGGATCATGGAGGACGCGCTCCTCGGCATGATCCGCGAGGAACTGGTCGACACCACGCTGGCCACCAACGTCGCCGGCACGCTGCACACCGTGCAGGCCGCGGCGCGGGCGATGATGCGCAAGAAAACCGGCGCGATCGTGGTGCTCGCCTCCGTGGTGGGCCAGTACGGAAGCGCAGGTCAGACCGTGTACGCGGCGTCGAAGGCGGCGGTGGCCAACATCGCGCGCTCGGCCGCGAAGGAACTCGGCCGTTCGGGCATCCGCGTGAACGCGGTGGCGCCCGGCGTGATCGAGACGGACCTCACCTCGGGTCTGTCCGAGGACGCGAAGGCGGACAACGTCGCGAAGACGCCGCTGGGCCGGCTCGGGACCGCCGAGGACGTGGCTAAGGCGATCCGGTTCCTCGTGAGCGACGACGCCGCGTTCATCACCGGACAGGTGCTGGGGATCGACGGAGGCTTGGTGCTGTGACGCTGTGGGGTGCGGGTGCTCGGCTGGTCGACGCGGCCGGGGGCCGCACGCTGGCGGGCGACGAGCTGGACACGGAGGTCGCGCGCGTCGCGGCCGCGCTCGGTGAGCTGCCGGTGGGTGTGCTGTTCGCGCGGATGTCCGTCGACCTGGCGAGTGTGCTGCGGTACCTGGGCGCCGTCGAGGCCCACCGCGCGGTGGCGCTGATCGACCCGGCGCTCGACGCCGACGTGCTCGCGGGCCTGATCACGCGGTTCCGGCCCGCCGCCGTGCTGGCCGCGCCGGACGCCCCGGCGCCCGAGGGCTACACGGCGTCCGGCGAGAGCTGGCTGCGTGAGTCGGCCGACGGCGTGGAGCCGCACCCCGACCTCGCCGTGCTGCTGCCGACCAGTGGTTCGACCGGCAACCCCAAGCTCGTCCGCCTGTCGCGCAACGGTTTGCTCGCCAACGCCGAGGCGATCGCCGAAGTGCTGAGCGTCGACGCCGACGAGGTCGCCCCCACCTGCCTGCCGCTGCACTACAGCTACGGCCTATCGGTGCTGAATTCGCACCTCGTGCGCGGCGCGACCGTGGTGATAGAAGCGTCCGGCGTGCTCGGCCGCGGATTCTGGGACGCGGTGAACGAGTACGGCATCACCTCGCTGTCCGGCGTGCCCTACCACTACGAAATGTTGCGGCGCCTCAAGTTCGACCCCGCGAAGTACCCGACGTTGCGCACGCTCACGCAGGCCGGCGGCAAGCTGCGCGACGAGCTCGTGGTCGAGTTCAACGACAAGATGCGCGCGGTCGGCGGCCGGATGTACGTGATGTACGGCCAGACCGAGGCCTCGCCGCGCATGACCACCGTCCCCGCCGAGCGTCTCGCCGACAAGATCGGCTCCGCCGGCCCGGCGCTGCCCGGCGGCGCGTTCTCCGTCCGCCGCGACGACGGGGTCGAGACCACGCACCCCAAAATCGTCGGTGAGGTCGTCTACCGCGGACCCAACGTGATGATGGGTTACGCCGACGACGAGGCCGGCCTGGCCGCGGGTGACGAGTGCGGCGGGCTGCTCGCCACCGGCGACCTCGGGTACCTCGACGAAGAGGGGTACCTGTTCATCACCGGGCGGCTCAAGCGCATCGGCAAGGTGTTCGGCAACCGCGTGAGCCTCGACGACCTGGAGCAGGCCGTGCGCCAGGCCGCGGTCGGCATCGACGTGGTGGCGGCCGTGCCGGCGGGCGACAAGGTCGTGCTGTTCGCCGAGCTGCCCGAGGGCGACGGCGCCAAGGCGATCTGCAAGGACGCGTCGCGCGCGTTGTCGGAGCGGCTGCACCTGCACACCAGCGGGTTCGACGTGCGGCCGATCGACACGGTGCCGCTGCTGGCCAGCGGGAAGATCGACTACCGGTCGTTGGAAGGACGGGTATGAGTGTGTTCACGCGCTCGCAGGCCGAGCGGGAGGCGCAGCTGCTTCCCGAGCTCGCGGAGCTGACCGCGCACCACCGCGCGAGGTCCGAGGGCTACGACCGGATCCTGACGTCGCTCGGAATCGCGCCGAACGCGCCGTTCGCCACGATCGCGGACCTGCCGTGGCTGCCGGTGCGCATGTTCAAAACGCACGACCTCAAGTCCATTCCCGACGCCGAGGTGTTCAAGACGCTCACGTCTTCGGGCACGACCGGCGCCGGCGCGTCGCGCATCTACCTGGACAAGGACGCGGCGGGTGCGCAGACCAAGCAGCTCGGTGCGACGCTGCAGGAAGTTCTCGGTGGCGAGCGGCTGCCGATGCTGATGGTCGACACCATCGGCATCATCAAGAACCGCCGCTCGTTCTCCGCGCGGGGCGCCGGCGTGCTGGGCATGGCCAACTTCGGGCGCAAGCACACCTACGTGCTCGACGAGGACGACAAGCCCGACGTCGAGGCCGTGAAGAAGTTCCTCGCCGAGTACGGGGACAAACCGTTCCTGATCTTCGGGTTCACGTTCATGGTGTGGCTCTACCTGTACGAGGTGGCGCGCGACCACGGGCTCGATCTCTCCAACGGCATCCTCATCCACTCCGGTGGCTGGAAGAAGCTCATCGACCGCGCGGTGGACAACACCGAGTTCCGCCGTCGGTTCAAAGAGGACACCGGCCTCACGCGGATCCACAACTACTACGGGATGATCGAGCAGATCGGCACCGTGTTCCTCGAAGGACCGTCGGGGAACTCCCTGTACTGCCCGGATTTCGCCGACGTCGTCATCCGCGATCCGGAGACGTGGCAGGAGCAGCCGGTGGGCAAGCCGGGCGTGATCGAGGTCGTCTCGACGTTGCCGCGCTCGTACCCGGGCCACGTGCTGCTGACCGAGGACCTCGGTGTGTACAACGGCATTGACGACGGGGACTGGCCCGGCAAGCACTTCTCGGTGCTGGGGCGGCTGCCGAAGGCCGAGGCGCGGGGTTGTTCGGACACGTTCTCGGGGGCTGCGGCGTGACTTCTCTTGAGCAGCGGTTCCCGATTGCGGAGCCGGTTGAGGTCGGTTCGCTGCTGGACGAGGTGCGGGCCGAACCGCCGGGTGGCCGGCTGACCGTCGGCGACCCGCGGGTGGTCGAGTTCGTCACCAAGTTCGCGCGGAAGCTCCTCGCGCCCGCTCTCGCACGGCGTTACCCGGAGCTGGCATCGCTGGGTTTCTTCCTGCGCAAGGGAGAGCTGGCGAAGGCACTGTCCACTTTGGAAAAGTCCGGCGACTCGCTGCGGTTCCCGCGCGGGCTGGTGTTCCACGTGCCGCCGGCCAACGTCGACACGATCTTCGTGTACTCGTGGGCGCTTTCGGCGCTCGCGGGCAACACCAACGTGGTGCGTGTGTCGGCGCGTTCGGCCGGCGCGGCCGAGGCCGTGCTGGAAGCCCTGAACGCGGCACTCGACGACGTCTCCCCGGAGTCGGCCGCGATCATCCGCGCGACCCAGCGCATGGTCACCTACGACCGCAGCGACGAGGTCAGCGGCGCGCTGTCGCTGGCCGCCGACCTGCGCGTGATCTGGGGCGGTGACGGTTCCGTCGCCGCACTGCGCAAGTACCCGCTGGCGCCGCACGCGCGTGACTTGACATTCCCGGACCGCTCGTCGTTCGCCGTCGCGTCGGTGCGCGGCTGGCAGGAGGCCACGCCGGAGCAGCGGCGGGGCGCGGCCGAGGGCTTCTACAACGACTCGTACTGGTTCGACCAGGCCGCGTGCTCGTCGCCGAGGGCGGTGTTCTGGGTCGGCGACGCGGCCGGCGCAAAGGCCGCGGGCGAGCAGTTCCGGGCACTGCTGGCGTCGGTGCTCGAGGCCAAGCAGCACGTGACCGAGCCGGCGATGGCCGTGCAGAAGCGCGTGTCGGCCTACGGCGCGGCCGTCGACGGGCTCGTGTCCGCGATCTCGTTCGACGGAAATTCTCTCGCGACGCTGGAGCTCACCGACGCCGCCGTGATGCCGCGCGAGTGGCTCGGGGCGGGCACTTTCGCCAATGCGCACGTCGCCTCGTTGGGTGAACTCGTGCCGCTTGTTCTGCGCAAGGACCAGACCGTGGCCCAGTTCGGATTTACCCGCGACGAGCTGGTGGAGTTCGTGACGGAGCTCGCCGGGCGCGGTGTCGATCGGGTGGTGCCGTTCGGCTCTGCCTTGACGTTCGCGGGCGTCTGGGACGGTTACGATCTGCTTGCCGAGTTCAGCCGTCTGGTCACGGTACAAGCCTGACCAGCGGTGACGAGTCTGTGCTGCGTTGTGAGGAGTCTGGTCAGTGACGACCGTTCGAACGCCTGAGGAGGATTCTCCAGTTCCCTCGAAGTCGAAGAAGGCGGCGAAGTCGACCAAGGCCAAGATCCTCGACGCGGTGCGGTGGCTCGCGATCGTGCTCGTGGTGGCCTTCGCGGCCAAGGCGCTCACCGACAACTGGACCGAGTTCTGGCACACGTTGTCCGATGTGGCCTGGCAGTCGTCGGTGCTCAGCCTCGTCGCGCTGGTCCTGGCGATCATGGTGTCGACCTGGGGCTGGCAAGTCCTGGTCGACGACCTCGGCAAACCCATCGGCTACATCCGCGGCGCGCAGATCTGCCTGGTCGGCTCGCTCGGCAAGTACGTGCCGGGTTCCGTGTGGGCGTACCTGCTGCAGATGGAGCTCGGGCGCAAGGCCGGCCTCGCGCGCGCCCGCATTTTCACGGGCTCGCTGATCCAGCTGGGCGTCGGCGTCGTGTCCGCGCTGGTCGTGTCGCTGCTGGCCGCGCCGGCGGTATTCAGTAACAGCCCGCGCGCGATGTGGCTGTTCGTGCTGATCCCGGTCGGCTTGGCGCTGCTTCACCCGCGCGTGCTGACGTGGGGCACCTCGCTGGTGCTTCGCCTGCTCCGCCGCCCGCCCCTCGAACGGCCCCTGACCTGGGGTGTGGTCCTCAAGGCCTTCGGCGCTTCGACCCTCGCGTGGGTTCTGCAGGGTGTCCACCTGTGGCTCCTGGCCAATTCCGTCGGCGCGCCGGGCTTCAACGGCCTCGTGCTCTGCGTCGGCGCCATGGCCGTCGCGATGACCGTCGGCACCTTCGCCTTCATCCTGCCCAGCGGCATCGGCGTCCGCGAGGTGGCCCAGGTCGCCGTCCTCACGGCCAGCGGCCTCACCGTCGGCCAGGCCACAGCCTTCGCCGTGGCCTCGCGCGTCATGTTCACCGTCGCGGACCTCCTCACGGCGGGTTTCGCCGCAGGCGCCGCGTGGGCAACGACCCGCCGCACAGTCGCGGCTGCCTGACGCGCCGCTGGTCCTGCCTGGCGAGGCCAGTAAGCGCTTACCGTCCTGTCACGGTGGCCTTGATCCACCGCAGGGCGGCGGCGTGCGGGATTGGCCCCGGTGACCGCGGTCGACACCGCAACCGGCTGAAAAACCCGCCGGTTCAGCCCTTCAACCGGTAAATCACGGCATCCGAGTTCCGGTACACCTGCTCCAAGAACGGCAATCCGTCCAGCCCCACCAGCCCCGGCGACACGTACGGCGGGTTCGGCGGCGCCATCGGCCGACCTTGGATCACCCAGTGGATGTTCAAGCGCTTCACAGCCGCACGCACGGCCGGGTCCGTCGCGTAGTCCTTGAAGTGCCGGGCCAGGTACAGGGCGTCGGTCGGCGGTTCGGTGCCGTCGTCGTGGGCGGCGACGGTGCGGACGCCCGTGAGGGCATACGTCCAGACCGTGCCGTCGAAGCGGTCGTTCATCGCCCATTCGCCGGGGGCCGCGAGGTGGCCGAGCTGGACCATCGCGGCTTCCTCGTCGGGCGTGATGGTCTGGTCGTGCGGGTTGGCGGAGCGGTAACCGGGCGCGAGGCGGTCGCCGTTGGTGGTCGCGTAGAGGCCCTTCGTCGCGCCCACGAAGCCCAGCAGCACCAGCACCGCCAGGATCACCGACGGCACGCGCGGCGGCAGGTGCTCGCCGAGCCACTGCTGCAGCGACGCCACGCCGTGGCCGGCGATGAAGGACAGCGGCACGATCGCCATCGAGATGAACCGGTACGGGTCGTCCCACCACGGCCGCGAAAACGCCATCACCAGCGGCGAGTTCGACGACGACACGGCGGCGTACGCGAGTCCGGTGATCAGCGCCGTCACGCCGATCCACCGCAGCTCACCGAGCCGCCGGAAGAAGATGAAGCCCAGCAGCAACGCGGCGGAAAGCCACAGCTGCGGCTTTGGTTCCCAGTGCTGGAAGCCCAGCAACGCGCCGATCGCGTTGGTCGCGCGGCCCTCGCTCGGCCAGCCCAGGTACGGGAGATCGCCGTTGGCCAGCCCGAGCGCGCCGAACAGTTGCAGCCAGGCCACCAGCAACGAGACCACCGCGATCGGCAGTAGCGCGAGTAGGTCGTGCCCGAAGCGGTGCCAGCGCCGGCTCGGCGAGAACCAGCGTTGCAACAGCAGCGGACCGGCGAACAGGATCGCGCCGAACAGCGTCGACGAGTGGACGCACAGCAGCCCGACCGCGGCCGCGACCAGCAGGAACCCGGTGTCGGGCGCCACGCGCTCCAGGTAGCGCCGCAGCACCACGGCCGCCAGCGGCGTCAACGCCAGCCCCAGCAGGAACGGGAACAGCGGCCCGCGGCTCATCGACTCGTACGTGCTCATCACCGGCGCCGCCGACGCGAGCGCCACGGCGCCGGCCAGTACCGCGCGGCCGCGGAACTCGCGCACCAAAACGACCAGCGACAGCGCCAGCAGGCCGGGCAGTACCGCCGTGTTCACGTCGAGCGTCAGCGGGATCGACGACTCACCGGTCAGCGAGTACTGGATGGCTGCGAGCAGGTGGTACGCGTTGGGGTAGAAGGGCGGGTGGGCGTCGCCGTACCAGTTGAGCGTGCCCATGCCGAACAGGCTGCCGTCGCCGGTGGTGGCGATGTAACGCACGCCGTTGGCCGCGTACGGCGCGTCGCCGCCCTGCGCGATCGCGCCGAGATGGCCCATGCCGCGCAGGGCGGCGTAGAACCCGAGCCCGGTCGCCAGCAGCAGGCACACGATCACACCCCACTGGCCGCGCGCGGACCACACCCGCGGTTCCGCCGCCGGCGGCCACCGCCGCACCGTCAGCCGCCTCAGTCCGAACGCGACAGCCACGAACACCACAGTGGTCACGCAGAACGTGAGCGTGTTGAACGGCAGCCCCATCGCCGCGGTCCAGGGCCCCGCGAGGCCGCCGATCGCGTAGCTCAGCAGCGGTGTGAGTCCGGCGAGCACCCAGCCGCGCAGGCCCGCGGCGAGGCCGGTCAGCACGCCGGGCAGGCCGAGCACGAGCAGCAGGACGGCGAGACTCGCCACATCGGACAGCAGCGTGGGTTCGCTCGGCAACGGACTTCCTCGGCTGTGACGGATCCGCTCGGTACCCCCGGGTGGCGGATCGGAATCGGAGTCACAGATTAGCGGGACCGATATACACCCGAACGGCTTATGTCCGGGAAGCGTAGTGAAGCGATTGACTGGACTCTGTGAAGTGAGGGCCGGAACCGTCCGACAACGCTGCGTATTCCGGCCAATCGCTCACTCGAAAGCGAGGTTTCGTCGCGGGGATTCACCGTGGCCGCAGGTGGCAACGGGGTGGCGGCCGGTGGGGACCGGCCGGGGGCTGGAGGCAGGGGGTCGCGTGGTCTACGCGGTCGTGGGGGGCTGGCTGGTGCTGGGTGCGCTCGTCGTGGTGACCTGGCGCCGAATCGCCACCGACGCCGCGTGGCGGGCGTTCGTGGTGGTGCTCGTGCTCGCGTTTTCGCTGGTGCACCAGCTGTTGTTCGCCACCGTGACCGAAGACGCGCTCGTCACCTTCCGTTATGCGCAGAACATCGCCGACGGCAACGGGCCCGTGTTCAATCCCGGTGACCGGAACGAGGGTTACGCGAATTTCCTGTGGCTCGTGGTGATCGCGTTGCCGCGCGCGGCATTCGGCGCGGATATCTCGACGTCGGCCGTTGTGCTGGGTGTTGTCGCGGCGTTGGGGTGCGTTCTCCTTGCGTACTTCCTCACCAATCGCATCATGCGTCTCGCGCTGCCGGAAGGCGCGGAGCCCCAGCCCGCGATCGGGGTCGCGGCCGCCGTGCTGACGGCCGGCGCGAGCGGCCTCGCCGTGTACGGGCCGTCGGGCACTGAGCTGCCGATGTTCGTGCTGCTGGTGCTGGCCGTGGCCAACGCGCTGGTCGCCCGCAGGTCCGTGGTGGCGGGAGTGCTCGTGGCGGGCGCGGTGATGACGCGGCCGGAAGGACTGGTCCTCGCCGTCGTCGCGGGGGTGTGGCTGGCGCTCGCCGCCGTGCGCGGCCGGCACAGCTGGTGGATGCCTGCGGGCTACGTGCTGGGCGCGCTGGTGTTCCTCGTGCCGTGGACGGCTTGGCGCGTCACGTACTACCACCGCTTCCTGCCCGACTCCGCCGTGCGCGTGCTCGGCCCCGACTGGCGCTATCTCGCGGGATTTTCCTTGGCCCACCTGGGTTTTCTGGTGCTCGCGGTTGCCGCCGTGGTGGGGTTGGTGGCCCTGCGCTCGCCCGAACGCGCGGCCGAACCGCGCTCGGCCCTGTGGCTGCCGTTCGCGTTGGCCTTGTGCTTCACGGTTTTCGTGGTCGTGCTCGACGGTGACACCGGACCGTCGTGGCGGCTGCTCGTGCCCGTGCCGCCGCTACTGGCCGTCGCTTCGGTGGGCGCGTACGGCGTGCTGACGGCCGCGAACCCGTCGCCGAAGCCGCGCACGGTGTCGCGGCTGATGCCGGTGGTCGCGGCCGTGTTGACGGGGTTCGCGGTGCTCGTTTCGGTGGTGAGCCCGGACGTGCTCAAGAGCGTGCGCACGTGGCACACGGACAGCGCGCAGCTCGCGGAGGTCGGCGACTGGCTGGCTTCGTACCTGCCGCCGGGCTCGGTGGTGAGTGCCGCCGCGCCGGGCGCCATCGCCAGCCGCGCGGGCTCTCGGCTGGTGGTGGGCACCAATCTGATGCGTGCGACGGTGGCCGTGCCCGAGGAATCCGGCTACGCCAAGAGCCAGCACTGCACCGACGACACCCGCGCCTGGTACCGCCTCGCGACGTTCCGCCGCACCGGCACGCCGTTCTGGATCTCCGTGTACCCGCGCGCGGACGAGGCCGGCCTGCTCATCGATTACCTCGATCGAGCACCGGACTTCCAGTACGTATCGTGCCCGGGATGACGCTGGTGCGCCGGTCCACGACCCTCGGGTTGGGGGTCTTCGGCGTGTCCCTGGCCGTGCTGCTGGTGCGCTTCCTCGTGCCGCGCCCCGTGTCCATGTCCGACAACGGCGACGGCTTCCGCGTTCTGTGCGGTGCCGGGATCAAGCGGATCAGCAAGCCGGAGAAGTACGTCCACCTGGTGTACGAGGCCACACCCGGGGGCTGCGACCCGACGTACCAGCTGAGCCAGAGCTGGCTCGCCCGGCTGGCGGTGGCGTTCGGGGCGCGCTCGGAGCTGAGCCTGGTCGTGCTCGGGGTGATTTCCTCGGTCGTCGCCGCGGCAGCGGTGGCCGCGGTGGTGGCCGGGTTGCCCTACCGGCTGCGGGTGCGGTTGTCCGTCGCCGTCGGTTTGCTGCTGGTGGTGGCGGATTCGGCGTTCTTCGGCTACTTCTCGTCCACTTTGGGCGAGGGGACGGCATTTCTCGGTCTGCTGCTGGCCGTCGGCGGTCTGCTGCTGATGGGACGGCGGTGGCTCCGGGTCGGTGCCGCGGTGACCATCGTCGGCGGGTTGATGGCGGTGAACGCCAAGGTGCAGACGTTGATGGTCTTGCCGTTGCTGATCATCGCGGTGCTGCTGGTGACACGTTCGCGGTGGCTGCCGGGCGTTCTCGTGGTTCTTGCTCTGGCCGGCGGGACTTGGTGGGCCCAGGCGGCGGTCACCCCGGCTGTCGCTCCTGACGGCACGGCGTCCGCGCGTCCTGGCGATGACTCGCGCGAGATCAACATGGTGAACACGGTGTTCCTGAACATCGTCGATGGCCACCACGACACCACTGCGGATCTGGCGTCGCTCGGCCTGCCGCCGTCGTTCGGGCAGTACGCGGCCAACGGCTGGTGGCACCCGCATCCCGTGACGTTGGATCCGCAGTACGCGCAGTACCGGGACCGCTTGAGCCGGCGCAACGTCGTGAAGTGGTTCGCCACCCACCCCGACCGCACCCTGGGCGTCCTCCACCGCGCGGCGGGCGATCTGCTCGCGGCGCGGCCTCCGTACCTGGCCTCCTTCGACGCCTCGGCCGGCTTGACACCGGCGGCGCAGGAGTACCGGGTGCCGCTGTGGTCGGGCCTGACGGGGCTGCTGGCGCACCTGGGCTTGTTCGCCCTGGTGCCCGTGTGGCTCCTCGTCGGCTGGCGCGCGTGGCGCCACCGGCGGGCCGCGCTGGGCGTGGCCCTCGCGCTCCTCCTGACCAGTGCGGTGGGTCAGTTCGTCGTCGCCGCTCTGGGCGACGGGATCGAGAACGTGAAGCACCAGGTCGTCGCCTTGTTCTGCACGCTGGTGGCGGTGGTGCTCGGCTGTTGCCCGGCGGTGGCGAAAGTTCCCGAACGACGGGTTTCGTGCCGACGATCACGTTGCGTAGCCACGAGAAACCTACGGTCCCGTAGCCTCGCGGTATGGCTGACTTCGTGTACCCGCCCGTGCTGGTTGCCGCGCGGACGATGTTCCGGGTGCTGGACAACCGCATCCGCATCGAGGGCGCGGAGCACGTGCCGACGCGCGGCGGGGCGGTGATCGCGTGCACGCACGTCAGCTACCTGGACTTCATCTATTGCGGCCTGGGTGCGCGGCCCGCCAAGCGGCTGGTGCGATTCATGGCCAAGCACGAGATCTTCGCGAACCGCGTGGCGGGACCGTTGATGCGGGGGATGCACCACATTCCCGTCGACCGCTCGGCCGGCCAGGCTTCGTACGACGAGGCCGTCGCCCGGCTGCGTGCGGGGGAGGTGGTGGGCGTGTTCCCGGAGGCGACGATCAGCCGTTCCTTCACGGTGAAGGACTTGAAAACGGGCGCCGTGCGGATGGCCGCGGAGGCCGGGGTGCCCATCGTGCCGATGGCGCTGTGGGGCACGCAGCGCCTGTGGACGAAGGGCCACCCGAAGAACCTGACGCGGCGCCACGTGCCCATCTCGATCCTGCTCGGCACCCCGATACGTCCCGGAGCCGGCGACGACTGCGAAGCGGGGACCGCCGAACTCCGCTCCCGCCTCTCGGAGCTGCTCGACCGCGCCCAGGCGGACTACCCGGAATCCCCCGCGCCCTCCGAACGCTGGTGGCTCCCCGCCCACCTGGGCGGCACCGCCCCCACCCCGGAGGATGCCGCAGCGCTGGACGCCCGCCCCGCCGGCCGGGAGTGACTCGCCACTTCGGCCGGCAAGTCGCCATGTCGATTGGCAAGTGAAAGCGGTGCGAGGTAAGTCGCCGCCGAGGTCGCAAGCCAGGGTCCCAGCGGCAGGCCCCGTGCCGTGGCAAGTGCTCCGGTGAGCGGCAAGTCGGCCAGCTGGTTGGCAAGCAGCCCGCTCCGATGGCAATTCGCCACCTCGGCTGGCAATCGGGATGCCTGGCGAGTTGCCAGTTGAGCTGGAGTTTGCCCGTCGGAGGCCATGCCTCCGCCCGAGCCGGCACGCCTCACCAACTTGCGGCAAGCCCGGCCCTCGAGTGGCAAGCCCATCCGCGAAATGGCAAGCCAGCGTCCTATCGGCAAAGCCGGCAACCCCGGCTCACGAACGGCAAACTCGCTGGTGGATGGCAAGGCGTCAGGTCAGTTGGCAAGGGGAGTGCGGCGGGCAAGTCGCCGCTGAGGTGGCAAACCAGGTCCCCAGCGGTGAGCCTCGTGCCAAGGCAAGTGCGCCGGCGAGTGGCAAGTCGGCCAGCTGGTGGGCAACTCAGATCACCAGGTGGCAAGCCGCGGCACGAAGTGGCAAGCCGCCGTTCCGAATGGCAAGGCCCGCAGCAATCGGCAAGACGCCAGCGCGACTGGCAAGACGCCTAGAACCAGCGCTCCAAAACCTGCGCCACGCCGTCCTCCGCGGCAGGTCCGGTCGCCTCGTCCGCCACTTCCAGGACCGCGCGGTGACCGTCCGCCATCGCGACCCCGTGCCCGGCCCACTGCAGCATCTCCACGTCGTTGGGCATGTCACCAAAGGCGATCACCCGCTCAACCGGCACCGAAAGCCGCTCAGCGACATCCGCCAACCCCGTCGCCTTCGTGACCCCGTGCGCCGACAGTTCGATCAGCCCACCCGACGACGAGTACGTGATGTCCACCGCCCCGTCCAGCACCGCCCGCGCCGCCGCCGCCATTTCTTCCGAGCCGAGGCCCCGGTGGCTGATCAGCAGCTTGATCGCCGAGTGCCCCAGCACCTCGGCGCGCGGGGCCGTCCGGCCCTCGCCGTCGCCCCACGGGTTCCGGTACTCGGGCTCGATCACGAAACTCCGGGCATTCGTGCTGATCCGCTCCGCAGCCAGCCGGCAGCCCGGCAGCGCCTTGTCCAGCGCCGAGGCGAGGTCGTGCAGCAACGGCGGTGCCAAAGAACCGTGCACCGCCACCACCTCCGAAGTGGCGATGTCCAGCAGCACCGCGCCGTTCGCGCACACCGCATACCCCGTCAGTCCCAGCGGCCCCGCGATCGGCGGGATCCACCGCGGCGGCCGGCCGGTGCACAGGACGAACGGAACGCCGTCGGCGCGAACCCGTCGCACGACTTCGATGGTGCGGTCGGAAAGGACTTCGGTGGGGCCGAGCAGGGTGCCGTCGACGTCGGACGCGATCAAGCGGGGTTTCTCCACGCGCCCATTGTCCCCGAACCGGGCACGGGCACCGCCCGTTCGAGCGAATGTCGGTGGTTGCCGATACCGTCGACCCTCGTGCGAGCAGGCATCGTGATCCTTCCGGAAGATCGTTGGTGGGCGGCCGAGCCCAAGTGGCGGGCCGCTGAGGAGTACGGCTTCGACCACGCGTGGACCTACGACCACCTGGGCTGGAGATCCCTGGTCGACGGCCCGTGGTTCTCCGCCGTGCCCACCCTCACGGCCGCCGCCATGGTCACGTCCACCATCCGGCTGGGCACGTTCGTCGCGTCGCCCGTGGCGCGGCACCCGGTGCCGTTCGCGCGTGAGCTGATCACCCTCGACGACGTGTCCGACGGCCGCTTCGTGCTGGGCATCGGCGCGGGCGTGGACGCGAAGAGCTACGACGTGCAGGTGCTCGGCGCGCCCGACTACACGCCGAAGCAGCGCGCCGACCGCTTCACTGAATTCGTCGAATCGCTCGACGGCCTGCTGATGACCGACCGCTTCGACTTCGAGGGCGAGTACTACCGGGCCCACGGCGCCCGCAACCTCCCCGGCACCGTGCAGCGTCCGCGGTTGCCGTTCGTGGTCGCGGCCAACGGACCGCGCACGATGACGCTGGCCGCGCGCTTCGGCGCCGGCTGGGCCACCACCGGCCGCGGCGGCGCGACCACCGACGAGTGGTGGCAGGGCATCGCCGAGCTCAGCCGCGTGTTCGACGAGCGCCTCGACGCAGCCGGCCGCGAGCGCGACTCCGTGCACCGCTACCTGAGCCTCGACGCGGCGCCCGTCTTCTCGCTGAGCAGCGTGGAAGCGTTCCGTGAAGCCGTCGAACGCTCGCGCGAGCTGGGCTTCACCGACGTCATCGCGCACTGGCCGCGCTCGAGTGGCCCGTACGAGGGCCACGAGTCCGTGCTGGAGCAGGTCGTGGAGAACGTGCTGCCCACGCTCAAGGACAACTAGGCCGTTCAGGTGACCTTCACCCCGTCGGGAAACCGATTTCCCGACCCGGGCGTCAAGCAGTCGAGAAGAGGGGGAGGCGGCCCTTCACCGGGCCGCTCTTCTCACCCGTGAGCACCCCGGGGGTGCTGGGGAATGGGAGGTCCTCGTGGCCGCGGCCGGGGCAGCCGCGGTCACGAGGCTCCGAAAACCTCCACAGAATCACTTCACGATCGTGTAGATCACCGCGCCGGCATTCCGGTAGTCCACCCGCAGGAAATCGCGCCCGTCCAGCCCCTGCAGCCCGGGCGCGATCGGTGTGTCCTTCCGGATCGTGCCGCTGCCCACCAGTACGTGGTGCACGTCCAGCCGACGCACGGCGTCGCGCACGCGCGGGTCCGTGGCGTAGTCGCGGAAGTGCAGGGCCAGGTACACGGCGTCGGGCGACACGCGCCCGCCCCCGTCGTAGTGGCCGGCCACCGGGTGCACGCCGGCGATCGCGTACATCCACGCGGTGCCGTCCATGCGGTCGTTGAGCACCTTCTCCCGCGCGGGAATCCCCATCGTGCCGAGGTGTTCCATGGCGGTGATCTCGTCGGCGCTCACGGGCGGCGTCACCTCGCCCTCGGGCCCGTTGTAGTACAGGTACGAGACAGCCGTCGCGTTCGCGTTGCGGTAGAACCCGCCGGTCAGCACGGCCATCGCGGCCACCACGACCACGGCCGTCACCAGGCCGAGCCGCGCCAGCACCTGCGGCCGCGAGCGCACCCACGTGCCGCTGCGGGCCAGGCGCGCGATCCACCGCTGCAGCTCCGCCATGCCGTGGCCCGCGAGCAGGCACAGCGGGATCGCGGCCAGCGCCATCAGGCGGTACCGGTCGTTCCACCACGGCCGCGACAGCGACACCACCCACGGCAGGTAGCCGTAGCAGGTGACCAGCACGAAGAACCCCGAAAGCCCGATCGCCGAGAGCAGCACCCAGCGCATCCGCCGCAGCGTGAAAAACATGAGCGTGCCCAGCGCGAGCAGCACCGTCAGCCAGACCTGGGGCCGGCTGAGCACCTGCTGGAACGTCACGAGCAGCTTCAGCGCCAGCGGGATCGGCAGGTTCGAGTTCCACGAGTAGTACGGGTATGCGCCGGAGGTGAACCCGATCGCGCCCAGGATCTGCGGCGCCGCCAGCACCCCGCTGACCACCAGCACCGGCAGTATCCGCAACACGTCGCCCAGGATCACGCGCCACGCCGGCGTCTCGTGAGCCACGCCGTCCACGCGCTTGCGCCGCAGCGACCGGTACCAGCGCTGCACCACCAGCGGCAACGCGAACAGCACCGCGCCGAACAGCGCGCTCGAGTGCGCCGCGAGCAGCCCGTCGGCCGTCAGCGCCAGGATCAGGCCCGTGTCCACACCGGGGCGCACCAGGAACCGCTGCAGCGCCACCACGGCCAGCGGCGTCAGGACGATGCCCAGCGCGTAGGGCAGCAGCCCGCTCGACACGGACTCGTACGCGCCGGTCGTGGCGGCCGCCGCGACCAGCGCCGTGCAGCCCGCGTACACCGCGCGCCCGCCGAGCTGGCGGATCAGCGCCACCATCGACAGCGCGAACAGGCCCGCGACCGGCATGGTGATGGCGTTGAGCGTGACCGGGACGCTCGTGCCCGAGATCTGGTAGACCAGCGCGCCGACCAGGTGGTACGCGTTCGGGTAGAACGAGCCGTCGGGGTACCAGTTGATGGTGCCCATGCCGGTGAGCGAGCCGTCGCCGGTGTCGGCGATGTAGCGGATGCCGTTCGCGTGGAACACGGTGTCCCAGCGTTGGAAGACGGCCGTCGTGCCGCCGCGCGCCGAGAGCACGACGGCGATCGAGAGGCCGACGGCCACGACCAGGCACCCGGCCACGGCCCAGTGCGCCCGTTTGCTCCACTCGATCGGCGGCTCCTCCGCGCCCGGCCGCAGCCGGCCGCCGGCCATCAGCAGCCGCCGTACGCCGTACGCGAGAGCCGCCAGGCCCACGGTGCACAGGGCGGCGGATCCGACGTTGTACGGGAGCCCGACATCGGCGAGCCACGGGCCGGCCAGACCCGTCACGGCGTAGCTGAGCAGCGGCGCGAGGCCGGCCAGCGCCCAGCCGCGCACTCCGGCGGCCCAGCCCACCAGGCCGCCGGGTATCGCCAGCACGGCCAGGTAGGTGACGACCGCTACCAAGTAGCTCCCCAAGGTGTCCGGTGCAGGCATGCTTCTCACGTGTGTCGGTGCGGTACGGCCGTCGGTATGCCGAGGTCGGTTCGGGCCACGGTGTCAGGACTGCGTACCCTGGGCGCCCGTGAGCGAGCACACGAACCCCGCCAAGATTACTGAACACGAGTTCGCCGGCTACGACCTCGTCGTCGTCGGGTCCGGTTTCTTCGGGCTGACCGTCGCCGAGCGGGCCGCGGCCGAGCTCGGCAAGAAGGTTCTGGTGCTCGAGCGCCGGAGCCACCTCGGCGGCAACGCCTACTCCGAGGCCGACCCCGAGACCGGTATCGAGGTGCACAAGTACGGTGCGCACCTGTTCCACACCTCGAACAAGCGCGTGTGGGAGTACGTCAACCGCTTCACCGAGTTCACCGGCTACCAGCACCGGGTGTTCGCCAAGGTCAAGGACCAGGTCTACTCGTTCCCGATGAACCTGGGCCTGATCAACCAGTTCTTCGGCAAATCCCACACCCCGGACGAGGCCCGCGAGCTCATCGCCAAGCAGGCGTCCGAGTTCCAGACCGACGCCGCCGAGAACCTCGAGGAAAAGGCCATCTCGCTGGTCGGCCGTCCGCTGTACGAGGCCTTCATCCGCGGGTACACCGCGAAGCAGTGGGAGAACGACCCCAAGAACCTGGGCGCGAACATCATCACGCGCCTGCCGGTCCGCTACACGTTCGACAACCGGTACTTCAACGACACCTACGAGGGTCTGCCCGTCAACGGGTACACCGCGTGGCTCGAGAAGATGGCCGAGCACGAGAACATCGAGATCCGCCTGAACGTCGACTACTTCGACGTGCGCGACCAGATCCCGGCAGGTACCCCCACCGTGTACACCGGGCCGCTGGACCGCTACTTCGACTACTCGGCGGGCCGGTTCACCTGGCGCACCGTCGACTTCGAGTCCGAGGTCGCGCCCACCGGTGACTTCCAGGGCGCCCCGGTCGTGAACTACAACGACCAGGAAGTGCCCTACACCCGCATCATCGAGTTCCGCCACTTCCACCCGGAGCGGG
Organism: Amycolatopsis sp. NPDC023774; assembly: GCF_040639695.1. Taxonomy (NCBI): domain Bacteria; kingdom Bacillati; phylum Actinomycetota; class Actinomycetes; order Pseudonocardiales; family Pseudonocardiaceae; genus Amycolatopsis; species Amycolatopsis sp. NPDC023774. The sequence continues at coordinate 208,473 of NZ_JBFAAJ010000007.1, forward strand.
ACTACCCGAAGGACAAGACGGTCATCTTCCGCGAGTTCTCGCGCTTCGCGACGGAAGACGACGAGCCGTACTACCCGATCAACACGCCGGAGAACCGCGAGAAGCTCGAGAGCTACCGCGAGCTGGCCAAGGCCGAGGCGCGCGAGAGGAACGTGCTGTTCGGCGGCCGGCTGGGCACGTACAAGTACCTCGACATGCACATGGCGATCGGTTCGGCGCTGTCGATGTTCGACAACAAGATCGCGCCGCACCTCACCGACGGTGCGCCGCTCGACGGGTCGATCGATGCTTGAGCAGGCCGCCGCGCCGGTTGACGCCGGCACGACCGGCACGCCACCTGCGGGCCCGACCACCGGCGAAGTCGCCGTGTTGTCCCAGACCCAGCGCTTCCTGAAGAAGCCGGGCACGGTGCAGGTCGCGCGCGGGATGTCGCTGTTCGGCGAGCACAGCGCGGGCTGGTTCGCGCTCGGCCTGATCGGCGCCGCGGTGGACAAGCCTCGGCGCAAGGACTGGCTCGTCGCGTCCGCCGGCGTCGTCGGCGCGCACGCCGCCTCCATCGTGGTGAAACGGGTGGTCAGGCGGCGTCGTCCGGACCATCCGAGCGTCGAGGTTCTCGTCGGCACGCCGAGCAAACTGAGCTTCCCGTCTTCGCACGCGACGTCCACGACGGCGGCGGCAGTGCTCTACTCGGGACTCACCGGGCGTAACCTGGTCCCCGCCCTCGTACCGCCGATGCTGGCCTCACGGCTGCTGCTCGGCGTCCACTATCCGACCGACGTACTGGCCGGTGCGGCCCTGGGAGGCCTCGTCGGTGGTCTGATCCGACGGAAGCTGAAGCGACGATGAGCGAAACGACCGACGAGCGTGCCGAGAACGCGACCGACCCGGCCGAATCCGCGCAGGCGGACGAAGCCGTGAAGGTCGAGACTGAGGAGGCTGCCGCTGACTCGGCCGCGTCCTCTGCTGCCGTTTCGGAGCCGGCGACCCCGGCCGCCGCTTCGGCCGGCACGAACCCCGTGGCGCTGCTGCTGGGCGTGATCAAGACTGCGCGCCCGAAGCAGTGGGTGAAGAACGTGCTGGTGTTCGCCGCACCGTTCTTCGCGTTCTCGAAGGCGACCAACCGCACCGAGCTGGTCATCGACGCGCTGATCGCGTTCGTGGCCTTCTCGCTGACGGCCTCGTCGGTCTACCTCATCAACGACGCCGTCGACGTCGACGCCGACCGCGCCCATCCGACGAAGCGCAACCGGCCCATCGCGGCCGGCGTCGTGCCGGTGCCGGTGGCCTACGCCGCCGCGGTGGTGTTCTTCCTGGCCGGTCTCGCGGTGTCGTTCACCGCGAGCTGGGAGCTGGCCGTGGTGCTCGGCGTGTACGAAGCCGTGCAGCTCGGGTACTGCTTCGGGCTCAAGCACCAGCCGGTGGTGGACCTCGCGATCGTCGGCTCGGGCTTCCTGATGCGCTCCATCGCCGGTGGTGTCGCCGGCGGGATCGCCATGTCGCAGTGGTTCCTGCTGGTCACGGCGTTCGGCTCGCTGTTCATGGTCGCGGGCAAGCGCTACGCCGAGATCATGCTGTTCGAACGCACGGGCGCGAAGATCCGGTCGTCACTGAAGAAGTACTCGGCGAGTTACCTGCGGTTCGTGTGGGCGACGTCGGCCGCCATTCTGATCATGTCGTACTGCCTGTGGGCCTTCGAAATCCGGCAGGCGGAGCACGATTCGCTGTGGGCCGTCGTGTCGATGGTGCCGTTCGTGATCGCTGTGCTGCGGTATGCGGTGGACGTCGACGGCGGCAACGCCGGGGCGCCGGACGAGATCGCGTTGCGGGACCGGGTACTGCAGGTGCTCGGGCTGGCTTGGGTCGTGACGTTGTTCTTGTCGTTCTATCTGTGAGCCGTTTTACCTGTGAATTGCGCTGGATTTTAGACAGCTGAGTATCAGGCTGCGCACAGCAATACCGGTCATCCTCGGAGGTGGGGGCGGGCAGGCCGCTCGTTCCCACTTCAGCCGGAGGAGCCGAAGATGAGTGACCAGGTCCCGCTGGAGCAGTCCGGTGACCTTGTTACGCCGCGGGATGCGCCGGTGGAGAGTTCGCAGGCGGGTAGTGCTGCTGGTGGTTCTGGGGAAGATGCGCGGGTGACCGCGGAGAACCAGCAGCAAGGGGTGGGTGCCGGCGAGCCGCAGGCGCCTGGGCCGCAGCAGGCCCCGCCGGGACAGCAGCAGCCCGGGGCTCCGCAGCCGGGAATGCCGCAGCCTGGAATGCAGCAGCCTGGAATGCAGCAGCCCGGAATGCCGCAGCAGCCGTACGGTCAGCAGCCGCCGCCTGGTGCGTGGGGCGCACCGCAGCCGGTTCGCCGGCCCGGCGGGTTCCGCCGGTTCGCAGGCAACCGGGTGACCCAGCTGGTCGGCGTCGGCGTCCTCGGGCTGCTCGTCGGCGGCGGCATCGTCGGCGGTGTCATGGCTGCGACTCAGCACGACGGGCGGCCGGGGATGTCGCACTTCCGTGACGGTGGCGGCGGCGGGTACCGCGAGTTCCGTGGTGGGCCCGGGTTTGGGCAGGGCGGGCCTGGTGGTCCCGGTGGGACGGGTACCAGCAACGGAACTGGTACTGGTTACGGGATCTGATCGCTCGATCCCGGGCGAGGCCGTGCGCGGCTGAACGGGCCATGCCTCGGGAGTAGGTCACAGGAAGATCACGGCGGTTGTGTACGGTGTCGCGTGATGCGAAGCGACACCGTTGTCCGGCCGGCCATCGACAGGTGGCTGCCGTTCGGTGTCGCGGCCGTGTCAGCCGCCGTGTTTCTTCTGGCCAGCCGGCATTTGGTCGACGACGCGTACGTCACGTTGTCCTACGCGCGCAACCTCGCCCTGCACGGCCACTGGGGCCTCGTCGAGCAGGGCACGGCTAACACGGCCACCTCACCGCTGCACGTGGCCGCCGTGGCCGCCGTGACGGTCGTCGTGCGCGATGCGGTGGCCGGCGCCGGCGTGGTGTTCGTGGCCGCGCAAGTGCTGCTCACGACAGGACTCGGAAGACTCGCTGAAAAAACCGGCCTCCCCCGCCAGTTCGTGCTGCTCGCCTACGCCGCCTTGCTGCTCAACCCGCTCCTCGTGTCGGCGGTCGGGCTGGAGGTGTTGCCGGCGGCGGCCGGGGTGGTGTGGGTGCTGGTGTTCGCGGTGGAACGCCGGCCGGCGGCGCTCGGGTTCGCAGCGGGGACGCTCGTGCTCGTGCGGGTCGATCTGCTGGTGGTCGCGCTGGTGGTGTTCGTGGCGCGGCCGAGGTTCTGGGAGGGCATCTGGCGGACGACCTTCGCGGCCCTTGTCGTCGCGGTGCCGTGGTTCGCGTTCAGCTGGTTCCTGCTCGGGTCGGCGGTGCCGGACACCGTCGTCTTTCAGCAGCCCACGGTGCCGTGGCTCGACTTTCCCGCCGCCACGCTGGTTTCGTTTCTGCCGGTGCCGCTCGCGGTGATCGGGGCGTTGGCCCGGCGGGACGAAACCATTCGGCCGTTCGCCGTACTCGCGGGGGCCGGGATCGTGCACGCGGTGGTCGTCGCGTCGCCCAACCCGTGGTCGTACGCGCCCGCGATCGTTGGTGCGACGGTTTTTCTCGCGGCGTGGATTTGCGTGACGCCGCACCGCGTCCCGGCGACGGCGGCGGCCGGGCTGGCGCTCGCCGTCGCGATCGGCGTGTATGTGGCGCCCGGTCTGCCGCGACGGTTCGCGCCGATCACGGGCAACCTCGCGGCGACGGATGAGTACCGCGAGATCGGCCCGCAGCTGGCCACCCTGGCGAAGGGGCGCGCAGTGGAGAGTCCCGGTGAAGCGGGCGCGCTCGCGTACGCGTGCGATTGTCATCTGGTTGGCGAGTTCTCCGACCGCGGCGCCGTCGATCCGGCCATCACCGAGGCGAAGCTGGGCAGCAACGAGCTCGGCCGTGCCCTGATCGAAGCCAACTTTCACCACTTCGACCACGGCGTCGCGCCCACGACGCCGGACCTCGTGCTCGAAACGACGCCGCTCGCGCCTCCGCCGACGGCGCTGGCGGCGTGGACCATCGACTCACCTGGCGCGGGCACGCAGCACCTCTTCCTGGCGCCGGCGCGCTAGCAGCAGCACCACTCGCGGGAGCCCAAGTGGTGAAGCGGAGCGCGATCTCGTTCAGTGCCCCACGGCGGGACTCCTCAGCGCACGGGTGCGGGGCGCCGGATCACCGTCCGCATCGAACCCTCGCGCACGAGCAGTACCTGCGTCACCACCTGCAGGAGCACGAAGAACACGATCGACACCACCGTGTCCAGCGCGGGTACGTCGTCGATGGGCAGCGTGTACGCCATGGTGATGCTCACGCCGCTGTGCAGCAGCCCGCCGACGCCCCAGACCACGGCGAGCACTCGCCGCAGCCGCCGGAACGACGGCCGCCGCTCCCACGCGTCGTCGAGCTGCTCGCCCTTGCCCGGCAGCAGCGCGCGGGCGGCCTCGTAGGTGGCCGGCCGACGGCCGATGACCAGGCTCGCCAGCAGCCAGACGCCGGCGAGCGAGCTGCACCACGCGTTGCGCACCAGCAGCAGCCGCGCGTCGCCGGCGAGCAGCGTCGTCACCACGCTCACGGCGACGATCGCCAGCACGAACGAGCCGATCCCGTCCACGCACCGCCGCGTGACGGCTGTGTAGAGCACGCGCAACGCCGGCGGCAGACCGCTCAGCAGCAGCGCCCACCCGGGCACCACGCCGAAGGCCCGCAGCAGGTAGTAGGCCCCCGACCGGTGCGGCGACGTCGATAAGCACGGCGAACGCGGACGAACGGAAGTCTTTACCCATACGTCCGAGTCTGCGGGGGAACGCGGGCCGGAACCATCGTCGGTCCGGCCACCCGGCATCCACCGATCGGTTGATCCAGGTCAGCAACGCGAAAGGGCCCTGCGCACCTTCATCGGCGCTAGGAGGTCACGCTGGGTCAACGTGGAGCCGTCGGCGAAGGTGAACCGGATCCCCGGCTCGGGTGGGAAGCTGCGGCCGGGGGCCACGGCGTCGAGCCGCACCACGACGTCGGCCGGGAACTCCTCGGCCGTCACGAAGAAGTCCTTCGTGTCCGCCTCGGCCACGAACTTCGTCGGGTACACAAGCGCGAGCCGCCGATCGGTCCAGGTCAGGCGCGCGGCGCCCGCGGAGAAGGCCAGGTGGTCGGCGATCCGCACGGCCACGGCCGTAGGCGCCGCGGCTTCCACGCGGTAGGCCAGCGACGGGTCGTCGGTCCAGTCCTCGTCGGGCAGGCCGGCGGGCGTCGGCCAGCGGCCTGGCGCCGTCGTGACCTTCACCGGCTCGCGCGCCGGAGTGTAGGGCAGGTGCCGGGTGCCGCCGATCCACGCGACGACGTGCCCGTGCGCCGGCGGGCAGCCCAGCAGCAGCCGTTCCTTCTTGCGCAGCCACACTTTCGTGTAGTCGCGCTCGATGATCTCGTCGACCTCGCCCGCCTGCTTCAGCTCCTGCGCACGCATCACGCGGCTCCGTTCGTGCGCGCCAGCAGCCAGTCGAACGCTTCGGGCTCGGCCACGCCGAACCGCAGGTCGAAGCCGGAACCGTCCACAAGCGACATCCGCAGGCCGGGTTGGCGGTCGCGAGAAGCCACCGCGAACCCGGCGATCTGCTCGCGCGGCAGCGAAGCCGCCACCTCGAACTCCCGCGACGCCACCGGCTCACCTTCGCGGTTGGCCCCGTACGTCTTGCGCCGGTCCGTGACGATCTCCGCCACGTCCTTGCCGAACTTCGCCATGCCCCGCCCGAAGCCCATCGCCTTGCCCAGCAACGACTTCTCCGGCTCTTCAACCGGTTCCGGTGCCACCACGACCCGCAACAACACCAGCCGCGCCGACGTCAGCGCCCACAACGACGCCCGCGCCCCGCGTACGAGCCCCTCGGCCGCCATCCCCGTCCGCTCCCCGAACACCACGACCGCCGGTTCCGGAGTCACGGAACCGCCGCTGCCACTGTCCTCACCGGACAGTGCCGCGTCCACGATCCCGCCCGCGAAGCCGGCCAGCCCGGAACCCACCTTGCGCAGCACACTCTTCGCGGGCTGGCCGGATTCGTCGAGGCCACGGACGGCGTACCCGGTCACGCCGCCATACGCGGCCCACAACAACCGCTCGTCAGCACGCAGGTGCGGCCGCGCCTGCGTGGCGGCGCCCAGGGGATCGGCGAGATTCATTCTTCGAGTGAGAACCCTCGGTCGGTCGCCTCGCGGCGCTCGTCTTCACCTTCGGTCTGAGACTGGTGGTAACCGTACTTGACGCCTTGCTCGATGCCCTGCTCGGCGATGTTGCCCGCGCTGCCCCGCCACGCCGCCTTGCCGACGCTCGACGTCCCGCTCATCCCCGCCAGCCGCAGCCCGGTCTCGGTCAGGTTGGTCGTGAGCGCGTTCGCGCCGTTCTCGCCGACCCCCAGCGCGTTGGCGAACCGGTTGCCCGTGCGCGAGGCCCCGGTGGCCGCGTCGGCTTTCGTGAGGATCTTCGCGAGCGGGTTCTTGTCGATCATGTCCGCCACGCGCTTCTCGAGGAAGTTGCCGTTGCGCAGGCTTTCCACACGCTCCACGACCTTCTTCAGCGGCCCTGTGCGCAGCTTCTGCAGGATCTTCTCGAGCTCCTCGATGAGCGGCTTCAGCTTGCCCAGCAGCTGCTTGACCTTCATCCCGAGCCGCCCGCCGGTCACCGCGACCTCGCCCGTGGTCGCCGCGCCCGCGGCTCCCACCGATGCGCCCGCCGTGATCCAGGACGCCGCCAGCGCCGCGAGCCACTCGATGATCAGGCCCATCACCAGCTCTTGCAGGATGTCGATCACGATCTCCACGAACGCGTCGAACAGGTCCGCGGCCAGCTCCAGGATCTGCTGCAGCCCGCGCGCCTCGTCCGCGAACGCTCCTGCGCCCTCGGCGAACTCACCCATCTGCTTGCGGAACGCGTCTTCGCCGGCGCCTTCCCACGGCTCTTTCGTGAGGTCCGCGCGCTTCCGCTCGTGCTCACCGACGCTGTCGAGCCACTGCGCCACCTGCGCCCAGCCCTGGGCGGTGCTGCGCATCTGCTCGGGGTCGCCGATCGCCGGCTCCAGCACGAATTCCACGAGCGGGCTGATCACGATGCCGATGAGGAACCCGAGCCCGTTGTCCAGCAGCGACTGCCCGGGGCTCGTCACCAGCTGGATCTGCTCCATACGCGTGTGCACAGCGGCGATCGCCACGTCCGGTGGGCTGCTCGCCTGCGAGACCTCGGTCGACGTCGAAAGCCACGAGCTGCCGTAGCCGCCGTGCTGCTCCAGGTAGCTCTTGCGGCCGGCGTCGCCCGCGTGGTTCACGTCCGACAGCGAGCCGGCGCCGCTGCCGCCGTCGGCGAGCTCCTTGCCGAGCCCGGTCACGGCGTCGGTGGTCGCGTCCTCGTGACCCTGGTACGCCTGCGCGGCCAGCGTGGTCTTGTCGGCGATGGCCTCCAGGAACGTTTTCGCCTGGTCGGCGAGGTCCTGGCACTCCTGCAGGGAGTCGAAGTACTTGTACGCCATCAGCTCGCCGAGCGGACCGAAGCAGTCGTCGCTCACGCGCGCCTGTTGCAGCAGCTGAGCGAGGCTGCCGAAGTGCCCGGCCGCTTCCTTCGAGCCGCTCGCGTGCGCGGTCAGCGCCACCGGCTCGATCTTGAACCCACTGGTCACGATCACTCCCGCCGAAGAATGGAACCCCCGAAATCGTCGTCTTCGACGGCTTGCGGGTTCGCCCGGTTCCGAGTGTTCTGCGGCGATTGGGGCATGTGCGGCTGCTGCCCGGGCTGCCCGGGGGCGGCCAGCGAACTGGCGGGCGGCGGCGCGCTCGGCCCGAGCGGCTCGACGTGCGCGTTGAACGCCTCGCGGAACTGCTCCGCCCGCTCGCCCAGCACCGGCTCGACGGTCTGGTTCAGCGCGGCCGCGGCCTGCTGCGTCGCCGAGCGGATGGCGCCGAGGATTTCCTGCTGCAACGCGGTGTGCGAGCGGCGCATGGCCTGCGGGCTCAGCTGCAGCCCGAGCACGGCACCCGACGGGGCGACGGTGACGGTCACCGAGCCGTCGGCGTTGCGGGCGTGCCCGCGCAGGTTCGCGATCTGGTCCTTGAGCTCGGCGGCGCGAGCCGCCTGCTCCTGGAACCGCTGGAGCACGGCGTCGAGCCGCGCTGCCTGGTCCGGCATGGTGGAACCCCCAGAAAGGTGAAAGACCTTCGTCCAGAATATGCGACGAAGATCCCGCCTCGGGAGTTCCCGGTCAGATCGGCAGTTTCCGGAAAATCGGACGCGGCACGTGCCGCAGCACCGACATCACGAGCCGGAACTGCGCCGGCGCCCACACGAGGTCCTTGCCGCTGCGCGCCGCGGTCACGGCGATGTCGGCCACCTGCTCGGCCGTCTGCGCCAGGGGAGCGTCCTTCAGCCCGGCCGTCATCTTGGTCTTCACATGACCCGGGCGGACCACGGTCACCTGCACGCCGTGCGGCGCGAGCGCCTCGCCGAGGCCCAGGTAGAAGCCGTCGAACCCGGCCTTGGTCGAGCCGTACACGAAGTTCGAACGCCGCACGCGCTCACCGGCCACCGACGACAGCGCGATGATCGTGCCGTGGCCCTGGGCCTTGAGCTTCTCCGACAGCGCCACGCCCACCGACACGGCGGCCGCGTAGTTCACCGTCGCCAGCTCCACCGCCTTGGCGTGGTCCTGCCAGACCTCCTCGGGGTCGCCGAGCAGGCCGAACGCCACCACGGCCACGTCGATGTCGCCACCGGCGAACGCGCGGTCGAGCACGGCGGGGTGCGAGGCCGTGTCCTTGGCATCGAAGTCCACAACGGACACCTCGGCGCCGCGGTCCTTCAGACGCCGCACCGCGGCGTCGAGCCGGGGCGACGGACGCGCGGCCAGCACGACCCGCAGCGGCTTCTCCGCGAGGTATTTCTCGGCGATGGCCAGCGCGATGTCGGACGTGCCGCCGAGCAGCAGCAGGGACTGGGGGTTGCCAACGGCGTCGATCACAGTGCGAGCCTCCGGCTCATGTCAGAGGCGAAAACGCCTTGGGGGTCAACGGCGGCGCGGACCTTGCGCCATTCCTCGAGCCGCGGGTACATCTTCGCGAACGTCTCCGCCGTGGTCCGCGAGTCCTTCGCGGTGTACAGGCGGCCGCCCGCGGCGAGCACCTCGTCGTCGAGTTCGAGGCAGAACCGGCTCAGGCCGGGCTTGATCGGGAAGTCGACGCTGAGCATCCAGCCCGGCGAGGGCCACGACATCGGCGCCGGGTTGGCGTCGCCCATGCGCTTGAACACGTTGAGGAACGAGTAGTGCCCCGACGTCGCGATCCGGTGGCAGATGGCCTTGAGCTGGTCTTCCGCGCCGAACGGCACCGAGAACTGGTACTGCAGGAAGCCCTTGGAGCCGTACGCGCGGTTCCACTCCGAGATCATGTCCAGCGGGTGGTAGAACTGCGTGAGGTTCTGGACCTTGCCGCGCACGCCCTTCTTGGGCACGGTCTTCTGCCACAGCTCGTTGATCAGGCCGAAGGTGAGCTTGTTGCCCAGGCCGTTGGGGAACACGTCGGGCAGCGTCGCGAGCTTCGGCGCGTCGAACTTCAGCGGTTCGCTGCGCAGCTTCGCGGGCAGCTGGTCCAGCGTGGCGAGCGAGCCGCGCGAGAACGTGGCCCGGCCCAGGCGCGAGTCCGCCGAGATCAGGTCGGGGACCGACATCGAGTAGTCGTAGTTCAGGTCCGAACCGTCGGTGAACAGCGCGAGCGTCTCGTCGAGGCTCGACGTGCGGTCGGCGTCGACGTAGAAGTACGCCGTCTCCGTCTTCTTCATCCGCACGGTGGCGCGCGTGATGATGCCGGTGAGGCCGATGCCGGCCACCGTCGCCCAGAACAGCTCGGCCTCGTCGCCCTCCGGCGTGAGCGTGCGGACCTTGCCGTCGGCCGTGAGCAGGTCCATCGACACCACGTGGTTGCCGAAGCTGCCGGCCGAGTGGTGGTTCTTGCCGTGGATGTCGTTGGCGATCGCGCCGCCGATCGTCACCTGGCGCGTGCCCGGCAGCACCGGTACCCAGAGGCCGTGGGGGAGCGCCTCGCGCATCAGCTTGTCGAGGCTCACGCCGGCGTCGAGATCGACCAGGCCGGAGTCGGGGTCGATCGAGTGGATGCGGTCGAGCACGGTCATGTCGACCACGAGCCCGCCGGCGTTCTGCGCCGGATCGCCGTAGGAGCGGCCGAGGCCGCGCGCGATGACCCCGCGGGGGCCGGCCGACGCGACGGCGGCCGCGATGGTCTCGACATCGGGCGTGCTCAGGACGTCTGCGACTGTCCCAGCGGTGCGGCCCCAGCCGGTGAGCGTGCGTCGCTGTGTCTCGGGTGTCTGGGTCACTCGACCAGCGTAGCCACGCCGTAGGACGCCCGGAACGTGACCCTGAAGTGCTCGCTTCTACACTTTGCGCATCAAGGCACAAGCGTCCGCGCGTCAAAGTCGACACGGACAGGGCTTCCCGAGACGACGACGCATCGAGCCGAGAAGGTATTCCAGTGGTGGCTACAGAACCGCAGAGTGAGACGACGGTGACAACACCGGTGGGCCCCGGTCTGCTCGGTCAGCTCATCCGCTTCGGGCTGATCGGCGGATTCTGCGCGCTGCTGGACCTGGGTACCTACACGCTGCTCAGGGCCGTCGGCATGGACGCCGTGCCGTGGGTCGACATCGCTCGCGCGATCAGCTTCGTCGTGGGCACGACCACGGCGTTCTTCCTGAATCGCCGGTTCACGTTCGCCGGCGGCCGTCGCGATGGCGGCACGCAGGTCGGCAGCTTCATCCTGCTCTACGCCGTGACGTTCTTCGTCGCCGTCGGTGTGAACCAATGGATGCTGCACCTGCTCCCGGAGTCGACGTGGAAGGCCACGCTCGGCTGGGTCGTGTCGCAGGCGACGGCGACCGTGATCAATTTCGTCATGCTCAAGTGGGTCGTGTTTCGTGAGCGGCCGGTAAAGGAGAACTGAGTTCGATGCCCGGTAAAGCAGCCCCGGTCGCGGAGGCGGCCCCCGAAGGCGAGACCCGGTTCGCGGAGCACGCGCCCGAAGGGAGGCTGACGGCCCAGCGCGGGCTGTACGCCGGCCCGGCGCCGATCGTCAGCAAGGACCTCTACGCCGAGCTCGCATGGGGCTCCGCGGTGCGCGACCGCGACGCGCTCACCGTCGAACCGTCGTCGAAGGTCACCGGCAACACCTACTTCGGCCGCTTCCCCGCCAGCTACTGGCAGCGCTGGACCACGGTCACCTCGGTCACCGTGGAAGCCGTGGTCAGCGGTGACGGCCTGCTCTCGGTCGGCGCGTCCGACCTCCAGGGCGACGCCCGGGTGGTCAACGCCGAGCAGGTGGCCGGCGCCAAGGCCCGTAAGGTCACGATGACCGCGAGCCTCGACAAGTTCTACGACGGCGGCGCGCTGTGGCTCGACCTCGAGACCGAGGGCGGCCAGACGCTGCGCGTCGAGCAGGTCCGCTGGACGGTCGACGCGCCGGAGAAGATCCGCCCGACCGCGGTGACCATCTGCACGATGAACCGCGCGGACGATTGCCTGAAGAACCTGCAGGCGCTCGCGGCCGACGTGTCGTCGCTGCACACGCTCGACGCCATCTACGTCGCCGACCAGGGCACCGACCTCGTCGAGTCGCGTGACGGCTTCGAGCAGGTGGCGAAGGACCTCGGCGACAAGCTGCACTACATCAAGCAGCCCAACCTCGGCGGCGCCGGCGGCTTCACCCGCGGCCTGTACGAGGTGGCCGGCCACACCGCCACCGAGCACGCCAACGTGCTGTTCATGGACGACGACGTGCTGCTGGAGCCGGACCTCGTCGTGCGCATGACCGCGTTCTCCAACCGCGCGGCCAACCCGATCATCGTCGGCGGCCAGATGCTCAACCTGCTGCACCCGAACCAGCTGCACGTCGGCGCCGAGTACGCGCGCCTGAACACGCTGGAGCCGGGCCAGCCGGTCACGCACTCGCTGTCCACGGCCGACCTGCTGGGCGTCGACGAGCAGACCCTCAAACCCAACCGCCAGGAGCGCCGCCTCGACGCCGGGTACAACGGCTGGTGGTCGTGCCTGATCCCCTACGAGGTCGTGAAGGCGATCGGCTACCCGATGCCGTTCTTCTTCCAGTGGGACGACGCGGAGTACTCCTACCGCGCCCGCGAGTACGGCTTCCCGACGGTGACCCTGCCGGGCGCCGGCGTGTGGCACGCGGACTTCCACTGGAAGGACTGGGACGAGTGGCACCGGTACTTCAACCTGCGCAACTCGATCATCACCGCCGCGCTGCACTCGCCGTTCAACCTGAACCTGCTTTCGCGCGTGCTGCTCGCGCAGCTGGTGCGCTACCTGCTGGGCATGCAGTACGGCTTGTCGGCCACGCTGATCAAGGCCGTCGAGGACTTCCTCGAGGGCCCGGAGGTCCTGCGTGACGGCGGCGTCGCCGCGATGAAGGAGATCCGCCGGATCCGCGAGCAGTACCCGGAGACCAAGCGGCACAAGGCCACCGACGTCCCGGGCATCGCGTCCAACGACATCGGCATCATCAACAGCGCGCCGCGGCCCAGCATGCAGCGCCTGGTGCTGATCAAGCGCGTGGTCGACCGCGTGCTCGGCCGCAGCCGCTTCGGCCTCGGCGCGGTGCCGATCGACGAGGCGCACTGGTGGCACATCGCGCTGTTCGACACGGCCGTGGTCACGGACGCTTCGCAGGAAGGCGTGCGCGTGCGCACGTACGACAAGGTGAAGATGTTCGACCTCGCCCGGCGCGGTGCTCGCGTGATCCAGCGTCTCCGCAAGGAAGGCGCGGGCGTGCAGGAGCAGTACAAGCGCGCGATGCCGGAGCTCACTTCGCGGGAGAACTGGAAGCGGCTGTACGAGCTCTGATTGCTCTGAACGCTTGAACCGCCGAAAGCCACCACGGGTTCTTCCGTGGTGGCTTTCGGTGCTTTCGGGGGCTTGTTTTCCGTCGAGTTAGGGTAGCCTAACTCTTGTGTCGAACCTCGCCGCCCGCGCGCGGGCCCTCGCCGATGACGTGCTGTTTCCCGCGGCCGCGCAGGTGGACCTGCGCGGCGAGGTGCCGCGGTCGCACTTCGACGCGTTGGCCGAGGCCGGGCTCTACGGCCTCGCCGCGCCCCCCGACGCCGGTGGCCCCGCCGCGGGCCTGGCCGAGCTGGTTGAGGTCATCGAGACGCTGGCCGGCGGCTGCCTGAGCACCACGTTCACCTGGGTCCAGCACCACGGCCTCGTCGCCGGCCTGTCCGGTTCGGCCAACGAGGCACTGCGGTCGCAGTACCTCGCCGACCTGGTCAAGGGCACCGTCCGGGCCGGCGTCGCGTACGCCGGCGTGATCCCGACGCCGCCGCGCACCCGGGCCCGGCGGGTCAGCGACGGGTTCCGCTTCGACGGCGAGGCCCCGTTCGTGAGCGGGTGGGGCGGGATCGATCTGCTGATGCTCTCGGGCCGCACCCCCGAGGACACGGTCGTCACCACCGTGGTGGCGCCGGTGGCGGGCCACGGACTCCACGCCAGTCCACTGCGCCTGATGGCCGCTCAAGGGACCTCGACCGTCCGAATCGGACTGGACGACTACTTCGTGTCCGCCGAGCGCGTGCTCGCCGAGGTCTCGCACGCCGACTTCGTCGCGGGGAACACGTTCGCGTCGCGGCTCAACGGCTGCGCGCCCCTCGGGCTGGCCGAACGCTGTGCCCGCCTGCTCGACGACCTCGGCCGGCCCGAGACGGCCACCGCCCTGCGCACCGAACAGGACCAGATCCGCATCCGCCTCGACTCGGGCCTCACCGACCCTGCCTCACTCCCCGCGGCCCGCGCGGCCGGTGCCGAACTGGCCTACCGCAGCGCGGGCGCCCTCGTGGCCGCTACCGGCAGCCGCTCCGTGCTCGCCGGCGAGCACGCGGGCCGGCTGGTGCGGGAGGCCACGTTCCTCCTGGTGGCCGCCAGCCGCCCGGAGATCCGCGACGGCCTGCTGGCCTTGGCCCGGCGCTAGCCCTGATCCCAGGTGACTGGCAGGCGCGGCACGCCGTGGAGGTTCTGGTGCCCGGGCCGCAGCGGCACGTCCTCGGGCGCGGCAGCCGGCCGCGGCGTCGGAAACCGCCTGGTCAGCGCCGGCAACGCGACGCGCAGTTCGACCCGGGCCGGCTGCAGGCCGAGGCACTGGTGGATGCCGTGCCCGAACGTCAGGCATCGCGACCTTCGATCGGCAGCCTGCGCCACTACGCCGTTTCAAACCGCAAGGCTCAGTGCGCGTATTCGCGGTTGAACAGGCGCTTCGACCACAGATAGCCACCCAGTGCGATCACCGCGCACCACCCAAGGGCGAACCACGCGTTGTTACCGAGTGGCTTGTCCATCAGCAGGCCGCGCAGGGTCTCGATGATCGGTGTGAACGGCTGATACTCGGCGAACCAGCGAAGCCCGGCCGGCATGGAAGCGGTGGGCACGAAGCCGCTGCCGAGGAAGGGCAGCAGGATCAGCGGCATCGGCAGGTTGCTGGCCGTCTCGACGCTCTTGCTCACCTGACCCAGCGCGACCGACAGCCAGACGAGCGCAAACGTCACCACCAGCAGGAACCCGGCCGTCGCCAGCCACCCGCCGAGCCCGGCCGAGGGCCGGAAACCGACCAGAAGGGCCACGCCGATGACGATGGCGAGGGTGAACGCGGCCTGGACCACGCTGCCCAGCACGTGCCCGGTCAGCACCGAGACGCGGGCGATGTGCATGGTCCGGAACCGCGCGATCACGCCTTCGGTCATGTCCATGGCGACCGAGATCGCGGTGCCCTGGACGGTGGCGGTCACGGTCATCAGGATGATCGCCGGCGCCACGTAGTTCACATAGGTCTCGCGGCCTCCGCCGATCCCGGCGCCCATCGTGCCGCCGAAGACGTACACGAACAGCAGCAGGAAGACCACCGGCATTCCGACGAGCATCAGCGTCATCGACGGGTAGCGCAGCATGTGCTTGAGGTTGCGGCGCAGCATCGTCGCCGAGTCGCGCAGCGGCTGGAACTCGAGGCCGGCCGGAACCGGCGCGGTGAGAGTGCTCATCGGGTCGTCACCTTCTCGTGGGTGTTCTCGGTCGCGGGGTTGCCGGTGAGGGCGAGGAAGACGTCGTCGAGGTCGGGGGTGTGCACGGACAGCTCGTCGACCTCGATGGCCCGGTCGTCGAGCCGGCCGATGAGGGCCTTGAGCGAGCGCAGGCTGCCGTCGCTGGGCACGCGCAGGGTGAGCGAGTCGTTGTCGCGCGACGCGTCGTCGAGCGTGCTCATGGCCGTGTCGAGGCCGCGCGGGTCGGCGAAGCGCAGGCGCACGTGTCCACCGGGGATGCGGCGCTTGAGCTCGTCGGCGGTGCCCTCGGCGACGATCCGGCCGTGGTCGAGCACGGCGATGCGGTCGGCCAGCTCGTCGGCCTCGTCGAGGTACTGCGTGGTCAGGAAGATCGTGACGCCGTCGGCCACGAGACCGCGGACGATCTGCCACATGTTGCGGCGGCTGCGCGGGTCCAGACCGGTGGTCGGCTCGTCGAGGAAGATCAGCCGCGGGCTGCCGACGAGCGTCATCGCCAGGTCGAGCCGCCGGCGCATGCCGCCGGAGTACGTCGACGCGGGCTTCTTGCCCGCCTCGGCGAGGTCGAACTGCTCCAGCAGCTGCGCGGTGCGGCGGCGGCGGTCGGCCCGGCCGAGGTGGTTGAGATCTGCCATCAGCAGCAGGTTCTCCTCGCCGGTGAGCAGGTTGTCCACGGCGGAGAACTGGCCGGTGACGCCGATGGCAGCGCGGACCGCGTCGGGTTCGCGGACGAGGTCGTACCCGGCCACCCGCACGTCACCGGCGTCGGCGTTGATCAGCGTGGACAGGATCTTCACGGCGGTGGTCTTGCCGGCGCCGTTCGCGCCGAGGAGCGAGAACACCGTGCCCTCTTCGACAGTGAGGTCGAGGCCGTCGAGCACCACGTGATCGCCGTAGGACTTGCGCAGTCCGGTCGCGGCGATCGCGGGCCGGGAGTGGTAACTGGTCATGGTTTCCCCTTCGCTGGAAAGAAAAGTCAGGCGCGGCGGATGATCACGTCGCCGTAGGAGGTGCGGCCGCGCACCTCGACGGTCTCGTCGGCTTCCTCGGGGCGGGTGGTGTTCTCCATCAGGTTGCGCACGTGGCCGAAGCCGGTGGTCACGGAAAGCCAGGCCGCGGTGCCTTCGGCGACGCCGATTTCCAGGTCCCCCATGGAGGTTTCGAGCGTCACCGCGCCGCGCACGATCTCGCCGAGGCGGATGAGCCCGGCCGACGTCTTCGCGTCGACCCCGGCGCCCGCGCGTTCGACGGTGATGTCGCCGTTGGCCGACCGCACCCGCGCGTCGCCGCCGACGGAGGCGATCGTGGTCTCGCCGTTGGAGTTCTTGACCACCGCGATGCCCGTGATCTCGCCGATCCGGATCTTGCCGGTGCCGGTGGAGATCTCGGCGTTGCCCGCGACACCGTCGACGGTCACGTGACCGGCCGAAGTGGACAGGTGCAGCGGGCCGGTGCGGTCGATCCGCGCGTTGCCGGCGGAGGTCTTGAACCGGCTCCGGCCGAGGACACCGGCGGTGCGGAAGTCGCCCGCCTGCAGCTCGGCGTTCACCGCGGACCCGGTGGGCAGCTCGATGGTCACGTCGACCGCGCGGGTCTTGCGGGAGAAGTCGAACGTGCGCTTCGGGCCGGTGATCGTGAGCGTGCCGTTGGTGTAGTCGACGCGGACCTGCTGCGCGGCCTTCACGTCGGACTCGTCGTTCTCGTCGCTCGGGCGGACGTCGACGACGGTGTCGAGCCGGTCGCTCGCGGAGATCTGCACGTCGCCGACGCTGAGGTCGACGGTGACGGAGATCGGGTCGGGAGTTTCGAATTTGGGCATGGCTGTCTCCAGAACTGGTGTCGGTGAACCGTCCCCGCAGGTCAGGGACGTGAGGTGAAGTGGTGCTGAACGGAGCTAGCGGACCCAGCCGGTGAAGCTCTGCTTCGTCCGCTTGCCGCTGCTGGGCGGCTCGACGCGCTGGTCGCGGTCGCTGCGCTGCAAGGCCGTGGCGGCCGCCCGGACGAGCCAGGCGTTGACGGAGCGCCCCTCCTTGCCCGCGACCTCCTCGATGGCGGCCTTGAGCTGTTCGGGCAGGCGCACGTTGATCCGTGCGGCCGGGCCCTCTTCGGAGATGAGCAGCTCGCTCTCCGGAGCCGCGGCCGTGGCCGGGTCTTCGGCCGCGAGCTCGAGCGGCTCGGCCGGCGGCGTGGTCACGACGAACTGCGGATCGCGGCCACGCAGGCGCAGCTCCACCGAACCCGGAGCCAGTTCGCGGGTGATCTCGTCGGTGGCGGCCGACAGCGCGTCCAGCAGCGTCATCCGGATCGCCGACTCCAGTGACCCGGTCAGCCGCTCGACCAGCTCACGCGACTCCTCGCCACCGGCTTCGGCCAGCGTGGCGAACTCGCGGCCGAGGTTGCTGACGTACGTGGTCAAGTCCATGGCACAACTATGGCACACGCATGGCACCACTGCAATGCCAATCTGGCTCAGATGTGTGCCATCGATGGCACGTGCGTGGCACTCAAGCGGCACTCGGGCGGAAAAAAGACAGGTCAGGGTGGTTTCGACCCTGACCTGGATGTGGCACGTCCCCCAGAACGGCGGGCTAGACGGACAGCCCGAACTTCCCCTTCCGGCTCAGATCGTCGACGTACGCGGCGGCGATGTGGGCGAAGTTCACCGACACGGTGTTGCCGTCGCGCGTCTGCACGGAATGGACCCCGCCGTGCTTGAGCAGGTCGGGGATCTTCTCCTCCACGCCGGCGGATTCGTCGGCCGTGAGGGGGAAGATCAGCGGTTCGCCACCGGAGGACAGGTGCAGCACGAGCGCGGGTTTCGGATCAGCCATGGCTCCATGCCATCAGCGCTCGATCACCGGCGGCAAGCGGGTTCGCGCACAGCAGAGCACTTCGCCGGTCCGGGTGCGGCGCCCACGCGGCGTCGGCTAGCGTTTCGTCGCGGAAACCCGACCTAGGACGGACGATGCCGTACTCGTTCACGTTGTCACCCGCGGCGGTGGACCTGCTGCTGGAGCGGCAGGGTCTCGGCCGCACACCGGCGCCGTTCACGGTGGCGCACATCGGCATCACCGGCCAGGAACGCGCGGGCGTGCGCGACGCCGTGCTGCGCGACCTCGACAACCGGGGCCTGGTGCACCGCGGTTACCTCGACGACGACCTGGAGCTGGCGCTCACCACGTTCGCCCGCGGCTGCCTCGTCGTCACCGCGACGGCGCAGCTGGACCACGGACAGCTCTTCGCCCGCGTCGCGTCCACCGGCGACCAGGCCGTGCTGGTGAAGCAGGACAACGGCATGTTCGTCTTCGAGCAGATCCGCCCGACCGGCCTCGTGCCCGCGCTGGTCGACTTGCTGCCGCCCGGGGCCGCGGCGCCCGGCCAGTCCGTGACGATCACGCGCCCGGCGAAGCAGCCCCGTCGCGACGGGTACGACCCGTTTGCCGCGTCGAACGCTCCGCGAAACCCGCAGCTCAGGTCCGTCGAGCGGATCTTCGAGAAGCCGCGGCTGCGGGTCGGGCAGTTCACCGTCGGCGCGCAGCCGCCGCTGGTCTGGTTCGACACCGAGCTGGGCCGATACCTGCTCAGCACCCGCGTCGCCGACGACGGGCAGCGCTGGCTCACCTATGCGCCGGCCGACGACAACCGCCTCGCCCAGCAGCTGTTCACGCAGCTGGAGGCGTATTCCGCAAACGCCTGACCGCGGCCGTGGTCGTCAGTAGACTTCGGGTCATGACCTTGGTGGAGCCGGGACAGGTCGCCGGCCTGGACCCGAAGGCCGTCGCCGCAGCGGCGGCCGAGACGACGAAACTCGTGAACGCCGCGAAGTCGGGCAGCTTCACCATCTCCGGTGAAGCGCTCGAGGACCTGCGCCAGGCGCTGGCCGACATGGTGACGCGCGTGGACCGGCTGACCGGCTCCACGGCCGCGCTGGACCAGGCCCCGCAGCTCGGGAGCCACCCGTACGGGCACGCGGTCGCGGCCCACGACCTGAAGGCCGCCTCGCAGGACACCGGGTCCGTCCGGTCGGTGCTGGGGCAGTTCCGCGACGTGCTGACGCAGGCCGACGAGGCACTCGCCCGCGCCGGTGGCGTCTACCGCACCGGTGAGGACAGCGCCGTCGACGCGCACGCCGCTCACAAGACGGGGGACCTCGCATGACCGCGCCGCAGCCGGGGCTCGAGCCGTCCGACGCCGACTACCTCGGTCACACCCACGAGCAGCTCCGGCAGTTCGTGACCACGAACCTCGACCCGAAGCAGGTCGCGGACGTCGCCGCGGCGTACACCGAGGTCACCAAGGCCTTCGACGACTTCGCGACGCAGCTGACCGAGGCCGTGAACAAGTCCAAGGGCTCGTGGGAGGGCAGCGCGGCCGAGAGTGCGCAGGCCTACTTCGCCACGCTCGGCTCGTGGGCCGACGCCACGGCGCAGAACGCGAAGCTCGCCGCGCAGGCCGTCGACGACCAGGGCACGGCCGCGCAGAACGCGCGCAATGCGATGACCGAGCCGATCCCGTTCGACTGGACCGACGAGATGGCCCACTGGACTTCGGCCGGCCCGTTCGACCTGGGCGACACCGTCGACCAGTCGCTGAAGAAGCAGCAGGCCAGCCAGTCGGCCCACGAGCAGGCCGCGCAGACGATGTCGGACTACGACCACTCGCTGTACTCGGCCGCGTCGAAGCAGCCGGTGTTCGCGGACCCGCCGAAGTTCGGCACGGGCAGCGTGTCCACGGCCTCGGCCGTCCTTCCCGCGGCTTCGAGCTCGACCGACCACCACGGCGGCGGTGGCGCCGACTCCGGTGGTCAGGTTTCGGCTGCGCCGAGCCAGATCACGGGCTCCGGCCACGTGCCGCCCGCCCCCAACGCCGCCACCACGGCGTCGAGCTTCGAGCCCGCCGCGGGTCAGCAGCAGGCCGGTGCCGCGGGCGCTTCGAGCGCCGGCGGCATGCCCATGGGCGCGATGCCGATGGGCGGCGGCATGGGCGCCGGTGGCGGCGGTTTCGGCGCCGACGAGGAGTACCAGTCCAAGTTCAGCCGCGGCGGCTTCGGCCCGGGCGAAGGTGCGGCAGCGGGGGGAGCTTCGCCCGGCTTGAGCGGTGCACCCGCCCGCGCCGGCATGGGGATGGGGATGGGCGGCGGCGCCGCTCGCTACGAAGAGGACGAGGCGGACGGCTCGCGCTTCTTCTCCCATGTGGACGAGAACGACGAGTACGGCGCCGACCTTCGTGCCGCTCGGCCGGTGATCGGGGAGTAGCCCTACGAAAACGGGCCCTCGAACTGGTCGAGGGCCCGTTGTCGTGAGTCAGTAGCGGTAGAACTTCTCCGCCCGGCCTTGGCGCACCAGCTTCAGCCACTGCAGGAACGCCTTCGGGTCGCGCTTCACGCCCACGAAGTACAGGCCGAAGCGGATCACTTCCAGGGCACCGATCTTGCGCATGCCCGGCTGCGAAAGCAGATAGCCGCGGTTGCGGTAGGTGTAGTAGCGCTTGACCTCGTTCTCCGGGTCCTGCGCGTGGAACTTCCCGCCCAGCATGGGTTTGAACTCGTCCGAGCCGTCGGGGTGCAGGTAGGTCGCGCGCAGCGAAGTGCCGAACGGCAGCCCCGAGCGCACGAGCCGGCGGTGCAGCTCCACCTCGTCACCGCGGAAGAACAGGCGCAGGTCCGGCACGCCCGTGACGTCCAAAGTGGACGCACGGAACAACGCGCCGTTCATGAGCGACGCGATGCCCGGCAGGAAGTCCGTGCCCAGCTCCGCCGACGAGCGCTTCCACGTGAGCCCGCGCCGCAACGGGAACGCGAGCTTGGCCGGCGCGTTGATGTTCGCCACCACCGGCGAGATCTCCGCGAGGCCGCGCTTTTCGGCTTCCTCCAAGAGGATCTGCAGCACGTTCTCGTCGGCGGGACGGCCGTCGTCGTCGGCGAGCCAAACCCACTCGGCGCCGAGGGCGAGCGCGTGGAGCATGCCGAGCGCGAACCCACCCGCGCCACCGAGGTTCCGGTGCGAAGGCAGGTATGTGTACGACAGCGGGTACGCCTCGACGACGTCGCGCGCCGACTGGTCCGGGCCGTTGTCGACCACCACGAGGTGGTCGACGGGCCGGGTCTGCGCGGCGATGATCTTCAGCGAGTCCGCGAGCAGCTCACGACGGTGGCGCGTGACCACCACGCCGACGACGGCGCCCTCGGGCAGCTGCTGGGTCTCGCTGGTCATCATTCCCCGCCGTTCTTCGTGCCCACGGGCTCGATGCCGAGCCGCTCCAGGCCTTCCTGGCTCATGTTCTCGAACGGGTCCCGGCCCTTGTAGGAGGTGAGGACCTCACGCAGCGAACCCTGCTGCTTGAGGTGGCCCTCGTCCATCCAGATGGCCGAGTCACACAGCTCGAAGAGGAACTCGTCGGAGTGGCTCGCGAAGACCAGGATGCCGGAGCGCTTCACGAGGTCCTTGAGGCGGTCGCGGGCCTTGTTGAGGAACGCGGCGTCGACCGCGCCGATGCCTTCGTCGAGGATGAGGATCTCGGGGTCGATCGACGTGACGACGCCCAGCGCGAGCCGCACGCGCATACCCGTGGAGTAGGTGCGCAGCGGCATCTGGAGGTAGTCGCCGAGCTCGGTGAACTCCGCGATGTCGTCCACCCGCTTCTCCATCTCCTTGGCGGTCATGCCGAGGAAGAGGCCGCGGATGATGATGTTCTCGACGCCGGAGATCTCCGGGTCCATGCCGATGCCGAGGTCGAAGACCGGGGCGATCTTGCCGGAAATCCGGGCCGCGCCGCGGGTGGGCTCGTAGATGCCCGCGAGCAGGCGCAGCAGCGTGGACTTGCCGGCGCCGTTGTGGCCGACCAGGCCCACGCGGTCGCCTTCGCGCAGCTTCAGGGTCACGTCGTGCAGCGCCTCGATGATCGGCACCTTCTGCTCGGTGCCGATCTTGCCGCCGACCTTGCCGAGTACGCGCTTCTTCATCGACCGCGTCTTGGCGTCGAAAATCGGGAAGTCCACGAACGCGTTGTGAACGTCAATGCTGACCATGTGTCACACCCAATACGAAACGCGAGAGCGGTAATTGCGCATGGCCACGAGCGCGAGCGCCCAGCCGACGATGGTGATGCCACCCACCACGACCCAGCTGGTCCAGCCCACGGTCTGCCCGATCAGCGGCGCGCGCACCACCTGCATGTAGTGGTAGAGCGGGTTGGCCTTGATGAACGGCAGCGCCCACGAGGCGCCCGAGCGCGCCCCGCCGTTGAGCAGCTGGTCGACCGGCCAGACGATCGGCGTGCCGTAGAACAGCAGCTGGATCAGGGAGTTGATCACCTGCGGGATGTCGCGGAAGCGCGTGGAGATGATGCCCAGCAGCAGCGCGGCCCACCCGGCGCTGAGCGCCAGCAGGATAAAGCCCGGGATGGCGAGGAAGATGTTCCAGCTCAGGCCGGGGTGGCAGAACAGATCCGGCGCGCACGCACCCTCGGGGTAGCCCGGCTCGGTACCCAGTGAGTACGGCTGGTCCAGGGCGTTGAAGAAAATGATCAGCAGCACGAGGTACACGACCATGTTGTGCGCGAGCATCAGGGTCTGGCGCCATACCGTCCGCAGCACGTAGACGCTCAGCGGCGCGGGGAGCTGCTTGATCATCCCTTCGTTCGCGATGAACGTCTCCATGCCTTCACTCAGGCAGCCCTGGATGAAGCCCCAGATGATGAAACCCGTCGACAGGTACGGCAGGAACACCTGGATCGGCGTGTTGAACAGCTGCGAGTACAGCAAGCCCAGCCCGAGCGCGATCACGCCCTGGCTGATCGTGATCCAGAACGGACCGATCACGGACCTGCGGTACCGCTGCTTGATGTCCTGCCAGCCGAGGTGGGTCCACAGCTCGCGGGCTGCGAGACCCTCCCTGATGTCGGCGATCGCCCTGGAGAACGTCTTGCGGTCCGACGCAGGTGGCATCGGCATCGAGACCTCGGGTTCGGCTACGTGGACCGTGCTGGTGGCATGCACGTGGACGAGGGTACCGATCGGAGGTCTCGTCCTCGGGACGCCCCGGCCCAGGCGTGCGTCCGACCTGTCGATGCCGCACCGAACACGCGGTGTGTCCTGGTAGTTTCTTGCCTCATGACTGCTGCTCTCGGTGCGGCGAGCCTGATGGTCGATCTCCTCGCGGCGTACGCCGATCGTCCCGACCCCAAGTCAGTGGCGGTCGTCGGCAACCAGCCCCTGGACCCGGACCCGGCTCGGGCCAAGGCCGTGGACGACTGCGATCTCGTGATCCGCGTCAACGGGTTCGTCGTCGACGAGCCGGAAGGTCCGGAGGTGACCGGGCGCAAGGTCCACGCGGTGGTCTTCAATCGCGCCGTGCGGGCCACTCGCCACGTTTTCCGTGACTACCGCAGCAGGCTGTACCTCCTGGTGGAGCCGGGCCGGCTGCACTGGGAACCGGAGGCGCTGCCGGGCTGGTGGCCCGCCGACCTGGGGTTCGTGCCGGTGCCCAACCGCGAGGTCGTGCTGCCGCTGTCCGACGCGCTGGGCCTGCCGACGCGCACGGAGCCGACGTGGTCGACCACGGGCACGCTCGCGGCGTGGATCGCGCGCACGTCGTTCCCCGACGCGCAGCTGGTCCTGACCGGGTTCTCCTTCATCGACAACCCGAACCAGACTTCGTGGGAGCACGCCGCCGGCGATTCCTGCATCGTGGGTCCTGAGCACCAGATCGCCGCCGAGGGCAGGCTGTTGGACTCGTGGACCCGGACCGGCGACACCGTTCTGCTGCGCTGACCCAAGTTTTCCGAATCCCGAAGGAACCGTTCCCCATGGCAGTCCAGAAACTCCGCTCCGGCTTCATCAACCGGATCGCCCGACTCATCGACTTCCGCATCGAAGAGCGCATGCGCGACACGGTCCGCGACCTGAACCACCGTGTGAACGACCTCGAGCACGCGACCGCGGACCACCGGCGCCGCCTCGACGCGGCGGAGTCGGGCCTCGAGCAGGCCCGCGGCGACCTGCTCTGGACGCGCGCCGAACTCGACCGGATCGTCCCGCACATCGCCGCGCAGGAGGCGCAGCTCGAGACGCTGCGGGCGTCGATGGCGATCACGCCGCGCGCCGACAGCGCCGAGCTCGCGGAGTCGCGGTCGCTGATCGAGGAGATCCAGCGCCAGCACGCGCAAATCCGCGTCCGGCTGGCCGGAATCGCGCGGTACGAGGATCGGCTGCGCCGCCTCGAGGACAACCGCCTGGCGCCGTCGGCCCAGTGAGCCCGCTCGCGGCTCGTGAGGCCACCGAGGCCGACGCCGAGCTGCTGCTGGCCTGGCGCAACGACCCGCGCACGCGGGAGGCGTCGCGGTCCAGCGGGGTGATCGCGCCGGCCGATCACCTGCGGTGGCTGCGCGGCGTGCTTGCTTCGCCGGAGCGGCTGCTGCTGGTCGTTTCCGACGCCGGCGGGCCCGTGGGGACCGTGCGGTTCGACCGGCAACGGCCGGGGGAGTGGGAAGTCAGCATCACGCTCGCCCCCGCGAGCCGTGGGCGGGGACTTTCCCTCGGGGTGCTCACGCTCGGCGAACGCGTGCTCATCGAGCGTGAAGAAGTGCACGCGATTCTGGCCGCCGTGCACGAGGAAAACGCGGCTTCGGCGGCGTTGTTCGAGCGCGCGGGGTATGTCGAGTCGGCGCCCGCCGAGGACGGCTTCCGGTGGCTGCGCAAGACTCGGGGGTGACTCGCACGCGCACCACCGGGAGGACGCCACCCATGTCCGAAGTCCGCATCGGCGCCCACACGCTCGGCCCGGACCGGCCGCCGTTCGTCATCGCCGAGATGTCCGGCAACCACAACGGCGACCTCGACCGCGCGCTGGCGATCGTCGACGCGATCGCAGACACCGGCGCGCAGGCGGTGAAGCTCCAGACCTACCGCCCCGACACGATCACGATCGACGTCGACGGCCCCGCCTTCCGCATCGGCGACGGGCATTCCTTGTGGGGTGGGGAAAACCTGTACAAGCTCTACGAAAAGGCCCACACCCCGTGGGAATGGCACGAACCCATCTTCGAGCGCGCCCGCTCGCGCGGCCTGGAGGCGTTCTCCAGCCCGTTCGACCCGACGGCGGTTGAGCTGCTGGAGTCGCTCGACGTGCCGGCGTACAAGATCGCGTCTTCGGAGATCGTCGACCTGCCGCTGGTTGATTTGTGTGCCCGCACCGGCAAGCCGCTCATCATCTCGACGGGCATGGCGAGCATCGCGGAGATCGACGCCGCTGTGCAGACCGCTCGCGCTGCCGGCAACGACCAGCTCATCGTGCTCGGCTGCACCGCCAGCTATCCGGCCTCGCCGTCCGAAAGCAACCTGCGCGGCCTACCGGTGCTCGCCGGCGTCACGGGCACGCTCGTCGGCCTGTCGGACCACACGCCGGGCATCGGTGCGCCGCTGGCCGCCGTAGCGCTGGGTGCGGTGGCGATCGAGAAGCACGTGACGCTCGCGCGCGCTGACGGTGGCGTGGACTCGGAGTTCTCACTGGAGCCCGCCGAGCTGGCCGCGCTGGTGACCGAGAGCCACCGGGCGTGGGAGGCCCTCGGCCGCCCGGTGATCGGCCCGCGCGAGAGTGAGAAGGAAGGCCTTCGCCTGCGCCGCTCCCTGTACGTCGTGGCGGACGTCCGCGCGGGCGACGAGGTGACTTCGGCGAACGTCCGGTCCATCCGCCCCGCCGGCGGCCTGGCGCCGGCGGAGATCACGACGGTGCTGGGCCGTACCTTCCGCGTGGACGCGGCAAAAGGCACGGCTTTGACCTGGGACCTGATCTAGTCTCGGCCGCATGGCACGAGTGAAGTCGCGCAAGGCGTTGCTGACCGTCCTCGGCGTCCTCGGGGCGATCCCCGTCGCCAGCGGCCTGACCGGCATCTTGGGCGGCCCCGCACGCGCCCCGGGCGGCGCCGACGCCGCGCCCAGCGTCGACAGCGAATACCGCTTCGTCAACACGTTCTGGACCGCGGCGGGCCTCGCGCTCTGGTGGTCGCTCCGCCACCCGGAAAAACGCGCGTCGACCACCCGTGTTGTCCTCGGCACCGCCGCCGTCGGCGGCGTGCCCCGGCTCATCTCGGCCCGGCGGGTGGGTGCGCCGCATCCGGTGTTCCGGGCGGCGATCGTGCTGGAGCTGGTCGTGGTGCCACTGGTGATGGTGTGGCACGCGGTGGTGATGAGGGGCGGCGATCAGGCCTCGAAGAAGCCCTGACATCGGGGTGTTGCGTCGAACGCGTTGGCTGCGATCGCATGGGTGTGCGCGAGGAAGACCCGGTCATCTCCAGGCACTCGGCGATCGTGCGGGACACCGGAGGACACCTCAGGCACTCTGCGCGGGCTACCGGGGTGTTCTGCATGTCCAGAGACTGGTCATCGATCCGGACGGCCTGATCAAGGACATCGGCGGTCACGTCGAACCGGACTAGTTCGATAGCCGGGCCGGATGGGCGCAGCCGTCCGATTGACAGTCACTTCCCGAAGAAGCTCCGCACCCCGTCCACAACCCGGTCCACATCCTCGTCGGTCAGGGACGGGAAGAGCGGCAGCGACAGCTCCTGCTCGTAGTACGCCTCGGCGTTCGGGCACAGGCCGCGGCGGTAGCCGAGGTCCTCGAAGACCGGGTGCCAGTAGGCGGGGATGTAGTTGACCTGCACCCCGATGCCCGCCCCGCGCAGGTGGTCGAACAGCGCGCGGCGGCGGCCGTCGCGGACGCGCAGCGGGTAGAGGTGCCAGGCGGGGTCGGCGCCGGGCCGCGAGGGCGGGGTGAGGACGCCGTCGACGTCGGCCAGGGCCGCGTTGTAGCGCGCGTGGATTTCGGCGCGGCGCTTCTTGAACTCGGCCAAGCGCGTGAGCTGGCTGCTGCCCAGGGCGCACAGGACGTCGGGCAGGCGGTAGTTCAGGCCGAACTCGTGCACCTCTTGGTGCCAGCCGCCCTCGTCCGGGTGGCGCTGCTTCGTCTTGTCGCGCACCAGGCCGTGGTTGCGGAAGGCCTGAGCGCGGCCCAGCAGCTCCGGCGAAGCGGTGACGACGGCGCCACCCTCGGCCGTCGTGAGGTTCTTGGTGGGGAAGAACGAGAACGTCGTCAGATCGGCCAGTGAGCCGACCGGGCGGCCCTGCCAGCTGCCGCCCACAGAGTGTGCGGCGTCTTCCAGCAGCAGCGCGCCCGCGCTGTGCGCGACTTCGGCCAGCGCGTCGAGCTCAGCGGGGTGGCCGGCGTAGTCGACGGCGGCCACCACCTTCGTGCGGTCGGTCACGAGAGCTGCCGCGGCCTCGACGGCGAGGTTGCCGGTGTCCGGCTCGACGTCGGCGAAGACCACCTTCGCGCCGTGTAGCGCGGCGGTGGCGGCGGTGGCGACGAACGTCATCGGCGACGCCACGACCTCGTCACCCGGACCTATGCCGGCCGCTGCGTACGCCACGTGGAGCGCCGCGGTCCCCGAAGTCACCGCGACCGCCGGGACGCCGCCCGTGTGCAGGGCCAG
Organism: Amycolatopsis sp. NPDC023774; assembly: GCF_040639695.1. Taxonomy (NCBI): domain Bacteria; kingdom Bacillati; phylum Actinomycetota; class Actinomycetes; order Pseudonocardiales; family Pseudonocardiaceae; genus Amycolatopsis; species Amycolatopsis sp. NPDC023774. Next base: position 236,095 of record NZ_JBFAAJ010000007.1, read on the forward strand.
GTCGGCCTCGAACCGCGCGACGGCGGGACCGGTCGTGAGCCAGTCGCCGCGCAGGACGGCGGTGACCGCGGCGATGTCGTCGTCGGTGACGGACTGGCGGCCGTAGGGCAGAAAGTCAGGCATACTGCTCGACCAGCTTGCGAAGTTTGTCCGCTTCGAGCCACAGGTCATTGGTGTCCGAGCGGTACGCGAACCCTTCGGGCATCGGCTTGCCGTCGGCTGGGGGCTCGTAGCCCCAGCCCGCCAGGTGCGGCTGCACGACGTACCGGTCGGGAAGCTGAACGGTCCGGCGCGCGTCGTCAGGCGCGATCATCTCCTCGTGCAGCTTCTCGCCCGGTCGCACGCCCACCTCGTGCATCGGCGAACCCGGCGCGATGGCCTGCGCGAGGTCGACCAGCCGCATGCTCGGGATCCGCGGCACGTACAGCTCGCCGCCGTGCATCTGGTCGAACGAGTCCACCACGAACTGCACGGCCTGCGGCAGCGTGATCCAGAACCGCGTCATGTCCTTGTGCGTGATCGGCAGCGACTCGCCTTGCTCGGCGAGCTTGCGGAAGAACGGGATCACGCTGCCGCGCGAGCCCATCACGTTGCCGTAGCGCACCACTGAGAACCGCGTGACGTGCGCGGCCGCGTAGTGGTTGCCGCTGATGAACATCCGGTCGGCGCACAGCTTGGTGGCGCCGTAGAGGTTGATCGGGCTCGACGCCTTGTCGGTCGACAGCGCGACGACCTTCTTCACGCCGGTGTCGATCGCGGCTTCGATGACGTTCTGCGAGCCCATCACATTGGTCTGGACGAACTCGAACGGGTTGTACTCACCCGTGTCCACCTGCTTGAGCGCCGCGGCGTGCACGACGTAGTCGACGCCGTGCATGGCGCGCTCGAGGCGGCGGCGGTCGCGGACGTCACCGATGAACCAGCGCAGCCGCGGGTCGTCGTTGAACAGTTGGCGTGCTTCGTACTGCTTGAGCTCATCGCGGGAGAGCACGACCAGCCGGCTGGGGTTCAGCTCCGCCAGGGCGTGGGTGATGAACGCCTTGCCGAATGAGCCGGTCCCGCCGGTGAGCAGGATGCTGGAGCCATCCAGCTCGGACATCGACGACCTCCGCGGTTGGGGTTCTTGGTTCCGGCGCGTTGCCGCAGGCCATCATGTCACTCATGCGTGAAGGCCTCGGCGTCAACGCCGTGATCCAGGCCCGGTCCTCCTCGACGCGCCTGCCGGGCAAGGTACTGCGCCCCCTGGCCGGGCGCAGTGTGCTCGGCTGGGTCGTCCGCGCGGCGGCCGCCGCCCCCGGCGTGGACCAGGTGGTGGTCGCCACCTCGGATGCGCCTGACGACGACGCCGTCGCCGCCGAAGCTTCCCGCTGCGGCGCCCTGGTCGCGCGCGGCCCGCTCGACGACGTCGTGGCTCGCTTCGGCGTGGCCATGATCGCCTATCCGGCCGACGCCGTGATCCGGCTCACCGCAGACTGCCCACTGCTCGACCCCGCGCTGATCGGCCGGCTCGCGGCCGTGTGGCGCGCGGAGCCGTCACTGGACTACGTCAGCACCACGCTCGTCCGGACGCTGCCGCGCGGCTTCGACGCGGAACTGGTGCGGGCTTCGGTGCTCGCGGAGCAGGTCGAGACTGCCGAGGGCCCGGATCGCGAGCACGTGACGTCGGCGATCTACCGGCAGCCCTCGCGGTACTCGTGCACGGGCATCGTGGTGAGCCCGGCCGCCGACGACCTGCGCGTCACCCTCGACACTCCGGAGGACTGGGACCTGCTCGCGGCGGTTGTTTCGGTTCTGGGTGACCGGCCCGCGTCCTGGCGTTCGGTCGTTTCGCTGCTGCGCTCCCGGCCGGACCTGGTGGCTTTGAATGCGCACATCGAGCAGAAGAAGCTCGGCCAGTGAAGCTCCTGCTCCGCGCCGACGCGTCCCCGGTGATCGGCGCGGGCCACATCGCGCGCGTCGTGGCGTACGCCGAGCGTGCCGTCGCCCGCGGCTGGGACGTCTCGTTCGCGGGTGCCACTGACAACGCCGAATGGCTCGCCTCCCGCTTCGACGCGCTCTCGGTGCCGGTTCTGCCGGTTTCGGACTGGGCTTCGCTGGCCTCGGACTTCGACGCGGTCCTCGTGGACCACTACGCCCTGGGAGACGTGCGCGCCGAGGTCAACGCCGCGGGCGCGCTGCTGGTGTCCCTCGAGGACGACACCTTTGGCCGCCGGCCCGCGGATGTTGTGGTGGACGCCGGGCTTTCGCCCGCGCCGCGCCCTGCGGATGGTTCCGGTGTGCTGCTTCGCGGCATCGAATACACACCGCTGCGCTCGGGGGTCTTGGCTGCTCGGGCGCGTCGTTCTGCTGGTGCTTCGCCTTCGCCCCATGTCACGGTCGTGCTGGGCGGCGGCGCCGAATGGTCGGGAACGGTCAGCCTGCTCCTCCGCGCCCTCGCCGCCACGGGGCTGCCCTTCTCCACCGACGCTCTCGTCCGCGGCGAGCCCGCCCTGCCGGTTCTGTCTGCCGACCAGTCCATCCGAGTCGCCGCCCCGCACCCGGGGCTGCTCGACCTGCTGGCCACCACGGACGTCGCCGTCAGCGCCACCGGGGTCACCTTCCTGGAACTCTGCTGCCTCGGCATCCCGACGGCGGCGGTGCAACTGGTGGACAACCAGGCGCCCGGCTACCGCGCCGCCGTGGACCGCGGCTTGGCGGTGGGCCTCGGCGACGCCGGTTCTCTGGCGGATCGGTTGCCTGAGGTGACTTCCGCGCTGGGTTCGCTGCTGTCCGACGCCGGCCTGCGGTCCTCTTTGTCCAGTGTTGCCGCGTCTACTGTGGACGGACTCGGGGCGGATCGGGTCCTGGACGTCATCGCTTCGAGCTAGGGACAGGCGTTTTCGGCACTGGCCACGCCTCGCCGCAGGACGTCGATGGGTGGCGGTGGAAGCCGCCTTGGGCACCGCGCCGCCCACCGCGCCTGCGCCGACGCCTACCCGGCCCGGTACCTGGACAAGCTGATCACCATCCGGCACCCGCTGGTCGTGAGCGAGTGGGCGAAACTCGTCGAAGGCGCGAAGCCGCTGCTCGAGTCGTTCGCCCACGGGCGCAGCCAGGTTCCCGACGCCGTGCCGTACCCACTGTTGCCCGAGCCGGGCGGCCTGCTGCCCGGGGTACGACGACGACGGTGCCGACTACTTCTGGCGGACTGCCGGGTCACCGAACGATGGACCGTGCTCGTCTTCGACAGCGGCGAGTGGTGGGTGTTCCCGGGCGGCTTCGGTGCGCTGTGGACCGAATGGGCCGGCGGGCGGATCGCCACTCCGCCGCCGGGCCGCGAAGACGTCCTGCTGCCGGGATTCTTCGTCGAACGAGTGGATGATCGAGGGCAGGACCTGTCCTCAAGGGGTCCTAGCGTTTTCGGCATGACCCTCACCCCGTTCCGCGTCCACGTCCCGCAAGCCGACCTCGACGACCTGCACGAACGGCTTGCCCGGACGCGCTGGCCGGACCAGCCCGAGGGCGTGGGGTGGGAGCTGGGTATTCCGGTGGACGAGGTGAAGGACCTGGCGGAGCACTGGCGCCTGCGGTTCGACTGGCGGGCTGCCGAGGAGCGGATCAACGCGTTTCCGCAGTTCACCATCACCATCGACGGCGAGAACGTGCACTTCCTCCACGTCCGCTCGCCCGAGGAGGGGGCCACGCCGCTGCTGCTGACGCACGGCTGGCCCGGGTCGATCGTCGAGTTCCTGGACGTGATCGGACCGCTCGCCGACCCGCGCGCGTACGGCGGGGACCCCCGCGAAGCGTTCCACGTGGTCGTCCCGTCGATCCCCGGTTTCGGCTTCTCCGGTCCGACGCGCGACCGCGCCTGGGGCCCGGCCCGCGGCGCGCGAGCGTGGGCTTCGCTGATGACCACCCTCGGCTACGACCGCTTCGGCACCCACGGCGGCGACTGGGGCGCCTTGATCTCGCGCGAGCTCGGCGTGCAGTTCCCTTCGCGCGTGCTCGGGGTGCACGTCACCATGCTGCCCACCGCGGTCGCGCGCTCGGAGTCGGATCTGGCGGGCTTGACCGGCGCCGAACTATCACTGGGCGAACGGTCGTTGGCGAAGTCCCGCGCCTTCCAGCACACCGGAACCGGCTACGCGATCATCCAGTCCACCAAGCCGCAAACGCTTGCGTACGGCCTCACCGACTCACCCGCCGGCCAACTCGCGTGGATCGCGGAAAAGTTCCGCTCCTTCTCCAACACCACCCACGACCTCATCGACCGCGACGACCTCCTCACCGACGTCGCGATCTACTGGTTCACCGGCACGGCCAACTCGTCCGCCCGCATCTACGCCGCCCTGGAAGGCCCGTGGGGCGCGCCCCTGCCCGTTTCCACGGTCCCCACCGGCGTCGCGGTGTTCCCGGACGACATCGGCCTGCCGCTACGCCCCCTCGCCGAACGCACCGACAAGATCGTCCACTGGTCCCCGTTCTCGGCCGGCGGCCACTTCCCGGCCCTCGAACAACCGGACGCGCTGATCGGTGACATCCGGAAGTTCTTCGGGAGCATCTGAGGGGGGTGCGAACGGTCCCCTTCGCGCTCAGCCGTCCGCGCGAAGGGACCGTTCGCACCAGGCCACGGCACGCGGTCACCGCACGCGACCACGCTGCGGCGCAAGGGGACCGTTCGCACTCGCCGGCATGTCCGGTCACTTCGGGCCCGGTTGCCGGCGTGAGGGGATCTCTCGCGCCACGGCCTCGGCGCGACGGGACGGCTCGCGACTGCGTGGCACGACGGGACGGCTCGCGACTGCGTGGCACGGCGGGGCCGTTCGCGTCCCCTGGCATGGCCGGTCCCTTCGAGCTCGGTTGCCGGCGCGAGAAGACCGTTGGCGGCCGCCCGTGCGGCGCGAGGGGACTGCTTGTGCTTCGGCAGTGGCGCGAGGGGGCCGTTCGCGACCATGCGGCGTCGCGCTGGACTGTCGGCGCGAAGGGACCGTTCGCACGCATTCCGCGGCATGAGGGGACGGTTCGCGCTGCGGCAGTGGCGCGAGGGGATCTTTCGCGACCATGCGGCGTCACGCTGGGGTCGTTCGCGTTGGAGTGCCGGCGCGAGGGGACGGTTCGTGCTTCGGCAGTGGCGCGAGGGGACCTTTCGCAGCACGCGGCGCGCGCCGGGGCCGTTCGCGCTGCAGTGCCGGCGCGAGAGGACCGTTCGCGGCCGCCCGTGCGGCATGAGGGGACCGTTCGCGCTCCGGCAGTGGCGGGAAGGGACCGTTCGCGGCGCGAGCGATGGCACGAAGGGACCGCTCGCGGACCACCAACCAACCGCGGAAAGCTCCTCACCCCGAAACAGCAAGAAGGAACCGTTCGCACGCCACCCAGCGCACGAACGATCCCCTCATCGCCAACGCCTCACCGCCGCAGGCAAGACGTCACACCTCAAAACCTCACAGATACTGCCCAGTCCCACTGATCCCAGGCCGCTGCCCGTCAGCGCCAGGACCACCCGGCATCACTGCACCCGACGAGCCCGCCGGCAACCCGCGCCGCATCTGTTCCAGCTGGACGCGCGCCGCCATCTGCTGGGCGAACAGGGCTGTCTGGATCCCGTGGAACAGGCCCTCCAGCCAGCCCACCAGCTGGGCCTGCGCGATCCGCAGCTCGGCATCCGACGGAGTCGAGTCGTCCGTGAACGGGTGTACCAAGCGCTGCAGCTCCTCGCGCAGCTCGGGCGCCAGGGCCTCCTGCAGTTCGCGCACCGAGTTCTGGTGGATCTCGCGCACCCGGTTCCGGCTGGCGTCGTCCAGCGGTGCCGCCCGGACCTCCTCCAGGAGCTGCTTGATCATCGTCCCGATGCGCATCACCTTGGCCGGCTCTTCGACCAGCTCGCCGGGGGCTTCCTCGCCCTCGGGCGCAGCCGAGGAGACACCCCCGACTGGGACCCCGTCGGGGCCGACGACCACCACGTGGGGGGTCGACTCGGCGTCGGAAGTCTGCCGGAAGTTCGGCTCGCTCATGTGCTCCATCCCATCAGAAACGCCAGCGTCGCCCCCGAGGGTAGCCGCATGAGCCAACCCCGCGGTAACCGCTAAACCGCACGTCCGTACGGTGTCACCATGGCGTTCGACGTCGCTCGTATCCGTGGGTTGTTCCCCGCGCTGGGTGACGGCTGGATTCACTTCGACGGCGCCGCCGGAATGCTGGTCCCGGAACAGGTCGCTTCGGCCGTTTCGACGGCCATGCGTGCCCCGGTGTCCGGGCCGGGCGGAGCGTTTCCGGCCTCTCAGCGCGCGGAGAGCATTGTCACCGCGGCCCGGCGGGCAGTGGCAGATCTGGTCGGGGCGGACCCGGCCGCCGTCGTGCTCGGACCGAGCGCGCCGGTGATGCTGCGCCGCCTCGTCGACGCGCTCGCGGAGCGCTGGACGATCGGCGACGAGGTCGTGGTTTCCCGGCTAGACGAGGAAGCGAACCTCGCGCCGTGGCAGCGCGCCGCGAAGCGCGTGGGCGCGGTCGTGCGCTGGGGCGAGATCGACATCGAGACGTGCGAGCTGCCCGCGTGGCAGTACGAGAACCTCGTGTCCGCCCGCACCAAAGTCGTCACGGTCACGCTCGCGTCAGGCTCCGTCGGCACGCGCCCCGACGTCCCCACGGTCATCGAGTTCGCCAAGCGCGTCGGCGCGCTCGTGGTGGTGGACGCGACGTACGCGGCCCCCTTCGTGCCGCTCGACCTCGCGGAGCTGGGCGCCGACGTCATGGTCGTCTCCGCGCAGGCGTGGGGCGGCCCGTCCGTGGGCGCGCTCGTGTTCCGCGACCCAGAGATGCTCGAACGCATCCCCTCCGCCTCGCTCGACCCGGCCGCCCGCGGCGCCGCGCGCCTCGAGCTCGGCCCGCACGCGTACCCGCTGCTCGCCGGCCTCGTCGCGTCGATCGACTACCTCGCCGGCCTCGACGACGCCGCGTCCGGCTCACGCCGCGAAAGGCTCGTGACGTCGCTCGGCTCCGCCAAGTCGTACCACGCGGGCCTGCTCGCGCAGCTGTCCACCGAGCTCCGCTCGCTGCGCCACGTGATGGTGATCGGCGACGCCATGCGCCGCATCCCCGCGCTCGCGTTCGCCGTGCAGGGCAAGAAAGCGCCGGAAGTCGCGGAGTACCTGGCGTCGCAAGGCCTCTGCGCCTTCGCCGACGACGGATCGGCCGGGGTCTTCGCGTCGCTCGGCGTCGGCGAGGTGGGCGGAGCGGTGCGCATCGGGCTGGCGCACTACTCCAACGTCTTCGAGATCAACCAGCTCGTGCGCGTCCTGGAAGAGCTGCGCTGACCGGAGAAGCCAGCGCAGCCCCCGAGGTCACGACTTCGCGGTCAGCAGGATCTTCCCGAACACCGAGCCCTCTTCGAGCATGCGGTGCGCCGAAGCCGCCTCGGCCATCGGCACGACCTGGCCGATGATCGGCTTCACCGAACCGTCCTCGACCAGCGGCCACAGGCGTTCACGCACGTCGGCGACGATCGCGGCCTTCTGGTCCAGCGGACGGAACCGCAGCCCGGCGGCGAACACACTCGCGCGCTTGCCCAGCAGGCTGCCGATGTTCAGCTCGCCCTTGACCCCGCCCTGCATGCCGATGATCACCAGCCGGCCGTCGGCGCGCAGCGCGTCGACGTTGCGCTGCAGGTACTTCGCGCCCATGTTGTCGAGGATGACGTCGGCGCCCTCGGTCTCGGCGCGCAGGACCTCGACGAAGTCCTGCTCCTTGTAGTTGATCGTGATGTCGGCGCCGAGCTGGCGGCAGCGGTCGAGCCGCTCCGCCGAGCCCGCGGTGACGGCCACGGTCGCGCCCAGCGCCTTGCCGACCTGGATCGCGTGGGTGCCGATGCCGCCCGCGCCGCCGTGGACCAGCAGCGTCTGGCCTTCGGTGAGCTTCGCGTGCATCACGACGTTGGCCCACACCGTGCACGCGACCTCCGGCAGCCCGGCCGCCGCGAGCAGCTCGACCTCGCCGGGCACGGGCAGCAGCTGGCCGGCGGGCACGACGACGCGCTCGGCGTAGCCACCGCCCGCGAGCAGCGCGCACACCTCGTCGCCCACCTGCCAGCCTTCGACGCCTTCGCCCAGCTCCGCGATCGTGCCGGAGCACTCGAGGCCAATGGTCTCGCTCGAGCCGGGCGGCGGCGGGTAATTGCCCTGGCGCTGCAGCAGGTCCGCTCGGTTGACCGCGCTGGCGGCCACGTCGAGCAGCACTTCGCCGGGCCCGGGGCTGGGGTCGGGGACTTCGGTCCACTCGAGGACTTCGGGACCGCCGGGTTCGCGGATCGTGATCGCGTACATGCGCCCGACTGTATCCCCCACCTCGCGTTCTCCGCCGAATGCCGCATTGACGTTCCGGACACCGGGCACAAAGGTGAGCAACCATGTCATTCACCCGTAAAAGACTCATCCCGCCGGTGATCCTGGCGGCCTGCGCGACCTTGGCGCTGGGCACCACCCCGGCCGTGGCGGCGAAGAGCGACGACCTCGCCAAGCAGCTGACGAAGAAAGTGACCCTCGACGGCGTCAACCGCCACCTGATCGCCTTGCAGCGCATCGCGGACGCCAACGGCGGCACCCGCGCCGCGAGCACCGACGGGCACAAGAAGTCCGCCGAGTACGTCGCGGGCAAGCTCGAAGCCGCGGGCTTCAGCGTCACACGGCAGGAGTTTCCCTTCACCTACAACGAAACCCTCGCCGAGGCCCTCACCGTCGACGGCGCCGGCGTGCCCGTGATCGCGATGGAGTACACCCCGTCGACGCCGGTCGGCGGCATCACCGCGCAGCTCGCCGTGGTCCCCGCCGACGCCACCCCAGGCTGCGAAGCGAGCGACTACACCGGCGTGACCGGCAAGATCGTGCTCGTGCCGCGCGGCGCGTGCCCGTTCGCGCAGAAGCAGCAGGCCGCGGCCGACGCGGGGGCGATCGGCGCGCTCATCTCCAACAACGAACCCGGCCCGCTCAACGGGACACTCGGCACCCCCGCCGACGCGCGCATCCCCACCGGCGGCCTGTCACAGGCCGACGGCCAGGCGCTCGCCGCGAAGGACGGCGCCACCGTGCAGCTGGAGCTGCGCACCTTCCAGGAAGCGCGCACCAGCTACAACGTGATCGCCGAGACGAAGACGGGCCGCAAGGACAACGTCGTGATGCTCGGCTCGCACCTCGACAGCGTCCCGGCCGGCCCCGGCATCAACGACAACGGCACGGGCTCCGCGGCCCTGCTCGAAACCGCGCTGCAGCTGGGCGCGCAGCCGAAGGTGAACAACGCCGTGCGCTTCGGCTTCTGGAGTGCGGAGGAGTTCGGGCTCGTCGGGTCCACGTACTACGTCGATTCGCTGAGTTTCGAGCAGCAGCTCGACCTCGCGCTGTACTTGAACTTCGACATGATCGGCTCGCCCAACGCCGGCTACTTCGCCTACGACGGCGACGATTCCGACCACGTCGGAGCCGGCCCCGGCCCGTACGGCTCGGCGCAGATCGAGAAGACGTTCGTGGACTACCTGACCGGCCGCGGCGTCGCCGTCGAGGGCACCGACTTCACGGGCCGCTCGGACTACGGCGAGTTCATCGCCGTCGGCATCCCGGCGGGCGGCCTCGACACGGGCGCCGAGGTGCTCAAGACCCCGGCCCAGGCCGCGAAGTGGGGCGGCACGGCGGGGATCGCCTTCGACCCGTGTTACCACCAGGCCTGCGACAACGTGGGCAACGTCGACCGCGTCGCCCTGGACCGCAACGCCGACGGTCTCGCGTGGGCCCTGGGCGTGTACGCGACCAGCACGGAGTCGGTGAACGGGGTCGCGCCGGGCAAGCCGGGCAAGGCCGCGAAGAAGCACTTCGCGCACAAGCTCGCCGCCACCGGAGACACGGCAGCGGCGTAGGCCTCCCGCGCCCCGATGTGGCGTTCGGTGCGTTGAACGCAACCAACGCCACATTGGGGCGCTCCGAGCACGGGTCAGCCCAGGTCGTTGGTGCTGAACGTGTTGCAGCGCGCCGGCTGGCCCGAGGTGAAGCCGGTGGTGAACCACTTCTCGCGCTGCGCCGACGTGCCGTGCGTGAAGCTCGACGGGTCCGCCTGCCCGCTGCCGAGCTTCGTCTGGATGTAGTCGTCGCCGATGCGCGACGCCGTGTCGAGGGCGCTGGCGATGTCGTCCTGCGTGATGTTCTGCACCAGCGGTTTGCCGGATTCCGTCGGCGTCGTCGAGGCGTGGTTGGCCCAGACGCCGGCGTAGCAGTCGGCCTGCAGCTCCAGCCGGACGGAGCCCGACGTCGGCCCGGTGCCGGTGCCGCGCTTGGACGTGCCGGTGAGATTCTGCACGTGGTGGCCGTATTCGTGCGCCAGCACGTACGCCTCGGTGAACAGCCCGCCCTGCGCGCCGAAGCGGGTCTTGAGCTCGTCGAAGAACGAGAGGTCGATGTACACGTCGGAGTCGGCCGGGCAGTAGAACGGGCCCGTGTCCGACGTCGCGCTGCCGCAGCCCGTGCGCACCCCGCCAGTGAAGAAGCGCGTCGGTGCCTTGCGGTAGGTCTGGCCGCTCCGCGCGAACTCCTGCGACCAGTAGTCCTGCACGGAGTTGATGATCGCGACGATCGCGCAGTCGTGGTCGCGGTTCGCGTCCGCGCCGGTGTGGCACTTCTGCGAGAGCGTGGTGCTCTCCAGCTGCTGGCCGGAGCCCACGTTGTCGAGCCCCAGCCCACCCGATGCGCTGTTGGTCCCGAGGCTCGCCCCGCCGACCTGCGAGATCAGGAAGTAGATGATCAGGCCAACCACCCCGATCCCGCCACCCCCGATCGCCACGCGGCCGCCGATGCCACCGCCGCCACCACCGCTGCCGCGGAGATCCTGGACCTCCGAGGTGTCCAGCCCCGCGTCGTCGTCGAATTGCACAGCGGCAGCGTAACGGGCGAGCCGGACAGAAGCCTGCCTGCGGGCCGTCCCCTGGGCCGGCGCGCTGATGCGGCTGCGCGTGGGACGCGAGTGCGGCGAGTAAGCGCTGCGTGCGACCGAGGTGCGGCGGGATCGAGAAGGCGCAAGCCGCAAGGAGATGCAGGCCCGTCCCGGCGCAAGGGGAGGATCGCTGCGGGGGAGGCGAGGCAGCCGTGCCGTGACGACCTGGGCCGGTGGTGCCGGACCAGGCGGAGCGGGCCGTGCCCGGCGAAGGCGGGCAGCCACCGGAGGCGACAGCAGCCGTACCCCGGACAAAAGCCTGGGTGCGGCCCATGCGCTGCGGACCGCACCCAGGAACTACCGAGGTTCTTCTGTTGACGGCGGTTGGCCACCGGCCGGGCCGGCGTCCGGCGAAGCCGTCGCGGTGCCGAGGCCGCGAAGAGAGAACAACGCCAGATCGACGCCGGATGCGCGAGAAGAATGCCGAGCGCACCGTAGATGCCCACTCGTGCTGTTCACAGTCGCGACCGACCCGTATCAGGCCGTGCCGGCCGCGGGGACACAGCGGGCGGTCAACCGCGGGAATCACCTGCCATGCAACCACCTGGCCTTCCCGGTGGGAGGTCGGTCCGACGGTGCCCTGGCGGCCCGCCTGATACCCGATCAGCCCATCCGCTGACAAGAAGAATGCGCTTCTTCGGCCCAAGTCTCAACCTTTTCGTAACCCACCATCGGGGGAAGCTTCCCGAGTTTTTCACCTGACTGATCGGTTGGGTATCGACCTGGTGCCGCGACGCGCAGGGCGTCCGCAGGCCTTCTACCCTTTTGCGATGACCGACGAGCAGGCCGTGCGCTGGCTGACCGGCGTCGAGCGGCACGCGTGGCAGATGTACATCGTCGCCTCGCTGCGGCTGCGTCAGCGCCTGCATCGCGAGCTCACCGAGGCCCACGGGGTCTCGCTCGCCGACTACGAGGTGCTCGTCTGCCTCGCCGTCCACCCCGACAAGCGCGTCCGGATGTCCGAGCTCGCCTACCAGCTGGGCTCCACGAAGAGCCGCCTGTCGCACCAGATCAGCAAGCTGGAGGTCGGCGGCCTGGTCCGGCGCTGCCCCGACCCGGACGACAAGCGCGGGGTCATCACCGAGCTCACCGGCGCCGGCCAGGCCCTGCTCGACGCCGCGGCGCCCACCCACGTGCGCGGCGCCCGCGAGCACCTCATCGACCTGCTCACCCCGGCGGAACAGTCCACGGTCGGCGCGGTCTTCGGCCGCGTCCTCGAACACCTGGACGACCTGGACAACCGGCGCGATACCCTGACCGACAGGGAAGCGTGGCAGAGCGGCCGAATGCAGACGCCTTGAAAGCGTCCGTAGGGAAACCTACCGGGGGTTCAAATCCCTCCGCTTCCGCAAGTGCGCATCGAAAAGCCGCTGAGGGCGGCTTTCTCCTTGCGCAGCATGGTCTCCGGGTCCACGCCGCCGATCACGGCGCGCACCCTCGCCGGGTCAGCGCCGAGCTGCGGCAGCCACGCCTCGTAGTCGGTGAACGAGCCGTGCTCGCCCGCCGGCTCGTGGACATCGACGAGCGGGCCCCGCTGGGTGCGCGTGAACGAAGCCCACGAAGGATCGGTGGCGCTGCTGTGGTCACCCGCGCTCATCAGCAGGAACGGCCGGTCCAGCCGCTCGGTCGCGGCTCGGCCGAACCGGGCGGCCGCGTTGAAGACCATGCTGCCGTCGGGGTTCGCGCCGGCCACCACGCGCGGGTCGGCGGCCATGACCTCGGCCGCGGTGAAGCCGCCGGCGGAGTGCCCGAACATGCCGACCCGGTCCAGCCCCAGCCGGTTCAGCACGAACTCCACGTCGGCGACGCGGGTCGCGATCAGCTTCCGGTTCACCTCCTCCGCCGAAGGCGACAGCGTGCTCGGCTCGACGCGTCCGCCGGGCAGGTCGACCGCTAGTGCGTCGTGCGTGGGGTCGAGGCTGACCACGACATAACCCTCGCTCGCCGGCTGCTCGACCAGCACGGTGCCGAGCAGGCGCGAGCTCTGCGCGCCGAGTGAGTAGAGGAGCACCGGGTGCCGGCCGGGCAGCACCGGCGCGTCCGCGCGGGCGGGCGTCGTGAAGCCGAAGTCGAACGGTCCGGCGCCGAGGGCGGCGTGGGCCTGCGCGTTCACGGCCGCGGCGATGCCGTCGGGCAGGTACGGCACCGGTCGTCCGCCGGGCGGTGCGGGGTAGGTGAGCGTGATCATCAGCTCGCGCGGACCGCCGGTCCACGGGTCTTCGCGCACCCGGTCCACGAGGTGGCGGTCCTGAGTACCGACGGTGTAGCGCCCGGTCGGTGCGGGCAGCGCAGCCGCAGGGCGCCGTCGCGGGGGCGCAGCCGAGCAAGCACAGCGCGGCGGCGAAAACGGCGATCGGGGATCCTTTGCGCATGCCGCCGACGCTAGGGAGACAGCTGGTCGGCGCGGCTCGGGAACGTCCCCGAGCCCGACCCTGAACCTGTCACCCTGGCGGACCCGCAGGTCGCACTGCGAATGCTTCAAGCGTTCCCAGGCGGAGTCAGGGCTTCTTCAGTTCCTTCAACGCCATTCGCGCCCGCACTTCCGGGCGGCGCAGCGGCGGCACGGTCGCCGGTGGCTGGCGGCGGTCCGGGAGTTCGTCCAGCAACCGCGCGGTGATCGCCGCGATTTCCGCCACCGCCGCCTCGAACGGGTCGCGCGTGGCGTCCGAAAGCGACTGCACGCCGGTCACCTTGCGGACGTACTGGCGTGCTGCCGCTGCGATCTCTTCGGTTGTCGCGGAAGGTTGGAGTCCGCGCAGCGTCGTGATGTTTCGGCACATGCGTGACAGGGTACGTCCCTTTGGGAGCCCTCATCACACTGTCGGGCCATCCTCGTTGACGCCGCCAGACGCGCTTGGGCAGTCTCGATGAAGTGCCCCTCAGACCACGTTCGCTGCGTCCCGCCCGCCCGGCCGCCACTCAAGAAGTCCCTGAAGACACACCGATTCCCGAACAGGTCTGGCAGCGCGTGCCCGTCGATGAACTGGTCACGCTGGTTTCCTTGATCCTGGTGGCACATGATTTTCCCGATGACCGCGCGCGCATGGCCGCGGAAGCCTTGTGCCACGGCGACCTCACGGGTTCGCCCGACACCGGCGTCGTGGATCTGCTGCGAATCCACCTGCCCGCCTTGGAAAACGGCGAGGTCGCCCCACGCGCCGAGCCGCTGATGATCGCCGATCGCGGTGCCGCCGCGCTCATCGACTACCGGCGCGCGACAGGCCTGTGGGCCGTCGGCGACGCGATGGACCGCGCCGTCACGCGGGCCGGGCGCTTCGGCGTCGGGCTGATCTCGATGCGCGGCGTCGGGCCGTTCGGCCGCGTCGGGCACCACGCCGCGCGCGCGTTGCCCCACGGGATGATCGGCCTGGTGATGGCCGCCGGCGAGGTCGGCGCGGGCCACCCGCTCGGCATGGCCGCGCCCGCCGGCGCGTACCCGGAGTTCGTGCTCGACGTCGACCTCGGCGAAGCCTCGCGCAACCCGCAGTTCGCGGGCTTCGCGCTGCTCGTGGACGTGCTGGCGGGCGTGCTCTCCGGCGTCGCCGACCACGAGAACGACACGGGCCTGCTCGTGCTCGCGGTCGCGCCGACCACGCTGCGCAGCGCCGACGGCTTCTACCGCGCGGCCAGTGCGTTGTTCGGCAGCATGCTCGGCTGGGAAGGCGGCACACCGATCCGCTACCCGGGCTGGCGCGAAGCCCAGTACCTCGAACAATGCCGCGCGCTGGGCGTCCCGCTCAGCGCGCCGGTGCGGCGGCAGCTCGATTCGCTGGCGCTCGGGCTGGGTCTGCCGCCGCTGACCAGCGTCGGCTAGCGCGCGAGCGTCACCCGTCCGCGGTCGTCACCGACGGCCACCACGTCGCCGTCGGAGAGCTGGCGGCCGCGGCGGGTCTCGACCTCGTCGTTCACAGTGACCTCTTCGTTCTCGATGAGGTCCTTGGCGTGGGCGCCGTCCTCGGCGAGGCCGGCCAGCTTGAGGAACTGGCCGAGCCGGATCGGCTCGCCGGTGATGGACACGTCACGCACGGGCTCGCTCATACGCCGCATCATCCGCCATCGGCGCTCACGGGCGCGAGGTGGCTTGCCGGTACAGCGCGATGACGTCGCCGTCGAAGTAGCTGGAGTACGACACGTCGTCGGTGTCGCCGCCGGTCTCGAAGCCGCCGACCACGCCGACGACGGTGCCGAGCTGCGTGTGCGGGTCGGCGTCGGCGACGAACGGGCCGCCGCTGGTGCCGGTGGCGAAGCCGCTGCAGTCCACGCGCAGCTGGAAGGTGTCCTGCTTCGACGTGGTCGTGCTGCAGACGGCGGAGCCGTCGGGGTAGCCGGTGGCCGTCACGGAGCGCGCGAACGGACCGTTCGCGCCGAGGCGGTTCGCGCCCGTCATGGTCTCGAGCGGTCCACTCGCGCCGGCCTGATGAGCCGTGGCGAAGCCGACGTCGAGGTCCGGGTCGGAGTCGTCCGCCCAGACCCGCGCCACGAGCTCGTCGCCGACGTCCCAGAAGCCGAACGGAAGCCACACCGTCGTGGAATCCGGGCGCGAAGGTGACGCCGGTGAAGTAGGTGCCACCCGCACCGTCGTGGAGGCAGTGGGCGGCGGTGAGCAGCTCGTCGCCGCGGTCGCTGTGGACCACGCTCGCGGTGCAGTAGTGGGAGCCGCCGAGAAACAGCGCGCCGACGGCTGCGTTGACGGGCCGCGTGGGCGTTTTTGCTGGTCACGTGCGGTGTCCGGCGACGGCCACGACGGTCCCGTCGCGCCGAGCAGCACGACCGCGCCCAGCGCGAGCACCGCTCGTGCCCGCCGCATCCATCCTCCCGAAGATCGCTCCCGCCACTAGTATCCGAAACCTGGAGCACCGGACGAGGGGAGCGGCGATGAAGGAGTTCACCGACAAGGTCGTGGTCATCACCGGAGCGGGCTCGGGCATCGGCCGCGCGCTCGCGCTCGGGCTGGGCCTGCGCGGTGCGCGCCTGGCATTGTCCGATGTGGACGCCGAAGGTCTGGGGAGCACGGTCGAGGCGGTGAAGTCCCAGGGTGCGGACGTGCGCGGCTACTCGCTCGACGTCTCCGACCGCGCCGCCGTGCTGGCGCACGCGGACGAGGTGGCCAGTGCGTTCGGCCGGGTCAACGTCGTGGTCAACAACGCCGGCGTCGCGCTGGGCGCCACCGTGGAGGACATGACGTTCGAGGACTACGACTGGCTGATGGGGATCAACCTCGGCGGCGTCGTCAACGGGACCAAGGCGTTCCTCCCGCACCTCATCGGCTCCGGCGACGGACACCTGGTGAACATTTCGAGCGTGTTCGGATTCGTCGGAGTTCCCACTCAGAGTGCTTACAACGCGGCGAAGTTCGCCGTTCGCGGATTCACCGAGGCGTTGCGCGAAGAAATGCTCGCGGCCCGGCATCCGGTCGCCGTCAGCTGCGTGCACCCGGGCGGCATCAAGACCAACATCGCCCGCCACGCGCGCGGCGGCAGCGACGGCGACCAGGAGGCCGCGGCGGCCGGCTTCGAGAAAATTGCCATGACCACACCGAAGAAAGCCGCCGAAACGATCATCCGCGGCGTGGAACGGCGGTCCGCCAGGATCCTCATCGGCCCCGACGCGTACGTCATCGACGCCATCCCGCGCGTGCTCGGGTCGGCGTATCAGCGGCCGCTCGCGACTATGGCGCGGCTCGGCTTCAAACGGATGGGCAAGAACTGAATCGCGTCCGACGTGCGGGAGTTCGGCCGGCCCTTATAGTTGCCGTCACCCAATGGAGTTGCATTTCTGACAAACCCGTCGGAAATGCACCAGAATGCTGACGTCCATCCGAGTGCCCGTACCCCGGAGGTACCTTCCATGCTGCGCACCGCCGAGCGACGCGCGACCTCGCCCGCCGATGAGCTGCTCGACCGCACGGGCATCCTCGCGGCGAGTGTGCCGCGCGGCCGCCGCAGCCCGGAGGACACCCAGCCGATCCCCGCGGTGCCCGCCCTCCTGCCCATCGCCGGCGACGGAGCCAGCGCCTCGGTGCTCGCACCTCTCGCGCCGCGCCCGCGTGCCGTCGCCCGCCGCCGCACACGCGGCTGGGTCGCCGGCACCGCCGCACTGGCCCTGCTCGCCCTCGGCTGGTTGGCCGGCGGCCTCTTCTCAGGCTCCTTCGCCGGGCGCACCACCGACGACGTCGCCGTGTCGACAGACCAGCACGAGCTCGTCGCCCCGGCCCCTCCGCGGCCGGCTCCCGCCTCGACGCCTGCGGCCCCCGCAGCACCCCCGGCCGCCCCGGTGACCGTGTACGTCCCGGTTCCCGACCACAAGGCCGCCACGCCCGCCAAACAGCACGTCGCCGGCCGCCCCACCACCCCCCGCAGCTCCGGGGGTGGCTCCGACCACCGCCCCACCTCCACCCCGGACGACGACCTCCGCTCCGACACGAAGTCCACCCCGGGCAAGTCGCCGGCCGCGACGCAGTTCGACGAATACATAACGCAGTGGCGGCCGTGGCTCGACCTGGCAGACCGGATGTCGCGGCGCTGACCAGCGGTTCAGCTGCCGATCCAGACGTACTCGTGCTCCGGGCGCCCGGTCGCCCCGTAGCGGAGGCGCATTTCCACCGCGCCCGAGTCGGCCAGTGCGGTGAGGTAGCGCTGGGCCGTGGCGCGCGCCATGCCCAGCTCGCCCGCGACCTCCGCGGCCGACAGCGGTGCACCTGACGTCCGCAACTGCTCCGACACCAGCCGCGCCGTCGTGCTCGACTGGCCCTTCGGGGTGGTCGCGCGGTCCTGGTCGTGCAGTGCGCGGTAGGCGCGGTCGACGTCGTCCTGGGTGAACGGGCGGTCGGTGGCCACCTGGGTCCGGAACCGGGCGTACGCGGTGAGCCGCTCGGCCAGCTGGCGCGTCGTGAAGGGCTTGATCAGGTAGTTCAGGGCGCCGGCGCGGATGGCGGCGGTGATGGACGCCGCGTCGGTCGCGGCGGAGAGGACGATGGTGTCCGCCGCGAGGTCGGGGAGCACGGCCAGGCCGGGCTCGTCGGGCAGGTAGACGTCGAGCAGCACGAGGTCCGGCGTCAGCTCGCGTACGCGGGCGCGCGCCTCGGCGGCCGTGTGCGCGATGCCCGCGACAGTGAAGCCCGGTACCTCCGCCACGAACCCCGCGTGGACGCCGGCCACGCGGAAGTCGTCGTCGACGATCAACGTGCGGATCATGCCTGAGCCGCCACGAGCAGATCCGGCAGTTTCGCGACGAACAACGCGCCCACCGCTTCGCCGCCGGCGTCGGCGAGCCAGACGTCCCCGCCGCGAGCGCGGGCCGCCTGCCGCGCGAGGGCGAGGCCCAGCCCGTGGCCGGGCGTGAGTTTCGTCGAGACACCTTCGTCGAACAGTGTGTCACGCAACGACCCCGGCACGCCCGGTCCACTGTCCATAACGGACACGTGCAACGTCGAGACCTCCGCGAACAAGCCGACCTCCACCGTCGCCGGCCGCCGCGGACCCATGCGGGCGGCGTGCAGGGCGTTGTCCACGAGGTTGCCGATCACAGTTCCGGCCGCGACGGGGTCGGTCACTGAGCCGCGCACGAACGAGTCGTCCGCCAGCTTCAGCTCCACGCCCTTTTCCAGCCCCTGCTCGGATTTCGCCACCAGCAATGCCTGCAGGTACGGGTCGCGCACCGCGTCACCACCCAGCGGGGCCGAGCGCGCCGACGTCGTCTCGGTCAGCGCCTGCAGGTACTCCTCGGCCTCGTCGTGGTGCCCGAGCTGCAACAACCCCGACAACGTGTGCAACCGGTTGGCGAACTCGTGCCGTTGCGCGCGCAGGCCGTCCGACAGCGAGCGGATGCCGTTGAGCTCGCGGCTGAGCGTGTCGAGGTCGGTGCGGTCGCGGAACGTCAGCACCGTACCCAGCGCCCGATCCTCCCGCTGCACCGCGCGCGAGTTCATCACCAGCACGCGGTTTCCCGCCACGGCAAGGAGATTGTCCACAGGCTGACCCTCCACCACGGCCTTGCGCACCCGCGGCGACAGCGCCAGCTCGTCCAAAGTGGCCCCCACGGGCAGGTCGATCCCGAGCAGCCGCTCGGCTTCGTCGTTGCGCACGGACACCCGCCGGGACCCGTCGACGGCCAGCATCCCCTCGCCGATCCCGTGTAACACGGCTTCACGTTCGTAGAGCAGCTCGGTCAGCTCGTGCGGTTCGAGGCCGTGGGTGACGCGGCGCAGCCGGCGGTTGAGCAGGGCGGAGGCGCCGGCGCCGAGCAGTAGTGCGCCCGCCGCGAAGGCCAGGGTGATCAGCAGCAGCCGGTTGAAGTCCCTGGCCAGGGTGCCGATCTTGTAACCGACACTGACTTCACCGACCACCCGGTTCCCTTGCCAGATAGGCGTTTTACTCCGCACCGACGGCCCGAGCGTGCCGCCGTCGAACTCGCTGACGACGTCGTTGCCGGCCAGCGCTTCCACTGCCGACGTGCTGACCTTGTCGCCGATCTCGGACGGCGTCGGGTGCGCAAGGCGGATGCCTTTGTCGTCCGTGATCACCACGAACAGCGCGCCATTGACCCGCGACACCGCAGCCGCACGCGCCTCCAATTCCCCGCCCTGCCGTCGCGCCGCCGCACCATCCACCACCACGGGGTCCGTCGCCACCGACTCGCGACCGCCAGGGCCCGCTCGCCGTACTGCTCCGTCAACGTCGACCGCAGCTGCCAGCTCACGAGGAAGACGCCGAGCCCCACCACCAGCACCACCACCCCGATCTGCAACAGCAGGACCTGGCGGGTGAACCGCATGCGTTCGAACAACGCCCACTTCGGCATGGCAGGCAACATACCCCCAGCTCAGGGCCGTGCGCGAAATGAGCAAAACGTGGACAACGAGCAGAGCGCACGCAGAACGTCGACAAGCTTCCCGGGCTGTTGCTGCGCTCTTAACCTGCGTCGCAGTCCCCACCGTGACGAAGGAGTCACCACGATGGCGCCACCCCTCATCGAACTCGAGCACGCGACCAAAAGGTTCCCCAGCGGCTCCGGATCCGTCCACACCGCGGTCCGCGACCTGACCATGACCGTGCGGCCGGGCGAGTTCGTCGCGGTCGTCGGTCCCACCGGCTGCGGCAAGTCGACCACGTTGTCCCTGGTCAGCGGCCTGCAACCCCCGTCGGCCGGCAGCGTCCGCGTGAACGGCGCCGAGGTGACGTCCATTCCGGACGGTGTGGGCTACATGTTCCAGACCGACGCCGTGATGCCGTGGCGTTCGGTGCTCGACAACGTCGCCTCCGGCCCGCGCTTCCGTGGCGTGTCCAAAGCGGACGCTCGCGAAAAGGCGCGCGACTGGATTGGCCGGGTGGGACTCGAAGGCTTCGAGAAGTACTACCCGCACCAGCTTTCCGGCGGCATGCGCAAGCGCGTCGCCCTCGCGCAGACGCTGGTCACCGACCCGAAGATCCTGCTGATGGACGAGCCGTTCTCCGCGCTCGACGTGCAGACCCGCGCCCTCATGCAGGACGAGCTGCTGCGCCTGTGGTCCGGTTCCGGTGCGGCGGTGATCTTCGTGACGCACGACCTCGACGAGGCCATCGCACTCGCCGACAAGGTCGTGGTCCTGACCACGAGCCCGGCCACCGTGAAGGATGTCTTCGAGATCCCGCTGGAGCGCCCGCGCAAGGTCGAGGACCTGCGCCTCACCGAGGAGTTCCGCTCGATCTACTCCGACATCTGGGAATCGCTGCGCGGCGAGGTCGACAAGGCCCGCCAGAAGGGGGCGACCAGTGTCGCTTGATCTGATCGTCCCGCCGTCCAACCCCAACCCGCGAATCGAAGACGAAGCGAGCATCATCGCGCGTCAGAAGCTCAAGACCAACGCGCGCCGGCGCAACATCTGGTTGCTGCGCCTGGCGATCGTCGTGGTGTGGCTCGGCAGCTGGGAGCTCGCCGGCCGTTACTGGATCGACCCGTTCTTCTACTCGATGCCGTCGAAGATCTGGGAGCGGCTCGTCGAGTGGTTCACGACCGGCACCGACTTCGGCTCCATCTGGTACCAGATCCTGATGACGGTCGAGGAAGCCGTGCTCGGATTCGTGCTCGGCGCGATCCTCGGCGTCGTGTTCGGCGTCGTGCTGGGCCGCAGCCAGTATCTCGCCGACGTGCTGGCGCCGTTCATCAAGGCCGCCAACGCTTTGCCGCGCATCGTGCTCGCCGCGCTGTTCGTGATCTGGTTCGGCCTCGGCATGTCGTCGAAGGTCGCGACGGTCGTGGTGCTCGTGTTCTTCGCGGTGTTCTTCAACGCCTTCACCGGTGCCCGCGAGGTCGACCGCAACCTGATCGACAACGCGCGCATCCTCGGTGCTTCGCGCTGGGCCGTACTGCGCTCGATCGTGCTGCCGAGCGCGACGTCGTGGATCCTCTCTTCGCTGCACGTCGCGTTCGGCTTCGCGCTGATCGGTGCGGTCGTCGGCGAGTACACCGGCGCGAAGGCCGGCATGGGCTTCCTGATCGCCAACGCGCAGGGCACCTTCGACACCGCCGGCGTCTACGCGGGCATGCTGATCGTCACCGTCGTCGCACTGCTGGCGGAGTGGGGCATCGGCACGGCCGAGTCGCGGCTGCTGCGCTGGCGCCCGCAGGTCACTACCCAGGCCGGTGCGGTGATCTGATGCGGCTGAAAAGGACACTCGCGATCGGCGCCGCGGTGCTGACCCTCGCCGGGGTCACGGCCTGCCGCGATTCGCGCCAGATCGACCTGGGCAACGGCGGCAAACCGCACCTGAAGATCATGATCGGCGGCATTTCCAAGGTCATCTACCTGCCGGGTCAGCTCGCCCAGCAGCTCGGGGAGTACGAAAAGCAGGGCCTCGACGTCGAGCTGTTCGACCAGCCGTCGGGCGCGAACGCCGAGACGTCGTTGCTGGCCGGCGAGGTGCAGGCCGTGGTCGGGTTCTACGACCACACGATCGACCTGCAGGCCAAGGAACAGTGCCTCACGAGCGTGGTGCAGTTCTCGAACGTGCCGGGTGAGGCCGAGATGGTCGCGTCGGCCAAGGCGCCGGAGATCCGGTCCGGAAAGGACTTCCGTGCCAAGAACCTCGGCGTGACGTCGCTGGGTTCGTCCACGGACTTCCTCACCAAGGCGCTCGCGAGCCGCGGCGGCGTGGACGGAAAGGACTACACGCCGGTCAAGGTCGGCGCCGGGCAGACGTTCATCTCCGCGCTGCAGCAGGGTTCCATCGACGCCGGCATGACCACCGACCCGACGATCGCGCAGCTCACCAACACCGGCCAGGCCAAGATCCTCTACGACATGCGCACGGTCGAGGGCACGCGCGCCGCGCTCGGCGGGCTCTACCCGGCCAGCTCGCTCTACATGAGCTGCGAGATCGTGAAGCGTTACCCGGACGTCGTGCAGAAGCTGGCCAACGCGTACGTGGATTCGTTGCGGTGGCTCAAGAACCACACCGCGGAGCAGGTCGCCGACGTGATGCCGCCGTCGTTCGCGGGCGGGGACAAGGCGTTGTACGTGAAGTCGCTGAAGGACAGCCTGTCGATGTTCACCGCCGACGGACGGATGGATCCGGGCGGGGCGCAGAACGTGCTCAACGTGCTCGGTGCGTCGTCGAGCAACGTGAAGCCGAAGAAGGACCAGATCGACCTCTCGAAGACTTACACCACCCAGTTCGTGGACGCCGCGCTCACGCGCTCGGCGCGGTAGTCCACCCGTGTCCGTCCTTCCGCGCGGAGGACGGGCACACCGTGGCGGCCGCCTCGCCTTCCCGGGGCGGCCGTCACGGACTTCGGTGCACAGAAGGGAAATTCGGGACATATTGGTGAAGTTTCCCGAGATGTGAAGACCCTTCGAAAGTCGCTACCCACCCGCTCACGCGGATCCAACACTTGTTACCGGTGCGCACCGCCTGTAACACCCCGAGTCCCCATCGGTGATCAGATTGGATCCGCATGAACTCCCCCCTCTCTTCACGGACCGCGCGGGTGCTGGCCGTGACGGCGGCCGCCGCGGCGAGCATTGCGGCCGCGGCCGGCGTCGCCACGGTCAGCACGCCGTCGTTCGGCTCGTTCCACGGCCAGAGCTTCTCGGGTGGCAACTGGGGCGGCTACGTGAGCTTCGGCAGCTTCACGACCGCGACCGCAAGCTGGACGGAACCGTCGGTGACCTGCCGGTCCAGCAACGACCTGTTCGCCCCGTGGGTCGGCATCGACGGGGACGGATCGTCCACAGTGGAGCAGACGGGCGTGGCCACGGACTGCTCCAGTGGCCGCCCCGTCTACCAGGCCTGGTACGAGATGTACCCGGCGGCGCCGGTGTACTACTCGTCCTCGTCCGCCCCGGTCAGCGCCGGTGACCACATCTCCGCGACGGTCACGCGCACCGGGACGAACACCTACGAGCTGGACATCAGCGACACCACCAAGGGCTGGTCGAAGACGATCAGCAAGTCGCTGACCTCCAAGCACTCCTCGGCCGAGGCGATCATCGAGTCGCCGACGGACTCGTACCCGTCGATCTCGGGCGGGATCTCGTTCACCGGCGTGAAGTTCAACGGGCAGAGCCTCGCGTCGACCAACCCTGCAGGCCTCGACGCCGACGACCGTGGCACCGCCACCTTCAGCCCGGGCGCCATCGGCTCGGACGGCCAGAGCTTCACGATGACGCGGCACTGACGTCGGGTCCGGTCCGCGGGGGGCTCTCCGCGGACCGGGTCAGCGCGTGAAGCCGTAGGACCGCTCGACGCGCGCCACCCGCACGTCGAACTCCTCGTACCACTCGGCCCGGCCCCGGCGGCGGCTCTCAGTGTGTTTGAGGTTCTTCCGCCAGCCGGCGATGGCTTCCTCGTCCCGCCAGTACGATACGGTGATTCCGAAGCCCGACTCGTCGCGCGCCGACTCCTCGCCCCGGTAGCCGTCCTGCTCCGCCGCGAGTTTCGACATCTCGGTGGCGCGCTGGGCGTAGCCGTTGTCGCCTTCGGTGCGGCGGGACGTGAAGATCACCGCGTAGTACGGGGGTTCGGGTCTCGGCATGCTCGGGGTATACCTGGTCGGGTCGGTGTCGCACGAGTGCTTATCCCTGCAATGCCCCGACCGCCCAGGCGAACACCATCACGGCGAGCAGCAGCGACACCCCGGCCTGCACCATCATCGTCAGTTTCGCCCAGATCCGCAGCGGCATGACGTCGGTGGGGCTGAACGCCGTGGAGTTGGTGAAGGAGAGGTACAGGTAGTCGGCGTAGCGCGGTTCCCAGTCCTCGCTGGTGAGCTCGGGGCTGTCCATCTGGGGGAACTGCAGGTCGGGGAACTCCGCCCGCCCCTTCGCCCGCCGCGCCGGCCCGCCGCGGTCGAACTCCCAGTACCAGAGCGAGAAGACGACGATGTTCGTCCAGTACACGATCGCGCCACTCACCAGCACCTGTGGCGCGTGCCCGCTGAACGACCCCTGCACGATCCCCAGCACCAGTCGCACCGCCGTCGCCGCCGTGGTCGCGCTCACCACACCCAGCAGCACCAACGACACGATCCGCTCGACCCTGCTGTACTCGCCTATCCGTCCGGGGTTGATCAACAACAACGCGACGAGCAACAGCACCGACACCGCGGGCAACAGCCACCACGGTCTCATCACCACCCGGTCCGGCAACGCCAACTGCAACGCGAGCGTCCCCACCACCACCGCGGCCGCCGGCCACCGCGTCTCCCCGGCGGTCGCCCTCCGCCACGCCGGCTGGGCGCCGGATTCATGTGAGACCACCGGGTCACGGTAAGGCGGAGCCGGTCCGGCTGCTACAACACCGCCGCAAACGCGTCATACGCCCGGCGATCGAACAACACAAACCGCACAAAATCGAACGCCGACGTATCCGCATCCCGAACCGTCGACACCGCGATCCGCGCCGCATCCTCGAGCGGCCACCGGTACACACCCGTCGAGATCGCCGGGAACGCCACGGTCTGCGCGCCGAGGGAAGCAGCCACGGCAAGTGCGTTGCGGTGGCAGTCCACCAGCAGCGAAGACCGGTCTTCCGATGAAGACCACACCGGCCCCACCGTGTGCACTACCCAGCGCGACGGCAGCCGGCCCGCGGTGGTGGCCACGGCCTGGCCCGTCGGAAGCCCCTTCCCGTAGTGGCCGGCGCGCAGCGCCCGGCACTCGGCCAGGATCTCCGGGCCGCCCTTGCGGTGGATGGCGCCGTCGACTCCGCCGCCGCCGAGGAGGGAGGAGTTGGCAGCGTTGACGATGGCGTCGACGTGTTGCTCGGTGAGGTCGCCGAGGGTCAGTTCGATGGGGGCCACGAACACCACCCTGTCACGAAACGGCCGCGTTTCCCGACGGGAGGTGGCGGCCGACGTCCGCCCGCCCCCGCGCTCCCAGCTTCCGCAGGACCTTCGCCACGTGCTGTTCCACCGTGCGCGGCGACAAAAACAGCCCGTCCGCGATCTCGCGGTTCGTGCGACCCTCGGCGAGCATGCGGGCGACCTCGCGTTCGCGGGGGGACAGCTCGCTGCCGTAGCCGCGGCGGCCGCGTTGTGAAGGGGCCCATGCGCCGTGCTCGCGGAGCAGGTGGTGGCAGCGGCCGGCGTCGCGCGTGGCGCCGAGGCGCTCGTACGCGCGGGCCGCGGCGGACAGCGCGTCGACGGCCGGGCGTTGGCCCGCCAGTAGCCGCAGGCCGGCGGCGCGCTCCACCATCGACGTCGCCAAGTACGGCATCGGCAGGCGCGCGTACGCGGCGGCCGCGGCGTCGAAGCCCGCGGCCGCGGCCAGGTGTTTGCCGCGGGCGCCCGTCAACACGGCGCGGCCCGCGGACAGAGCGGCCACGGCCAGGGGCGCGTCACGGCCGGTGATGCCGCGCGCGAACTCCTCCACGAAGGCGTCGGCGTCCGACCAGCGGCCCGCGCGGACGAACGCCTCGGCCGCAGCCGGCACCAGCGACGCCGCCCACACCCAGACGCCCTTGCGCCGCGCCGCGTCCACGGCGACGTCGGCGACGGCGCAAGCTCCCGCCACGTCGTCGCCCGCCAGCAGGATCCCGATCTGCACGGACGCGGCGGAAAGCACCACGGGGATCGGCCCGTCAGCGGGAACCGAAGCACGCGCCAGATGTTCCGCGGCAGCCGCGAATTCGCCGCGCACGGCAGCCAGGCCGCCGAGCACCAGCGAAGTCTCCATCACGATCGGCCCCAGCTCCGGGTACCGCGAGCGCACGTCCTCAGCCGCCTCCGCGAGCCCCTCCCATTCGCCGCGGAACCACGCGAGCCGCGCGTGCGTGCCCTGGATCAGGCCGATCGCGTACAGCGCCCCCGCGTCCGAAGCGCGCCGCGTGCCCTCGTCGACGAGCCGCCTCGCCCGGCCGAGGTGCCCGGCCCACGACTGCGCGTCGGCCAGGTTGCACCACAGCCGCGCGAGCTGCACGCGCTCGGCCATGCTGTCGCCGACGTCGGGCAGCGCCTCGAACTCCGTCCACGCCGAACCGTCGCCGATGTGCGAAGCGTTGGCGATCCGGTCCACGGTCAGCATCAGCCGCAGCTCCGGGTCCGTCAGTCCGGAGTGGACTTCCCGCACCCGCCGCTTCCAGCCTTCGTGCCACGACAGGGGAGTGAGCCCGTCGACGGGCTGCGCCAGCAGGTTGATGCCGCGCGCGGCGAGCTCCGGCCGGTCCACGAGCTCGGCGACGGCGCGCTCCACCTCCTCGCGCCCGCGTTCCAGCCGCCCGATCGTGCGCACCAGCAGCATGCCGAGCGACAGCCGGATCGTCCCGCGCACGGTCGGCGGCAGCAGCCGGTCCTCCAGCACGCGCTCCAGCGTCTCGATCACGTCCGGGCGGAAGCCGCGCAGCGCGACCTGGCTCAGCTTCGTGGCGAGTCGCCCCACGTCGTCCGAAGCCGGCAGCACGGCCTGCAACAGGTCGATCGCCCGCGAGGTCTCCCCGTGGACGATGGCCTCGTCGGCGGCCGCTTCCGCGTAATGAAGCCATTTTTCCGTGTGTCCGGCCGCATACGCGTGCTGCGCCAGCAACATCGACGGCGGCGCAGGCAACGAGCCCAGCACCCGCATCGATTCGGTGTGCAGCAATGTCCGCTCCGGGCCGCTCACCGTGTCGTAGACGGCCTTGCGCGCCAGCGGATGCCGGAAGCCGTAGCGGTTTTCCCCCAGCTCAGCCACCAAACCACCGGCCAACGCGGCCAGCAAAGCCGCCCGCGGCGACTCCTCGCCGAGCCCCGCCACCTCGGCCAACGTCGCCGGCTCCGCGGGCACCGCCAGGACCGCCGCGGCCCGCGTCAGCTGCGCGGCGTCCGCGGGCAACGCGGCCAGCCGCTCCGTCACGGACTCCCGCAACGGCGCCGGCACCTCCAGGTTCTCCAGCAGCTGATCCGACAGGCCCTCACCGGCCGGCAACGGCACGTTCCGCAAGGCCCGCAACGTTTCCTCCACCACGAACGGGATCCCGCCCGTGCACTCGTGCAGCTTCGTCGCGAACTCGTCACTCACCCGCGGCAGCTCAAGCACGTGCACGGCCATCGCCCGCACCGCCGCGACGTCCAGCGGCCCGAGCGCGACGCGTGCCGTGTGGACATTCGGCGCCGCCCGTACCGGCGCGCCCAACGGTCCCGGCCACGGCTGCGCACCCGTGCGGTACGCGGCCACCACGGCCAGCTCCGGCGGCAGGTCGGCGGCGAGGAACCGCATCAGGTCGCACGTGCCCTCATCGGCCCACTGCAGGTCGTCGACCAGGAGGATCGCCGGTCCACAAGCGACCAACAGCTCCCGCACGGCGCGGAAGACGCGGTGCCGCTGCGCGCCCGGGTCGTCGAGCGGCTCAGGCGTCGGCGGCAGCCGCTCGGCCAGCTCAGGCAGCAGCGGCCGCAGCACACCGGCCACGGGGCTCAGCGAGCCCAGCGGACGCTCGCCCGCCGCGTGCAACGCCTCCAGCACCGGCCCGTACGGGAACGGCTCGCGCAACGGCTGGCAAATGCCCCGCAGCACGCGTCCGCCGGCGAACTCGGGCCGTCGCGCCAGCTCGGCCAGCAGGCGCGAACGGCCCATCCCCGGTTCACCCTCCACGAGCACGGCGGCGGGTCGGTGGGTGAGTACCTCGACCACCGCGGCGAGTTCCTCGTCCCGGCCCGCGAAAGCCGTCGGCCCGGTGCGCACGGTGACCGACGTCGGACGGGGGACGGCCTGCCACATGTCGACCTCCCTGCTTGCTTGTCCGTTTCGTCGGGAGCCTAAGCAGCGTTCGGCCACCCGTAAACCAGCCGACGACCTGTGCCTGGGCACTCGGCTCACACGTCTGCGTACACAGCGTCACCGGTTGGCAGAGGGATCTTCGGCCCAGGATCACCATGCGTACGAAACTTCGGGCATCGCCTCGTTGCGGGGGTGCATAACACGTTCCAGCCGCTGAAAGAGCTACGCAAAGTAGTTGCCGGAATCCCTACTTATGGACGGTGCCGCGAGGGAAAATGGTGCCGATACGGCGTCTGGAGCAGGGCGTTCGGCCAAGGGGATTGCGTATACCTATCCGCGTCGAGCCCTTATTGCAGTGGACTGGGCCACGCTGCACGCTCTCAACCCGGGGGAAGGGATGCGCCGCGTGGCCGCACCGGTGCCGCGCGTAATCACGAGGGAGAAGCATGAAGATCTTCAGATTCCTCGGTATCGCCGCCGTCGCCGCCGCGACGGCGGGCACGATGGCCGCGGTCACGAGCCCGGTCGCGGGTGCCACCTTGTTGAACCCCGACATGGTGCCGGCGATGCAGCGCGACCTCGGTCTCACCCACGACCAGGCCGTCGCCCGGCTCGCCGCCGAGGACTCCGCCACGAAGGTGGGCCAAGCGCTGGAAACCGCGCTCGGCGACAGCTTCGGCGGCGCGAGCTACGACGCGGCCACGGGCAAGGCGCGCGTCGGCGTGGCCGACGCTTCGCTCGTGGAGGAGGTGCGCGCGGCGGGCGCGGAGGCGCAGGTGGTGCGCTTCAGCGAGCGTCAGCTCGACGCCAGCGTGGCCAAGCTGAACGCGAGCGAGAAGACGGCGCCGCAGTCGGTCACGGCGTGGGGCGTGGACCCGGCGTCGAACCGCGTGACGATCACTGTCCTGAAGGGACAGCGGGCGGCGGCGGAGAAGTTCGCCCGACAGTCCGGTGTGGACATTTCCTCGCTGGCGGTCACGGAGACCGCCGCCAAGCCGCAACTGCACTACAGCGTGCTCGGCGGTGACGCGTACTACATCGGCGGTTCGTCGCGCTGCTCCGTCGGCTTCTCCGTGAACGGCGGCTTCCTCACGGCCGGCCACTGCGCCGCGCTCACCGGCGCCGGCCCGCTGACCGGCTACAACCGCGTGTCCATGGGCTCGTTCTCCAGCTACCGCTTCCCGGGCAGCGACTACGCGTACGCACGGGTCAACAGCAGCTGGACCCCGGTCGGCCAGATCAACAACGGCACCCGCGTGTCCGGCTCGACGGCCGCCGCCGTGGGCGCGTCCGTCTGCAAGTCGGGCTCCACCACGGGCTGGACCTGCGGCACGATCCGCGCCAAGAACCAGACCGTGCGCTACCCCGAGGGCACCGTCAGCGGCATGGTGCTCACCAACGCCCGCTCCGACCACGGCGACTCGGGCGGCTCGTTCATCTCCGGCAACCAGGCGCAGGGCCTGCTTTCCGGCGGTGACACCGTGAACACGTACTTCTACCCGATCGCCAACGCCCTCTCGGCGACCGGCACGACGCTCGTGCGCGGCTGACCCGGTAACCAGAAGAAGGGCGGCTCGAGTGCCTCCAGAGCACTCGAGCCGCCCTTCTCCCTTTACCGCCGCGGGATCGGCAGTCTTCCAGGTGGGTCAGACGTTGCTGATCTCGTCGATCAGCCCGTCGATGTCGAAGTTCTCGCTCTCGGTGCCGAGCGGAACCAGTCCGTAGGAGGACTCCAGGAAGGTCTCGACGTCCTCGCGGTCCAGCTCGAACGACGCGTACCCGTCGGGCGACTCGATCTCCAGCGTGAGCATCGCCGGGTCCTCGGACAGGTCGGGGCGGATGCGCACGTCGCCCAGCCCGGACGGCTCCTCGAGCCCGGTCACGAGCAGGTCACGTGCGAACGTCCACTCGATCCACCGGCCGCGCTCGGTCCGGAACGCCACAGTGACCGCGAAGGGTTCCGCGCAGTGGTAGGACAGGCGGGACAGCACCGGCGTGGTGCTCTCGTTCAGCAACACGAACTGGGTCTGGTGTACGGCGTCGGTGTGCACGGCTGCTCCTGGTGTTTCCTCCGGTGGTTCGCGCCCTGCGAACTGGTCGGCAAGGAGATGATCAGCTTCGGCTCTCGTGACGCCGGTTTCCCGCCATTCACGCGATCGGCTGCATCCGTCCTCTGTGGCGTAACACGGACCACATACCCCTTGCGTTCGACCGCTGACCGCCCGTCACCCGATTTCGCCCGAGCGGGCAGGCGCCAGGAGACTTTCGCGCATGGTCACGGGATTGTCACGGACGGTCCGATGTAGACCGTGGCGGTCAGGCCAGGGGCAGCGTGAGACCGACCTTCACCCGGTCCATGGCCACGCTCGTGGTGAAGTGCCGGACGTTGGGGTTGTCGAAGAACATCCGCCGCGTGAACGCCTCGAACCCCGCCATGTCCGGACAAGTCACGATCAACACGAAATCCGCCGTGCCCGTGACGTAGTAACACTGCTGCACGCAGTCGTCGCCCAGTACCTGCCTGCGGAACGCGTCCAGCACGGTCAGGTTCTCCCGCTCCATCTCCACCATGACGACGAAGGTCATCGACAGCCCGAGGGCACCGGGGGACAGCACGGCGACCTCCTTCTCGATCACACCCGTCTCGCGCAGGCGCTTGATGCGGCGCTGCACGGCGGCGGCCGAGAGGCCCACCTTCGCGCCGATGACCTCGGCGATCGTGCGTGAGTCGGCCTGCAGGCAGGCGAGGATGGCGAGGTCCAGCCGGTCGAGGTCGGGAGTGAGCACGCCTCAGGCTAACCGGGCGCACCTGCAGGACGCCTCGCCTTTACCGAGGCTCACCCCTGATCAAAAACAGGTTTGCCCAATACCTCCTATCGAGCGAACGTGAAAGAGGGGGATAAGTGACGTGCGCCACAACTGACCGGTCTACCCAGGGGTAGCCCATAGAAGTGGAGCGAGCCGGTGGAACCGCCGTCCGCCGGCCGGGGAGGTAATAGCTGTGAGTCCTGTCGGGTTCCCACCTGGTCGTACCGCCGTCGTGACCGCGCTCGGCCGCGCGCTGCCCGAACGGGTCGTGACCAACGACGAGATCGCGCAGACCCTGGACACCTCCGACGAGTGGATCCGCACCCGCACCGGCATTCGTGAGCGCCGCATGGCCGCGCCCGGCGAGTCCACAGTGGATCTCGCCGTCGCCGCGGGCCGCGAAGCGCTCGGCGACAGCTCGGTCGACGCCGTGGTGCTCGCCACCTCCACCGCCGACCAGCTCTGCCCCGCCAGCGCGCCCCAGGTGGCTGCACGGCTCGGGCTCGGCACCGCCGCCGCGTTCGACGTGAACGCCGTGTGCAGCGGCTTCGTCTACGCCCTGGCCACGGCGCAGGGCTTCATCGCCGGCGGCATCGCCAAGCGCGTGCTGGTGATCGGCGCCGACGTCTTCACCTCGCTGGTCGACCCCACGGACCGCGCCACCGTGCCCATCTTCGGCGACGGTGCGGGCGCGGTCGTCCTGCGCGCCGGCGACTCGGACGAGCCGGGCGCGATCGGCCCGTTCGACCTCCACAGCGAGGGCGAGCTGGCCGACCTGCTGTGGGTCGAGGCGGGCGGCTCGAAGCACCGCTTCTCCGAGGACCAGCGCGACCACCACCTCGTCATGCAGGGCACGGCGGTGTTCCGCCACGCGTGCGCGCGGATGGCCGAATCGTCGCGAGCCGTGCTGGAGCAGGCCGGCTGGATGGTCGGGGACGTCGACCGGTTCGTGGGTCACCAGGCGAATATCCGCATCCTGCAGGCGACGGCGAAGCACCTTGGCCTGCCCGCCGACGCCGTGGTGGCGAACATCGACCGCGTCGGCAACACGAGCGCCGCGTCGATCCCGCTGGCGCTGGCGGACGCGGTGGAGGACGGCACGTTGGTGCCCGGTCACCGGGTGCTGCTGACGGCGTTCGGGGCGGGCCTGACCTGGGGCTCGACGTTGCTGACCTGGCCTGAGCTGGGCTAGTTCGTCCAGGCCTCAGTCGCCCGCTGACGGCCGCGTAGCAGGAGCGAGCCGTGCGGCTGCCAGAACTCGCGCTCACCGCCGAGCGCAGCCTTCACGGCGCCTTCGCTGGCCAGGATGCGTGACGGCACGGATTTGGCGTGCTCGGTCAGCCGCGCGGCTTCGTTCACGGCGTCGCCGATCACGGTGTACTCAAGCCGGCTCGACGTGCCCAGCTGGCCCGCGAACACCTGCCCGCACGCGACGCCGATGCCCAGGTCGAGCTCGCCGTCCGCCACCACGGCGTCGCGGATCGCGCGGGCGGCGGCCAGCGCCATGGTGGGGGCGTCGGACAGGCGTGTGGGCGCGCCGAAGATGCACAGCGCCGCGTCGCCCTGGAACTTGTTGACCAGGCCGCCGCGCGCGTCGACGGCCGAGACCACGCTGGCGAAGAAGCGGTTGAGCTTGGCCACGAGCTCCTCGGGCGGCGTGCGCGACGCGAGCGCGGTGGAGTCGACGACGTCCACGAACAGGGCCGTCACCTCACGTACGTCGCCGGACAGCGAGGCGCCGTACTCCAGGGCGTGGCGCGCGACGTCGGTGCCGACGTGCCGGCCGAACAGGTCCCGCATCCGCTCCTGCTCGCGCAGCCCGGCGGCGAGCTCGTTCACCGACGTCTGGAGCATGCCGATCTCGCTGGAGTCGTCGACGTCCACGGACACGTCGGTGGTGCCGCGCGCAATCCGGTCCAGCGCCACGCGCAGGCGGTGCAACGGCGCGGCGACGGCGCGGGCCAGCAGCGCCGTGCCGATGGCGCCCGTGATGAGGCCGATCACGGACAGCGTGATCAGGCTCGCCGTCGGGTTGGCGCGGCTGATGTCGGGCGGCGTCGCCACCAGCAGCACGCCGACGAGCGGTACCCCGCTGGCCAGGGCCCAGGTGACGATCAGCCGGGTCAGCACGGTCACGGGGAGCGAGCCACGGGGCGGCGTCACGTCGAGCGCGATCGTCATCACCGGCCGCGCCACCCACTCCGCGGCGAGGTACATCAGGCCGACGGTGGTCAGCCCGCCGAGGCCGATCGTCAGCGCCATGCCGGACGCGTCGTCGAATGAGCCGAGCACGCCGGCCAGCGTGCCCAGGGCGATGGTGCCGATGAGCCAGAGCGTGCCGCTGACCACGGCCATGTCCACGGGCAGCCGCAGCGCGCGCTTGGCCTCGTCCTCGGTCGGCGGGCGGCCGATCGTGAACCACACCACGGTGCGTCGCTGCAGGTAGGCGGTCCAGAGGGTGCCCACGAGCAGGCTCACGGCCACGATCCCGCCCGCCGTGAGGCTGAGGATCCACCCGCGATCTCCGACGTCCCCGGGCAGCCCCTGCAGGAACAGCAGCAAGGCGACGACGGCCGACCCGGCGACACTCGACCCGATGCCGAGCGCGGCGAAGCCCAGACTGGTGCGCAGGACCAGCCGGAACCGCCCCGCCGTTCGCTTGCGCACGCCGCCGATCGTACGGGCTGGCGCTCGCGTCTGGCTCGGCGAGAAAAGGCGTGGCAGCGCTCGTGGCCGCGTCGCTACCGTGCTGCCCATGCAACCCCTCGACGCCGACGCGATCCGCGCCTCCTTCGTGAACTGCTCCCGCGGCGAGGCCAAGTCCGTCACCCTCCCCGCCGACGTCCCCTGGGCCACGCGCGACTTCCTCGGCTGGCGCGACCCGAAGGCCCCCGGCCGCGCCTACCTCGTGGTGCCTCACGACGGCGGCGTCGTGGGTCTGTCCCTGCGCGCCGCGCCGCCTGCTTCGTCGCGCTTGCGCAGCAACATGTGCGCCTTCTGCTCCACCACCCAGGCCACGTCCGACATCACCCTCTTCACCGGCCGCCGCGCGGGCAAGGCCGGCCGCGAGGGCAACACCCTCGGCACGTACGTCTGCGCCAACCTGTCCTGCAGCGCGTATGTCCGCGGGGAGCTCAAGCCGGACGTCCCGCAGCCCGTGGAGACCCTGACCCTCGAGGAACGCGTGGCGCGCATGGAGGACAAGGTGCGGAGGTTCGTGGACCGGATCCTGGAACCGCACTAGTGCGGGTGCTCGTCACGGGCATGTCAGGGGTCGGCAAGAGCGCGCTGCTGGCCGAGCTGTCTGCCCGCGGCTTCTCGACCGTCGACACCGACTACGGTCCCTACACCGAAGTGGTTGGCGGGGAACGGTTGTGGCGGGAAGACGTCATGGCGGAGCTGCTGGCTTCCTCCGGGTCGCTCTTCGTCTCGGGCACGGTGCGGAACCAGGTTCGGTTCCGGCGGTTCGTTCTCACGTGGTGCTGTTGAGTACCCCGGCTTCCGTCCTCGTCGACCGGCTCGCTTCGCGCACGTCGAACTCGTACGGGAAGGACCCGGCGGAACTTGCGGAGACGTTGGGGTACCTCGAAACTGTGGCACCGCTGCTACGCGCTTCGGCGACTCTCGAGGTCGTGACGACGGTTCCGGTGCCGGAGGTCGCGGATCTCGTTCTGGCGCATGTGTTGTGACAGCGGGGCTCGGGGCATGATCCCACCGGACCGCGGCGGCCTTGGGGGCGCATGAGGTCCTGACTAGTTGCCCTCTACTCGGGCAGCCGAAGTCAGGGACGCGGTCGCCCAGCGTCCAGGGCGCCGCTCGTGCAGATCCGAGGCGCCGGTGACAGGAGTGCGAACGCGTCGTCGGACGGGTCCCGGCGATGCACGCGGGAGTTCACGCGACAGCCCAGGAACAGCGTTCTCCGAGTCCCCCCGTACCTCAGGAGGCCGCGAGTCAGCTACATCGCAGAGTCGTTGCCCGCCGCGTAATCGTGGGCATAAGACTTCGCATCCAGCAAATGCCTCAGCGTGATCTCCCGCGCGGCAGGTCCGTCGGAGGCCTTCAAGGCCGACAGGATCGCCCGGTGCTCATCCACCGCCTTGCGGATCTGGCCCGGCAACCGCAGCGCGGCCCGGCGCTCCTCGCCCACCAGGGCCAGGACGGAGCGCAGGAGGTCGGCCACGTCGTCGTTGCCGGCGTTGCCCGCCATGACGCGGTGGAACTCGGCGTCGGTCGCGATGACGCGCAACATGTCACCTTCGGCGGCCGCGGCTTCCATTTCGGCGACGTTGTCCTCGAGCTTCTGCAGCGTCCGCGGCGAGTGGCTGGTGGCGAGGCGCTCGGCCAGCGTCGGCTCGACCGTCGCGCGCAGGTCGAACAGCTTCTCCACCAGCTGTTCGTGCTCGGAGAACCAGCTGCTCAGGGGCGCTTCGGTCTGCTCACGGACGTAGGTGCCGGAGCCAGCGCGGATCTGGACGTAGCCGATCGAGTCCAGCACCCGCAACGCCTGCCGCAGCGATCCGCGGCTGATGCCGAGCTGTTCGCACAGGGCGCGTTCCGCGGGCAGCCTCGAGCCCGGCGGGAGCTCACCACTGTCGATCATCGCGCGCAGGCGGTCGACGGTGGCGCTCCAGACCTGTTCGGATTCGTGGGCCACCCGCTCATCCTGGCAGGTCGTGGCGGATGGCGGAAAATGTCGGTGGTGCGTGCCACTCTGAGAGCGTGACTGCGAAGTTCAAGGACTTGGTCCTCGACGCCCGGGACCACCAGAAACTGGCCGACTGGTGGTGCGTCGCGCTGGGCTACACGCGGCGCGACGAGACCCGCTCAGCCGACGATCCGGTGCCGATCGTGGACGTCGCCGGGGTTGGGCCGTTGATCTGGGTCAATCCGGTGCCTGAGGTGAAGACGGTGAAGAACCGGATGCACCTCGACGTGTTCGGGGACGTGGGGGAGTTGGTGTCGCTGGGGGCGGTGCTGGTGCGGAACAAGGGCGCGGATATCGATTGGTGGGTGATGGCGGATCCGGAGGGGAATGAGTTTTGTGTGTTTGAGCCACGGGACTGAGGTGGCTGGTTGATGTTGCGGCCGGACGGGTAGTTCTTCAAAAGCACGAGGTTTCACGCGGCTGGATTTGACCATGAGGTGTCCATGCAGGGATTCTTCGGGCAGGGGAAAATGCCTTCGAAGGTCGCGCTCTCCTTCGCGATCGTTTACACCTTGATAAGTTGTACATGGCTTGTGCTGGCCCTGTTAGGCGGTCTCGGAGGTTGGAGATCGTGGGGCATGGTGAGTGTCGCTGTGCTCAATGTGCCTCTAACGGCATACTGGTGGGTGGTGTTCGCGCGCTCTCGTAAGCGGCCGAGTTGATATTGCTCTGAGTGGTATCAGCTCGTGATCTCGGGCGAGCTGTTTCCTCGTTGTGCGTGCCAATTCTCTCTCCGGAGCTTCGGTGACACGTTGACCGGCTCGAGGACCGGGACCTCGATGCCGAGCGCCGCGACCTCCGCGGCAAGCGCCTCGTTGAACCCGCCGACGGCCCACTTCGCCGATTGGTAAGCCATCATCCCCGTGCTCCCGATCTGGCCGTCCAGCGAGGAAATTTGGATGATCCGCCCGCCACCCTGTCGGCGAAGCGCAGCGCCGGCACCAGGCGTACGACGTGATCGTCGAGACTCTCGTCGACGCCGGAACCCTTACTGCGCAACAGGTTCACGACGTCATCGCCGCCCTGCTCGGCTGACGTCGTTCTGGCAGCTCTCCCACCCCGCTGGTCCCACACGGCGCTCGACTTCGAGCCCCGCCTCACGCGGCTGCTGAAAGCCACCGCGGAAGGCCTGGCCGAGCGTTAGCCGAGCGCGTTCGACGCCAGGTGCAGCGCCTCGATCAGGTGCGCGCGGTGTCCGGGGTGGACGTTGATGCGCGCCTCGCCGTTGGTGTTGCCGACGAACGTCAGCACGCGGCCGCGGTCGGTGAGGTCGAGCACGGACATCGGGGTGCTGCGCGTCCGCAGGCCTGCGTCGTCGCGCGTCGCGACGTACAGCTGGTGCGCGGCGTCGCGGCCGGCGCGCATGAGGCGGCGGAGCTCGTCGGCTTCGTGGGCCATCTCGGTCAGCGGATTGTCGGACTCGTAGTCGCGGCCCGCGTCCTCGAAGTGGATCTTCGGCACACTCATCGGCGCCAGCCGCGCGGGCGGGCGCGTGGGCAGCGCGTCCACCAGGTGCTCCGCGGCTTCGCGCGCCGGGACCGGGTCGAGCTGCACCACACGGTGGTCGGTGATCAGGCGCACGGCGTCGCGACCGGACTCGGCGACGAGGATGGCGCCGTCGTCGTCGCTGTTGCGGAAGTTGCTCCACGAGTACATCTCGCGCGCCGGCCGGGCGAGCACGTGCAGCGTCTCGCGCCACGCCCGGGTGAGCTCACCGGCGGACGTGGCCAGCCCCAGGTCGTACAACGCGTCCATCGCACGTCGGCGCAACGTCGCCTCGGCTTCGTCGGTGCGGTACGTCTGGTCCGGTCCCACGACAATCGGCGGCTCACCGAGCTCGGCGACACTCCAGGAAACCAGGAACACCGGCCGGGGCAACCGCACCGGTCTGTCGATGATCGTCATCGCTCTGCTCAGGCTCCGATGGTCGGGGGCGTCGGCGGAAGGCCGGTGTGGGGATCGAGGAGCCTGCCGTCTTCGTCGTCGAGGAGTGAGAAGGCGGAGTCGTCGTCGATGCCGTATTTGCGCTGGTGCTCGGCGTCTTCCTCGCCTTTGCCCTTGCTGCCGGTGGCGCCCATGCCGCCCATCCCGGGCGAGCCCTTGGCGCCGGTCGCACCCGCCGCCGCGCCGCGGCCGCCCGGCGCACCGCCACGGCCGCCTTCTTCCCCGAACACGCCGGACCCGGCACCACCACCGAGCCGAGACCCGGTCCCTGCCCCGCCGCGTCCGCCGAACGCCCCGGACCCACCTGCTCCGCCGACGCCCGCACCGGCCCCGGCACCTACGCCGAAGCCGCCAGGCCCGAAGCCGTCTGCTCCACCCGTCGCCGACCACGACGGATTCCCACTGAGGACCGGGAACCGCTGCCCCGGCGGCTGCGTGACCCGCGGATCGTCCAGATCACTCGACGTGTGGGTGTCGTCATCGTCACCCGGCTGCCTGCCCGGCCACTCCTGGTCGCGCGGCGGCCTCTGCTCCGGCGGCACCACCGGCCGCCCCGTCGGCGGCGGCAGCACCGTCCGCGGCGGAACGTCGGGGGGCGGCGTGGTCGGCGGCGGCGTCGTCGGCGGGGGCGTGGTCGGCGGAGGGGTCGTGATGTGCCGGGTGTCGACCTCGGACTGTGAGGTGGACGTCTTGTCGTCGTCGGTCGTGGTCTTGGTCGTGCGCGTCAGCTTCTCGCGCTTGACCTTGCCGGGCTGGGTGATCGTGACGGTGCCGTCGAATCCGTTCAGCTGGCCGTAATCCGTCTTGAGGCCCTGACCGCTGTTCTGCGCCTGCTGCGCGTAGCCGTTGTAACGGTCGAGGTTCTGCTGGGCGAGCTGGTTGTACTGGTTGATCTTGTCTTCGGTGTCCGTGTCCCACGGCGTCGCCACATCGATGAAATCCTTGTGCGGCGGCGTTCCCGGCATGGGCCGCAGCGCCTGCTTCATCTCGTCGAACCCGTGCGCGAGGCCGGTGAGATTCTGCCCGTTGGTCGTGTACGTCTGCGACGCCGCGGCCGTCGTGTCGGAGAAGACCTTGATCCGCTGCTGGGCGGCCTCGGCCCCGCCGCCGGTCCAGACGGACTCGAGGCCGGTGCTGAGGTTCTGGATGTCGGCGCTGATGGTGTGGTGGTCCGCCGCGAGCTGCGTGGCCTGCCCGGCACCCTCGTGCCAACCGCCGGCGCCCTTGCTGTTGAGCACCTTCTGCACCAACTCGGGGGCCGGCACGGCCTGCTGGCCGACGTTGCCGTGTCCGACGTCGTCGACCCACTGCTCGGTGTCGTTGACACGGTCGCCCACCCACTTCGCGGCGTCGCCGATCTTGCTGAAGAAGCTCATCAGCCACCAGCTT
This sequence comes from Amycolatopsis sp. NPDC023774, assembly GCF_040639695.1. Taxonomy (NCBI): domain Bacteria; kingdom Bacillati; phylum Actinomycetota; class Actinomycetes; order Pseudonocardiales; family Pseudonocardiaceae; genus Amycolatopsis; species Amycolatopsis sp. NPDC023774. The sequence goes on from NZ_JBFAAJ010000007.1 coordinate 275,055, forward strand.
TCTGGCGCAGGTTGGTGACGACCATGTCGGCCACTGTTGCCGCGACATCACAGGGGTTGGTTTTGCCGACCTTGGCTTGACTCAAGCCCACTGACGCATCGAACGCCAGCTCGTCACTGACTCCGACACTCACCTGGCAAAGATCATTGTCGGGGCCGGGGCTGTCCGTCGAGTGGGCAACCGCCGGGAATCCCTGGATGGCCGGAAGGACTTGCCAGATCTTGGCCTGGGATTTTGTGCCGGCGTAGACCGCACTGAGTCCCTCGCGTGGTTGGGTGCTGTAGCCCACGCCCACAACGGCACCGGTATCCGTGTTGTGCCAGTTGCACGCCGGCCCCAGCCCCTCGGCGTCGTCACGCTCGCCTTGCGCGGCCGTGCCGAGGATTCGTTCGATCTGGTCCGCGGTGAGGCCATCCTGGCAAGGGTCGCCTGAGAGCACCGAAGCCGGCAACGGGTGCTCCACCTTGGGGGCTCCGCTGTGGGGCAACGTCTTCGTGCTGGGCGGCGGTGGAGTGGTCGTGGGGGTGGCGGCGGTTGTGCCTGAGCATCCCGCGGTCGCCGCGAGGACCACTGCTGTGGCGGACAGCGTGAGAACGACTCGGTGGCTGATCACGCCAACCCCTTACCCTGCTCTTGGGAGCCCGCGTTCTTGATATCGGTCCCCGCTTGCTCGTCGGCCGATTCGGTGATGCCAAGGGCTTTCTCCAGCCGGTCGACCAGCTCGGCAGCGTAGGCGTACTCACGCTTGACTGACTCGTTGCCGTACCCGAACGCGCCAGTGCTTTGACCGTCGCCGACGAGGAGTTTGTTGTATCCGGTGCTTCCCGGCTCGTCCGCCGGTGGGCTGAGGGCTGTCAGTCGGTTGGCCTTGATTCGCATGTCGCGGAGCTGGTCACGGACGCGCTTGGCGACGGTCAGCATGCTTCGCGCCTCGTCCGGGCTCAGGCTGAAGCCCGGACCGGCAGGAGCCGCCGCAGCTCCGCCCGACGCACCGCCGCCGGCGGGTTGGTCGCCGGTGATCGTGAAGTTCAGGCCGGTGAGCCACTTCGACTCCGGCGCAGGTAGAGCCACTGCGTTCCCCCTCATGACGCTTCAGTCCGGTAGCGGACCGTCCCCTGGCGTTACCGTAATGGACTGATCACCCTCGGGTGGGCATTTTGCCGAAAGAGGACGACTGTCGCTAGTGCAGGTCGAAGCGGGAGATCACCACTCTGGGTGAGTGCGCCCTATTGGCGGGTCGTCATTTGCCTGCTTGCCGACGGAGGTCGGCTTTGCCGATCTTGGTTGAACTGAGGAAGAGCGAAGTACCGAACGGCGGATTACTCCAAGTTGCCGAGGCAAAGAAGACAGAGCGCCACCTACTAGGGCCAGCTGGAACTGTTCCTCCTGACACATCGCGTCGCGGGGGTGCGCGGGGGTGCTTAGGGTGCCGGAGTGAGTGCGTTATGACGTGGTGGCATGCGGTGATCATCTTCGTCGCCGGGGTGTGGGCGGGGACGATCAACGCGGTGGTCGGGTCGGGGACGTTGGTGACGTTTCCGGTGCTCGTGGCGTTGGGGTACCCGCCGATCACGGCGACGACGTCCAACGCGGTGGGGCTCGCGCCCGGCACGATCAGTGGGGCGTACGGGTACCGCGCCGAGTTGGAGGGGTACTGGCCGCAGATCCTCAAGTTCTCGATCGCCTCGTTTTTCGGGGCGATCGGGGGAACGGTTCTGCTCCTCACGCTGCCCAAGGACGCCTTCGAGACGATCGTGCCCGTGCTCGTGGGGCTGGCGGTGGTGCTGGTGATCGTGCAGCCGACGGTGTCGAAGTGGGTGCAGAAGCGCCGTGAGGCCAACGGCACCGAGCACAAACCCGGGCCGCTGCTGCTCGGGTTGCTGTTCGTCATCGGCATTTACGGCGGCTACTTCACGGCCGCGCAGGGCGTGATGATGATGGCCGTGATGGGGATGCTGCTGTCGGAGCCCCTGCAACGCCTCAACGGAGTCAAAAACGTCCTCGCCGCCGTCATCAACGTCGTGGCCGGCCTCATCTACGCCGTCGTCGCCCCGGTGAGCTGGCCGGTGATCGGGTTGCTGGCCGTCGGGTCGACGATCGGGGGGCAGATCGGGGCGAAGGTCGGGCGCAAGTTGTCGCCGACCGTGTTGCGCGCTGTGATCGTGGTGATCGGTGTTGCGGCAGTGGTGGAACTGGTCGTGAAGTGACTGCCACGGCCGTTGTGCCCGGGTAACGGCTGGGATGAGACGGCGGCCGCGGACGTCTTCGTGGTGAATTGCCACCGGGGCAAGGGGTGTCCTTGGTCGGTCGGTGTCGAGGGCGAATTCTTTGACCTTGCGGGAAACCCAAGCCCGTCCACGCCGAACCGGGGAGAGCGAAGCGACAGGGTCAGCGGAACGGATGCCGTCCCGCCAACCCATGCCAACCGATCAAGCCAGGAACTCCCGGGCAGCCGCCAGGAACAGGTCGTTCTCCTCCGGCGTCCCGATCGTCACGCGAGCGCCGTCACCGGCGAAGGGACGCACGATGAGCTTGCGGTCGAGCATGTGCTCGGCGAACGCGACCGTCTTCTCACCGAGCGGGAACCACACGAAATTCGCTTGTGTGGGCGGGATTTCATACCCCATCTTCACCAACGCGTTCCGCACGCGGTCGCGTTCGACGACGATTTCCCGGCAGCGTTCGAGCAACTCATCGGCAGCGTCGAGGGACGCGATGGCGGCGACCTGAGCGATCGCGTTCACCGAGAAGGTGACGCAGACCTGCCTCAGCGCTTCGGCAATGGCGGGGGAGGCCACGGCGTAGCCCACGCGCAGGCCAGCGAGCCCGTACGCCTTGGAGAAGGTGCGCAACACGGCGACGTTCTCCCGCGTACGCGTGAACTCGATGCCGTCGGGCACCTCCGCGTCGGAGACGAACTCCGTGTACGCCTCGTCGAGTACCACCAGCACGTGCGCTGGCACGGCGTCGATGAAACGGGCGATCTCGTCGCGCGTCAGCACGGTGCCGGTGGGGTTGTTGGGATTGCAGACGAAGACCAGCTTCGTCCGGTCCGTGATCGCCGCGAGCATCGCGTCGAGGTCGAGGCCGTGGCCGTCGGTCAAGGGCACCTTCACCGACTCGGCGTGCGCGACCTGCGTGACGATCGGGTAGGCCTCGAAGGAACGCCAGGCGTACATCGCCTCGTCGCCGGGTCCGCAGACCGCCTGCACCAGCTGCTGGCACAGGGCGACGGAGCCGCAGCCGATCGAGACCTGCTCGACGGCCACGTCGAGTTCGGTGGCGAGCCGCTCGCGCAGGGCCTGCGAGCCGGCATCCGGGTAGCGGTTGACGTCGGCCATCGCCTCGGTGATGGCGGCGCGCACGCTGGCCAGCGGGCCGCCGGGCACCTCGTTGCTCGCGAGCTTGATCGCGCCTTGGATCGTCCGGCCGGGGACGTACTTCGGCAACGAATCGAGGTCGGGGCGCGGTGCGAGGGACGGCATCGTCGGTACTCCTCGGGTCAAACGGGACGGCCTGGCCACCGTAGCTCGCGACGACGGATCCACAAAGGTTCCCAATGTTCACCTGGAGGTGATTGCATGAGGCGATGACGTCGACGAGCACCGTGGATTACCAGCGTACCGACGGGCGCGCCCTGCGCCTCACCTTCGCGGAGCCCGACGGTGCCATCCGCGGCGGCCTCGTTGTGCTGCACGAAGGCGAAGGAGTCACCGACGGCGTGGTGCTGCTCGTCGCGAGCCTGGCGAACGAAGGCTGGCTCACCGTCACGCCCCACATCGACGACGGCGAGAAGCTCACGCAGCAGGACCTCCTCGACGCGACAGACATCACACTCGAATGGCTGCTCGAGCACGGTGTGGAGGCCGATCTGCGCGGCGTCGTCGGCTTCGACCTGGGTGGCACGGCGGCGCTGGTGGTCGCGTCACACCGCCGGCTCGGTGCGGCGGTGAGCGTGGGCGGCCAGCGCGTGACGGAGCTGCCGAGGCTGCTCGACATCGCGGGGCACGTGACCAGCCCGTGGCTCGGCATGTACGGCGACGCCGGTGACGACGCCGGCGGCGCCGAAGTGGAGCAACTGCGCGAAGCGGCGGCGTCGGCGAACGTGGCCACGAACGTCGTGCGCTACCCGGGCGCCAACCACCGCTTCGACGCCGACCCCGGCGCGGCGGAGGAAGCCTGGCAGCGCACGTTGGACTGGTTCGACGCACACCTGCGGTAAGCCGCAGACAAGACGGTGGCCTGGCCGGTTAGCCGCAGTTAACATCGGCGGGTGACCCAGACTGCCGATGTCCCCGAAGTGCTCTGGCGACCCGACCCGAGCCGCGTGTCCGACACTCGCATCGAGGCGTTCCGCAGGTGGCTGCGGGAAGAACGCGGCGTGCAGGTCGACGACTACGACTCGCTCTGGCGCTACTCCGTGGAACACGTGCCCGACTTCTGGGCGGCCGTCGCCGAGTTCTCCGGCGTGCGCTGGCACGAGAAGCCGCGAGAGGTCCTCTCGGGCGCGATGCCGAACGCGAAGTGGTTCGACGGCGGCACGCTGAACTACGCGGAACACGCGCTCAGCCCCGGCGTCGCGGGCGCGGCGAAGGGCGACGACGAGCTCGCCGTGATCTTCCACCGCGAAGACGGCTTCGCCGAGCAGCTCACGTACGGCGACCTTCGCGCGCAGGTCGCCGCGGCGCGCGGAGCGTTGAAGGCGCTGGGCGTCGCGAAGGGCGACCGGGTGGTGGCGCTGGCGCCGAACTGCCCGCAGACGCTCGTCGCGTTCCTCGCGGCGGCCTCGCTGGGCGCGATCTGGTCGTCGTGCTCACCGGACTTCGGCGTGCGCGCGATTTCCGACCGCTTCACGCAGATCGAGCCGAAGGTGCTCATCGCGGTCAACGGCTACGCCTACAACGGCCGGGAGTTCGACATCACCCCCACGGTCGAGCGGTTGCGCGCCGACATCCCGTCGCTGAGCGCGACCGTTCTCGTCAAGTACGTGGGTGGCGGGAGCGTTGACGGCGCCCTCGACTGGAACGCCCTGCTCGCCGAGCACGCCGGCACCGAGCTGGCGTACGCGCCGGTGGAGTTCGGGCACCCGCTGTGGGTGCTGTACTCGTCGGGCACCACGGGCCTGCCGAAGGGAATCGTGCAGGGCCACGGCGGGATCGTCGTCGAGCACCTCAAAGCCCTCTCGCTGCAAGCGGATCTCGGGCCGGGTGAACGGTTCTTCTGGTTCACCACCACCGGCTGGATGATGTGGAACTTCCTCATCTCGGGCCTGCTGGTGGGCTCGACGATCGTGCTCTACGACGGCAGCCCCGGCCACCCCGACCTCGACGTGCTGTGGCACCTGGCCGAACAGCACCGCATCACCTACTTCGGCACGTCGGCCCCGTTCATCCAGAGCTGCCTCAAGGCGGGGCTGGAACCGTCGGCACGTTACGACCTGAGTGCGTTGCGCGCTTTGGGTTCCACGGGTGCGCCGCTGTCGGTCGAGGGCTTCCGGTGGATCGCCGACAAAATCGGGAAGGCGGTGCAGATCTGCTCGGTCTCCGGCGGGACGGACCTGTGCGCGGCGTTCGTGGCGGCGTCGCCCGACGTGCCGGTGTGGCTGGGCGAGCTGTCGTGCCGGGCGCTGGGCGCGGCCGTCGCGTCGTACGACGAAGCCGGCAACGCGCTGATCGACCAGGTCGGCGAACTGGTGATCACGGAGCCCATGCCGTCGATGCCGGTGTTCTTCTGGAACGACCCCGACGGCGCGCGGCTGCACGAGGCGTACTTCGACATGTACCCCGGCGTCTGGCGCCACGGCGACTGGATCCGCGTGACCCCGCGCGGCTCCGCCGTGATCTACGGCCGCAGCGACTCCACGCTCAACCGTGGCGGCGTGCGCATGGGCACGGCCGAGTTCTACCGCGTGGTGGAGGGCTTCGACGAGGTCGCCGACTCCCTGGTCGTGGACACTTCCGCGGCGGGCAACGACGACGGGCAGCTGCTGTGCTTCCTCGTGCTGGCGCCGGGTGTGGATCTTGCCGACGTGGAGCCGAAGCTGCGGAAGGAGCTTCGTAGCGCTCTGTCACCGCGACACGTGCCCGACCGGTTCGTGGTGGTCGGCGAAATCCCCCGTACCTTGAACGGTAAGAAGTGTGAGGTACCGGTGAAGAAGATACTCTCCGGAGTCGCGCCGGAGAGGGCTGTGAGCAGGGACGCGTTGGCCAACCCGGCCGCGTTGGCCCCGTTCACGGAGCTCGCGGGGGAGCTCGCCGGCCGGTGACGAAGCAAGGGGAAGCATGGCTGGGCCGTACGTGTTGCACGCGTGATGACGGGGACACGCGTGCAGCACAGCTGGCAGGTGGCGGGCGTGACGACCGTCAAGGCGATCACCTGGGTGACCAGGCTCGCCGGCCTGCTGACACTACTTTCCGTGGTGGTTCCGTCCAGCCGTAACCTGCGTGGCCACCTGGCCGAGTGGCTGGAGCTGCCTCAGGAAGCGACCGTGGCGGCGGCGACCGTGGCCGTCGTCACGGGCGTGTTGCTGATCATGCTCGCGGCGGGACTTCGCCGGCGAAAGCGGCGGGCGTGGCAGCTCGCGGTCGGCTTCGCGGTGTTGTTGACCTTGTCACACCTGGGCCTGCGGCACGTGTTCGGCGCGGGCGTGGTGTCGGTGGTGCTGCTCATCGGGCTGATCGTGAACCGGCGCTACTTCGTCGCGGAGCCCGACCCGTCGACGGGCCGCTGGCGCGCGGTGCGGGTGTTCCTGCAGCTGGTGCTGGCCGGGTTCGTGATCAACGTGGTGCTGCTTTCGGTGGCGTCCGGCCGGATGCTCGAGCCGCTGAGCTTCCCCGCTCGGCTGTCGCAGTCCGGGCTGGCGCTGGTGGGCGTGAGCGGTCCCGCCGTGTTCCACGGGCGGTTTCTGGAGGACCTGTCGGCCGGGATCGGGCTGCTGTTCAGCATCGCGGCGGTGCTCGTGTCGGCGTACTTCCTGCTGCGCTCGGCGGAGCCCGCGCCGGGGCTGTCGGACGAGGAGCTGGCGCGCCTGCAGGCCCTGCTGGCCGAGCACGGCGATCGCGACTCGCTGGGCTACTTCGCGCTGCGGCGCGACAAGTTCGCGGTGTTCTCGAAGACGGGCAAGGCGGCCGTGACGTACCGCGTGATCGCCGGCGTCGCGCTGACGTCGGCCGACCCGCTGGGCGACCACGAGGCGTGGCCGGGCGCCATCGAGGAGTACCTGGAGATCTGCAAACGCCACGCGTGGGTGCCGGCGGCGATGGGCGCGTCGGAGCTCGGCGCGACGGTGTGGGCGCGCTTCGGGCTGGAGGTGCTGGAGATCGGCGACGAGGCGGTCGTCGACACGGCCGGTTTCACACTGGACGGCCGCATCATGCGCGGCGTCCGCCAGGCGGCTTCGCGGACGCGCCGGGCGGGGTACAAGGTGCTGGTGCGCCGGTCTGAGGATCTGCGGCCGGGTGAGCTGGACGAGCTGGTGCAACTGGCCGCGGCATGGCGGGGCACCGAGACGGAACGCGGCTTCTCGATGGCCCTGGGCCGCATGGGCGACCCCGGCGCGGTGATCGTGACGGCCGAACAGGGCGGGCGCGTACGCGGCGTCCTGCAGTTCGTGCCGTGGGGTGCGCGTGGCCTGTCGCTGGACGTGATGCGGCGGGACCGGTCGGCGGACAACGGCGTGAACGAGCTGATGATCTCCGAGCTGCTGGTCTATTCGCGAGAGCACGACATCGACCACGTCTCGCTGAACTTCGCCGCGTTCCGGTCGCTGATGGAACAGGGCCAACGCATCGGCGCGGGTCCCGTGGCACGCATCTCGGCGAAGGTCCTGCACTTCTTCTCGCGCTGGATCCAGATCGAGAGCCTGTATCGCTTCAACGCCAAGTTCCAGCCGCGGTGGGTCCCGCGGTACCTCGTGTACCCCGGCGTGCGCGAACTCCCGCGCGTCGGCGTCGCGACCTTCGAAGCCGAGGGCCTCGGCGGCCGTTCCCCCTGGTTGCGGCGCCTGCTGCAACGCTGATCTTCGCTTTCGGGGGGTGCCTTCGCGGGGTTTTGGGGGGTGTGTAAGCTATCTGGGCAGTGGTCGTTAAGGCCCAGGAGGCTTCGCCTAGTCTGGTCTATGGCGCCGCACTGCTAATGCGGTTGGGGGTGACCCCCCCTCCCGGGTTCAAATCCCGGAGCCTCCGCTGGTGCCTGTTTCGGCAGGTGCTAGATTAACAACTGAACAAGCGCCCGTAGCTCAGCTGGATAGAGCATCTGACTACGGATCAGAAGGTCAGGGGTTCGAATCCCTTCGGGCGCACGTCTGGTTGAGACAGCAGTACCAAGAAACCCGCCGGAAACGGCGGGTTTCTTGCTGTCCGGACGTTGTTCGGCAGCCACCGCGAGTCGGCGGCAGGCGCGACCCCGTGGACGCAGCAGACCCCGCCCGGGGCCGTGTCGGGGCGGGGTCTGCTCCAGGTGGTCCGTCGACCACCGCCGGGTGGGCGGCGAAGAGTCACGCCCGCCCGGGGTCGCGTCAGGTCAGCACCGGGCGGCCCAGCGGCAGCCCCCGGCCGCCCGTGGCGGCGGACATCGCGCCGAGGTACAGGTAGATGCCGACCGCGGTGAAGGCGAACGTGACGTAGCCGCCGGCGGTGGAGGCGCCCGGGGCGTTGCCCACCGTGCCGTACAGCACGAGCGCGAGTGCGAGGTCGATCAGCACGAACAGCACCGTGAAAGCCGCGGGCAGCCGCAGGGTGCCCAGGGTCAGCAGGACGATCGTGAGCAGCCAGGCGATCAGGAACACGCCCTGGGTGGCGACCGCGGCGTCCGGGGTGATGCCGAACCAGTTGTGGGTCAGGCCGAGCACCAGTGCCGAATAGCTGAGCCAGAAGCCGGCGAAGATGCCGAACACGGAGGCGACGGCGTTCTGGCCCAGCGACAGCGCCCACACCGCCGCGACGAGCTGGCCGAGGCCGGTCGCGGGCAGGATGACCGCGATCGAGGCGCCGACTGCGCTCGCCGGGACGAACCCGGTCAGCACCAGGCCGAGTGCGGTCGCGCCGACGATGAAGGTGGGCACGCCGATCATGGAGGGGTCGCCCGTGGATGCGGGCTCGGGCGGTGCTTCGACTTCGGTGGCAACGGCAGTGGACATCGTGTACTCCTCGTTGAGCTGCGAATGATCCTCGAGTGCGGTCAGGTCGGGCCGAGGCCCGGGAGCGGCCGGACGGGGCGGCGTGGTTGTGCCACTTGGTTTCCGCGCCGAGCTGGGTCGCCGGTGGGTAGAGGTGGTGCGCCGGTCGGTGATCGGCTGGCCGGGGCTGGCGTGGTGGCACCTGGGTTTCCGTGCCGGGCTGGGTTGCCGGCGTCGGGTTGCATTGGTGCGCCGCCCGTTTTTCGTGCTGGGCTGGGTTGCCGGCGCCGGCTTGCAGTGGTGCACCGCCCGTGTTCCGCGCCGATTCGGCTTGCCGGCGGGTTGGGGTGGTGTACCGGTCGGTGATCGGCTGGCCGGGGCTGGCGTGGTGGCGTGGCGCCACCCGGTTTCCGGGGCGAGCCGGGTTGCCGGGGCGAAGCGGCGGACCCGTCGGCGTCGGTTCGGGCTGCGCCGTGACGACCGCCTGCGACCGAGCGGGCCGCGGTGGGCGATCTCCCCGAACGGGGGGAGAACCGGTTCACCGGGTTCTGGGCCACATTCCTGACAGCTCAGGGTGGTCGTCGTCGATCAGACGGTGTGCCAAGGCGATCGCCTCTTTGGGATCGACCTGGTCGAAGTCGGGATGCCCCTTGGCGATTCCCTCGAAGACGGCCGCCAGCTCGCTCGCCGCGGCCGGGGACAGGCCGGTGTCCTGACTGCACTGCACGTAGCGCAGCCGCAGCACTTCCGAGGCCTGCATCAGCAAGGCGCAGTAGGTGTTCCGCGCGGCTGGTGCCCGATCGGATCGAGCACGTGACTCTTTGCCCTTCACGCCGGCTCCTTTCTCTCGTCAAGTCTCCCGACGCGGCCGGTCAGGCGGTGGCGCGTTTTTTGAGTTCCTTGGCCGCGGCACCCGGGTCGGCGGCGTTGTAGATCGCGCCCCCCGCCACGGCCACCGTCGCAC
>NZ_JBFAAJ010000008.1:0-259234 GCF_040639695.1 Amycolatopsis sp. NPDC023774
ACCCCGACGCCCTGATCTCCCTCGCGCTCCTCGCCCTCGGCGGCTACCGCCCCGAACTACCCGACCGCACCCACACATAAATCAACAGAGCCCTAAAAAAGGGGGCGCCGCACCGGATTCCGGTGCGGCGCCCCCTTTCCGCGTGGTATGTCAGCGGTGCTGCTGCGGCGGGCCCCCCTGGGGGCCGCCGAACGGGCCCTGCTGGGGGAACGGCCCACTGCCCGGGCCCTGCCCCTGCTGGCCACCGAACTGCTGCGGCGGGCCCTGGTACGGGCCACCCGGCGGCGTGGTCGGGGGCTGCGGCTGCGGGAGCGACGGCGGGTTCTGCTGCTGGACACCCGGCGGCGGCGTGCTGGGCTGCGGCGGCGTGGCCGGAGCCGGAGGTGCGGCCGGCTCTTCTTCCGCTGGGGCGGGTGGAGCCGCGGCTTCCGGTGCCGGGGTCGCTCCGCCGAGGGCGCGGCGCGGCGGCGGGGTGTTGAGCGGGCTCGGCACCTCCTTGCGCGCCACGGCTTCCGCGGCGGCGACGGCCTCGGCGACCTTCGGGTCGGTCGAGGTGTCGAACCAGCCGGCGACCTCGTCGTCGTCGAGATCCGGGCGTTCGGGGGTGTCGTCCTTCGGCGGCTCGTAGCGGAACACGCCGTCGTCGCCGGGGGCCCCGAGCGCGCGGGCGAAGCCTTCGAGGGCCTTGCCGTAGTCGCTCGGGATCATCCAGACCTTGTTCGCGTCGCCCTGAGCCATCTGCGGCAGGGTCTGCAGGTACTGGTACGCGAGCACCTCGGGCGTCGGCCGGCCGGCCTTGATGGCGGCGAAGACCTTCTCGATCGCCTTCGCCTGGCCCTGGGCCTGCAGGTAGCGGGCGGCGCGTTCACCCTGCGCGCGCAGGATGCGGGACTGCCGCTCGGCCTCGGCCGCGAGGATCGCGGCCTGCTTCTGGCCTTCCGCGGAGAGGATCTGGCTCTGCTTCTGGCCTTCCGCCGTCTTGATCGACGACTCCCGCTGGCCTTCGGCGGTGAGGATCATCGCGCGCTTCTCCCGGTCGGCGCGCATCTGCTTCTCCATCGAGTCCTGGATCGAGGGCGGCGGGTCGATCGCCTTGAGCTCCACCCGCGCGACGCGGATACCCCACCTGCCGGTGGCCTCGTCGAGCACGCCGCGCAGCTGGCTGTTGATCGCGTCGCGGGAGGTCAGCGTCTGCTCCAGGCTCATGCCACCGACCACGTTGCGGAGTGTGGTGGTGGTGAGCTGCTCGACACCGATGATGTAGTTGGAGATCTCGTACACCGCGGCGCGCGAGTCGGTGACCTGGAAGTACACGACGGTGTCGATGTTGACCGTCAGGTTGTCCTCGGTGATCACCGGTTGCGGCGGGAACGAGACGACCTGCTCGCGCAGGTCGATCCGGGCGCGGACCTTGTCCAGGAACGGCACCAGGAACGTCAGGCCGGGCGAGGCGACCGTGCGGAACCGGCCGAGTCGCTCGATCACCGCCGACTGGGCCTGCGGCACCACCATGATCGCCTTGGCCACGGTGATGATGACGAACAAGACCAGCAGCGCGACCACGACGATCGCAATTGTCGACAAGAGCGTTTCCCCTTACCTAGTACCGTTTTCCGGAGTTCTCGCGATCACGACACGACGTCCACCACGGCGGTGGCGCCCGAGATCTCGACGACGGTGACGCTGGTACCCGGCGCGATCGGCGGGTGCGACTCGTGCACGGCGCGCGCCGACCAGATCTCTCCCCCGATCTTCACCTGCCCGGCGTCGTAGTCCACTGTGGACACCACGACGGCGCGGGCGCCGATGAGTGCGTCCGTGCCCGTGGCCGTGTGGGAGCCGGCGAGGAAGCGGCGCCTGAGCGCAGGGCGGGCGAGTGCCAGCAGCGCGACGGAGCTGACGGCGAACACGGCGACGTCGATGAAGATGTTGCCGGTGATCGCTTCGGAGCCGGCACCGAGCAGGGCGGCGATGCCGAGCATGATCAACACGAAGTCGCCGGAGATGACTTCCGCGATCATCAGGACGATGCCGATGATCAGCCAGATCAATGCCACTGCCATGTGCTCATGCTCTCAGACCGCGCCGGTTCGCACCGGGCAAGTGACTCGACGTGACCGACGCGTGACCTTGCCCAGAACCGGATATATCGGGCTCACTCCAGGCTCATTCGGCGGGCTCGGTGACGAAGTCGATGAGCCGTTCCACAGCGCCGATGAGCGGCGTCTCGAGGTCACGGAAACTGCTCACGGCCGCCAGGACCCGTTGCCAGCCTTCATAGGTCTCGCCCCAGCCGAGTGCCTCGCAGATGCCGACCTTCCACTCGGTGCCGCGCGGGATCTCCGGCCACGCGCGGATGCCGACGGCGGCAGGTTTCACGGCCTGCCAGATGTCCACGTACGGGTGACCGGTCACGAGCACCTGCTCGTCGCGGACCTGCGCGACCAGCCGTGACTCCTTGCTGCCTTGCACGAGGTGGTCGACCAGCACGCCGAGGCGGCGCCCGGGACCGGTGCCGAACTCGGCGATCTTCCCGGCCAGCACGTCGACGCCGTCGAGCGGCTCCACGACCACGCCTTCCACCCGCAGGTCGTGGCCCCACACGCGTTCGACGAGTTCGGCGTCGTGCTTGCCTTCGACCCAGATCCGGGAGTCCCGCGCGACGCGGGCCTGCAGGCCCTGCACCTTCACCGACCCGGAGGCCGTCACCTGCTTGACAGGGGCGGCGGCCTTGCGGACCGGCACGAGCGTGACGGGCTTGCCCTCCAGCAGGAACGCCGCGGGGCCGAGCGGGAACACGCGGTGGCGGCCCTTGGCGTCCTCGAGGACGACGTTCCCGTACTCGATCTTCACGACCGCGCCGCAGTAGCCGCTGGCGGGGTCTTCGACCACGAGCCCGGGTTCGGCCGGGATCTCGGGGATCTTCCGCTTGCGCGGGCCCGACAGCACGTCGTCGTACGAATGTGAGCGCACGGCCGAGCACGCTAGTGCGGTTCAGGTGCCCACGTCGTGCCGCCACGCCGGTCGGCTCGCGATCCTTGACGCGCTTCGGTGGGCCGAAAATGTCGTACCCCCGTGCGATTCTTCGGGTTCCTGCCGTTCCCAGGGGAGGTCGAGGTCATGGCGGGTGGGGGGTTCTTCGGGCCGCTGACCGGGACGGTCGAGGCACCTGATCAGTGGTTGGTGCTGGTCACGGGGCTGTTCGCGGCCGCGGTGTCGATGGGGACGTTCGCGTTCATGGCGAGCGAGAAGGAGTTGCTGATCGGGCGGGCGAACGTGCTGGGGACGGTGTTCCACGAGGCCGGGCACGCGTTCGCCAGCGTCCTCACCGGCGGCGGGGTGTACCGGATCGCGGTCACCGGCGCCGACAGCGGCGCCACGTGGACGTGGACGCCGTCGCCGTGGTCGCGGGCCTTGACGAGCGTGGCCGGGTACGCGATGCCGTCGCTGGCCGGGCTCGGTGCGGCCGGGTTGCTGCGGCACGGCCACGCGCCCGCCGTCCTCGCGCTCACCACGCTGGTGATGGTGCTCGTGCTGGTGGTCACGCGGGATCTGATCACGTTTGTAGCGGTCGTCGCGCTCGGCATGGTCACCTTCACCGTCTGGCGGACGGCGCCGGGGTGGGTGCAGAACGCCGTCGCGTACGGCGAGGCGTGGCTGCTGCTCACCAGCGAGATCGGCGGGCTGGCCGCGCTCGTGTCCAACCGGGTGCGCCACGGCCTGCGGCACCACACCGACGACGCGGCCGGCCTCGCGGAGCTCACGTCGATCCCGGCGTTCGTGTGGATCGGCGGCTGGTTCGTGGTCATCGGCTGGGCGCTGCAGACGGCGGTGCCGCTCCTGTGGCCGTGACCGGTGGCCGTCACGGGCTGCCACGGGCGGGCGTGGATTCTGTCGACGGGGTGCCGGTGCCGTAGAAGGTTTCCGCGAGGTCCGCGTACCGGCGTGGCGCGAGCTCAGCGACTGTGCCGCGGGCTTCGGCGGGCAGGTTGCCGAGAGCGTCCTGGACGGCGCCGGGGTCGCCTTCGCACATCGTGATCCCGAGCACGACCGGGAGCTCGGCCGCCCCCGGGCGACCATCGTGTCCACTCCGGGGCGGTGATGTGCTGTTCGATCAGCGGCAGAACGTGGTCCTCCTCCACGCCGAGGTGCTCGTACAGCACGGTGATCAGCAGGTCGAGGACGGCCAGCACCGCGTCGCGGTGCGCAGGGTTGGGCGCGGTGCGCCAGGCCGAGATGGCTTCGGTGAGGTCGACGCCGAGGAACGCGATGCGTTCGTGGCGGCGCGCTATTCCGGACACGAGCGGCGCGTCGTCGGCAGGACATCGTTCGAGCAGGTTGGGCCAGATCTCGAGGTCTTCGGCGTGATGGTGTCGGTGCAGGATCGTGCTGACGAGCTCGAGGTGGCGGGCGACGAGCGCGGCGCGCACGGTGGCCCCGTCGGCGACGCCGGCGATCAGCTACGGCATCAGCCCGAACTCGCGGCGCAGCGCGGTGTGCACCATGCGCATCTCGAGGGTCATCGCGCCGGGAGCCTTCGTCGCGGTCATGTCGATCCTTCGGCAGCAGGAGCCGGCGCGTGCTCGCCCGGCATCCGCGACACGGCGCCCGCGGCGGCGGTCGAACCCGGGCCGAACACGGACGAGCGCCACACCGCGTCACCGCAGGAGGGCGAGAACCGCGTCGGTGAAGGGCGTCGGGCCGGTGCGGCGCAGGGGGCCCATCGCGATGAGCGGGGCGAGCGCGACGCACCAGGCGCGGGTGCGGTCGGGGTCGGGCACCTGGGCGAGGCCGTCGTCGAGCGTGCCCCCCTCGGCGAGCGGAAGGAACACCCAGTCGACGCCGTCGAGGGCGGGGTCGCCGACACACGGGCGGGGATCGATCGCGACGATGCCGCGGGCCGGGCCGGCGTCGAGGACGTTGCCGGGGTGCAGGTCGCCGTGGACGAGGGTGACGGGGCCGGTCGTGGCAAGGGTTTCGGCGCGGGTGCGCCCGGCGTGCAGGACGTCCACCGGCAGGTGCGCTTCCGCCGTACTGCCGCGCAGGCGGCGTTCGGCGAGGTCGAACATCGTGTGGACGCGCTCGAGCTGGGTCGGGAACGGGCCGTCCGCAGTGACCGCGTGGAGCTGGCCGAGCAGGTCGCGGACCTGGTCCCAGGGAACGTCGGCGCCGGTCAGGGTCGTGCCGGGCACGAGGCCTTCCAGCAGGACCGCGCCCGCGGCGAGGTCGGTGTCGAGCAGCTGAACGATCCGCGGCAGACCGGCCCACGCCTGCAACGCCGTGGCCTCGGCCCGGGCGATCCCGGGATCGGGGCACAGCTTCAGCACGCGGGGTCCATCAGGGCTGCCACACAGCAGTGTGCGGCCGGTGTTGCCCGGGCGCTCTTCCCGGACCGTGAGGTTCCAGCGCTGCGCGAGGCGTGTGACGAGGTCGGGCAGCGCGTCGCACCACGGTCCGACGCCCGCGCCGAACCGGTCGACGAGCCGGGCGCGGGCCGCGGTGTCCAGCGAGTCGCTCAGAAGAGCGGCCAGGGGATCGCGCGCCAGTCGTCGCCGGGTTCGGGGAAGACGCCTTCGGCGAGCAGGAAGTCGGTGCGCTGCGAGAGCGCGCGGACCTCGAAGGTGGTGATGTGCTCGCCGAGGTCGGCGCCGAGCTTGCCGTCGAGGTCGGACCGCAGCTTGCGCAGCTTCTCCACGGCCTCGTCCCCGAGGCGCTCGCCGATCCAGCCCCACAGCACGGTCCGCAGCTTCGGGTCGGTGTGCAGGCAGATGCCGTGGTCGACCCCGTAGACCCGGCCGTCGGTGCCGGCGAGCAGGTGCCCGCCCTTGCGGTCGGTGTTGTTCACGATCACGTCGAGCACGGCCAGCTCACGCATCCCGGGGTGGTCCGCGTGCACCAGGACCGCCGGGTCGCCGAGGCGGTCGTGGGCGTGCAGCACGGTGCGCCAGCCGTCGGGAACCTCGTCGGGCGCGCAGACGTCGACGACGTCGCCGTCCTCGGAGGTCTCCACCCACAGCTGGACCATGCCGGGCCCGAACGGGCCGTCGCGCAGGACGGTGGGCGGGATGGCGCCGAGGCCGGACGCGTCGGCGATCATCGCGGTCGCGACCTCACGGCCGGCGAGGGTGCCGTCGGGGAAGTCCCACAGCGGCCGCTCCCCCGACACCGGCTTGTACACCACGCGGCCGGTGACACCGTCGAGCTCGATCGCGCAGAACAGGGTGACGTTGGAGGCGTCGACGAGCCGGCCCTCGACGTCGATGCGGCCGTGGGTGACGAACTCGCGCGCGGCCGGGTCCGTCGGTTCCGGCGGGGTGCTGGCCACCGGCGCCCTCAGTCCTCGGCCACGTCGACGTCGCGGCGGTAGCCGTTCTGCCGGGGGCAGATGTGCCCGGTCGCGTCGAGCGGCTCGCCGCACAGCGGGCACGGCTTGCGCCCGGCGTTGACGACGCGGTCGGCACGTTCGGTGAAGGCGCGGGCGGCGACGGGGGTGAGGAACACGCGCACGGCGTCGGGACCCTCTTCGGTGTCGTCGAGGACCACGGTCTCGTCGACCTCGCCCTCGGTGATCGCGAGGAGCTCGATCACGACGGCGCTGGAGTCGGCGTCCCAGCCGAGGCCCATGGTGCCGACGCGGAACTCCTCCTCGACGGGGACCGTGAGGGGGTCCACGTCGAGCTGGTCGTCGGGGACGTCGGTCGGCACGTCGGCGCCGAAGCGGCTGGCGACCTCCTCGAGAAGGGAGCCGAGGCGTTCGGCGAGGACAACGACCTGCTGTTTCTCGATCGTCACGCTGATCGTCCTGACATCTTCCGACGCCTGGAGGTAGAACGTGCGATCGCCGGGCTCGCCGACCGTTCCGGCGACGAACCGGTCGGGCTTGCGGAAGACGTGGATTACGCGAGACATAGCACCCCCGACCCTAGGCCACCCGCGCATGATCGGCATCCGCCGCCCCTGGTTGACCGGGATTTTCGGTGCGGTGCGTGCGGGTGCGGACACGCAGCGGATCGCCGTTAGGCTTTCCGGGTGCCACAGATCTCTGCATACGGAACCTGGACCTCACCCGTTTCGGCGGCGGACGTGGCGGCCACAGGAGGTGGCGCGTTGTGGCCGGCGACCGTGGGTGACGAACTGTGGTGGGCCGAGGCCCGACCGGCCGAAAGCGGCCGCGTGGCGCTCGTGCGCGCGGTGCCGGGAGGCGGGGTCGAGGACGTGGTGCCCGCACCGTGGAACGTCCGCAACCGCGTGCACGAATACGGCGGCCGCCCCTGGGTCGCGATCGGCGACGCCGTGGTTTTCACCCATTGGGCCGATCAGCGGATGTACGCGTCCGTAACGGGTGAGGTGAGGCCGCTGACGCCGGAGCCGGCCGAGCCGCAGGGCGTGCGGTACGGCGATCTCCGGCCCGGCCGCCCCGGCGAGGTGTGGGCGGTGCGCGAACGCAGCACCGGGCCGCGCCGCACGGACATCTCCCGCGAGCTCGTGGCCGTCTCCCTCGCGGACGGCGCCGAGCGGGTGCTGGTGGAGGGGCACCGGTTTTTCACGGCGCCGCAGCTCTCGCCCGACGGCGCGCACGCGGCGTGGCTCGCGTGGGACCACCCGGCGATGCCGTGGGACGGCACGGAGCTGTTCGTCGCGCCCGTGGACGATGACGGGGTGTTCGGCGAGGCCCGGGTGCTGGCCGGTGGCGCCGACGTGGCGGTCTGCCAGCTGGAGTGGGAGGCGCCGGACCGGCTGCTGGCCCTGCTGGACCCGGATGGTTGGTGGAACCTGCACCGCGTCGGGCTCGACGCGTCGGTGGTGAACCTGGCGCCGGTGGAGCAGGAGATCGGCGGCGCGATGTGGAAGCTCGGCGCGAGCTGGTTCGCCCCGCTCGGCGGCGGGCGGCACGCCGTCCTCACGCCGGACGGGCTGGCGGTGCTCGACGAGCACGCCGGTTCAGTGACGCCGGTGGTGCCGGAGCTGAGCGCGTGGTCGGCGTCGGGGCTGGCCGCGGTGCCGGGTGGCGTCGTGGGGATCGCCGGGGGCGCGGACCGCGAGAGCGCCGTGGTGCGCGTGGATCTCGAGGCGGGCACGTGGACGGCGCTGACGCCGCAGTCGGCCGACCTGCCGCCGGCGGAGTACCTGCCGGTGCCGCAGGAGCGCGTGTTCACCGCGGAGGACGGTTCGCGGATCCCGGCGTTCGTGTTCGCGCCGCGGAACCCGGACTTCACCGGCCCCGAGGGTGAGCGGCCGCCGTTCCTGGTCCACGTGCACGGCGGGCCGACCGGGCGCAGCGACGCGGCGCTGGACCTGACGATCGCGTACTTCACCAGCCGCGGCATCGGCGTGGTGGCCGTGAACTACGGCGGCTCCACCGGTTACGGGCGTGCGTTCCGGGAGCGGCTGCGCGAGCAGTGGGGTGTCGTCGACGTCGGCGACTGCGTGGCGGTGGCCGAGGCGCTCGTGGCCGAGGGCGCCGCCGACGGTGCGCGGTTGGGGATCCGGGGCGGCAGCGCCGGCGGGTTCACGTCGGCGGCGTCGATCACGATGACGCGCACGTACGCGGCGGCGACGGTGAAGTTTCCGATCCTGGACCTCGCCACCTGGACGGGCGCGGGCGGCGAGACGCACGACTTCGAGTCGCAGTACCTGGTGGGACTGGTCGGGCCGTACCCGGAGACCGAGGAGCGTTACCGGGAGCGGTCGCCGATCACGCACGCGGGTTCGCTGGCGGGGCCGGTGCTGTTCCTGCAGGGGCTGGAGGACCAGATCTGCCCGCCGGAGCAGGCGGACCGGTTCGTCGCCGGGCTGGCCGGCAGCGGCGTCGATCACGCCTACCTGCGGTTCCCGGGTGAGCAGCACGGGTTCCGGCGGGCTGAGACGATCGTCACGGCGTTGGAGGCCGAGCTGTCGTTCTACGGCCAGGTGTTCGGGTTCGCGACGCCGGACGTGGCGAGGCTGGAGCTGTCCCGATGAGACCACCGCGGCTGGCGCCCGGGGACACGGTTGCGCTGGTGGCTCCGTCCGGTCCCGTGGCGCCGGACCTGCTCGACGCGGCGCTGCCGGTGCTGCGCGGCTGGGGCGTGAAGGTGCGGGTCGGCGAGGCGGTGCACGGCTCGACGTCGGGCTACCTGTCGGCGCCGGACGAGGTGCGGGCGGCGGAGTTCACGGCCGCGTGGCTCGACCCCGAGGTCTCGTGTGTGCTCGCGGCCCGCGGCGGGTACGGCGCGCAGCGGATGCTGGACCTGATCGACTGGGCGGCGCTGCGGAAGGCCGGCCCGAAAGTGCTGGCGGGATCGTCCGACGTGACGGCGCTGCACCGCGCCGTGGCCACGCACCTGGACCTGGACACGTTGTTCTCGCCGATGCCCGCTTCGGTCTTGTTCGACGAGACCGCGGCCGAGCACCTGCGGCGGACCCTTTTCGAACCGGAACGCACCCGCGTGCTGCACGCGCCGGGCGCCGACGTGCTCGTGCCGGGGCGCGCTTCGGGCGTGCTGGTGGGCGGCAACCTGTCGCTGCTCGCGGCCGGGCTCGGCACGGCGGAGCAGGGGTCGGCCGCGGACGGGATCGTGCTGCTGGAGGACGTGACCGAGAGCGTGTACCGGATCGACCGGATGCTGACGCAGCTGCTGCGCTCGGGCTGGTTCACCGGGGCGCGGGGCGTGGTGCTGGGTTCGTGGGCCGCATGCGGCGACCCGGCCGAGATCCGGTCGCTGGTGCTGGACCGGCTGGCGCCCTGGGGGATCCCCGTGCTGGGCGACTTCGGGTTCGGCCACGTGGCGTCGTCGCCGACGCTGCCACTGGGCGCGCGGGCTTCGCTGGACACGGAGCTGGGCACGGTGACCCTCGACTCCCCCGCGCTGGCCTGACCATGCGGCTTTCCGGTCTTGAGGCTCGCGCCAGGTTCGCCGCTGCTCGGGTGGCCCGCCTGGCCACTGCCTCGGCCGCAGGCGTGCCGCACCTGGTGCCGGTGACCTTCGCGGTGTCCGGCGATGAGGTCGCCTTCGCCGTCGATCACAAACCCAAGTCGACCACCGCGTTGCGGCGCCTGGCGAACATCGCGGAGAACCCGGCGGTGTCCTTTCTCGTCGACGCCTACTCCGACGACTGGTCCCAGCTGTGGTGGGCCCGCGCGGACGGCGTCGCCCGGGTCGTCGACGACGCTTGGCGGGCGGAGCCGGTGTCGTGGCTGGTGGCGAAGTACCCGCAGTACGCCGAGCATCCGCCGGAGCACGCCGTGGTTCTCACGACCGTCCGTTCGTGGCACGGTTGGTCCTTCTCATAACGGTGTGACGACGGGCCCCGTCGACCACGAGCCGGAAGTCGCACGGTCCCGAAGCCGGCGGATCTGTCGCCGTTCCTGCCCTTCCGCGTCGGCCTCCACGAAGGACCGGTAACGATCGCCCGATGATCGGCGATCTTGGTGCGTGCACAGACCGATTTTGTGGAAAACAGCGGTGGTGTCCGGTCTCGTGGTGATTGTCGCGGGGTGCTCGTCCGGTGCGGCGACGACGCCGGTCAGCGAGGCGCCGAAGCCGCCGCCCGTGTCGAGTAGCGCGCCGCCTTCGTCGGCGCTGCCGAAGCTGCCGGAGCGGTTGTTGCCGACCGGCGACGAGGTGGCGAAGGTGGGCTTGGACGACTCGCAGGAGCCGATCGAGTACGTGGTCGGCTCGACAACACCGCTGCGGCTGGTGAACGTGTGTGGTGCTGCGCAGCCGTGGGATGGCAAGGCGAAGCAGGGTGCTCAGGCCATTGCGACCGGTACTGCGGGCCAGCTCAAGCAGCTGATGGCCGAGTACGACGGCGTCACCGGGACCGAGGTGGTCGACGGCGTGAAGAACGCGCTGTCGTGCCGCAAGGTGACGATCGACGACGAGGAGTTCACCAAGCTCGGTGAGTTCACGGTGCCGAAGGTCGCCGACGATCAGTACGGGTTCTGCGTGTCGCTGGAGGGCACCGGAAGTTTCGTGCAGTGCGTGTTGCTGCTCGCCCAGGGCGACCGGGCCGAGGCGTTGACGATTTCGAACCGGGATTCGTCCGATGCCAAGGCGCAGCAGGCGGCGTTGAAGAAGATCGCTCCGGTGTTCGCCGAGGCGCTCGCGCGGCCCTAGTCCTGGGAAGCGGAGGAAGCCGCAGGGGTGGGAGGCGCTGCGGGGAGGAACTTGTCTTCCCGCGGTCGCCGCCACGCCGAGATGAGGCCGAGGGGGTCCGGGCGCAGCAGCGAAGCGGCCGCGTAGAGGCTCACCACCACGACGATGGCGATGAACCACCAGTCGTAGAGGGCCTGTTCACCGGTCGGGTAGTACACCAGGGTCACGAAGACCGACACCGCCACGACCGCGGACAGGTTGCGGCGTTCCCAGGGGAACGCGGAGATGAGCACGAAGCCCCACGTGAGGTACCACGGCAGGGTCGGCGGCATGAGGATGGCGACGGCCAGCAGGGTGATCGCGGCGCGGTAGACGGCCTTGGCGCCGCCTTCGCGGGCGAGCCACCACTGGCGGATGCCGAAGGCCACGAGGCCGAGCATGGCGATCGCACGGGCGACGGTGACAAACGGCGAGGGCTGGACGTTGGCGACGAGGTGCACGAGGTTGTACACGGCTTCGCCGATGCCGGTCGGGAAGTTGAGCCAGTTGGCGATGAGCTGGGGCGCCGCGAGGCCCGACCACCAGCCGAGGTTGAGCGAGCCGAGCGAGAGCCACGTGCCGGCGACGAACACGGGCAGGAAGAGCCCGACGGACGCGGCGCCGGCCTTGAAGAAGTTCTTGACCTTCGACTCGCCGGTCAGGTTCGCGGCCCACATCCACACGAGGAAGGGCAGCGCGACGGCGGCGGTCGGTTTGATCAGCATGCCGATGGTGACGAGCACGACGGCGACGACGTATTTGCGCTCGAGCGCGGCGAGGACGCCGGTGGTGAGGAAGCCGAGCATCATGAGGTCGTTGTGCGGGCCGCCGAAGAGGTGGATGACCATCATCGGGCTGGCGACCGCGAGCCACAGCGCCACGGGGAGCTTGCCGCCGAGGTGCTTCACGAGCCGCGGCAGCGCCCACAGGGTCATGCCGAGGCCGACGAGCAGCACGACGCGGGTGAGGATCACGCCGGCGATCATGTTGTCCTGCGTAACGGACACGATGCCTTTGGAGATCAGCAGGAACAGCGGCCCGTACGGGGCGGGCGTGGTCTGCCACAGCGGGTGGACGTTCTGCACCACGTTGGGGAGCACGTCGAGCTCGGCGGGGCCGTTGGCGTACGGGTCGAGCCCGTAGAGCAGCTGCGCGCCCTGGCCGAGGTAGGAGAAGACGTCGCGGGTGAACAGCGGCGGCGACACGAGCAGGGGCGCCATCCAGCACAGGGCGGCGACGAGGATCGGCTTGCTGCCGATGCGGCCGGCGAGCACGTAGCGGCCGAGGCGGACCCAGGCCCAGACGACGAGCGCGAAGCCGAGGTAGAGCAGTCCGTTGGCGAGTGCGCGGCCGTGGCCGTAGCGGATCCACGAGAGCGGTCCGTGGCCGAGGACGGGGTCGCGGATCAGGATCCCGCCGGCGCCGAGCGCGGCGAGCATGAGCAGCGTGGTCCCGATGGTGCCCATCGCGATCGTGCGGTACGGGAACCGCGAGGGCGTGAGGAATCGCGCGTCCGGGGCGCTGATCGCGGACGGCTGCGCGGAGTCGGTGGTGGTCGCCATTTCGATCCAGGAGATTACCGGGTGAATCTTCGCCTCACCGCACGGGCTCCCGCTCCGATGCCGTTTCGCGCACCTGTTCGGGCGGCCGGCGTGCGGTCCGGGTGAATCTTCCGCCCGTGGGTGGTAGACGGTGGTTTTGCCGACGCGGTCCGGAACGTTCAGCTGCCGGTGGTCGCACGCTGGGCCGTGCCGCCGGGCAGGGCGGCGAGCAGGGAGCGCGTGTACTCGTGCTGCGGGTCGAGCAGGACCTGTTCGACGGTGCCGGTTTCGACGAGCTCGCCCCGGTACATCACGGCGACGCGGTCGGCGATGTTCCAGGCCAGGCCCAGGTCATGGGTGATCACGAGCCCGGCGAGGCCCAGCTCGCGCCGCAGCCGCAGCAGCAGGGCGAGGATCTCGCCGCGCACGGAGGCGTCGAGCGAGGCGACGGGTTCGTCGGCCACGAGCACGGCGGGTTCGAGCGCCAGCGCTCCGGCGATGACCACGCGCTGGCGCTGGCCGCCGGAGAGCTCGTGGGGCAGGCGGTCGAGGAACCTCTCCGGGGGCCGCAGCTCGGCCGCCTCCAAGGCGTTGAGCACGGTGTCGCGTTCGGCCGGCAGGCCGTGGATGCGCGGGCCTTCCGCGACGGCTTCGTAGACGGTGTGGGCGGGGTTGAGCGCGCTGGTGGGGTCTTGCAGCACGAGCTGGACTTTGCGCCGGTACGCGCGCAGCGCGGCGCCGCCGGCGGGGATGGGTTTGCCGTCGTGGCGGATCGCGCCGGAGTCGGCTTTCTGCAGGCCGAGCAGCGTGCGGGCGAGCGTGGTCTTGCCGGAGCCCGACTGGCCGACCAGGGCCACGATCTCGTCGCGGCGCACGGCGAGGTCGACACCGTTGACGGCGTGGATGCGCTTGCCGGCGCGGTCGCGGAAGCTCACGTGGAGGTTCTCGGCTTCGAGCAGCGGGGTGTCGCCGGGGCCGGCGCGGTGGTCGGGTTCGGGCGGCAGCGGGGTGCTGGTGGCGGGGGCAAAGCGGGACGCGGGGTCGCCGACGGTGGGGAACGCGGCGGCGAGCGCGCGGCTGTGTTCGTGGTGGGGGTCGGCCATGAGCTCGGCGCTGCCGCGTTCCTCGACGACCTGGCCGTCGTACATCACGGCGATGCGATCGCAGGTGGCGGCGAGCACGGACAGGTCATGGCTGATCATGACGAGCCCGATGTCCTGTTCGGCCACGAGCTTCGACAGCAGGGCCAGCACCTGGGCCTGCACGATCACGTCGAGCGCGGTGGTCGGCTCGTCGGCGATCACCAGGCGCGGTGAGCAGGCCAGTGCCATCGCGATCATCACGCGCTGTTTCTGCCCGCCGGACAGCTCGTGCGGGTAGGCGCCGGCGCGTGAGCGTGGCAGGTCGACCTGGTCGAGCAGCTCGGCGACACGGGCCTGCACCTGGGTCTCGCTCAGGGCGCCGGTCTCGGGCGGGTGCAGGCGCAGGGGTTCGGCGATCTGCTCGCCGATGCGGCGCACGGGGTTCAGCGCGTGCATGGCGCCCTGGAACACCACCGAGGCCTCGGCCCAGCGCACGGCGCGCAGGCGGCCCCAGCGCATGGTGGCGACGTCTTCGCCGTCGAGCAGGATCTCGCCGGTCACCGAAGCACTGCGCGGCAGCAGGCGCAGCACGCTCATGGCGACGGTGGACTTGCCCGAGCCGGACTCCCCCGCCACACCGAGCGTGCCGCCGGCTTCCAGGCGCAGGTCGACGCCCCGGACGGCGGCGACCTCGCCGCCGCCGGTGCGGTAGGTGACGCCGAGGTTCTTGAGTTCGAGCAGGGCGGTCACGAGTGTTGTCCTTTGAGCCTCGGGTTCAGCACCGTTTCCAGCCCGCGGCCGACCAGGGTGAAGAACAGCACGACGAGCACGATCGCGATGCCCGGCGGGAGCAGGTTCCACCACGCGCCGCGGCTGACGGCGCCGTTGTTGAGCGCGGTCTCGAGCATGGCGCCCCAGGAGATGGAGCTCGGGTCGCCGACGCCGAGGAACGACAGGGTCGCGTCGGCGATGATCGAGTTGCCGACCACGAGGGTGGTGTTGGCGAGCACGAGCGGCGCGACACCGGGCAGGACGTGTTTGCCGACCACGTGCAGGTGGCCGCCGCCGAGTGCGCGGGAGCGTTCGATGTAGGGGCGGCTTTCGATGGTGAGCGTCTGGGCCCGCACGAGCCGGGCCGTGCTGGGCCAGGCGGTGACGCCGATGGCGAGCACGATCGTCCAGATCCCTTGCGGCAGCACGGCGGACAGTGCGATGGCCAGCACGAGGGACGGCAGGACGAGGAAGAAGTCGGTGAAGCGCAACAGGATCGTGGAGATCCAGCCGCCGAAGTGCGCGGCGGCGATGCCGATGACGGTGCCGATGAGGACGCTCAGCACGGTGGCGGCGAACCCGACGAGCAGGGAGATCCGGGTGCCCCACAGCGTCAGCAGGAGCACGGAGCGGCCGTCGATGTCGGTGCCCAGCCAGAACTGCCCGTCGGGTGGGCTCAGCGGGTGGCCGGTGGCTTTGGTGACGTCGAGGCCGTCGGAGTCGCTGATCACCGGCAGCAGCAGGGCGAGCAGGACGGTGAGCACGAGCAGCACGAACCCGGTGAGCGCGGCCTTCTGGGCGGCGAACTCGTGCCAGGTACGGGCGATGCCGGCACGGCGGCGGCGCCACGCGATGGCGCGCGGGGTCTCGGACGCGGCGGCGGCGGGGGCGGTCATGCGGTGCGCACCCTCGGGTCGAGCACGCGGTAGAGCAGTTCCGCGAGCAGGTTCATCAGGACGACGGCGCTGGCGAGCACGACGAAAACTCCTTGCAGCACCGGCAGGTCCGGGCCGTGCAGCGCGTCGTAGGTGAGCTGGCCGAGGCCGGGCCAGCTGAACACGGCCTCGACGGTGACCGCGCCGGAGACGACCATGCCGAACTGCATGAACACCAGGGTCACGGTGGGCAGCAGCGCATTGGGCACGGCGTGGCGGCGGCGGACGAGGTCGTCGCGCAGGCCTTTGGCGCGGGCGGTGGTGAGGTAGTCGGCGTTCATCTCCCCCAGCAGCGACGAGCGCATCACCAGCATGTACTGGGCGTAGAACACCGCGAGCAGCGTCACGCACGGCAGGACGAGGTGGTGGAGCACGTCGAGGCCCTGCGCGAAGAACCCGGGGCCGGCGTCGGGTGAGTGCATGCCGCGGCTGGGGAACAGGCCCCCGGTGACGACGAGCAGTAGCAGGCCGAGCCAGAACTGCGGCACCGACCACAGGGTCAAGGCGATGCCGGTCTGGGCGCGGTCGAAGAAACTGTCGCGCTTCCAGGCGGCGCGGATGCCGAGCCACAGGCCGAGCGCGACGGCGAGCACAGTCGCGCTGCCCACGAGCAACACGGTCGGCCACAGCCGTTCGCCGATCATGTCGAGCACGGGCCGGCGTTCGATGTAGGAGGTGCCGAAGTCGCCGCGGAACAGGCCGGTGAAGTAGTCCCAGAACTGCGTGAGCAGGGGCTTGTCGATGCCGAGGCGGTCGCGCAGCTCGGCGATCTGGGCGGGGTCGGTGGGCCGTTCGCGGACCATGAACGCCACGGGGTCGCCGGGCAGGAGCCGGAACAGCAGGAACCCCAGGACGATCACCAGGAGGATGCTGGCGAGGGCTTCGGCGATCTTGGTGCCGACGAACCGGGCGGTGCCGGTCCCGCCGCGGTTCTCGTCGGGGTCGACGAGAACCGCGGCCTGGTCGGAGGTGAGTGACTGCGTCAAGAGGTGCTACTCCCGGTCGTCCGCGGCTTTGCCGCGCCGGCCGATCATGATGCCGCCGCCGACGAGGACGACGACCACGACGACGCCGAGCACGATCCACAGCACGGTGTTCGAGCCGCCGGCGTCGGCGGCCGCGGTGTCCGAGCCGGCGGGGACGGCGCCGTAGACGCCCCAGTAGCCGGTCTGCTCCAGGATCGAGCCCTGGGGCTGCGGCTGGGTCTGGAAGCCGGAGAACTTGTCGGAGCGGTAGGCCTCGAGGGCGTTGTCGTAGTCGAGCACGACGTTCACGGCCTGGCTGTAGAGGCGGGCCTGGGCCTGCTTGACGTAGCCGGCGCGGGTGGCCGGGTCGGTGTCGGTGAGCTGCTGCTTGTAGAACCCGTCGTAGGCAGGGTCGCAGAAGAACGTGTCGGTGGTGGCGCCCTTGCCCTCGGCGTTGGGCCGCGCGGCGCAGGTGTGCAGCGCGAGCGCGTAGTCCGGGTCGGGGTTGGTGGCGTAGCCGGAGATCGCGAGGTCGTAGTTGCCGGCGGTGGTGCGGTCGTTGAGCTCCTCGTCGGAGACGAGCTCCTGCTTGACCGAGATGCCGATCTGCTGCAGCCAGCCGGCGACGTACTGCGCGGTGCGCTGGTCGAACGCGCGGTTCGCGTGGCCGGTCAGCCGCAGCTCGAGGCGCGCGCCGCCGGGGGCGACGCGGATGCCGTCGGCGCCCTTGCGGTAGCCGGCGTCGTCAAGCGTCTTGTTGGCGGCGGCGAGGTCGAACTTGCGGGCCTCGGCCGGGGTGGGATCCCAGTGGTAGGCGGAGTAGATCGGCGGGATCACGCCTCCGCCGAGCTGGCCGTAGCCGCCCATGACCTTGTCCACGATGGTCTTGGTGTCGATGCTCTGCGCGATCGCCTGGCGCAGCTTGAGGTCCTTCAGCACGGGGTTGCCGTTGCCGATGGGCTTGTTGTCCACGTCCTCGACGCCGAAGTTGATGTTGATCTCGTTGTAGCGGCGCCCGGGTGCCTGGTTGGTGGCGATGTTCGGCTGGCCCTTGAGGGCGTCGAACTGGGTCGGGGTGAGCCGGTTGATCACGTCGACCTCGCCTTGTTTGAGGGCGTTGACGGCGGCCTCGACGTCCTTGAACACGAGCAGCTGCAGTTCGTCGACCTTGGGCGCGCCGCGCCAGTAGGAGGTGTTGGCCTTGAACTTCACGTACTCGTTCTGCTTGTACTCGGTGAGCTGGTACGGGCCGTCGCTGACGCCGACCACGGACAGGTCGTCGGTCTTCGGGTCGTTGAGGTCCTTGATCGGCGCCCAGATGTGCTCGGGCACGATCGGCACGTCGAGCAGGTCCATGGTGGCCTGCACGGCTTTGGTCTTGATGACGAGCGTGGTGTCGTCCGGCGCGGCGACGCTCTGGAAGTTGGCGACGTAGTTGCCGTTCGCGGTGCGCGCGGTCTCGTCGTCGAGCATGCGCTGGAAGGTGAACGCCGCGTCCTTGGCGGTGACGGGCTGCCCGTCGGACCACTTCACGCCCCGGCGGATCTTGAACGTCCAGGTGAGCTTGTCGGGCGAGGTCGTCCACGACTCCGCGAGCGCGGGCGCGGCTTCGGCCTTGTCCGCGCTCGGGATGGTGAGGAACTCGTAGATGAACCGGCCGACCTGCGTCGACGCCGCGAGCGACGCCGTGAACGGGTTCAGGTGGTCGATCCCGGTCGTGAGCGCCACCCGCAGCACCTTCGGCTGCGCCGGCTGCTGTGCCGCGGCGGTTCCCGCCAGCGGCAAAATCGCCATGGTTCCCGCGGCCAGAACCGCGATGGCGCGGTTCACCCCGCGCCGAACGTGCTTGATCCGCACTTGAAGACCACCCCATCGTCTAGCCCCAGAGCCGAAAAGTAACCACATACCAAGGGAAGGGCGCAATATGTTCCGACAACTGTGCGTGTCCGATCGTTATGTGCGGCGTGTCGTCACCGTATGTGAGCTCGGGTGTTCCGCCCGGGCCGGACATGAGGATGACTAGAGTGCCCGCATGCGGATCATGGTCTCGGCGGACATGGAGGGCGCCACGGGCGTCACGTGGACCGACGACGTCGTGCCCGGCACCGAGCCCTGGCAGCGGTTCCGGCGGTTGTTCACCGGTGACGTCAACGCGGTGCTGACGGGGTTGTTCGAAGCCGGCGCGTCCGACGTCCTGGTGAACGAGGCGCACTCGGCGCAGCGGAACCTGTTGCTGGAGGAGCTGGACCCGCGGGCGCGGATGCTCACGGGTCGCCACAAGCCGTTGTCGATGATGCAGGGCATCGATTCCGGTCTGGACGGTGTGGTGTTCCTCGGCTACCACGCGGGCGCCGGGTTCGACGGGGTGCTGTCGCACACGTACCTGGAGAACCAGATCACTGGGGTGTGGCTGGACGACGTGCCCGCGAGCGAGGGCCGGCTCAACGCGGCGCTGGCCGCGGAGTACGGCGTGCCGGTGCTGCTGGTGAGCGGTGACGACCAGGCGTGCGAGGATGCCCGCGACTACGCTCCGGAGGCCGAGCTGGTGGCGGTGAAGGAGTGTGTGAGCCGGTACGCGGCGATCTGCCTGCCGCCGGCACGCACCTCGGAGCTGCTGACCGCGGCGGCGCTGGACTCGTGTGGGCGGGCCGGGCGGGTGGAGCGGCTGCCGGGCCGGCACCGGATCGAGGTGGAGTTCGACGCGAGCCACCTGGCGCAGGCGACGGCCGTGATCCCGACGGTGGAGCAGATCGGCACGCGCCGCGTGGGGTTCGACGCGCCGAGCATGACCGAGGCGATGAAGGCGTTCAAGGTGGTCACGGCCATCGCGGCAGGGGCGGTGCAGGGTATCTATGGCTGACGTGGTCGAGCTCTGCGCCGATCTGATCCGGTTCGACACGACCAACCGCGGCGGCGGGGACTCCGACGGCGAGCGGGAGGCGGCGGAGTACGTCGCGGAATTCCTGGGACGGCACGGGGTTTCGGCGAAGATCGTGGAGTCGGCACCGCGGCGCGCGAACGTGATCGCGCGGATCCCGGGTGCCGATCCGGCGTTGCCGGGGCTGCTGGTGCAGGGGCACCTGGACGTGGTGCCGGCGGACGCGGCGGACTGGTCGGTGCCGCCGTTTTCCGGTGAGGTGCGCGACGGGTTCCTGTGGGGCCGCGGCGCGGTGGACATGAAGGACTTCTGCGCGATGGTGCTGTCCGCCGTCGCGTCGGGGCTGCGGCCGCGCCGGGATCTGGTGCTGGCGTTCGTGGCGGACGAAGAGGACAGGGGCGATTTCGGGGCGCACTGGCTGGTCGAGCGACACCCCGAGCTGTTCGAGGGGTGCGTCGCGGCGATCAGCGAGTCGGGCGGCTACAGCTACCACGTGCCGGCCGCCGACGGGCGCGCCGTGCGGCTGTACCCGGTCGGGACGGCCGAGCGCGGCACCGCCCACATCAAGCTCACGGCACGCGGCCGGGCGGGGCACGGTTCGCGCCCCAATGACGAGAACGCCGTGACCATGCTCGCCGACGCGCTGCACCGGATCGCCGGGTACCGCTGGCCGGTCAGGCTGACCCCAGCCGTGCGGGCGTTCCTGGACCGCACGGGTGCGGCACTGGGTGTGCCCGTGGACCTTTCTTCGGGTGACGCGGTGGATGCGACGGTGGCGCGGCTCGGCCCGGCGGGTTCGCTGGTGGTGCCGACGGTCCGCAACAGCACCACGCCGACGATGCTGTCCGCCGGCTACAAGGTGAACGTGATCCCGTCGACCGCGACGGCCCAGGTGGACGTGCGGGTGCTGCCGGACGCCGAGGACGAGCTGTTCGAGGTCCTCGACTCACTGCTCGGCCCCGGGGTGGCACGCGAGTTCGTGGCGCAGCAGCCACCTGTGCAGGCGCCGGTGGACTCACCGTGGTTCGACGCCATGGCCGCCGCCCTGCGCGGCGAGGACCCCGACGCCGTGGTGGTGCCGTACTGCATGGGCGGCGGCACGGACGCGAAGGCGTTTTCCAAGCTGGGCATGGCGTGTTACGGCTTCGCTCCCCTGTCGCTGCCGGAGGGCTTCCCGTACCGCGCCATGGCGCACGGCGTCGACGAGCGGGTGCCGGTCGACGGGTTGCGGTTCGGGACGCGGGTGCTGAAGCGGTTTCTGGGGTCCTGCTAGGACGCCGGGGGCGACAGCGGGTATGGGCCTGGTGGAACGCCTGGCTGGTCGTTGCGGCTCAGCGTCGGGTGATCAGGCGGTCCACTGGTCGCAGTAGTCGATGTGGAGTTCGCGAGCGTGGGCCAAGACGCCGTCGGCCACGTGCAGCTCTGTGCAGTAGTGCGGGAAGTTCGCGGCTGTGCCCACGCCGGCCCGTGCCTTGCGATGTCGAGGAAGCGGTCGGCGGTCTCTCGGAACACCTTCGCGCTGCCCGTCATGAACAGCGTCTCGGCGTGCAGGTGTTGGGGGAACTTGTCGCGGTTGTCCCGGTAGTGGCGGGCGGCGTGGCCGATGGCCATCTCATCGGCGTGCTCCGCCTCGGGCAGGGTGGCGGCCTGAGGCCGGCCGGGGCCGAGCCGTTGTCGCACTTGTTTCCATCGCGCTGGGGCGAACTGCAAAGAGTGGTGCAGAAGCACCAGGTCGAGCCGGGGCTGGTGGTGCCAGGTGAGTTGCAGGCCGACGGGCGGTTGGCTCGGATCGGTAAGTGGATCAGTAAGCGTGGTGAGCGGGCGGCGAGCAGCCACAGCCCCGGCGATCATGAGGGCGGCGTCCTGGCCGAGGTAGGCGGCCAGGTGCCAGTCGCGGTCGGTGAGCAGCGCGTGCGTCAAGGGCCGGCCGGGCCGGATGACCCTGAACGCGTCGGTTCCGAGACGGGCGTGGTGGATGGTGACAGGCAGCTTCACCGGATCTGTCCAGGAGGCTAGGCGCGCCAGGCGCCCGGCAGGTTCCGCGGGTGCGTGCGGTCGAGTTCCGCCTCGAGGACGGCTTGGCGCTGTTCGGCGGCTTCGGCGTTCGGAAGGCCGAGGCGTTCGGCGATGCGGTCCCAGGACCAGCCGCGGCGGCGGGCCTGGTGGAGGAACTCGGGTTCGGACTGGTCGACGACCCGGCGGCTGATGACGACTTCGCGGCCCCAGGCGTCGAGCACGTCGTCGGGAACTTCGTGGCCCAGCTGGGCGGTCATGAGCAGCGCGGTGAGCACCTCGGTGGGCGGCAGGTCCGGGACGTGCTCGGTGAGCCAGCGTTCGAGAGTCGGGTTCACCTCAGGCCTCCCGGGTGAAGGTGGCCCACCAGCGGCTGCCGTCGCGGACGCGGTCCACGGTGGTGGCCTTGACGCCGTCGCGGGCGAAGGAGTCAAGCTCGGCGCGGTTGAGCGGCCAAGGTGGTCCGGACCAGGTCGCGAGGTCGATGCTTTCCTCGGCGAAGGCGCCGACGACGAGCGTGCCGCCCGGGGCGAGGAAGCCGGCGACGGACGCGATCGCCGCGGCGCGCACGGACTTCGGCATGGACTGCACGGTGAGGATCTCGACGACGACGTCGAAGGCGTGGTGCCATTCGGCGGGCGGGTCGAGCAGGTCGGCGGTGCGGTAGGAGACGCGGGTGTCGGGGAAGCGGTTGAGCACGGCCTTGATCGCGCTGGGCGAGACGTCGAACGCCGAGGTCGCGTAGCCGGCGTCGGCGAGCAGTTCCGCGTCGTCGCCCATGCCGCACCCGACGACGAGCGCGCTGCGGCCGTCGCCGGGGTTCGTCGCCGCCCAGGCCGCGAGCTCGGGACCCGGTTCGCCGCGGTACCACGGCACGACGGCCTCCCCCGCTTCGGCCGCGGCGTACAGGGGTTCGAACCACCCCGTCGGGTCGCCGGCGGCAAGCGCGGTCTCGGCACGGCGGCGCGCGGCGTCGTCGGCCGCCGCCTGGTCGATTGCTTCAGGGGGCATGCTCCTCTTATACCGGCGGCGGCCTTTCGGTGTGCGGGATTTCCGGATGTGCCACCCGGCCGCGCACCGGCGTGAACCCCGGCGCAACCGCGGTGACGGCCCGGCTGCGCGGCTGCGGTTCGCTGATCACCGTGAACCGACTGCCCGACCGTCCGGACCAGCCTGCTCATCCGGCCGGACTTCGCCGGCCGGTGTTTGCTGCCGAACCTGCATGTGGTCGACGACCCGGCGTACCGCGACGCGCCCGCGGACCGGTTGCTCGCGCCGGCGCCGGAGTGGCCGCTGCTGGCGCCGGCGGACCGGACGGCCTCGCGTCGGCGGAGCTGCCGTTGCCGGTGGTCCGAGAGGGCCCGCGCGAGAACGGAAGGCTGCGGGTCGTCGCGAAGCACCTGTGGTCGATCGGGAACACCATCTCGCCGGCCAACATGGATCGGGAGAAGTTCACCTCGTCAGCGGACGAGGACGGGGTGTGCCGCGGGTTCCGACGCGGCGGCGGCCACTGGGCCACTGGGCCACTGCGCGCGAGCCTCGCGCGCAGTGGCGCAAGGCCGGATGCGCCAGCGGGTACGTCCGGCGTTGTCCGTTTCCGGTCAGGTTTGCCCACCGGATCTTGACATCGATGTCACACACGGGTTTCCCTTCCGTAGCGCCGCCGCCGGAAGGGTTCCTGCGCGGGCGCGCCCGACCCGCCCCGACAAGCTGGGAGCAACGATGCCCCGAAGCGCCAGACCCGTCCGCGCCGCGCTGGTCGCGGTCGTGGCGGCGGCCGGACTGGTCGCCGTGCCGGCGACCTCGACCGCCGCGGCGGACGCCCCTCCGCCGGATTTCTCGTCCTCGTTCGAGCCGTCCGATCCGCAGCCGACGTGGCAGGACACCGTTGACACCGATGCCGCGGGGCAGCCACGGACGTCGGGGGTCAACGGCGCGAACGGGGCCACGATCCCGGGTGACATCCGGGGCAAGGTGACCGAGACGAGCGCGAGCAGCGAGAACACCGACGGTGGTGAGGTCTCGGCGAACCTCGTCGACGGCACCACGGACACGAAGTGGCTTTCGTGGGATCCCACGGCGTGGGCGCAGCTGACGTTGTCGGAGCCGGTGGCGATCACGCACTACGCGATCAGCTCGGCCAACGACTTCCCGGGCCGTGACCCACAGGACTGGACGCTGCAGGGGTCGAACGACGCGCAGCAGTGGACGGACCTGGACAAGCAGTCGGGCCAGTCGTTCGACGCGCGGTTCCGGACGAACCAGTACAAGCTGGCGGAGCCGAGCGCGGCCTACCGCTACTACCGGCTCGACGTGACCCGCAACCACGGCGACGACATCCTGCAGATGTCGGAGCTGCTGCTGGCCAACGACGACGCCCCGCCACCGCCGTTGCCGAACATGCGCAGCTTCGTCGACGCCGGGCCCACCAGCGGGTACACGAACAAGAACCGCGTGGGTTTCACCGGCAAGAAGGCCTTCCGCTACGCGGGGACGCAGACCGCAGCCGGGCATGGGTACTCCTACAACAAGGTGTTCGACGTGAACCTGCCGGTGGTCCCGACCACCGAGCTGTCTTACAAGGTGCAGCCGCAGTTCACGGGCAACGACCTGAAGTACCCGAGCACGAACGCGGCGATCGACCTGGCCTTCACCGACGGCACGTACCTGTCGGGGCTGGGCGCGACGGACCAGTACGGGTTCCCGCTCTCGCCCCAGGGCCAGGGTGCGAGCAAGGTGCTGTACGCGAACCAGTGGAACCTGGTGCGTTCGGCGGTCGGCACGGTCGCGGCGGGCAAGACGATCGACCGGATCCTCGTCGGCTACGACAACCCGAACGGGCCGGGCGCGTTCCAGGGCTGGCTCGATGACGTGAAGATCTCGGCGACGCCGACGCCGCCGGTGAGCCAGCGGCCGAGCGACAACGTGCTGACCACGCGCGGCACGATGGCCAACGGCACGTTTTCGCGCGGCAACAACTTCCCGGCGACGGCGCTGCCGCACGGGTTCAACTTCTGGACGCCGGTGACGGCGGCCGGTTCGTCGGACTGGCTGTACAACTACCACTCGCAGAACAACGCGGACAACCGCCCGCAGCTGCAGGCGTTCTCGGTGAGCCACGAGCCGAGCCCGTGGATGGGTGACCGGCAGACCTTCCAGGTGATGCCGTCGGCCGCGGCCGGGGTGCCGGACGCGAACCGGGACACGCGGGCGCTGGCGTTCTCCCACGACAACGAGGTCGCTCGGGCGCACTACTACGGCGTGACGTTCGACAACGGGATCAAGACCGAGATCGCGCCGACCGACCACGCGGCCGTCATGCGGTTCTCCTTCCCGGGCAACGACTCGAGCCTGATCTTCGACAACGTCAACAACTCCGGCGGGCTCACGCTCGACCCGGCCACGGGCACGCTGACGGGATACTCCGACCAGAAGAGCGGCCTGTCGGCGGGTGCGGGGCGGATGTTCGTCTACGCGAGCTTCGACAAGCCGGTGACCGCCGGGGCGAAGCTGACCGGCCAGGGCCGCGACAACGTCACCGGCTACCTGCGGTTCGCCGCGGGCGCGGACAAGACGGTGACGATGCGGATTGCGACGTCGCTGATCAGCGTGGAGCAGGCGAAGAAGAACCTCGAGCAGGAGATCGCCCCGACGGCCACGTTCGACTCCGTGCGCGACGCCGCGCAGCAGGCGTGGGACAAGCAGCTGCGGGTGATCGAGGTGCAGGGCGCGTCGAAGGACCAGCTGGAGACGCTGTACTCGAACCTCTACCGCCTGTTCCTGTACCCGAATGAGGCGTTCGAGAACACCGGCACACCGCAGGCCCCGGTGTACAAGTACGCCAGCCCGGTGGCGGCGAAGACGGGTGCGGACACCGCGACGCAGACGGGGTCGAAGGTCGTCGACGGCCAGATCTACGTCAACAACGGGTTCTGGGACACCTACCGCACCACGTGGCCGGCGTATTCGCTGCTGACGCCGGACATGGCCGGGAAGATGGTCGACGGGTTCGTGCAGCAGTATCGCGACTCGGGCTGGATCGCGCGCTGGTCCTCCCCCGGTTACGCGGACCTGATGACGGGCACGAGCTCCGACGTCGCGTTCGCCGACGCCTACCTCAAGGGCGTGACGAACTTCGACGTGAAGTCGGCCTACGACGCGGCGTTGAAGAACGCCACGGTCACGCCGCCGAACTCGGCGGTCGGGCGCAAGGGCCTGGATCAGGGCGTCTTCCTCGGCTACACGCCCAACACCGCCAGCGAGGGCTTCTCGTGGGCGATCGAGAGCTACGTGAACGACTTCGGCACCGCGAACCTGTCGAAGAAGCTCTACGACGAGGCGCCGGCGAGCGACCCGCGCAAGGCGGAGTACCTGGAGAACTACCAGTACTTCACCAGCCGGGCGCAGCAGTACGTGAACCTGTTCGACCCGAGTGTCGGATTCTTCCAGGGCAAGGACGCGAACGGGAAGTTCACCAAGACGCCAGACCAGTACGACCCGCGGGCGTGGGGCGGGGACTACACCGAGACCGACGGCTGGGGCATGGCTTTCACCGTGCCGCAGGACGGTCAGGGCCTGGCGAACCTCTACGGCGGCAAGGCCGGGCTGGCGAACAAGCTGGACCAGTTCTTCGCCGACCAGGAGACCGCGACGATGACCGGTTCGTACGGCACCGTCATCCACGAGATGCGCGAGGCGCGGGACGTGCGGATGGGCCAGTACGGCGGCTCCAACCAGCCGTCGCACCACCTGCTCTACATGTACGACTACGCCGGTCAGCCCTCCAAGACGCAGGCCAAGGTGCGTGAGGCGCTCTCGCGGCTCTACACGGGCAGCGAGCTGGGCCAGGGCTACGCGGGCGACGAGGACAACGGCGAGATGTCCGCGTGGTACGTGTTCGGCGCGCTCGGTTTCTACCCGTTGCAGATGGGCAGCCCGAACTACGCGATCGGGTCGCCGCTGTTCACCAAGGCGACGCTGCACCTGCCGGGTGGTGACGTGGTGATCAACGCGCCGAAGAACTCGGCGAAGAACGTCTACGTGCAGGGCCTGAAGATCAACGGCAAGGCCTGGACGTCGACGTCGCTGCCGCAGGACGTGCTCTCCCACGGGGCGACGCTCGACTTCGACATGGGCCCGAACCCCTCGGCCTGGGGCACGGGTGCCAACGACGCGCCGAAGTCGATCACCACGGGCGACGCGGTGCCGACGCCGCTGCACGACGAGACCGGCGCCGGCAAGGGCACGCTGTCCACTTCGGACGGTTCGAACGCGGCGGCGCTCATCGACAACTCCTCGCGCACCGAGGCGAAGGTGACCGGCGCCGTGACCTACCAGCTGAACTCGACGGACGAGGCGGTCACGCACTACACGCTGACCTCGCCGAAGGGCGCGGGTGATCCGAAGAGCTGGAAACTGGAGGGTTCCTACGACGGGAAGACGTGGGCGGTCGCGGACCAGCAGACCGGCCAGACGTTCCCATGGCGGCAGCAGACGCGGGCGTTCGCGGTGGCCGATCCGGCGCACTACGCCTACTACCGGCTCACGGTGACCGACAGCACCGGTGGTCCGGCGTCGCTGGCGGAGTTCGAGCTGCTGGGCCGGCCGGACGCGTCGTGCACGAAGACGCTGACGGGGGCGCAGAAGGGTCCGCTGACGGTGTCGAGCGGCACCGTGTGCCTCGACGACGCGACGGTGTCCGGCCCCGTGACCGTGTCCGCCGGTGCGGCGCTGGTGGTGCGGGGCGGGTCGATCTCGGGTCCGCTCGCGACGACGGGCGCGGCGCAGGTCGTGCTGAACCGCACGAAGGTGACGGGTCCCGTGGCGATCACGGGCACGACCGGGGCCGTCTCGGTCGAGCTGACCGACATCGGCGGCCCGGCGACCTTCACGGGCAACCACGGGCCGGTGCTGGCCGGAAGCACCGTGGGCGGGCCGCTGGCCTGCACGGGCAACACACCCGCGCCGACCGACCACGACCTCGCCAACACCGTCCGCGGCCCGGCCGCCGGCCAGTGCGCGAAGCTGTAGCCGGCTGACCCGACCCCAATGCGGCGTCGGTTGCGTTGAGCGCACCGAACGCCACATTGGGGCGGTTCGGCCAGGGCGAGCGGCGTTGCCGGGTGCCCGGGCGTGCGAGCGGCTACCGTGTGCGCGTGAGCAGCGCCGGGTTCTTCTCATCGTTCGAGGCGGGTGACCCGCAGCCGGTCGCCTCCGGTGTCCGCGTCGACAGCGGGCCCGACCGATCCCCCACCGCGAAGACGGGCGTGGGGTTCACCGGCGTGCGCGCGCTGCGCTACAGCGGAGTGGCGCGGGCGGTGCTGTTCGAGACCGACGTCGAGGTCACCGCCCACAGTGCACTGTCCTACGTGGTCTTCCCGGCTTCGGACGCGGCGATCCCGTCCTACCGCAGCACGTTCGTCGCGCTGGAGGTGGAGTTCGACGACGGCAGCAGCGCCGGGTTCTCCGCCACCCAGCAGGGGCACGCGAAAACGCTGCTGGTGGACCAGTGGAACCTCGTGCGCCGCCCACTGGGCGCGTTCGCCGGGCGCCGCGTGCGGCGGATCGTGCTGCTCACCGACGCGCCGGGCGGCCGCGACGTCAAGGGCTGGCTCGACGACGTGCGGATCGGCGAGCACCACCCGCGCACCGGCGACCCGGTCGACCACGTCCGCACCACGCGGGGCACACACTCCGGGTTCGACTTCTCCCGAGGCAACACGTTCCCGGCCACGGCCGTGCCACACGGCTTCAACTTCTGGACCCCGGTCACCGACGCCCGGGCGCTCGACTGGTTCTACTCCTACCACCGGCACAACACGGCGGCGAACGAGCCGGCACTGCAGGCGTTCGCGGTGAGCCACCAGCCGAGCCCCTGGATGGGCGACCGCCACACCTTCCACCTCATGCCCGGCACCGGTCCCGTCGAAACCGACCGCCGCCGCCGCGCGCTGACGTTCTCCCACGACGACGAGACCGATCGGCCGCACCACTACGGCGTGCGGTTCGGCAACGGGGTCACAGCGGAGATCGCCCCGACCGACCACGCGGCGATGTTCCGCTTCACCTTCCCCGACGGCGCCGGCTGGGTGGTCTTCGACAACGCCCGCAACCGCGGCGGCCTGCGCGTGCACCCGTCGACCGGGGTGGTCACCGGGCACACGTGGGTGCGCAGCCGCCTGTCCACGGGCGCGCGGCGGATGTTCGTCCACGCCCAGGCCGACGTGCCCGCCTCCGGCGGAGGTCGCGGCCCGTTCTGGCGCCGGGTGACCGGGCACCTGGAGTTCGCCGCGCCGGAGGTGACGCTGCGGATCGCGACGTCGCTGATCAGCCTCGCGCAGGCGCGGCGCAACCTGGAACTGGAGATCCCGGCCGGCACCACGTTCGACGAGGTCCGCGACCGGGCGCGGGAGCAGTGGCAGGACGTGCTGGGCCGCGTCGAGCTGGAGGGCGCGAGCGAGGACGAGCTCGCCACGTTCTACTCGAACCTCTACCGGCTCTACCTCTACCCGAACCGCGCGCACGAGAACACTCCCGACGGCATCCGCCATGCCAGCCCCGTCGTCCGCGGCCGCGGGTTCAGCACCGGCAAGCGCACCGGCGCGAAAATCGTCGACGGCGAGCTGTACGTCAACAACGGCTTCTGGGACACCTACCGCACCACCTGGCCCGCGTACGCGCTGCTCACCCCCGAACGCTGCGGCCGGATGATCGACGGGTTCGTGCAGCAGTACCGCGAAGGCGGCTGGATCGCCCGCTGGTCCTCCCCCGGCTACGCCGACCTCATGACCGGCACCAGCTCCGACGTCGCCTTCGCCGACGCCTACCTCAAAGGCGTGCGCAACTTCGACGTCGAGTCCGCCTACGACGCCGCCCTGAAAAACGCGACCGTCGCCCCGCCGCGCGCCGGCGTGGGCCGCAAAGGCCTCGACACCTCACCGTTCCTCGGCTACACACGGACCTCGACGCGCGAAGGCCTGTCCTGGGCGCTGGAAGGCTGCCTCAACGACTACGGCCTCGCCAACCTCGCCGACGCGCTCGCCCGCGAAAGCGAAGGCCCCCGCGCGCGCCGCCGCGCCGACAACGCCGCTTACCTGCGCCAACGCGCCCAGCACTACGTGCACCACTTCGACCCGCGCATCGGCTTCTTCCAGGGCCGCACCCCGGACGGCGGCCGCCACTTCCCCGCGCGGGGCTACGACCCCGAGGCGTGGGGCGGCGACTTCGTGGAGACCAACGCGTGGAACACCGCGTTCTCCGTGCCTCACGACGGGCCCGGCCTCGCCGCGCTGCACGGCGGCCGCGCCGGCCTCGAAGCCAAGCTCGACACGTTTTTCACGACCCCCGAGACCGGCCGCACACCCGGCTCCTACGGCGGCCTCATCCACGAGATGACCGAGGCCCGCGACGTGCGCATGGGCCAGTACGGCCACTCCAACCAGCCCTCGCACCACATCCCCTGGATCTACGCCTTCGCCGGCGCGCCCGCCAAGCTGCAGCGCACCGTCCGCGAGGTCCTGCGCCGCCTCTACCTCGGCAGCGAGCTCGGCCAGGGCTACCCGGGCGACGAGGACAACGGGGAGATGTCCGCGTGGTACGTCTTCGCCGCGCTCGGCCTCTACCCCCTCACGGTCGGCAGCGCGCGGTACGTCGTGTGCGCGCCGCTGTTCCGCCAGGCAACCCTGCACCTGGAGAACGGCCATGACCTCGTGATCCGCGCACCCGGCGCCGCGACCGCCGCCGACCTGGAGGACACGGCGGACACGCCCTACGTCCACGGGCTCACCATCGACGGCCGACCCCACCACTCGGCAACCCTGTCCCACGCCGTGCTCGCCCGCGGCGCCGTGCTGGAGTTCGACGTCCGCGCAGAACCCGGCACGTGGGGCACCGAACCCGTCACGCCGGTCAAGCCCGCCCCGCTGACCGACCTCGTCGGCACCGCCTACAGCCCCGACGGTCCCGCCGCGCTCCTCGTCGACGACACCAGCCGCACCGAAGCCACCTTCGCCACCCGCACGCCCCTGATCGAGTTCTCCGTGCACGGCAGCCCTCGCGAAGTCACGATGTACACGCTCACTTCGGGCAGCCGCGACGGCGACCCGACCGCCTGGGTACTGGAAGGCTCCGCCGACGGCCGCCGCTGGCACGTGCTCGACCGCCGCAGCGACGAGCTGTTCCGCTGGCGCCGCCAGATCCGCCCGTTCGTCCTCGACAGCCCCGCGTCCTGCGAGCACTACCGTCTGCGTGTCACGGCGGCGAACCGCCGTCGCGTCACCCTCGCCCAGTGGGAGCTGCTCGCCCGATGATCGCCGATCTGCGCGACGCCACCCTCGACCGGCTGGCGGCAGCCGATCCCGGCCTCGTCCGCCTGCGGCTGGCCGGCTCCGCCGTGCTGGGCATCATCATCGCCATCCTCGTCCTGCAGCCCCTGCACTTCGCGCTCACCACGTCACTGGTCGCCGCCATCGCCGCGATGATGAGCGCGTTCACCGTCAATGACCCCACCAGCGGCGGCCAAGCCGTGACACTGTGCCTCGCGGCCGTCGTTGGCGCCTGCTCCATCACCCTGGCCACCATCGGCGCCGCCTACCCACCGCTCGACAGCATCATCTTCGTGCTGCTGATCTTCGTCGCGGTGTACGTCCAGCGCTTCGGCCCCCGCGGCACCGCCCTGGGCTCCATGGCGTTCTTCCTGTTCTTCTTCCCCATGTTCCTGCAAGCCCACCTGGCCCAGGCCCCGCAGCTGCTCATCGCCATGGCCACCGGCGTCGCCGCCAACGCCCTCGTGCGCCTCGTCGTGCTGCGCCGCAACGCCGAAACCGAGTTCATCCGCATCCGCCGCGCCTTCCGCGCCCGCGTCGCCGCCGCCGTGCGCGCCACCGAGGCCTACATCGCCTCCGCCGGCAGCGACCGCAGCAACCGCCAGATCCGCACCGCCCTGGCCCGCCTCCACGAATCCGTCCTGCTCATCGAGGACAACGCCCCCGACGTCGTCGACGACCGCAACGCCGACCTCCTGCGCCGTCGCGCCATCGAGGTCGAGCTCGCCGTGCAGTGGCTCACGATTACCGTGCAACGCACCTGCTCCCACCCACTCACCCCCAGCGTCGCCGACGACCTCGTCGCCCGGCTGGCGAAGTTCCGGTCACTGATGGCACGCGACCCGCGCGAACTGCCGCTGATCAGCCAGACCGGCGAATACAGCCGCATGCTCGTGGAAGGCAGCCGCATCGACGAGAAAGCCCACCCCGGCGACGGCGTCCGCCGCGCCATCGCCGAGCTCGCCGTCGCCGACGACCGCGCCCAGCGCGTCGCCGGCCAAGAGGCCACAGTGGACTACTCCCTCGACGAAGACGACGACGACGAACCCACCAAAGCGTTCGCCTACGACAACCAGACCCGCAGCGCCATCCAAGCCGTGATCGGCGGCGGGCTCGCCGTGGCCGCCGGCCAGCTCATCTCCCACCAACGCTGGTACTGGGCCGTCCTCACCGTCTTCGTGGTCTTCGTCGGCACCTCCAGCGCCGGCGCCCGCTTTGTCAAAGGCGTCCGC
This sequence comes from Amycolatopsis sp. NPDC023774, assembly GCF_040639695.1. Taxonomy (NCBI): domain Bacteria; kingdom Bacillati; phylum Actinomycetota; class Actinomycetes; order Pseudonocardiales; family Pseudonocardiaceae; genus Amycolatopsis; species Amycolatopsis sp. NPDC023774. Next base: position 31,858 of record NZ_JBFAAJ010000008.1, read on the forward strand.
CGCACCGGCGGCACCCTCATCGGCATCGTCGGCGGCGTCGCCCTCGCGCTGCTCGTCAGCGGCAACACCATCGCGATCCTGGCCCTGATCATGGTCTGCGTCTTCGGCATGGTCTACATGTCCCGCGTCTCGCAGTTCCTCATGGCCTTCTTCGTCACCAGCATGCTCGGCCTGCTCTACAGCCTGCTCGGCACCTTCAGCATCGAAGTCCTCTGGATCCGCGTCGCCGAAACCGCCGTCGGCGCCGCCGCCGGCCTGCTCGCCGCCGTGGTCATCGTCCCCGTCCGCACCCGCTCGGTGATGCTCGACGACATCGCCACCGTGCTCGACGAACTGCACGAGTTCGTCGAATCTGCCGACACCCTGCTCTCCGGCCGCGACAACGTGAACATCATCGAGATGTCGCGCGACCTCGACCGAGCCGTCGAACAGGTCCGCAAGACCATCGAACCCCTCACCCACCCCATCAACCTCCGCAGCGCACGGCGCGACTACGGCTGGCACGTGCTCACCACACTGGAAACCATCGCCTTCCGCGCCCGCCACGTAGCCGCCCGCGCCCAGCCGGGCCAGCTCGACGGGCCGGTCGCCGACCGCCTCGACCTCTTCGCCGGCCGCGTGCTCGCCAACATCGACCTCGTCGGCGACGCCGTCCGCCACCCCAACACCACACCCACGGACAAGCTCGTCCGCGACGACGGCACCCCCGTCGTCGACCGCATCGACGACTCCGAAACCCGCGCCGTCGTCTCCAGCTTCAGCCACCTCGACGAAGGCGTCATCGCACTGGGCCGCGTGTTCAACGTCGACGCGACCCAGCCCGCACCGGCTGGCGCTAACCAGCCTTCGTGAGCAGCTCCATGTTGTGCCCGTCCGGATCGTCGAAGTAGAACCCGCGCCCGCCGAACATCCCGTTGATCCCCCTCGTGCGGTGCATCGGATCGGCGTAGATCGTTGTCCCCGACGCCGTGAGGCGCTCGAGCGCAGCGTCGAACTCCGCGTCGCTCACCAGGAACGCGTAGTGCTGCGCGGCGACCGCGTCCGACTCGCCCACCTGCGCAAAATCCAGTGACACCCCGTTGCCCAGCACCACCGGCAGGAACGGCGCGGTCTCCGCACCCACGCTCAACCCCAGCACACCCGCGAGGAACTCCGCCGACGCGGCCCGGTCCCGCGCCCAGACGATCGTGTGGTTCAGCTCGGCCATCACGCACCCCCGCGCGCGAACGCCGGCGGCGCACCGATCGGACTCAGGTGCATCCCCGCCAGCAACCACCGGCCGTCCTCGCGCACCAGCACGTGCGTCGACCGGAACTGCCCGTCCACCGCGTTGCCGCGGTGCGTCGCCTCCTGCTCGTGCACGCCCACCGCGATCGCCGAGTCACCGTGCTCGCGCACCTCGACGTCGCGCCAGTCCAGCCGGCGCGTAACCAGCCCGCCGCCTTCGTAGCGCTGCAGCCACTGGTCGCGGTTCAGCACGAAACCCAGCGGGCCGACCAGTGTGAAGTCACCCGTGGTCATCCCCGCCAGCGTCGTGGTGTCCCCGGCCGTCTCGGCCGCGACCCAGCGTTTCCCCAAGTCGGTGATCTCTTCGGTGGTGCCCATGATCCCTCCCGTGGTCAGTGGAGCAGCTCGACGTGGCAGACGTTAGAACTCTAATCGTTAGATGTCAAACGCTTAGCCGTCGATCAATCTCCGCTACAGTGCACCCGTGCCCCGACCAACCACCGCCCCCATCGGCGTCGTCCTCGCCCGCACCGCCAAAGCCGCGGGACAAGCCTTCGACCAGGCCCTCGCCGCCGTCGGCGGCTCCCAACCGGTCTGGCAGATCCTCATCGCCCTCAAAACCCACCACCACACCAGCCAACGCGAGCTCGCCGACGCCGTCGGCATCCGAGGGGCCACCCTCACCCACCACCTCAACGGCATGGAAACCGCCGGCCTGCTCACCCGCACCCGCGACCCCGAAAACCGCCGGGTCCACCACGTCGAACTCACCGAGTACGGCGAGACCACCTTCCACCGCCTCGCCGAAGCCGCCGTCGCCCACGACAACCGCATGCGCACCGGCCTCACCGACCACGAAATCGCGACGCTGGCCACACTCCTGGGCCGCCTCGCCGCCAACGTCACGACACCCGCCGGAGAGTGACTGGACGCACCCGAACGAACGCACCCGCGAGTACTAGAGTCGCGGTACTAGCCAAAGTCGTCTCAAGCTGGAGAACCCGCTATGACCCAAGCCCCTGTCAACGTCACCGTCACCGGTGCGGCCGGCCAGATCGGCTACGCGCTGCTCTTCCGCATCGCGTCCGGTCAGCTCCTCGGCCCGGACACCCCGGTGAAGCTGCGGCTCCTCGAGATCCCGCAGGCGGTCAAGGCGGCTGAGGGCACCGCGATGGAGCTCGACGACGGCGCCTTCCCGCTCCTGTCCGGGATCGACATCTTCGACGACCCCAAGCAGGCGTTCTCCGGCACCAACATCGCCCTGCTCGTCGGCGCCCGCCCCCGCACCAAGGGCATGGAGCGCGGCGACCTGCTCGAGGCCAACGGCGGCATTTTCAAGCCCCAAGGCGAAGCCATCAACGCCGGCGCGGCCGACGACATCCGCGTCCTCGTGGTGGGCAACCCGGCCAACACCAACGCCCTCATCGCCAAGTCCCACGCGCCCGACGTCCCGGCCGACCGCTTCACCGCGATGACCCGCCTCGACCACAACCGCGCCCTCGCGCAGCTGTCGAAGAAGCTCGACGTTCCGGTCTCGGACATCAAGCGCCTGGCCATCTGGGGCAACCACTCGGCCACTCAGTACCCGATGATCACCCACGGCACCGTCGGCGGCAAGAACCTCGCCGAAGCCGTCAACGACCAGACCTGGGTCGAAGAGACCTTCATCCCCACCGTCGCCAAGCGTGGCGCGGCCATCATCGAGGCCCGCGGTCTCTCCTCCGCCGCCTCCGCCGCGTCGGCCGCCATCGACCACGTCTACACCTGGGTCAACGGCACCGACGAAGGCGACTGGACCTCCGCCGCGGTCGTCTCCGACGGCTCCTACGGCGTCCCCGAAGGCCTCATCTCGTCCTTCCCGGTCACCGCCAAGGACGGCAAGTACGAGATCGTGCAGGGCCTCGAGATCGACGACTTCTCCCGCGCCCGCATCGACGCCACCGTCGGCGAGCTCGTCGAGGAGCGCGACGCGGTGCAGAAGCTCGGCCTCATCTGAGTTGAGAAGTGCTTCTTCTGAGGGCCGCCCCGGATCCGTCCGGGGCGGCCCTCGCCTCATCCACCTCAACGGCCCGTCGGGCATCGGCAAGTCCACCGTCGCCCGGCTCTACGCCGACCGCCACCCCGGCGTGCTCGACCTCGACACCGACCACGTCGTCTCCCTCATCGGCGGCTGGCGTGACGACTTCTTCGCCACCCTGCCCGTCGCGCGCCGCCTGGCCGTCACCATGGCGGAAACCCATCTGCGGTCCGGGTTCTCCGTCGTGATGCCCCAGCTGGCGACACACCTGAAAGAGGTATCCGGCTTCGAGGCCGCCGCGCGTGCCGCAGGTGCCCCGTACGTCGAGATCGTGCTGACGGCGGCGAAGCCCCACGCGTTCGACCGCTACTCGTCCCGCTCCAGCGACAGCGGACCAGCCCGCGACATCGACGAGATCATCGCCCGGGCCGGCGGGCTGAAGCTGATCGACCGTGTCCACGACCACCTCGCCGCGTACCTGCGGCAACGTCCCAAGTGCACTGTGGTCGGCACGGAAAGCCTTGACGTGGAACAAACCTACGACGCCGTGGTCGAGATCCTCTCCCGTCTTTAGCGTTTTTTGTGGTGAGCTACGGACTTGGACGAGATCTGATTTTTGTCCTGTGGCCCACCGTATAGGTCGTTATACATTTTTTAAGTGGCCGTCTACAGCGGGCTTGGCGCGATCGGTCAGGATCGGTCTGTGAGCGATTCGGGAAAGCCGAACAGGCGGACCAGAGCATCGTCGTGGAACGCCACGACTCGAGAGACCCCGGTGGCGGTCGCGTCCAGCACCACGATGCCTCTCCCCCGGAACACGCCGGCTTCGTCCCGGCGGTACTCGACGGCGGCGGGCTGGCCGTTCGCTGTGGTGGCGAGCATTCGCCAGTCCCCCGGCTCGCCCAGCACGTCCGTGGCGAGCATGCGCAGGCAGTTCACCAGCCCGGCCTGCCATTCGCGGAAGGGGGTCGCCTCCAGCGTCGCGTCCGTGCGCAGCACCTGCTCCAGGAGACGGGCATCCGAGCGTTCGAAGGCCGCGACGTAACCGTCGAGCAGAGCCCGCGCCCGCGGGTCGGCGGGGTCGAGCAGCCGCTCCGGCTGTGGTTCCAGCTCCCCCAGCCGAGCGCGGGCCCGCTGCAGTCCGCTCTTCACTGCCGCCGTGGTGGTACCGAGCAGCTGTGCGGTTTCGGCGGCGGAGAACGCGAGTACCTCGCGTAGGATGAGGATCGCGCGCTGGCGCGCGGGCAGGTGCTGCAGGCTCGCGATGAGCGCCAGGCGCACCGATTCGCGCGACACCACCGACGTGGCCGGGTCGTCGTCGGCCGGGGCCCGCCACCGGTCCGGCCACGGTTGCAGCCATGAGACCTCACCTGGCGCGACGGGGTCGGCCGGGCGTTCGGATCCGTCCTGAGGACCGCCGAGGCCCGAGGGCAGCATCCGGATCTTGCGCGGCTCCACCGCGGTCAGGCAGACGTTGGTGGCGATCTTGTAGAGCCAGGACCGGATCGACGCGCGGCCCTCGAACCCGGCGTAGGACCGCCAGGCCCGCAGGTAGGTTTCCTGCACCAGGTCCTCGGCGTCGTGGGCCGAGCCGACCATGCGGTAGCAGTGCGCCAGCAGTTCCCGGCGGAACGGCTCGGTTTCGGCGGCGAACCGGTCTCGATCCGCCGGCTTCCGAACTTGGGTCGTCATGCGGGGAGTCCGGGTCGCGGCCCGAGGTTGGCCGTGGATTGGCTGGTGACCATGCCCTGCTCCTCGTCCTTACCGATCCCGCGGATCGGGACCGTCGCCCACTATGACCCCGTAAGCGGCGGGAAGGAATCGAACCGCAGGTCAGCGCGGTGTCAGGGCAGCAGAGCGAGCTTGCCGACGGTCCCCCTCGACTCCAGCGCGGCGAGGGCTTCCGGGCCGTCGGCCAAGTCGTGGACGACCGGGCGCTCGGGCGGGAGGACACCGGCGGCGACGAGGACCGACAGCTCGCTCATGACCTCACCGAAGACCCGCGGCGCCGCCTGGCTCAGCGTCCCGAGGTTGAGACCGATGACGTGGACCTGGTGGCGGTACACCAGGTCCCAGTTGGTGATCGCGGCTTCGCCGCCCGCCAGGCCGTAGACGACGACCCGGCCGGTGACCGGCTTGGCCGAGGCCAGCGCGGCCGCGAAGGCGGCTCCGCCGGCCGACTCCAGCACCAGATCCGCACCGGCACCACCGGTCAGCCGCCGGACTTCGGCGGCGAGATCGGCGTCCAGGGAGTCCAGGACGTGATCGGCGCCGAGCGCCCGCACGGTTTCGTGCTTGGCCGGGGACGCGGCGGCGATGACCGTCGCGCCGTAATGTTTGGCCATCCGCACCGCGGCCTGGCCGGTCGCGCCGGCGGCGGCGTGGACCACCACCGTTTCCCCCGGGGTCAGCCGGCCCAGCGGGTTGAGCGCGGCGAGCGCGGCCGCGCGGTTCACGACCAGACCCAGCGCCTGCTCGGCTGTCCAGCCGGCCGGCACGGGCATCGCCGCGGCCGCGGGCAGCACCGCGTACTCGGCGAACGCCCCGGACCCGACGCCGACGACCGCGGTTCCCAGGCCCGGGTCATTGACCTGCGCGCCCAGCGCGACCACTTCGCCCACGGCCTCGAAACCCGCCAGGTAGGGCGGCCGCGGGCCGCCTCCGAACACCCCACGGGCCTGCGAGAGGTCGGCGAAGTTGATTCCGGCGGCCCGGACCCTGATCAGCACTTCACCCCGGCCGGGAGCCGGTACCGGCGCGTCGGTGATCAACCGCAGGTCTCGCGGCCCCTCGAGCGAGGTCTGCTCCAGGGCGCGCATGGTGGTGGGAACACTCACGGCGATCAGCTCTCTTCTCGGCTTGCCGAATCCGGCCGGCTCGGGTCGAGCCGCACCGTCGAAGAGTGAGACCTCGCACCGAGCCTCAAGGAATCGGCGGCGATCGAGGTGATCTTCCGCGCGGATCGTCCTCAGAGGACTGAGCGGATGGCCTCCACGACAGCGTCCTCGTGCTCGACGTGCATCGTCTGGTGGGCCGCACCGTCGAGTACGCGGTGCTCACCTCGGCGCGGCACCGAGGCGGCGATCGACGCGTGCAGGGCCTTGATTCCCGCGAGCATCGACCCCATCAGCTCGGGAGAGGCGAACTGCGCCCAGTACGGGTTGGCCCCGAGTGCACTCAGCACCACCAGTGGTACGTCCGGCAGCCCGCCCCCGGCTCTGACCTGGTCGTACACCTCGGTTTCGAAGTTCTGCGTCTCCAGGATCGCCGTGCGCCATTCCCTGAGGTGCTTGTCCGCCAACGCGTCCCGGACACTGTCGGGCCAGTTCGCGTACAGGCCCAGCAATGCGTCGCGCGAAGCGTCCAGCTGCGCCGGAGTCGGCTCAGGCAGGGCGGCCGGGTCGGGTTTGAGGCTCTCGTTCAGCTCGGCGGCCTCCTTCGGCAGGAACTGCAGGATGTCCTCGTGGCCTGGGTCGAGGAACACCAAGCCGGCGAGGTCCCCGGGGAAGCGCTGCGCGTAGCGGCGGGCGTACAGCGCCCCGAGCGAATGCCCGGCCAGCACGTATGGACCGGGTACGCCCGCGGCCGCCAGCAGGGCCCGCAGCTCGTCCGCGACCTCGTCCGGCGTGCGCGGCAGTTCGTCCGCGTCGCTCCAGCCCGTGCCGGCCCGGTCGTACACGACGCTCGTGGTGAACTCCGCGATGCGCCGCTGCACGTTCAGGAAGTCGTACGCCATCAGGCCTGCGCCGGGCAGGAACACCACCGCCGGGCCACCGGCACCGGAGCGGTGCAGCAGCAGCCGGCGCCCCGCGACGTCGTAGTGCTCGCCCAGTGGTGCCGCGTCGACCGTCATCCCCGAACCTCCCGTCATGGGCCCCCAGCGGCCCACCGTTCTCAATATTGCGAACGGTAGCAAATGTGCGAACATAACGGCGTGGACAATCTGGAACTCCTGGTGCACCCGGTGCGGCTGCGCGTGGTGCACGCGCTCTCCGGCGGGCGGCCCATGACCACCACTGAACTGGCCGAGCGGATCCACGACGTGTCGAAGGCGACCCTGTACCGCCACGTCGGCCTGCTCGCCGAAGCCGGCATCCTCGAAGTGGCCGAGGAACAACGCGTCCGCGGCGCCGTCGAGCGCAGCTACCGGCTGCGGCGGGACCGCGCGGTGGTCGACGCGGACGCGGCAGCCTCGGCGACGCTCGACGACCACCGCAAGGTGTTCGCGACCGCGATGACGACGTTGATCGCCGAGTTCACCGCGTACCTGGACCGGGCCGGCGCGAACCCGGTCGAGGACCTGGTGGGTTACCGCCAGCACTCGATCTGGCTGAGCCGCGAAGAGCTCGCCGACTTGATCAGCGATCTCCGCGAGGTACTCCTCCCCCGGCTGCGTCACGAGCCCGCCCCCGGCCGGCGCCAGCACCTCCTCAGCCCGATCTTGTTCCCTCTTGAGTGATAGTCGTCAGCCTGATGCCCGGCCGTATAGGTCGTTATACAGTCCACAAGAGACAGCAGTGGGGCCGACCGAGGACGGCCGGCCCCACCCGAAGAACGATCAGGCCCCCGCGAGACCCCGGCGCTCCAGCAGCGGCTGGATCTCCGGCTGGCGACCGCGGAAGTTCGCGAACGCCTCCATCGGGTCCACGCTCCCCCCGCGGCCCAGCAGTGTCGAGCGGAAGTGGTCGCCGTTCTCCCGCTTGAGGCCACCGTTCTCACGGAACCACTGCACAGTGTCGGCGTCGAGGACCTCGCTCCAGATGTAGGAGTAGTAGCCCGCGCTGTAGCCGCCGCCGAAGACGTGGTTGAAGTACGTGGTGCGGTAGCGCGGCGGGACGCTTTCCAGGGCCACGCCGGCCTTCTCCAGCGCGTCGGCCTCGAACCGCTGCACGTCGTCGACGCGGTCGTCCACGCCGAGGCGGTGCCAGGCGAGGTCGAGCAGCGACGCGGCGAGGTACTCGGTCGTCTTGAAACCCTCGCCGTACTGCTGCGCGGCTTCCAGCTTCGCGACCTGTTCGGCGGGCAGCGGCTCCCCCGTGACGTGGTGCTTGGCGTAGTTGGCCAGTACCTCGGGCCACAGCATCCACATCTCGTTGACCTGCGACGGGTACTCCACGAAGTCCCGCGGCACGTTCGGGCCGGAGAACGTCGGGTACACGACACCGGAAAGCAGCCCATGCAACGCGTGGCCGAACTCGTGGAACACGGTGGTCACCTCGTCGAGCGTCAGCAGGGTCGGCTCCCCCGCCGGCGGCTTCGCTACGTTGAGCACGTTGACCACCACGGACTTCCGCCCGAGCAGGTCCGACTGGCTCACGAAGTTGTTCATCCACGCGCCGCCGCGCTTGGAGTCACGGGTGTAGTAATCCACGAGGAACAGGCCCATGCCGCTGTCGTCGGCGTCGAAGACCTCGAAGGTCCGCACCTCCGGGTGGTACTTCGGCAGGTCGTCGCGCTCGGTGAAGGTCAGGCCGTACAGGCGGTTCGCGGCGAAGAACACGCCGTCGGTCAGCACACGGTTGAGCTCGAAGTACGGGCGCAACGCCGCGGTGTCCACCTCGTAGCGCTCGCGGCGCACCTTCTCGGCGTAGAACGCCCAGTCCCACGGCTTCAGCGTCGCACCGGGGACGTCCGCCTCGAGGTGCCGCTGCAGCTCGGCCGCCTCGGCGCGGGCATTGGCCACGGCGACGGGCGCCAGCCGCTCCAGCAGGCCCGAGGCCGCGTCGGCGGTCTTGGCCGTCTCGTCGGAGATCACGTACGAAGCGTGGTCCGGGTAGCCCAGCAGCGCCGCACGTTCGGCGCGCAGCCGGACGATCTCGGCGGCGACGGAGTTGTTGTCGTACTCGTTGCCCCGGTTGCCCCGCGAGACCGAGGCCGTGAAGACGCGCTCGCGCACCTCGCGGTTCTCCAGCGACTCCAGGGCGGCCTGCGCGGTCGGCAGCGTGAGGTTCAGGACGAACTTGCCCTCTTCGCCGCGAGCAGCGGCCGCCTCGGCGGCGGTGGCGATCGCGCCCTCGTCGAGGCCGGCCAGGTCGGCGACGTCGTCGAGGACCACGGCGAGCTCGTTGGTGTCGCGCAGCAGGTTCTGCTGGAACTTCGTCTGCAGGGTCGAGAGCTGCTCGTTGAGCTTGCGCAGCTTCTCCTGTTCAGTCTCGGGCAGCCCGGCACCGGCGCGGCTGAAGTCGGTGTGGCGGCGCTCCAGCAGGCGCAGCGACTCGGGGTCGAGGCCGAGGCTCTCGCGGCGTTCGTACAGCGCGCTGATCCGCGCGAACAGCCGCGGGTTCAGGTGGATCGCGTCGGAGTGCGCGGCCAGCTTCGGGGCCAGCTCGGCCTGGATCTCCTGGATCTCGTCGGTCGAGTCGGAACCGGAGACGTTGAAGAACGTGCCGGACGCCCGCTCCAGCAGCTCCCCCGCCCGCTCCAGCGCGGCGATCGTGTTCTCGAACGTCGGCTCCGCCGGATTCGACGCGATCTCGTGGATTTCCGCGGCGTGGGCGGTCAGGCCCTCTTCGAACGCGGGCCGGTAGTGCTCGACCTTGATCTGGTCGAACGGCGGCAAGGCGTAGGGCAGCTCACTCGGGGTGGCGAACGGGTTGTCCGGCGAAATCATCGGGTTGTGCTCCTGGTTCTTCACGTGCTTTCCCGCGCTGATCCCGCCCACCCTACGGGTTTCCCGGCCCTGGTCGAGCCGCTTTTCGCCGAGGGCGTGTCCGCCGGGCTCAGCGCCCGGTGCTGCCCCCGACCACCGCGTCGCTGTCGCCCGCCTTCTTGCCGCGGCCGGTTTTCTTCTTCGGCGGCCGGGGCACGATGCCCTTGAGGTCGCCGCCGTTCTCGTTCACGCGCAGCACGAACGGCCGCGTCTCGGTGTAGCGGACCACCGACACCGACGCCGGGTCGACCACGATGCGCTGGAACGCGTCGAGGTGCTGGCCCAGGGCGTCGGCCAGCACAGCCTTGATCACGTCGCCGTGGCTGCAGGCGATCCACACGGCGTGGTCGCCGTGCTCGGCGGCGATGCGGGCGTCGTGCGCGCGGATCGCGGCCACCGCGCGGGCCTGCATCGCGGCCAGGCCCTCACCGCCGGGGAACACGGCCGCCGAGGGGTGGGACTGGACCACCCGCCACAACGGCTCCTTGACCAGCGTCTTCAGCTCGCGACCGGTCCACTCGCCGTAGTCCACTTCGGACAGGCGCGGCTCCACCGTCTTGTCCAGCCCCAGCGCGGCCACCAGCGGCGTCACCGTCTGCTTGCAACGCAGCATCGGCGACACCACCAGCTCGGCGACCGGCACGCCGGCCAGCCGCTCCACCAGCTTCTCGGCCTGTGCGCGGCCGGTGTCGTCGAGACCGACCTTCGGCGTGCGCCCCGCCAGGACGCCGGACCCGTTCGCGGTGGACTTCCCGTGCCGCAGCAAGATGACCGTACTCACAACCGCAACCCTAGCTGGGTCTTTGGGCTCGACTCCGCCGAGGCGTGGGTGATCGCCTTTGAGCCGGCGATGCGGGGATGTGAGGTGGGTTACATCGGTTCGGATCAGCCGAATGACGTCCACGCAGAGCGGGGGACCTTCGTGCGGGTCCTCGGCGTCGGGCGCGAACCTCGGCGGAGAGCGGGGACTTGCCGGTGGTCCGGCGCCCGCGCTGCCGTGGCCGGGTTACCCGGACGTGCGCATGGCGCGGCCGACCGGCGTGGCGGGCCGCGCCATCGCCACGCATGGCCCGGCGTCGTGTATCTGTCGAGCCCGTTGCTGCTCGGCGCGCACGCCGTGCGGGCGGCCCTGAAGCGGCGGGTGCCGATCGTCGCGGTGCACGAGACGGACGTCGACGCGTATTGCCGGCCAAGCGCCCGCGTGCCGGGCGGCGCGCAGTACGGGTGGCGGCGGCGACGCTCCTGGAGGGTGCGTCGGCGACGGGCTCGCGCGCAGCTACGCGTCACTCGACGTCTTCGCGCATACACCCGGTCCCTTCGAGGCCTTCGGTGCCTTACCACTCATGAACACTCGGGCAGCGGCCGGCGACAGCTTGATCAGCCACTACCGCCAGACGATTGACGAGCGGCCTCAGCTGCCCACCGGCCCAGCGTTGGGGTCGAGCACCCCGCCGATGATCAGCCCGAACAGCAGCAGGCCGAGCACGATCCGGTAGATCACGAACGGCACGAAGCTCTTGCGCTTGATGTAGGACATCAGCCACGCGATCACCACGTACCCGACGCCGAAGGCCACCAGCGTGGCCAGGATCGTGGGCCCCCACTGGGCGGTCTCGCCGTTCTTGCCGATGTCGGTGAGCTTGTAGAGGCCCGAGCCGAACACGGCCGGCAGGGCCAGCAGGAACGAGTACTCCGCGGCGTCGGCGCGGGTGTAGCCCATGAGCAGGCCGGCGCTGGTGGTGCCGCCGGAGCGCGAGACGCCCGGGATCAGCGCCAGGGCCTGCGCGAAGCCGAAGCCGAGGCCGTGCGGCACGGTGAGGTGGTCGAGCGTGCGCCGCTGCGAGCCCACGCGGTCGGCGATGAGCAGGATCACGCCGAACACGATCAGCGTGGACGCGGTGATGCGCAGGTCGCGGAAGGCCTCGTCGATCTGGTCCTGCAGCAGCAGGCCGAGCACGACGATGGGGATCGAGCCGACGATGATCAGCCAGCCCAGCCGCGCGTCGGGGTCTTGGCGCCAGCTGCGGCGGTAGAGCGAGAAGAACCACGCCTGCAGGATGCGGCCGATCTTCTTGCCGAAGTACAGGATCACCGCGAGCTCGGTACCGATCTGCGTCACGGCCGTGAACGCCGCGCCCGGATCGTCCCAGCCGACGAGCGCGGCCACGATCCGCAGGTGCGCGCTGGAGGAGATGGGCAGGAACTCCGTGAGCCCCTGCACCAGCCCCAGCACCAGTGCTTCGAACCACCCCATCAGGCCACTCCCGCCAGCTCGATCGCTTCCACAGCGGTCCGCAGAGCCGCCTCGAATCCCGCGGACTCCCCGTACGGAGTCACGGACAACGTCGTCACGCCCGCCTTCGCGAACTCCGCCATGCGCTCGGCGATCCGCTCCCGCGGGCCGAGCAGCGACGTCGCGTCGAGGAACTCCAGCGGCAAGGCCGCCTGAGCCCCCTCGTAGTCACGAGCGAGGTATTTCTTCTGCACCTCGGCCGCCTCGGCCTCGAACCCCATCCGCACGGCGAGGCGGTTGTAGAAGTTCTGCTTCCGGCTGCCCATCCCGCCAACGTAAAGCGCGGCGTGGGCGCGCACGGCGTCGGCACACTCGCGCCAGTCGTCACCGACCACGAGCGGCACCGACGGGGCGATGTCGAACCCGTCGAGCGAACGCCCGGCCGCCTCGGCGCCGGCTCGGATGTGGGCCAGCTGCTCACCGGCGTGCTCGGGCGAGAAGAACACCGGCAGCCAGCCGTCGGCGAGCTCACCCGTCAATGCAAGGTTCCTCGGCCCGATCGCGGCGAGGTACACCGGCACCTGCTTGCGCTCGGGCCGGAAGGTCAGGCCCAGTGCGAGCCCGGGCCCGTCGGGCAGCGGCAGCTCGAAGTGCTCCCCGCTGAACCGCACGCGGCGCCGGGACTGCACGGCGCGCACGATCTCCACGTACTCGCGAGTGCGGCCCACCGGGTCGGCGAACCGCACGCCGTGCCAGCCCTCCGACACCTGCGGGCCCGAGACACCCAGGCCGAGCCGGAAGCGGCCGCCCGAGAGCGTGTCGAGCGTGGCGGCGGTCATGCCCGTCATCGCCGGTGTCCGCGCGGGGATCTGCAGCACGGCGCTGCCGACGTCGATCCGTTCGGTCCGGGCGGCGATCCAGGTGAGCATCGTCACGGCGTCCGAGCCGTAGGCCTCGGCCGCCCACACCACCGAATACCCGAGTTCGTCCGCTCTCCTGGCCAAGGCGAGGTTCGCGGAGTTGTCCCCGGTGCCCCAGTAACCGAGGTTGAGTCCGATTCGCACGGCGGGAAACGTACCGAGAGCACGACTCGCGCCGTGCCCTGGGTGCACCGACGGGGTGACCGGTCGCGACACGGCGTCACCTTGGTCAAGTACGGGCCGGGCCGACGGCTAGGCTCGGTCGTCGTGGAAAAGCGACAGCTCGGCCGGTCGGGACTGCGGGTCTCGCGCCTGGCGCTCGGCACGATGACGTGGGGCGGCGACACCGACGCCGAGGAGGCGGCCAGCCAGCTCGTCGCGTTCGTCGACGCCGGCGGCACCCTCGTGGACACCGCGGACATCTACGCCGAGGGCGAGGCCGAGCGCGTGCTCGGGAGCCTGCTGGGCGACCTCGTGCCCCGCGACGACGTGGTGGTGGCCACGAAGGCCGTCGCGCGGCGCACCGACGGTCCCTTCGGCGGCGGAGCTTCCCGGGGCGCGCTGCTGAGCGCGCTCGACGGCTCGCTGCGCCGGCTCGGCACCGACCACCTCGACCTGTGGCAGCTGCACGCGTGGGACGCCGGAGTGCCGATCGAGGAGACCCTCTCGGCCCTGGACTACGCGGTGACCAGCGGGAAGGTCCGCTACGTCGGCGTCTCCAACTACGCGGGCTGGCAGCTCGCCACGGCCGCGTCGCACGCGAGCGCCGCGGCGCCGATCGTGTCCTGCCAGTACGAGTACTCGCTGCTGGAGCGCGGCGTCGACCGCGAAGCCGCGCCCGCCGCACTGCACCATGGCATCGGGCTGCTGCCCTGGGCGCCGCTCGGCCGCGGCGTGCTGACCGGGAAGTACCGCACGGGCACACCCGCCGACTCGCGCGGCGCGTCCAGCGAGTTCGCCGGGTACGTGGAGCACCACCGCACAGACCGCGCGGCGCGGATCGTGCAGGCCGTGGCCACGGCCGCCGACGGGCTCGGCACCTCGCCGCTGGTCGTCGCGCTGGCCTGGGTGCGCGACCGGCCTGGAGTCGTGGCGCCGGTCGTCGGCGCCCGCGACACCGGCCAGCTGACGGGTTCGCTGGCCGCGGAGGAGCTGACTCTCCCGCCCGCGATCCGCAGCGCGCTCGACGACGTGAGCTGCGTCGACGTCGGCTATCCCGAGCGGGGACCGAAATGAGGCGCAGGTGTCTGTTGGGTGACGCAGACGTGACGGCACGGGAATCCTGGGGGATGCTGGTGAGGACACCTCGCCGAGGGACAGCTGGAGGCTTCAAGGTGCGTCGGCTCACCGCCGCGTCGCGGATCGCGATTCCGCTGGTCGGTGCCCTCGCGCTCTCGGCATGCTCGGCTTCGGGCCAGGACGACACGGATTCTCTGCAGGTGGTGGCGAACCCGGTGGCCGTGAAGCCGGCGGTCTCCCCCGCCGTGACGGTCAAGCCCGCGGGCCAGGTGCTCGCCACGCCGGCGGTGTCGGCGATGGCGACCGACGAGAAGACCCGCACGCTCGCGGTCGCGGTCACGCAGCCGCCGTCGGTGCTCGTCTACGACCTCGACTCCCTGAGCACCCCCAAGGTCACCGTGCCCCTGCCCGGGCCGCCCGAATCGCTGACGACGTCCGGCGGCCAGGCGATCGCGAGCATCCCGGCCAAGGGAGAGCTCGCGAAGATCGCGCTGCCCGGCGGTCAGCTGACCACGCAGCAGGTGGCGGGCCAGCCGGCCGACGGCGTGGCCGACGGTCCGGACACGCTCGTGGCCGTGCGCGACCGCAAGGCCGTGGAGGTCCTGGCCGGTGGCGCGGTCACCAAGACCATCACCGGCCAGCTCTACAGCGCCGACGACGTCGTGGACACCGGACAGGGCGTGGTCGTGCTCGACCGCCTGCGCACCGCGGTGTTCAGCGTCGACGTGAACGCGGGGACGATGGGCGAGGGCCTGCGCGCCGGCGACGGCGCCGCCAACGCCACCAGTGACTCCTACGGGCGCGTGCTCGTCACCGACGCCCGCGCGGGTGCGCTCCTCGCGTTCTCCGTCGGCCCGCTGATCCTGCGCCAGCGCTACCCGGTGCCGGGCGGGATCTACGGCATCGCCTACGACCACCAGCGCAACCTCGCGTGGGTCACCCTCACGGGGCAGAACCAGGTGGTGGGCTTCGACGTCCGCGGCGGGGAACCCGTCGAGAAGTACCGATTCCCGACCGTGCGCCAGCCGAACTCGGTGAGCGTCGACGACCGGAGCGGCCGAGTGCTCGTCGGCTCGGCCGCAGGAGAAGGGACCCAGGTGATCCAGCCATGACGACGGTCGACGAGGCGGTGGTCGAAGGGGATTGGGAGTACCGCCGCCTGCGCCTGCCCCCGGGTGTGTCCCGGCGCGCGGCGGCGATCCAGCTCTCGATCCACGCCGAGTTCGCCGGCTGGGAGCTG
This sequence comes from Amycolatopsis sp. NPDC023774, assembly GCF_040639695.1. Lineage (NCBI taxonomy): Bacteria > Bacillati > Actinomycetota > Actinomycetes > Pseudonocardiales > Pseudonocardiaceae > Amycolatopsis > Amycolatopsis sp. NPDC023774. The sequence goes on from NZ_JBFAAJ010000008.1 coordinate 47,383, forward strand.
CGCACCGTGCGGCTCTACGCCGACGGCACCCGGCGGGTCTGGTTGCGGCGCAAGCGCACCGCCGCCGACCGCCTGCCCGGGCTCGCCACCTGACCGAGCCCGGGTTCAGCCGCGTGCGTGGGTTGCCCGGATCTGACGCACGATCCCGGCAACGCCACGGATGCCGTCGCGCGGTGCTGTGGGTCCGTGGCCGGCACGGTGGCCGCGCTCGTTCACGCGCCCGCGGACGCCAGCAGCCCTTCGATCTCGGTGATCGCCTGGGCGTTGTCGCGGTAGTGGATTCCGTGGATACCGAGGGCGCAGGCGGCGGCGACGTTGGGTTCGACATCGTCGAGGAAGATCAGTTCCTCGGGGGTTACGCCGAGCCGCGCACAGCTCAGCCGGTAGATCTCCGGATCCGGCTTGCTCATCCCGACCTCGTGCGAGTAGACGATGTCGTCCACCAGGTCCTCGAAACCGTAGGCGGCTTGTTCCCGTTCCCTGGCGCCGACGAAGCTGTTGCTCAAGATGCCGGTTCGACAGCGCGGCCGCAGCCCGCGGGCGTAGTCGATCAGGTCGGTGTTGCCGGTGCCGAGGTACTGCTCCCAGATGTCCGCCATGATCGCGTCGGCTTGCCCTTGGCCGAGACCGAGTCTGTCGCTGATCGTGTCCCGCACGTTTTCCTCGGTGATCGCGCCGACGGCGCCGGCTGCCCAGACGTCGGCCAGCCGCCGGACGATCTCACCCTCCGCGAGACCGAGCCGGGCCTCCCACCGCCGGTCGACGCCGAGGTCGGGCGCGATCTCCAGGACGTCACCGATGTCGAACACCACCGCGCGAATCACCATGGTGACGAACCTACCGACCTGCCGAGCGCGGGCCGGCCTCAGGCGGTGAGCCGACCCAGCCACTCCTGCCAGCTCTGCTCGTCGCCGCCGTCGGTGGAGAACACGTGGTGGCAGGCGACGAGCGGACCGTGGAAGCCGTGCAGGAAGCAGTACAGCGCGTCGGCCGTGCGCACGCCCACCGTCTGCGGGTTCGCGGCGTAGACGACGCCCTCGACCGCCCGGCCCGCCAGCTCGACGCGCACGCGGTCGCCCTCCTCGGGCCGGCGCGGCAGCCCCAGTTCTGCGCCGAGCGCCGCCCACAGCCGGTCCCAGTCGGACACGGGCGGGCCGAACACCGTGACCGGTGTGGCCGTGCGGCCGGCGAAGTAGGTGACGTACTCGGCGAGGTTGCGGAAGAACAGTGCGCCGCCGGCGGCCATCGCCTCGAACTCGTCCTCCCAGCCGTCGCCGGGCAGGAACCCGCTGGTGACGCAGCGGACGACCGAGCTGCCGCCGTCGCGGCCCTCGATCAGGAACTCGTAGGCGATCCGGCGCCCGTCGGGCTCGGTCTCCGTGCCGTAGGCGAGCCGCTCCAGCGGGTCCCACGCCGTGATCGCCATGTCCGGCTCGTAGCCCGCGAACGAGCCGCGAACGACCCCGCCGAGACCACCTTCGACCTCGTTGCGGCCCATGTACCACGAGTCGATGCCCGGCCCGGTCGCGATCGCCGCCCAGACCTGCTCCGGGGTGGCGGCCACCTCGGCCGACCCGGGGAGTTCGAACTCTTTCCCGATGAACTCCGCCACCTCAGGCCTCCTCGTCCGGCACGCTCGGGTGCACGGCCACGATCACGCGGTGCGCGCGCCCGTTCTCCGCTCCCTCGTCGTGGTACTTCCCCACCAAGGTCGTCACGGCCACCGCGAGCTCCTCGGCGAACGCGGCCCGGTCCGCCGCCGAAGCGAAGCGCACCTGTCCGTCGAGCGCGAACGTCGCGACGCGCTTGCGCGCCTTGGCGGCGCCCGTGATCAGGATCCCGACGTCGCGCACCAGCCGGCCGGCCACGGCGAGCAGCCAGCGCGCCGACAGCCGGTCGGGCGACTGTGCCGGGTCCGGCTGCACCGCCGACAGCGCGGAAGGCGAGATCACGTACGACGCCGCGGTCGCGCGCATCATGCGCTCGGTGACGTTGCCCTTGCGCCGCTCCTCAACCAGCTCCACCAGCCCGTGCTTCTCCAGCGCGCGCAGGTGGTAGTTGACCTTCTGCCGGGGCAGGTCGACGCGTGCCGCGAGCATGGTCGCCGACGCCGGCTCCGCCAGCTCGGCCAGCAGCCGGGCGCGGACCGGATCCAGCGACACCTCGGCCGCGGCCGCGTCCTCGATCACCGCAACGGGAAACATGCGCCCATCGTGCTTCCGAAAAACGAAGTTGTCAAGAACTTCGATATTGTCGGTACGCCGCGCCTACCGGCGCCACGATCCGCGGCACGACCTGGGCGGCGGCCGCCTGCGGCACGACGTGCCCGACGCCCGGCAGCACCACGGCCGTCCCGTGTTCGAGGGCCCCGACGAGGTGCTCGACGTCCGTGGCCGCGACGATCCGGTCCCGCTCTCCCACGATCGCCGTGACCCGGCAAGGCACCCACGCGCGCCAACGCGGCTTCTCGCGCGTATGCGTCGAGCGCCGCGACGGTGTGCGGCCAGTTGCGCCCGATCATCGTCACGGTCAGCTCCACGAGCTCCGGATCCGGGTCGTCGCCGAAGAGCCACCGCGCAGCCCCGCGCTCGCCGCGCGGCTCGTGTGCTCGCGCACCAGGCCGAACAGCTTGGCGCCCAGCACCAGTTCCAGGTCCTGCGCCAGCATCCCGAGCGCGCCCGGCCACGCCGCCGAAGCCTCCGTCGCGAGCCGCCCGGACGACGTCGCGAGCAGCACGAGCCCCGCCACGCGCGCGGCGAACAGCCGGGGGTGGCGCTGCGTGAGCGACATGATCGCGAGCCCGCCCATGTCGTGGCCCACCAGCACCACCCGGCCTTCGGGCACGGCGGGTTCCAGTACTTCGGCGAGGTCGTCGCCCAGCTGGGCCATGGTCGCCGTGCCGCGGCCGGCGCGGCCGGACTTGCCGTGACCGCGGTGGTCGTAGCCCACGACCGACAGCGGCTCGTCCACCGCCTCCGGGAGCACCGGGGCGATCCGGCCCCAGCTGCGCCGGTCGAGCGCGGCGCCGTGCAGGAGCACCACGGTCACGCCGGCCGACGGGTCACCTCAGCGCACCAGGTGCAGGGGGTGTCCCGTCAGCGAGCGTGAACCCGGGTAACTCGGCGAGCCCCGGCGATCAGGACGACCGCACGAACCGGTCGAGCACGCGCGTGCCGAACTTCAGCGCGTCCACCGGCACCCGCTCGTCCACCCCGTGGAAGAGCGCGGAGAAGTCGAGGTCCGCCGGCAGCTTCAACGGCGCGAAGCCGAAGTTGCGGATCCCGAGCTGCTGGAAGGACTTCGCGTCGGTGCCGCCGGAAAGCATGTACGGCAGCGTGCGCGCGCCCGGGTCCTCGGCGAGTACCGCGGCCGTCATCGCGTCGACGAGCGCGCCGTCGAACGTGGTCTCGACCGGCGGGAGCTCCATCCACTCCTTCTCGATGTCCGGGCCGAGCAACTCGTCGAGCTCGCGGTCGAACGCCTCGATGCGCCCGGGCAGGATGCGACAGTCGACCGCGGCCTCGGCGACCGACGGGATCACGTTCGACTTGTAGCCGGCGGTGAGCATCGTCGGGTTCGCCGTGTCGCGCAAGGTCGCACCGATCATGCGCGAGATGTTGCCCAGCTTGGCGACCGAGCCCTCGAGATCGTCCTCGGGGAAGTCCCAGCCGGTGATCTCGGTGACGCCGGCGAGGAACTCGCGTACGGAGTCGGTGAGCACGAGCGGGAACTGGTGGCTGCCGAGCTTCGCGACGGCCTCGGCGAGCTTGGTGACCGCGTTGTCGCGGTGGATCATCGAGCCGTGGCCCGCCGTGCCGCGCACGCGCAGCTTCATCCAGCGGATGCCCTTCTCGGCCGTCTCGACCACGTATGCTCGCACGTCGTCCTTGAGCGTGATCGAGAACCCGCCGACCTCGCTGATCGCCTCGGTGACGCCCTCGAACAGCTCCGGCCGGTTCTCCACCAGCCACTGCGCGCCGTACTTGCCGCCGGCCTCCTCGTCGGCGAGGAAGGCGAACACGATGTCGCGCGGGGGCACGATGCCGTGGATCTTGTAGTGGCGGGCCAGTGCCAGCGTCATGCCGACCATGCCCTTCATGTCCACCGCGCCGCGGCCCCACACGTAGCCGTCCTGCACGGCGCCGGAGAACGGGTGCACCGACCACTCGGCCGGGTCCGCCGGCACCACGTCGAGGTGCCCGTGGATCAACAGAGCCCCGCGGGACGGGTCGGCGCCGGCGAGCCGGACGATGACGTTGTGCCGGTCCGCGCCACCGGACTCGACGTAGGTGATCTCGTAGCCGGCGTCGGTGAGCTGCTCCGCGACGTACTCGGCGGCGGCGCGTTCGCCGATCAGGGTGTCGGGGTCTCCGGTGTTGGTGGTGTCGATGCGGATGAGGTCGCTGGTGAGCGTGACGGCCTCGTCAGCGGCGGCGTCGATCGAGTTCGGTTCGGTCACCCGACCTTCCTATCATCAGCGCCCGCGGGGCGGCGCCGCTCACGCCCGTTCAGGCGCGGTCAAGGGCCGAGACCACCTCGGAAACCGGCCGCAGGTGCTGATTCAGGATCCGCAGCGCCGTTTCCGCGTCCCCCGCGGCGAGCGCCGCCACGAGCTGCCGGTGCTCCGCGTCGATGATCGACAGCCGTTCCGGCCGCGCCTCCAGCGCCCGCACGGCGACGCGCTGCTGACGCGAGCGGAGTATGTCGTACAGCTCCGTGAGCACGGTGTTGCCGGCGGCGCTCACGATCGCGCGGTGGAACCGGCGGTCGAGGCCGGAGGCGGCGAACCAGTCGCGTTCCGCGCCCGCGCGGGCCATGTCCTCGATCAGCACGGCCAGTTCGGCGGGGGCACCCGCGCCCGCGGCGCAGACCTCGGTGATCGCGTGGCCTTCGATGAGCCGGCGGCTCTGGTACGCCTCTTCCAGCTCGCGCGCGGTCACCGCGCGGACCTGTGCGCCCTTGCGCGGCAGGAGGCTGATGAACCGCTCGGCCTCGAGCCGGTGGAACGCCTCGCGCACCGGCGTCCGCGACACGCCGACCACCCCGGAGACCCACAGCTCGTCGAGAAAACGTCCGCCTTCCAGCTCGCCCGAGATGATCCCGTCGCGCAGCCAGGCGTACACCCGATCCCGAGCCGGTCCGCCACCCTCGACCGGGACCGGCCCCGTGCGGCGGTGGTCATGCGCCTCCCCTCGTCCCGCGCCCGCGCGCTGGCGAGCCTGCACCCCTGGACCGCATGGAATCCGCCATGTATACGCCGAGTACACAGCACAGCGACGGTCGCCGTCGCTCTCGAAAGGACACTCGTCATAGGGCACGTCGCCGTCGCGCAGTTCGCGCCCATCGCCGACAAACCGGGCAACCTGGCGGAAGTCGCGCGGCTCGCCGGTGCGGCGGCGGACCGCGGTGCTGAGGTCGTGGTGCTGCCCGAGTACTCGATGTTCACCGTACCGGCGATGGACGAGCGCTTCGTCGCCTCGGCCGAGGGCCTCGACGGCGCCTTCGTGACCGGCCTGCGCGAGGTCGCAGCCCACCGCGGGAGCACCGTTGTCGCCGAGATGAACGAAGCCTTGCCCGAGGGCGGGCGGATCTTCAACACGCTCCCGCGAGTCCGCTTTCGTGCTCGCCGGGGAGATCACGGAGCCGGCCACGTCAAGGCCGCGGGGCTGACGTTCGATCTGCAGACGTGCTACGACCTGCGCTTCCCCGAGGTGACCGGCCGGCTCGCGGACGGCCGCGCGCAGGTCGTGGCGCTGCCGGCGGAGTGAGTACCGGGGCCACTGAAGGAGTAGCACTGGACGACGCTCGTGAAGGCGCGGGCGATCGAGAACACCGTCTCCGTCGCCGCGGCGGGGCAGATCACGCCGATGGGATCGGGTCGAGCCTCGTCGTCGACCCGATGGGCGTCGTGACCGCGTCGCTGGGTCAACGCCGGGAGTGGCCCTGGCGGGATCTCGGCCGGCCGTGTGGAACACGTCCGCACCACGAACCCGGCCTCGGCGTTGCGGCGGTTCAGCGTGACGGCCAAGGAGAACTAGCCGAACCAGGTCTCGCCGCGGTGCGCGCCGAGGCCGATCTCCTTCACGGCCGCGGCCGCGCCGGGCGCGCTGCCGAGCGAGCGCGCGAGGTCCACCGCCGCCGCGAGTTCGGTGCCCGCCACGACGACCCGGTGCACGATCCCGCAGCGCGCGGCGGCGCCCGCGGTGAGCCGTCCGGTGCGGCACAGTCCGTGCACAGCCTCTTCGGAGAGCCGCTCGGGCAACGGCACCGCACCGCGGGGGTCGGGCAGGGCGAACTCGGCGTGGTCGGCGGCGATGATGAGATCCGTCATCAGCGCGAGCTCGAACCCGCCCCCGCGGGCGAGCCCGTTGACGGCCGCGATCATGGGCTTGCCGAGCCGGAAGAAGTCGGCCACACCGGCGAACCCTCCGGAGCCGGGCGCGAGGTCCCAGCCCGCCGAGAAGTACACCGATCCCGCGCCGGTCACCACGCCGGCCAGCAACGCCGGGTCGTCCCGCAGCCGCGCCCACGCGGTGTAGAGCTCGAAGCTCATCCGGGAGTCGACCTTGTTGCCGCCGGGCCGGTCCAGAGTGGCGACGAGCACGCCGTCGACCACCTCGGTGTGCACGGCACAGGACGGAGCGACGGTCACGCTCGGACGGTAAACCCCCTGCCGCCGGCGGTCAAACCGGGGATCTGACTGACTCGAAAGTCAGCTCGCATCGCATTTCCCTGACACTGCGCCAAAACCACGCGAGTGCGGCGGTCAAGGTGTCCGGACCATTGCGCTGCTCTACGCGGTGCTCGCACCGTGCTCGGGATCGTGCTGGGCGCGGTGCTCGGCATGGTCGCCGGCTACGGCGGCGGCCGGCTCGACAGCCTGCTGATGCGCGGCAACGACGTGCTGTTGTCGTTCCCGCAGCTGGTGACCGCGCTGCTCGCCATCGCGGTGATCGGGCCGAAGGGCTGGCTGCTCGTGCTGGTGATCGGCCTGACCCACGCGCCCCGCACCGCTCGCGTCGCGCGCCAAGCGACGGTCGCGGTGCGCGGCGAGGACTACATTCGGGCCGCGGAGATGTACGCCGTGCCGAGCGGCCGGATCCTCCTGCGCGAGATCCTGCCGAACATCACCGGTCCGCTCATGGTGGAGCTCGGCCTGCGGCTGACCTACTCCATGGGCTACATCGCGTCGCTGTCGTTCCTCGGGCTCGGCATTCAGCCGCCCGCGGCCGACTGGGGGTTGATGATCAACGAGAACCGGATCGCGCTGGTCGTTCAGCCGTGGGGCGTGCTTCTCCCGGTGGTGGCGATCGCACTGCTCGCCGTCGGCACGAACCTCGTGGCCGACTCGCTCGCCTTAGCCGCGGCCGGGCGCACCCGGGAGGAACGCTCGTGACCGCGGTGGACCACGCGCAGCTCGCGCTGGAAGTCCGGCCTGCGCGTGAAGACGGCCGCGGGTCGGCCGGTGCTCCACGACGTCTCCTACCGCATCGCGCAGGGCGAGGTGCTGGCGCTCGTCGGCGGATCCGGGTCGGGCAAGACCACGGCGGGGCTGGCCGCGCTCGGCCACTTCCGCCGCGGGCTCGTGGAGGACGGCAGCCAGGTGACGCTGCACCCGCGCGAAGGTGAACCCGTCGAAGTGCTCTCGCTCGCGCCGCCGGATCGCCGGAAACTGCGGGCCACGACCGTTTCCTGCGTGCCGCAGGACCCCGCGCTGTCGCTTGAACCCGGCGCTGCGGATCGGGCTGCAGATCGCCGAGGTGCTCCGGACGCACGGCTACCCCGGCCCGGTCGAGGACCGGGTGGACGAGGTGCTCACCGAAGTCGGCCTGCCCGCCGATCCGGCCTACCGCCGGCGGTATCCGCACCAGCTCTCGGGCGGGCAGCAGCAGCAGCAGCCCGTGGGGATCGCGATGGCGTTCGCGTGCCGGCCGAGCGTCGTGGTGCTCGACGAACCGACAACCGGGCTCGACGTAATGACGCAGGCGCTCGTGCTCGAGACCGTGCGGCGGCTGACGGCCGAGCACGGCGTGGCCGCGCTCTCCATCACCCACGACCTGGCCGTGATCGCGCAGCTGGTCGACCGTGTCTCGGTCATGTACCAGGGCCGGGTGGTCGAGGCCGGGCCGGCCGAGGACGTGCTGAAGCGGCCGGAACACGCGTACACGCGCGAACTGCTGGCCGCGGTGCCGGATCTGAGCGCGGAACCCGGCGCCGCTCCCCCGCCCTCGGACGCGGTGCTGGCCGCACGCGCCATCCGCGTCGCCTACGGGCGCCAGGACGTGCTGCGCGGAGTGGACCTGCAGGTGACACGCGGCGAGTGCGTGATGCTGCTGGGCGAGTCGGGGTCCGGCAAGACCATGCTGTCGCAGTGCGTCGCGGGTCTCACGCGCGGCTTCACCGGCACCGTCGCGCTCGACGGGACGCCGCTCGCGCCTGGCACCCGCCAGCGCAGCAACGACGAGCGGCGGCGGATCCAGTACGTGTTCCAGAGCCCGTTCTCCTCGCTCAACCCGCGTCGCACGATCGCGCAGTCGATCGAGGTGCCGGTGGTGCACCTGACCTCCCTGTCGCGTCCGCAGCGGCGCGAGCGCGTGGCCGAGGTACTGGACCGCGTGCGGCTCGGCCGGTCGCTCGCGAACCGCCTGCCCAACCAGCTCAGCGGCGGGAACGTCAGCGCGCGGCGATCGCGCGGGCGCTGGTCACGACACCCGACGTGCTGGTGTGCGACGAGGTGACCTCCGCGCTGGACGTGTCGGTGCAGGCGACCATCGCGGAGCTGCTCGGCGGGCTGCGCCGCGAGCTGGGGATGGCAGTGCTGTTCGTGACGCACAACATCGCGCTCGCGCCCGAGGTGGCCGACCGGATCGCCGTTCTGCGCGGCGGGGAGATCGTGGAAGAGGGTACGGTCGAAGCCGTGCTGACCGCGCCCGCGCACCCCTACACCGGCGAACTGCTGGCCACCACGCCGCGCCTATGACCGCGCACGGCGAGGTGCGGCCGGGGTTCGAGGCGGTGCGCGAAGCGTTCGACGAGGTCGCCGCCGCGGCCTCGGGCGGGTCGCGTTCAGCGTCTTCCGGCGTGGCCGCCTCGTGGTCGAGCTGTGTGCCGGCTCGGCGGCGCCCGGGGTGCCCTGGACCCGCGACACGCGCGTGGTGCTTTTCAGCGGCACCAAGGGCATCGTCGCCACGCTCGTCGCGATGCTCACCGCGCGCGGCCAGCTGGGCCCGAGGGAGCGGGTGGCGCGCTACTGGCCGGAGTTCGCGGCGGCGGGCAAGGCCGACGTCGCCGTGGCGCAGGTCCTCGCGCACACCGTCGGGCTGCCCTATGTGGACGCCGACGTGCCGATGGCCGACAACGCCGCCAACGCGGCCGCCCTCGCCGCGCAGAGTCCCTTGTGGACACCCGGCACGCGCGTGGCCTACCACGCCTTGACCTACGGCTACCTCGCCACGGAACTGATCCGCCGCGTCACCGGCCAGGGCGTCGGCGAGCTGCTGCACGAGCTGCTCGCTGCCCCGCACGGGCTGGATCTGCGGCTCGGCACCCCGCCGTCGGTGGCGGTCGCGACACTGCACCGCGCGCCGGGCTCCCGGATCAGCACGTTCCTGCAAGACGAGGAGCGCCGGCGCATTGTCGAGCGCATGTACCGCGGCCTGCTGGACTCCACCGACACCATGAACTCCCCCGCGTACCGCGGCGCCGAACTCGCGGCGGGCAGCGGCGTCGGCACGGCCACGAGCATGGCGCGTCTCTACGATTTGCTGCTGGCCGGTTCGCTGGTCCCCTCGGCCGTGCTGGCACAGGCGACCCGCACGTGGAGCGAGGGCGTCGACGCGATCAACGACCGGCCGTTGCGCTTCGGCCTCGGCTTCGAGCTGGCCGACCCGATCGGCACCTACGGTCCGGAAGGCGCCGACCCGGGCGCCTTCGGCCACTCGGGCGCAGGCGGCGGCCGGCACGGCGCGTGGCCGAACCGCGGTGTCTCGTTCTCCTTCACCACCAACGAACTGCAGGCCGAGGACGTCGACACGCGCGCCGCGACGCTGCTGGCGGCGCTGCACGAGGCCGCCTGAGCGGAGTCTTTCGCCAGCGGTCCACCGATTTTTGCTGGTACGGCACGACGGACCGCCGCTCGGCACCCGGGTGGGACTCGGCTTCGTCGAAGCACCGCCGGCGGCTGTCCGGAAGGACCGAGAAGCTCGCTGCCGGCCCGAGGCAGACCCCGGAGGGCACGAATGAGCCCGATGAGCGAGGCCACCGGCAGCACCAGGACGTTCGGGTCGGTCGGCGCGTTGTCCTCGGTGAGCCTGAGCGCCGCGCGCGGCACCTTCCTGGGCTTGCTGGCCCACAACGGCGCGGGCAAGACCACCTTGGTCAACATCCTCACCACCATGCTGCCGGCGAGGTCCGCCTCCGCGCGTCGTCGGGTTTTGACGTCGCGCGCGAAGGAGGTGAGGTCCGCTCACCGGCCAGGTCGCCTCGGTGGACCAGGAGCTCACGGGTCGCGCGAATTCTTCCGCTTCTCCCCTGTCGGTAACCCGACCTCCCTTTCGGTTTCTCGCAAGCCGCACACTACCCAGGGTGATCCCGGTCCTGGCTCTCCCCGCGCGGGGCGGTCCGGCACGGGCTAGGTTCGAACCATGCGGATCGTGTCGCTGCTGCCCGCCGCCACCGACCTCGTCGCGGAGCTCGGCCGCCTCGATGACCTGGTCGGCCGCACCCACGAATGCGACTGGCCACCCGGCGTCGAATCGGTGCCGGTCGTCACCGCGGCCGAGGTGGACGACGCCGTGCTGACCAGCCGCGAGATCTCCGACGCCGTCGGTGGCTCGGCCCACCGCGGTTCTTCGCTGTACTCAGTGGACACCGCGCGGCTGGCCGAGCTCGCGCCGGACCTCGTCCTGACCCAGGACCTGTGCGAGGTGTGCGCGGTGTCCTACACCCGCGTCGCCGAAGCCGTGCGGATGCTCGACGCGGGGCCGAAAGTCCTCAGCCTGGAACCCCGGCGGCTCGCCGAGGTCCTCGGCTGCGTCACGACACTCGGCGACGCGCTGGGCGTGCCGAAGCTCGCCGCCGATCGCGTCCGCTCGCTCACCACGCGACTCGACGCCGTCCGCGCTCGCGTCGCCGGCAAGCCGCGCCCGCGGGTGGCCGCGCTGGAATGGCTCGACCCGCTGTGGCCCGCCGGGCACTGGGTGCCGGAGCAGATCACCGCGGCGGGCGGCGAACCGCTGCTCGCGGCGCCCGGCGAGCACACGCACCCGATCCCGTGGGACGCCGTGGTCGCGGCGCGCCCGGACGTACTGCTGGTCCTGCCCTGCGGTTTCAGCCCCCACCGCACGGCGGCGGAGTTCGACGTCCTCACGGCGTTGCCGGGCTGGGCCGGACTGCCCGCCGTGCGCGCCGGCGCGGTGTGGCTGCTCGACGGTCCGGCCTACTTCAACCGCCCAGGCCCGCGCGTCGTCCGCGGCGCGGAGATCCTGGCCCACGTGCTGCACGGCGTCGAAGCCGACCCGCCCGTGTCCCCAGCCGAGGCCCGCCTGGCCTGAACGGCCGTCAGGCGAACACGACGTCCGCGGTCGCGACGGCTGCCGCGCGCACGGAGTCGACCTGCAACGCCGCACCGCCGTCGCCGGGCGCGCCCGTCGCGAGAAGGTGCTCGCCCGCGAAGACCGGGCGGCGCAACCGGTAGGACAACGACGGGATCGCGCGTTCCGGCGCGCGCGTGCGGGCGAGCTCCAGCAGGAACAGCACGAGCAGCGGGCCGTGCACGACGAGGCCCGGGTACCCCTCGGTGCCGGTGACGTACGGCTCGTCGTAGTGGATCCGGTGCGCGTTGGCCGTCAGCGCGCTGAACCTGAACAGCAGCACGGGATCCGGCGTCCACGCCTGCTGCCATTCGGCGGCCGACTCCGGCATGCCGGTCACGTCGAGCGCGGCCAGCGCGGTGCGCCCGGCGCCCTCGCCCGAGCGGTAGACGATGTCCTGTTCCTCGACCACCCGCACGGTGCCGCCCTGGCTGATCTCCGATCGCACGGTCACGAACAGCATCTCGCCCGTCCGGCCGTGTTTCGCCACGACTTCGCCGAGCGACCGCGTCCGTTCCGCCGGCGTGCCCAGCACGAGCGGCCCCCGGACTTTCAGGCGTCCGCCGGCGAACATCCGCCGCCGGTCCGGCAGCGGCGGCAGGAAGTGGCCGTCCGCCGGATGGCCGTCGGCGCCGATCTCGGAATGCCTCGGCCACTCCAGGAAGTACAGCCAGTGCCACAGCGGTGGCAGCGCCTGCCCCGCGACGGCCGGCGGCCGGGGCAGGTCCAGCGCCGCGGACAGCGCGGCGGCCGGCCCGGCCGGGAGCGCATCGGTGTCGGTGACGGGTTCGGGCGACCATGACTCGACGGAGGAACCCAGCGCGTTCATGGTCCCGGCCTACCACAGCACCACCCGCCCCGCAGTCAGGCTGTGACGAGCTCCGCGAACTCGTAGATCAGCCGCGAGCGCCGCGACGCGACCCAGGCCAAGGCGACCTGGCCCGGCGGGAGGTCGCCCACCGGCACGTGGGTGACGTCGGGGCGCGTGTAGTACTCGGAGGTGGACAACGGCACGATCGCGATGCCGAGACCGGCGGCCACGTGCTCCAGCTTCTCTTCGATGCTGCGGAACCCGCGGGGGCGCGCGGCGCCGCCGGTGCGCAGCTCGGTCGCCACGGCCCGCCACTCCGGCACCGCGTCAGGGTCGTTGAGCAGGTGCTCGTCGGCGAGGTCGGCGACGTCGACGGACTCCTTGCCCGCCAGGCGGTGCGACGCCGGCAGGATGGCCACGCGCGGCTCGCTGAACATCGGCCGCACCGTGAGCCCGCGGGGGTCCACCGGCAGCCGGACGATGCCGACGTCGGCCCGGCCGTCGTGCAGCACCTGGGTCTGGTCGTCCCACGTGGTCCGGACCAGCTCCACCTCGAGACCAGGGTGGCGGTCCGTCAACACCCGCACGGGTTCGGTCACGGTGATGCCAGGCATGAAGCCGATGGTGAAGGTCGACGTTCCCCGTGCGGCCAGCGCCACGCGACGCCGCAACGCGTCGGCCGCGGCGAGGATCGGCCGGCTGTCCTCGAGCAGCTGGCGGCCGGCGGCCGTGAGCTCGGTCGAACGCCGGTCGCGGACGAACAGCTGCGTACGCAGCTCCTCCTCCAGCGCCCGGATCTGGCGCGACAGCACGGGCTGCGCGATGTGCAGCCGCTCCGCCGCCCGGCCGAAGTGCAGTTCCTCGGCCACGGCGACGAAGTAGCGCACCTTTCGCAGGTCGACGTCCACCTCGGGCCTCCCGTCCCTCGCCACGCCCAGCCTAGGCCAGCCGCGGCTTCGTGGACGGGTCGAGACCGACACCCGGGTGAGGCCCGCGCTCAGCCGGCGAAGCGGCCCGCGGCGACGAACACCGTCAGCACCAGCAGCACCGCGTTGACCGGCACGCCCTTCGGCTCCTTGCGCCGCGCGTGCACCACGATCGCGCCGAGCGCCACGATCGCCAGGCCCACCGCCGCGATCGGCGTCAGGACGGGGGCGATGTCCAGTGCCTGCGGCAGGACCAGGCCGATCGCGCCGAGGACCTCCGCGAGCGCGATCAGCTTGACCGAGGTGTCCGAGAAGTCCTCAACCCAGCCCATGTTGGGGTTCTCCAGCAGCTTCTTCCGCGGCGTGGCGAGCTTCATCCCGCCCGCCCCCAGATACAGCGCCGCCGCTATCCCCGCCGCGATCCACAACACGATGTTCATTCCCGCTCCCGATCAGTCCGACCCATGTAGTTGAAAGCTACACTGTTCGAGGTCGAACTGACGAGCGGCACGGGCGCCGGAAGGTGCGGACGGGATCCTTCCGGCGCCCGTCCGGTCACCGCGGGGTGACGGTGATCGACTGGCCCGGGCGCAGCCGGATCTGCTGCTTCCAGGTGCCGGCGCGCAGTTCGGTCTCGGTGCCGCCGACGCTGCGCACGACCGCCTTCGTGACCTTGCCGCGCCGCCATTCGAGGTCGACCTCGAACCCACCGCGGGCGCCGATGCCCGTCACATGCCCGGACTCGGCCCAGGCCGACGGCAGCGCGGGCAGGAGCTCGATCACACCGGAGCGCGAGTACAGCAGCATTTCCAGCACCGCGGCCGGCCCGCCGAGGTTCGCGTCGATCTGGAAGATCGTGTAGCTGCCCTGGCTGTACATGTCGAAGAAGTTGGCCGCCGTGCCGTTGCCGTTGTTGAACGAGGGCCGCAGCACCGTGAGGAAGAGCTGGTACGCGCGGTCGGCGTCCTTGAGCCGGGCCCAGCACGCGGAGCGCCACGCGCAGCCCCAGCCGAAGGTGTCCATGCCGCGGGCGATCAGGAGGTTGCGCACACCGTCGATCAGTTCCTTCGACGCGGTGTCGGTGTTGATGCGGTCGCCGGGAAAGAACCCGATGAGCGGCGAGAGGTGCCGGTGGGTCGTCTCCCCCAGGTTCTCCGGCGAGAGCCACTCCTGCAGCCAGCCGGTGACCGGGCTGACGGCAGGCAGGTGCAGCCGGTCGCGCATCCCGGTGATCGTCCTGCCGTAGTCGCCGTCGCGGCCGAGGATCTGTGTCGCCTGCGTGAAGTGCCCGAACAGGTCGTGGACGAGCTCCTGGGAGTAGGTGTTGCCCTGCGCGTCCGGGCCGTGCTCGGGCGACCAGTCGGTGTCGCTGACGAGGTAGTCCTTGCCGTCGATGTTCTTGGTGACCAGGCGCGCCTCCCAGAACTCCGTCGCGCCCTTCAGCACCGGGTAGACCTTCGCGAGGTAGGCCTTGTCCTGGGTGAACTCGTAGTGGTCCCACAGGTTGTTGCACAGCCACGCGTTGCCCGCCGGGTGCCACGCCCAGCCGGAGCCGCCGTAGATGTTGGTGGAGAACGCGATGGCCCAGCCGGCGATCTTGCCGGTGCTGTTGCGGAACCGGTTGCGCGGGTCGTTGAACAGCCGCCTCGTCGTGTCGGTCCACCAGGGCAGCTGAGCGAGGCAATAGTCCGCCAGGGCGGTGAAGCACTCCTTCAGACCCGCGCGGTCGGCTAGCCAGTAGTTCATCTCCAGGTTGATGTCGGTGTGGTAGTCGCTGTACCAGTCGGGCGAGTTGTTGTTGAGCCACAGGCCCTGGAGGCTGATCGGGAGGCCGCTGCGGGAACCGGTGATCGTCAGGTACCGGCCGAACTGCACGTAGCTCGCCTCGAGTTCCGGGTCCGGCGTACCCGGGTCCGTGTAGCGCACCGCGATGCGCGACCACGAGTCGAGTGTGCGCCGGTTGGCCGGCGACTGGCCGAGGTCGATCTTCATGCGGTCGAACAGCTTGCGGTAGTCCTGCACGTGGGTAGCGAGCAGCGCGGTACCGGACGCGGCGGCCGCGGCCGTGACCTTGCCGACGGCCACGGAAGCCGGGTTCGCGCCGGCGTCCAGGTAATGACGGGCCGCGTCGGGCACGTAGTTCGTGCCGCCACAGACCACGATCACCACCTCGCTGCAGCCGGTGAAGGTCACCTCCGTACCCGAGACGGCGACGCGCCCGCCCTTCGACGCGGCCGTCACGGCGCTGCTGTACTTCAGGCCGTTCGCGAACGTGCCGCCCAGCGAGACGGCACCGCTGCCCGCCGTCGGCTTTTCGTCGCGCGTGCCTTCCAGTGTGACCGAGCCGGTGTACGAACCGCCGCCCTGCTGCGTCAGCCGGATCACCACGACGTCGTCGGGGTGGCTCGCGTACACCTCGCGCCGGTAGGTCGCGCCGTGCAGGCCGTAGGTCGTCGTGACGAGGCCGTTGCTGAGGTCCAGGGTGCGCCGGTACCCGCTGACGCCGGTGTGGGCGGGCAGCTTCAGCCGCACCTTGGCCAAAAGGCCGAAGCTGCCGAAGTCGTCCTTGCCATAGGGCAGCTGGCCGTCGTCCTGCACCGTGTCGTTGAGCCCGCCGGTCCAGAGGGACGAGTCGGTGAAGTACACGTAGTCGGCCGCGGGGTCACCGCCGACGAGGCCACCGATCCGACCATTGCCGATCGGCAGCGCCTGCTCGATCACGTGCGACTCGGCGGCCGGCGCCGGGTACCACAGCGTGGTCGCGGCGTTGTCGGCCACAAGGTCCGCGGCCGGCGGTCGCGCGGGCGACGCTTGCGCCGTGAACGGGCGAAACCCGCTCAGGGCGAAGCCTGCGCCGACGGCACCACCGAGCTTGAGAAAGGTCCGCCGGGAGGGCGGGGAGGAGAGGTCCGACATGACAGGTCCGTTCGTCGTCGAAGGCGGAATCCGGCCGTGAGCGAGGCCTGAAGCTCGCCAAACATAGGATGTCTGCCTGAACCTGGTCAAGATTCTTCGGAATTATTTCCCGCTCACCACGGGAGATGGATCAGTTTCCGGCGAAGCCGGATCAAACCCCTCGGACGACTTGGGTGGGCCCGTCCTTCCGAGGGCCGCCGGCCGCACACCCCCTCAGCAGGTGCTGAGCGCGGCGCGGTAGGCCAGGGCACCTGGCGCACCCCTGCATCGCCACCGTCACGCGGTCGCTGATCGGACCGGCGGCGACAACGCCGGTTCGTCGACACGCCCTGGTAGACACAGAGCGGCGAGCCGGGCCTGAAGTGCCCCATGGTGTTCGCGGCGATCACGAGCTTCACCGCGGACACGCCGAGCAGCTGCGGCACAGTCGTGTAGTCCCGCATGCGCCGGAACGCCTGCCCGACCGTGAACTGGGCGATGCCCTGCTCGCCGACCTCGGCGGACGCTGCTTGCCCCGCACGTTGAGCAGCGTGTCCGTGCGGATCTCTCCGGGTACGCGCAGGCCGGCCCGACAGCGGCGCCCACGTAGATGCCGACGAACGGACCGCCGTCGATGTGGCGCGCGAGGTAGTCGAGGTCCGCGGGCTCGCCGCAGCCGGCGAGCCCGGCGGGCGAGAACGACTGCGCGGCGCGGATCCCGTCCAGCACATTGTGGGCGGCGTTGGCCACGGCCGCCTTCTCGGCGTCCGGTCCTGCGTAGTCGGCGGTCACCACGGTGTAAGCCGGCCGCGACCAGCGGAAGCATTACCGCGAGCCCCTCGGCCGGCAGGGCGGTGCCCGTGGCGAGAACGTACGAGGGCGCGCAGTCGGTGGTCAGCCTGTCCTGCGCGGTCTGGTGCGACACGAGCTTGCGCGCGCCGGGCACCGCGCTCGACTCGTAGCGCGGGTCGCTCACGGGATTGCCTGGCGACGGCGTCACGGTGGCGGACGTCGAAACCGGCGTGGGCAGATGATCTGGATCTCGGTCAACGAAAAAGGTCCAGGTGACGGAGCTGTAGTCTCCGGCTCATGGCCCCTTCGCGGACCCCGCGCCGTCGCCCGAGCCGCGCCGAGACCCGGCGTAAGATCATCGACGCCGCGGGCGAGGTGTTCGCCCGGCAGGGCATCGCGGCCACGTCACTCAACGACATCGCCATGGCGGCCGGCCTCACCAAGGGCGCCGTCTACTCGAACTTCGAAGGCCGTGACGACCTCGTGCTCACCATCATGGAAGAGCACATCGTGGAGCGCATGCGTTCGGCCACCACGGCGTTCGACGAGCTGAGCGATCTCGGCGAGGCCACTGCGGAGGCGGGCGCGCGGCTGGCCGCGGGCGTCGACACGGAGGCGACGTGGCACCGGCTTCTGCTGGAGTACTGGGGAATCGCGATGCGCAACCCAGCCGTCCACAAAGGACTCGCGTTGCGCCGGGCCCAGCTGCGCGACGCCATCACCGCGGCCATCACGCGGGCCGCGGCCCAGCACGGCGTCGACCTGCCGCTGCCGCCGGAGCAGCTCGCCGTGGTGGTGCTGGCGCTGTCCAACGGGCTCGCGGTGGAGCGCGGTGTCGACGCGTCGGCGGTGCCGGACTCGCTCTTCGCCGACGTGCTGAAACTGCTGGTCACGCCAGGCGGGGTCAGTGGTAGCGCAGAGCCGCCGGATTCGCCTGCTCCGCCAGGTACTGCCGGAAGGTGATCACCCCGTCAGCGTGGCCGGGCGCGAGATTGCCGCCTTCGGCGTAGGCGCGGAACAACGCGCCGGGCAGCCGCACCGGCAGCACGGGTTTGGTCCGGCCGGTCGCCGCGAGCAGCGCCTTCGCCAGATCGGCCGCCGCCAGCACCTCCGGTCCGCCGAAGTCCGGCGCCCGGCCCGCGGGCTCGGCCTTGGCCAGCTCGGCCAGGCGCACCGCGAGGTCGCGCACGTCCACGGGCTGGAACCGCCAGCGCGGCACCGGGACCGCGGGCAGCCGGCCCACGCCCGCGAGCACAACGCGCACCAGCGAGTGGAACTGCGTCGCGCGCTGGATCGTATGCGGCAGCCCGGAACTCGCGAGGACTTCTTCGGCGGCGAGCTTCGCCGCGTAGTAGCCCAGCGGCACGCGGTCGACGCCCACGATGGACACATACACCACGTGCGGCGGATTGCCCGTCCAGCGCGCGGCCTCCACGAGCGTCCGCATCGTGGCGACTTCGTGCCGGTAGTCGGTGGCGCAGTGCAGAACGACGTCACAACCCGCCAGCGCCGTGTTGATGCCGCGTCCGGAGCACAGATCCCCGGCGACCCAGTCGGCGCCACCTCCGCTGCGGCGCCGGCGGCTCAGCGCGCGCACCCGCTCCCCCGCCGAGACCAGGCGTTCGACGACCACGCTGCCGAGCTGACCGGTCCCGCCGGTCACCAGGATCCGTTCCGGCACGCCACCCCTTCCCGGCACCACCGCCCGGCCGGACGGCTTCCGCGGCCATCCTGGCACGCGCCCGCCCGGCCCGAAAGCCGTGCGGGTCAGGGGAAGATCAGCGCACCGCGCCGAGACGGACCGTGTGCAGGCCCTTCGACGCGATCGGCTCGCCGCAGTGCTCGCACACGCTCTTCACGTGCAGCTCTTCACCGCAGTCGTGCTCATACACCGTCGGCGGCGGGCCTTGGCGGACGAACCGGTCGCCCCACTGCATCAGGCCGAGCAGCACTGGCTGAAGCGCCTTCGCGGACTCTGTCGGCAGGTACTCGAAACGCGGCGGGTGGTCTTCGTACTGGCGCTTCTCGAGCACGCCGGCGTCGACCAGCTTGCGCAGCCGTGCCGCGAGGATATCGCGGCTGGCCCCGGTGTTCTCGGCGATCTGGTTGAACCGCCGCTCGCCCAGCAGGACCTCCCGGAGCGCGAGCAGGCTCCATCGCTCGCCGACCACCTCGAGCGCGTCCGCGATCGAGCACTCCCGGCCTCGTGCGGCCATCCGTCCCACCTCCGTTACACCCCAGCAGGAATTTCCAACCTAGCACGTCACCGGGCCGGTGTGAGCTGGCCGACAGCCCTCACCGAGTGAGTTGTGTTATCAAACCCATAGGGCGTACAACGGGATCAAGCGGCTATGCGAGGAGGCAGGTCATGAGGGACGCGGTCATCGTCGACGCGGTTCGGACACCGATCGGCAAGGGCAAGCCCACGGGGCGACTGGCGGGGGTCCACCCGGTCGATCTGCACGCGCACGCCATTCGGTCGCTCGTCGAGCGCACCGGTATCGACCCCGCCCTGGTCGACGACGTGATCAGCGGCGCGGTCGGGCAGGTCGGCGAGCAGAGCATGAACACCGCGCGCTGGGCCGCGCTCGCCGCGGGGCTGCCGGAGTCGGTGCCCGCCGTGACCGTCGACCGCCAGTGCGGCAGCAGCCAGCAGGCCATCCACTTCGCCGCACAGGGTGTGCTGAGCGGCGCGTACGACATCGCCATCGCGTCCGGCATCGAGTCCATGGGCCGCGTGCCGATGGGCAGCCAGATGGCGGGCAAGGACCCGTTCGGCGCCGGCGTGGCCGCGCGTTACCCCGAAGGCCTTGTGCCGCAGGGCATCAGCGCGGAGCTCATCGCCGCCAAGTGGGGCTTCTCGCGCGAACGGCTCGACGCGTACTCCGCCGAGAGCCACCGTCGCGCGGCACAGGCGTGGGCCGACGGCAAGTTCGCCGGCGAGGTCGCCGCGCTCAAGGCCCCGGGCCCCGACGGCACGCTGGTGGACGTGACCACCGACGAGTCGGTGCGCCCGGGCACCACGCCGGAGGTCCTCGCGGGCCTCAAGCCGGCGTTCAAGGCCGACCTGTGGTCGGAGCGCTTCCCGCAGATCGACTGGCGTGTGACCGCCGGCAACTCCTCGCCGATCAACGACGGTGCCTCGGCCGTGCTCATCACCAGCAGCGAGACGGCGAAGAAGCTCGGCCTCAAGCCGAGGGCTCGCCTGCACTCGTTCTCCGTGGTCGGCGACGACCCGCTGTACATGCTCACCGGCGTGATCCCGGCGACCCGCAAGGTGCTCGACCGCGCGGGCCTGAAGCTGTCGGACATCGACGCGTTCGAGGTCAACGAAGCGTTCGCCAGCGTGGTGCTGGCGTGGCAGGCGGAGCTCGGCGCGGACCTGGACAAGGTCAACGTCAACGGCGGCGCCATCTCGATCGGCCACCCGCTCGGCGCGAGCGGCGGGCGGCTCATGACGACGCTGCTGTCGGTGCTGGAGCAGACCGGCGGCCGCTACGGCCTGCAGACCATGTGCGAGGCCGGCGGCCTCGCCAACGCGACCATCATCGAGCGGCTGTAATTTGGCCCCGGCTCTAATGTGGCCCCGGCTCCGCCGGGGCGTGCGAGATCGCCTGGAAGCCGGTTACCCGATTGTGCGGTCGGATCGGCCGGGGGTCGATCGCACCGCACAATCGGGAGACCGGCGCGATCTCGCGCGCTCGGTTGGCGCGCTAGGTTGGCGCGGTGGGGTGGAACCTGGGCGAGCTCGTCACGAAGTACGGCGTGCCGGGCGCGCAGGTGGCGGTGCTGGCCGGCGGGGAGATCCGGGACGAGGCCGCGGGCGTGTTGAGCGTGCGCACGCGGGTCGAGACCACGACCGACTCGGTGTTCAAGATCGGCTCGATCACCAAGATCTGGACCGCCACGCTGGTCCGGCAGCTGGTGAACGAGGGCGCGCTTGATCTCGACCGGCCGGTTCACGAGTACATGCCCGGTTTCCGGCTGAGCGACCCGGCCGCGACCGCCTCGCTGACGCCCCGCCACCTGCTCACCCACACCGGCGGCATCGACGGCAACCACTATCTCGACGCCGGTCGCGACGACGACGCGATCGAAAAGTTCGTCGCCGCCCTCGCCGACGCGGACCAGCTCCTCCCGCCCGGCACCCTCTTCTCCTACTCCAACAGCGGGTACGCGCTGCTCGGCCGGCTCGCGGAGGTGCTGCGCGGCCGGCGTTTCCATGCCGTGCTGCGCGAACACCTCGTGGCACCGCTGGGCTTGCGGACCGTTGCCACCGACCCGTACGAGGCGATCCTGCACCGCGCAGCCGTCGGCCATGTCGAGGCCGGCGGGGAACTCGTGCCCACCACGTCGTGGGCGGTCCGGTACCACTGCGTACCCAGCGGCTCACACCTCGCGATGAGCGCCCGGGACCTGCTGGAGTTCGTCCGCCTGCATCTCACCGACGAGACGCTCGCGCCACTGCGCGAGCCTCAGCTCGACTCCGTCCCGGACTTCGGCGGCGGCATCCTGGGCTGGGGGCTGGGCTGGATGCTCTACCAGGACGGCGTGCTCGGCCACACCGGCGTCTCCAAGGGACAGAAGGCCTTCCTCCGCGTCGCCCCCTCGGCAGGTGTGGCGGTGGCCGTGCTGACCAACAGCGCGGGGGGCGAACCGCTGGCCCACGAGGTTTTCAGCACGGCGCTGGGGGAACTCGCCGGAGTCGGGACGGCACCGCTTCCCGCGCCGCCCGCGAACCCCACTCCGATCGACGCGGACCGCATATGCGGCACCTACCGCACCACGCTGTACGACATCGCCCTCACCGCCGAGGGCGGCCGAGCGTTCCTCACCCATCGACCCCGAAGCGCGCTCGCCGAGTCCCTCCTCGGCAAGCGTGAGAACCGCGTCGAGGTCGTCCGCCTCGGCGACAGCGCGATCAACCCTCGAGCCGAAGTTCGACGGCCACCAGGTCCTGTCGCTGGTCGGGGCCGACCGGCACGGCCGCGCCCGGTTCCTGCACAACGGAGCCGCCGCCTCCCGGATCGACTGACGGTCACCGCTCAGGAATCGTCCGCTTCCAGCCCGTCGCGATCAGCCCACTCGAGCAGGGGTTCCAGCGAGAACACGGCGTCGTCGATGCCCGCGTGGAGGTCGCCCAGCTCGGCGAAGCGCGCGGGCACCGTGGCGATAGTGCACTCTCGCGGCTCGACGTCGTCGACCTCGTCCCACCGGATCGGCGTCGACACGGTGCCCTCCGGCACCCCGCGCACCGAGTAGGCGCTGGCGATCGTGTGGTCGCGCGCGTTCTGGTTGTAGTCCACGAACAGCTTCTTCGGGTCGCGGTCCTTGCGCCACCACGTGGTTGTCACCTCCTCGGGCGCACGCCGCTCCACCTCGCGCGCGAAGGCGAGCGCGGCGCGGCGCACCTCGGCGAAGCCCCACCGGGGTTCGATCCGCACGTAGACGTGCAGCCCGCTGCCACCCGAGGTTTTCGGCCAGCCGACGGCGCCGAGCTCGTCCAGTACCTCGTGCGCGATGTGGGCGACGCGGCGGACCGTGTCGAAGGGGCAGTCGGGCATCGGGTCGAGGTCGATCCGCCACTCGTCGGGCTTTTCCGTGTCCGCGCGACGCGAGTTCCACGGGTGGAACTCCACAGTGGACATCTGCACCGCCCACGCGACGTGCGCCGCCTCGGTCACGCACAGCTCGTCGGCGTAGCGGCCGTAGCGGGGGAAGTGCACCCGCACGGTCTGCAGCCACGGCGGCGCGCCGTTCGGCACGCGCTTCTGGTGCACCTTCTCCCCCGCGACGCCCGAGGGGAACCGGTGCAGCATGCACGGGCGCTCCCGCAGCGCGCGCACGATGCCCTCGCCCACCGAGAGGTAGTAGTTCACCAGGTCCAGCTTCGTCTCGCCGCGGGCCGGGAAGTACACCCGGTCCGGGTTGGAGATGCGCACCATGCGGTCCCCGACCGCGACCTCCACCGCCGAGTCTTTCGCCATGCCGTGACGGTAACCGCTGCGCGGCGCGGGCGCGATCAGATCCGCACGAGCCGCACCCAGCCGTCGCCCGTCGCCGGTGAGCGCAGGTGCCACGTGTCAGGCCCGGAGATCGGCGTCCAGCTCCAGTCAAGGCGGTAGTCCACGGGCCGGGGCCGGCGGGCGCGGTCGAGCCAGTGGTAGTCCAGCCGCAGCAGGAAACCGGCGACCGGTCCCGCCGCCGCAATGCGCTGCGCCACCAGCGGGACGACGCGGCCCTGGTCGGCGAACGTGTCGACCATCGTGCACTCGCAGAAGTACGCGAGGGTGCCGATCTCCGGCGGGGCCGCCACCGTCGCGTCGCCGACCCGCGTGCCGATTTCGTGGCCGACGCGGGCGTAGTCCGCTGTCGTGGCCCAATTGCCGAAGATCGGCGGCGCCGTCCACGGCACCCCGCGGTTCACGTCGAGGTACGCCGCCGGCAGCACCGCGAGCGCGAACGCCAGGCTTGCTGCACCCACCCGGAGTGCGCCGCCGCGGCACAGCCACCCGGCGCCGACTACGAACACGGCGGTGAGCGCGACGATCGGCGCCACGTAGTACCACTGGTAGGGCGGCACGCCCAGCAGCGAGTACGCACCGTAGTACGCCAGCCCTCCCAGGCCCAGCACGGCCACCGGCCCGAACCGCGTGGCCTGGTCACGGCGCGCCACGAGCCACACCGGCCAGCCGAGCAGCGCCACCAGCCCGGCGGCGGCCGGCGCGAACGCCACGATCGTGGCCTTCCAGCGCTTCGGGTCGAGGTAGTACTCCGGCCCGTTGCCGTAGGTGTACTCGCCGAACGCACCCTGGGTCGTCTTGATCAGGAAGGTGTCCGGGATCGCCGAGCCGAGCGCGAACCAGCTGAAGACGAACCACGGCAGGCACACCGCGAGCGCCACGCCCGTCACCGGCAGCAGCCGGCGCCGCAGCGCGCTGACCCCCAGCGCGAACAGCACCACGAAGACGACGAGATCCAGCCGCACCAGCACCGCGAGAGCGGCCACCACGCCGAACCCGATCGCACGGCCCTCCAGCGCGTACGCCGTGAGCAGCACCAGCGCCGCCGAAATCAGGTGTACCTCCAGCCCGGTCGCCGACAGCACGAACGGGTTGACCAGGATCGCCACCGTCCCCGCCACGGCCGTGAAAAACGGCAGGCGCAGCGCCCGGGTGATGCGCGCGAACCCCCAGCCCACGGCCGTCATCGCCGCCACGAAGACGAGTCCCGCGCCGGCCACCGGGTGGACCTGGCCGCCCGCGACCCGCGTGAGCGTGCCGCCGAGGGCGAGCACCAGGACGTTCAGCGGCGAGGTCGCCGAGTTCGCCGTCTCGGCCTCGACCAGTCCCCAGTGGAAGTGCTCGGCGAGGTTGCGCGCGTATCCGAGCGTGATGAACGAGTCGTCGATGAGGCTGCCCTTGACGCCGAGGAACACCACGGCTGAGACCACGGCCACCGTGGCCGGCCACAGCAGTGCCCGGCCACGGCCGCGTCTCGCGGGCTCCCCCGGCTCGGCCGGGAGACGCGCGGGAGCCGAGGCCCGGCCCACGTCAAGTCCCGTCGCCGTGCACGAGGTAAAGCACCTGCTCGCCGGCCCACGGCGACGCGATCCGCCACTGCGCCAGCACGTTCGCCGGCGCGGCCGCGCCGACCGGGGTCGGAACCAGCGCGTACTCAGGCTTCACGGCCGGCGCGCCATAGTTGAAGTGGTGGAAGTTGAGGTCGACGAGCTTGCGGCCGAACGAGCCCATCGTTGCCTCGCGCTGCGCGATGGCCGGGCCGACCGCGCCCCGGTCGTCGAACAGGTCCACGATCGAACAGCCACAGCTGTACGCGAGCACGCCGATCTCCCCGCCACTGCGCACCGTGCCGGTACCGACGAGCCGGCCGAGCTCCGGTCCGATCCGCTCGTACTGGGCCGTGGTGGTGTGGTTCGACATGATCGGCGCGAACGGCCGCGGCAGCCCGCCCCACGCGTAGAACGCCGTGCTCACGACCACGAGCCCGACCGCCGCAACCATCGCGGGCACCCCGGCCGTCCAGCGGGCCACCGCCGGTGCGCGCCCGGCCACGGCGGCGACCGCCGCGGCGAAGAAGAGCGTGGTCACGGCGATGCTCGGCCCGTAGTACCAGTGATAGGGCGGCACGTGCAGCCGCGAGTACGCGAGGTAGTGCACGAACCCGGCCGGCACGAGCGCCGCGAACGGCAGCAGCGTCCTCGCCGCGGGGCCGCGGCGCACCAGCGTGAGGAGCCAGCCCAGGAAAGCCACCACGCCCAGCGCCGCCGGGAGGAACGAAAGCCAGGTGGCCCAAGGGAACACGCCCTCGTACAGCACCGGTCCGTTCGAGAACCCGTAGGCGCCCCACGACTTCTGCAACGTCTTGATGATCAACGTGTCCGGCACCGCGGAGCCGAGCACGAACCAGCTGAACACGAACCACGGCAGCGCGACCACGACCGCCGCCAGTACCGACTTGCCGAGCCCGGCCCAGAACCGCGCCCGCAGCAGGAGCACCACGATCGCGATCAGCACCAGGTCCACGCGGATGAGCACGAGCACGCCCGTGGCCACGCCGACGAGCACCGGCCGCCGCTCGGCCGAGAACACCAGCAGGGCCACCACCGCCGCTACGCCGAACTCGACCTCGAGCCCGATCGACGAGATCAGCAGCGGGTTCACGGTGAGCAGCGCGACGGCCAGCGGCGAGAACCACCGCGGCAGGCCCGTCCGGTCACCCAGGCGGGCCAGGCCGACCGCGATGACGACCTGGCACAGCACGTACAAGATCGCCGCGGCCAGCACGGCGTCGCGCACGACCAGCGTCAGCCCGGCCAGCACCAGCACGCTCAACGGCGATGTCGCCGTGTTCGACGTGCCCAGCTCGATCAGGCCCCAGTGCCCGTGGAACGCGAGGTTGCGGGCGAAGGAGAGCGTGATGAAGGTGTCGTCGATCAGGTGGTGACGGAACAGCGCGAACGCGCCGGCCGAGAGCACGGCGACCACGAGCGCGAGCGCGCCGTGGCGGCGTGGTGCCGGTCCGGCGTCCTCGACGTCGTCGGGTGCGGTGGTGCTGGTCGATGCCACGCGGACTCCTCGTCGGGAGGGGTCGGGCAGGGTCTCAGCGGGCGGGCACCAGCGTGAAGTGCCCGATGCCCTTGGCGGCCGAGTACACCGTCCACGAGTCGGGTCCCGAAGCCGGGCCCTTGCCGTAGAGAAGCCGGTAGTCTACCTGGCGCGGCTGCTGGTTCCGGTCGAACCAGTGGTAGTTGATGCGCAGGCCGAGGCTCGAGACTGCCCCGTCCTCCGCGATCCGCTTGCGCACGATCGACGCGACCTGACTGCGGTCGGAGAACACGTCCAGGATCTGGCAGTCGCAGTAGTACGCGAGCGTGCCGATCTCCCCCGGCCCCGCCACCGACGCGCCGTTGAGCCGCTGCCCGAGCTCGCGGCCCACCCGGGCGTAGTCGGTCGAGCTCGCCCAGTTGCCGAAGATGACCGGCGACGGCCACGGCACCCCCTGCGCGAGGTCGATCGACACCATGCCGAGCGCGGTCACCCAGGCCAGGCCCAGCGCCGTCAGTGGCGCAGCCTTGCGCAGGCCCGGCCGCCGACGGGCCTCCGCGAGCCAGATGCCGGTCATGAGCACGGCGAAGGACCCGACCGTGGCCGTCGGCGTCACGTAGTACCAGTGGTACGGGCCGACGCCGAGCGTCGAGTACACGATGTAGTAGACGACGCCGCCCAGGCCGAGACCGACGACCGGCGCGAGAGCCGGGAAGTCGTCCCAGCGGCGCGCGAAGCGCAGGCCGAACCAGGCCAGCAGGACCACGGCGCCCGCGACCGCCGCGGCGAACGTGAAGATCACCGTCACCGGCTGGTACAGGAAGTACATCACCGGGCCGCTGAAGTAGCCCCAGGCACCGAAGAGGCCTTCCTGGTCCTGCTTGATGACCAGCGTGTCGGGGATGAACGAGCCGAGCGCGAACCAGCTGAACAGGAACCACGGCGCGGCGACGAGCACGGCCGTGCCGAACGCCCGCCAGAAGTGCCGCCGGATGGCGCGCGTACTGAACGTGATGATGAGGACGAACGCGATCAGGTCGAGGCGCGTGAGCACCGTCAGTGCCGCGAACACCCCGAACAGGACCGGCCGGCCCTCGACGGCGAACACCGTGAGCCACAGCAGGATCGCCGGCACGAGCAGGACCTCGAGACCCGTGGCCGAGAGCAGGAACGGGTTCACGACCACGATCACCACGCCGAGCAGGCCGACCCACGTCGCCAGCCCGAACGAGCGCGCCAGGCGCTGCCACGCCCAGCCGATGGCGGCGGACGAGGCCACCGTGAGCGCGCCCAGCGCGAGCACCGGGTGGGCGGCGCCGCTGATCCGCGTGACGAGCGTGAGCAGCCCGAGCAGCAGCACGTCGAGCGGCGAGGTCGCCGAGTTGGCCGTGGTGCCCGGCACCAGCGCCCACTCGCCGTGAAGCGCCAGGTTCTTCGCGTAGGCGAGCGTGATGTATCCGTCGTCGGTCAAGCTCCCGCGCACCAGGAGGAACGACAACAGGCCCAGGAGGGCCGCGGCCCAGGGCAGCCACCGGAAGCGCACGGAGCGTGACCGTACGGCACCGCTGGAGTGGGGCTCGACACGGCTGTCCGCGTCTTCCGGAATCGTGACCACTGACTCATCCACCGACATGGTCCGGGAACAATAGGGGGTGTTCGTCCCGGCGATGTTAACGCCCCGCCCGTAACGCCCCGGTTTTTTCAGACCAGCGCGTGACGTCCCGTGCGCTCAGGGTCAGCACTCTGGTCGAGCACGCGCGCGGCGATGCGACCGATGGCGGTGTCGAGCTCGGCGCGGTCGCCGGTGCCCCCGTCGGCGAGCCGCTCGGCCAACCAGTCGCGCCAGGCGCGAACGAGCTTGCCGAACTCCTCGTGCCCGGCGGCGGTGCGCGTCCAGTTCCCGCCGGAGAACTTCAGGTACCCGGTGAGCTCCAGCCGCGCGAACGCGGGTTCGAGCACCTTGCGGGGGCACGCCGTAGTGCTGTCCGATCGCCGTGACCGTCGCCGGCTCGCCACGGCGTGCACGTAGGTGAACTTGCACGAGGCACCATAGGCCGCCGTGGTCGAGCTCGGAGCCGGAGCGCGCCGCGATGGCGGGCGCGACCTTGCGTCGCTCGCGGAAGAACAGCGTGGCGATGGCCCGTTCCAGCTCACGGTCGTGGTCGCGCGGCTCAGGCACCGCGAATCCGTCGCCGAGGTCGGGCGCGGCCGCCCTGGATGTGTCACTGAGCGGCACCTCCTTGAGGAAGAACGCCAGCGCCAGCGCGACGAGGCCCACCGGAGCGGCCGACAAGAACACCACATGCAGTGAATCGCTCTAGGCGGCGATCACACACTGTGACACGGCCGGCGGAAGCTGGTGCAACGCCTGCGGCAGCTGCGTCGCACGTGGATCGACTCCCGGAGGCAGGTGTGCGCCGCGAGAGCGCCGGCCAGGTTCGGGCCGAGCTGGTTGGCGTAGACCATGCCGAAGATCGCCGCGCCGAACGAGCTGCCGATGGATCGCAGGAACGTGACGCCGGACGTGGCGACGCCGAGGTCACGGTAGCCGACGGTGTTCTGCCCCGCGATGGTGAGCACCTGCATGCCGAGGCCGATCCGGAGCCCCAACACCGCCATGCACAGCGCCGACTTCCAGAACCCCTTCTCCGGTTCGAGATGCGAGAGCAGGTAGAGGCCGGCCGTCACCAGGGCGGAGCCGACCAGGGGGAAATCTTGTACCGGTCGGTGCAGCTCACGAGGTTGCCCGACAGGATCGACGCGAACAGCAGCGCACCTTGCACGTAGTGCATATAGGTGGGCAGGTAGGACAGCGCCCCGAGCGTCGCGAAACCGACGACGAAGCTCATGATCCCGGCCACCGTGAACACCGGGTTCCGGAACAGCCGCATCGGCAGCATCGGTTCCTTCGCCCGCAGCTCCACGAGGCCGATGAGCAGGGTGCCGAGATAATCGATCACGGGTTTGAGGGCGGCCCGCGCGGGGGGGCATCGCCGACGCGGCCACGATGAGCACCACGACGACCAGCGGGATGTTCACGTAGAACGCCCAGCGCCACGACAGGTGGTCCACGAAGAAGCCGCCGAGCATCGGTCCGGCCACGGTCACCACGCCGAACACCGAGCCGAGCGCGCCGTGGTACTTGCCGCGTTCGCGCAGCGGCACGACGTCGGCGATGAGCGCCGTCGAGGTCACCATGAGGCCACCGCCGCACAGCCCCTGCACGGCGCGCCACACCATCAGAAGAAGGAGCCGACCCCGAAGATCACGACGGACAGCTGCAACATCATCTTGAGCACGAAGGGGTCGCCGAGCTTGCCGACGACCACGGTCATGATCGTCTCGGCCAGCAGGTACGCGGTGACGACCCAGGACAGGTGCCCGCCCCGCCGAGGTCACCCACGATCGTGGGCAGGGCCGTGCCCACGATCGTCTGGTCCAGCGCAGCGAGCAGCATGCCGAGCAGGACCGCGCCGAACACCGCGTTGATCTTCCGCCGCGACAAGCCGGCCCCCAGCGCGGCCGGCTCCTCCTGCGTCACCTCGGCCGTGACTGTCCTGCGTCCCTCCTCGTCACCCGCTCGGCGGTCGTGCCCGCGGGTCCACGTCGGGCGAGGCGTCCACTGTGGATAGCCGCTCGCTCCGGTGACGCGGGCGCCGTCCACGGTGGACACCGGCCGGTCCGAGCGACCGGCGCTTCGCGGGCCGGCGGACCACGTGCAGGCACGTCCACGCGACGGGGCTCACCGCGTTCACGCCCACAAAGGCCGAGCGAGGTCGGCCCCACAAGACGTCATCGAGGCGACTGCGCCCGACGCCCGGCCCACCGCCGGCACCTCCATCCGTGCGGGGTGGCGGCGGCCGCACCGACGCCACCATCACATTGACCGGACGGGTGCGCGTGGCCAAAGTGTCCCTCGTGGACTACGTGGACGAACGCTCCGGCCGCCGCTACCCGCTCGACGCCCTGCGCTGGTGCGGGGAGGACGGCGCGCCGCTCACCGTGGAAGCGCTGCCGGGCATCACGCGTGAGCAGGTGGACACCGCGACGCGGTCGCTGTGGCGCTACCGCGCGGCGCTGCCGGGCGACCTGTGGCCGATCTCGCTCGGCGAGGGCTGCACGCCGCTGGTCGAGCGGCCGTGGCGCGGGCACGGCACCCGGTTCAAGCTCGAGTGGTTCAGCCCCACGGGGAGCTTCAAGGACCGCGGCAGCAGTGTCATGCTCTCGGCGCTCGCCCAGGCCGGCGTGCGGGAGGTCCTCGAAGACAGCTCCGGCAACGGCGGTTCTTCGGTGTCGGCCTACGCGGCGGCAGCGGGCATCGCGGCCACGATCCTCGCGCCGGAATCGACGTCACCCGCGAAGATCCTGCAGAGCCGCGCGTACGGCGCGGTCGTGGACCTCGTGCCGGGCAGCCGCGACGACACGGCCGCCGAGGCCCTGCGCCGATCCGGGGAAACCACGTACGCGAGCCACAACTGGCACCCGTTTTTCCTGCAGGGTACGAAAACCCTCGCGTACGAGCTGTGGGAGGACTTCGGGTACACCGCGCCGGACACGGTCGTGACCGTGGCCGGCGCGGGCAGCCTCGTCCTCGGCCTCGACCTCGGGTTCGGCGAGCTGCTCGCCTCCGGCGCGATCGCGAAGCGGCCGCGCCTGTTGGTCGCGCAGCCCGCGAACTGCGCGCCGATCGACGCCGCCTTCCGCGCCGGTGCCGATTTCGCCGTGCCGACGGAGTTCGCCCCGACGATCGCCGAGGGCACCGCC
Organism: Amycolatopsis sp. NPDC023774; assembly: GCF_040639695.1. Classification (NCBI taxonomy): domain Bacteria; kingdom Bacillati; phylum Actinomycetota; class Actinomycetes; order Pseudonocardiales; family Pseudonocardiaceae; genus Amycolatopsis; species Amycolatopsis sp. NPDC023774. The sequence continues at coordinate 78,230 of NZ_JBFAAJ010000008.1, forward strand.
ATCCGCGAACCGGTCCGCCTCCCCGAGGTGCTCGCTGCGATCCGCCGCTCCGGCGGGGCGACGGTGGCCATCGCCGAGGACGAGATCGCCCGCGCCGCGCGGGAGCTTCCCCGGATCGGCCTCTACGCCGAGCCGACCAGCGCCACCGCGGCGGCCGCCGTCGACGTCTTCCGCGCCGAGGGCGTACTCGCGCCCGGGGAGACGACCGCCGTCATCCTCACCGGCTCCGGGCTGAAGGCGGCCACCACGATGAGCACGCTCGTCTGACCGCGACCGGTCAGCGGTCGTGGCTGCGCCGGTCGTAGGAGACCGCGTAGATCGCGCTGCGGGCGGCCAGGATCGGGTCGTCGGACAGCTCGATGCCCTCGGTGAGCAGCGTGGGGTCGAAGACTTGGGCGTTCCAGTGCTCCTGGTCGGTGACCTCGGCGGTGATCGCCAGCCGCCCGGCCGTGATCTCCGTGCGCTCGGCGGGCCACACGAGCGTGGCGTCGTTCGTCGGATCGCCCGGCTCGCCGAGCTGCACCTTGAGGGTGAACTCGACCGGGCCGCGCGCCAACCGCCGGCCGAGCTCCTCGGTGAGGTGCTCGGCCGACCAGTCACCGCCCTCGCCGGCGGCGAGCACGTGGTCCCCGGCCCCGGGCACCCAGCGGTAGCGCACCGGGCGCCGGGAATCGTCGGCGGCGCGCCAGAAGAACGCGTGGATCGCCCAGTAGGTGGTGGTGCCGTAGCTGACCGGTGTGGGCACCTGCGAGGCGGTGAACAGGCCCGAGCCCGCGCTCGGGTGCGCGTCCACATGAGCCTGCACCTTGCTGAGGTCGGGCGCGCCCGTCACCGGGTCGGGCGCGGCCGACTTGAGCAGCGCGAGGAAGTCCTCGGGCGTCGCGGCGATGAACCGGTCGAGGTTGACGCCGACGATGTCGGTGGTTCCGCCACCCGGGAGGTGGAACTTCACGGCGAGCCCGCGCACGGCCGTGCCGGCGTCGGGCAGGTGCGGGTTGGTGTCGGTGTGCGAGAACCGAACGGTCGCGCGCACGGGCTCGCCGCGCAGGTGCGCCGCCGTGGTGAGGTCGGCGGCGACGCCGGACGGGACGAAGGTGGCGTCGTAGCAGACGCCCCGGGCGTGGGCCCGGCGGTAACCCGGGTAGGTGCCCTTCAGCTGCTCGATCTCGTCCACGATGGACACGGAGAGCTGGGACGCGGGCAGTTCGGTGGTCATGTCGCGAAGGTAACGGCGGTCGCGCGTGCGCGACGGCCGCACTACCCGCCCGGCCATGGAAGTGTTCCTGAAGTTCCCGCGAACCCGAGAGATATTCCGAAAACCCGGCCACCGGAATCGCCGGACCGGGCGCATCCAGCTTGATCAAGTCGGCGGAAGGATGCCGCCCCTGTCAAATCGAGGGAGCGTTTTCCGGGGATTTCCCCCGAGTGAGGTGTCGCACACCTTAAGTCTTCCTTGGTGTGCTTGGTCACGCGCGCTCGCACCGCTAGCGTCACGCAACCATGGATTCCACAGTGGTCGCAGGCGAAGGCGACAGCTACACGAAAGCACTGGGCAACCGCCAGGTGCAGATGATCGCGATCGGCGGCGCGATCGGTGTCGGCCTCTTCCTCGGGGCCGGCGGCAAGCTCGAGCAGGTCGGCCCGTCGCTGGTGCTCTCCTACGCCATCTGCGGCATCGCCGCGTATTTCGTCATGCGCGCTCTCGGTGAACTCGTCCTGCACGAACCGAGTTCCGGAAGTTTCGTCACCTACGCTCGCAAGTTCATCGGGCCGTGGGCCGGTTTCGTGTCCGGTTGGATGTACTGGGTGAACTGGGCGATGACCGGCATCGCCGAGATCACCGCCGTCGCGATCTACGTGCACAAGTGGCTGCCCGACGTGCCGCAGTGGATCACCGCGCTCTTGGCGCTCGGCGTGCTGCTCGGTGTGAACCTGGTGAGCGTGAAGCTGTTCGGTGAGCTGGAGTTCTGGTTCTCCGTGGTGAAGGTGCTCGCGATCGTGGTGTTCCTGATCACGGCGATCGGCCTCGTGATCGCGGGCGCCGACATCGACGGCACCCCCGCCGGTGTGCACAACCTGACCGACCACGGCGGCTTCTTCCCCGCGGGTATCGGCATCGCGCTCATGACCCTGCAGGCCGTGATTTTCGCCTACTCCGCGATCGAGGTCGTCGGCATCGCGGCCGGCGAGACCAAGGACGCGCGCAAGGTGCTGCCGAAGGCCATCAACGGCGTCGTCTGGCGCATCGGCGTGTTCTACGTCGGTTCGGTGCTGCTGCTGGCCATGCTGATGCCGTGGTCGTTCTACAGCGGCGCCGAAAGCCCGTTCGTCACCGTCTTCTCGCGCTTGGGTATCGGCGGCATCGGCGACGTGATGAACGCCGTGGTGCTCACCGCCGCGCTCTCGTCGTGCAACTCGGGTCTCTACTCGACCGGCCGCATCCTGCGCGCGCTGGCCGACCACGGCGAGGCGCCGAAGTTCGTCGGCCGCATGAACAGCCGCCACGTGCCCTACGGCGGCATCCTGTTCACCTCGATCGTCTACGTGCTCGGCGTCGTGCTGAACTACATCGTTCCGCAGGAGGCGTTCGACATCGCCATCGCGGTGGCCTCGCTCGGCGTCGTGGCCACGTGGGCCACGCTCATCTACTCGCAGATGCGCATGCGCCAGGCCGCGCTGCGCGGCGAGGTCGAGCGGCCGAGCTACCGCATGCCGGGCGCACCATACACCGGCTGGGCCACGCTCGGATTCCTCCTGCTGGTCGTCGTGCTGATGGGCTTCTCCGACGGCGCCGAGAAGATCGCGTTCTACTCCATCCCCGTGCTCGCGATCGTCCTGGCGGTCGGCTGGCGGATCGTGTCGCGCCGACGCGGAGCGCGCGTCGGCGACCGCGCCTGAGCCCGCCACCGGGCGGCGCCGCGCACGCCGGGCCGGGCACCGTTCCCGGCCCGGCGTGCGCGGTGCAGGCATACTCGGGTCCGGCGGCGCGGACGCGTCGCACAGCGGGAGGTCCGTGATGGTGTCGTCGGGAACGTCCCGGAAGGTGACGATCCACGACGTCGCCCGCAGCGCGGGGGTGTCGCGTCAGACCGTGTCGCGGGCGCTCAACGACAAGGCCGAGATCGACGGCACCACGAAACAGCGGGTGCTCGACGCGGCTCGTGAGCTCGGCTACCGGCCGAGCCGGTTCGCCCGCGGCCTCGTGCGCCAGGACACCACCACGATCGGGCTCGTGATCCCCGACCTGCTCAACCCGTTCTTCACCGAGGTCGCCGCCGCCGCGCTCGAGGCCGCGCGCGCCCGCGGCTGGCACGTGGTCGTGTACGACACCTCCGACAGCGCCGAGGAAGAGCTCGGCACGCTGCAGGTGATCGGCTCGCAGGTCGACGCCGTCGTCGGGTACTTCAGCCGGCCCGAGGATGAGCTCGACCGCTTCACCCGCGGTATCCCGGTGGTTCTCATCGGGCGCGAGCACCACACGCCGCGGTTCAGCTCGATCCGGGTCGAAGGCGCGGATGGCGTGCGGGCCGCGATCACCCACCTCGTGCGCGCCGGTCACCGGCGCATCGGCATGCTGGACCACGCGGGCCGCGCCGAACCGAGCGTCCGGCGCGACTGGTTCGCCGCCGCGGTCGCCGAGCACGGTCTCGAAGCCGAGGTCGTCGAGCGAGCCGCCCAGTCGGTCGACGGCGGTGCCGCCGCCCTGGAGGCGCTGCTGGCCGAGCACCCCGACGTGACCGCCGTGTTCACCTTCAACGACATCATCGCCATGGGCGCACTGCGCGCCGCCCGCCGCGTCGGGCGCCGGGTGCCGGACGACCTCGCCGTGGTCGGGTTCGACGGGCTGCAGCTCGGCACCGTTGTGGACCCGGCGCTGACCAGCGTCGCCCTCGACACACGCCGGCTGGGCGCGCTCGCGATCGACCAGGCCGCGCGCCTGCTCACCGGCGCCACTCCCCTCTCGGCCGACGAGCTCGTGATCCAGGCCGAGCTGCTGGTCCGCGAATCCGCCTGAGCCGCTCCGCTTGACACCCCGAGGTACCTCGCGCACACTTCCGGGCAATTCGTGAACGTTCACGGGAGCGCTCACGGAGCTCTCCGGAGGGTCCCCGATGACGTTGACTCGACGACGGTTCCTGACCGGCGCGGCGGCACTCGGCGCCGCGGCGTTCGGGGCAGTTGCCTGCACCAGTCCCACGACCGCCAACCCAGGGCGGATCACGCTCTGGTACACCTCGAACGGCCTGTCCGACGCCGTGCTCGGCGAGGCCGTGACGCGGTTCGCCGCCGACAAGCTGACGCCTTCGCAGGTCAGCGGCGAGCTGAAACAGCGGCTGCTCGCCGCGCTGGCCGGCGAGGCCTACCTGCCCGACATCACCATGCTCGGGGACGACATCGCCACCTACTTCGCCGATACCGACCACTTCGTCGATCTGAACAGCCTGGGCGCGGGAAATGTGCGCGACGATTACCTGCCCTGGAAGTGGCAGGCTGGCACCAGCCCCGCCGGCTTCCAGCTCGGGTTCCCCGTCGACGTCGGCCCGGCCGCGCTGTACTACCGCCACGACCTGTTCACCGTGGCAGGCCTCCCCAGTGAGCCGGACGAGGTCGCCGCGGCCGTGTCCACGTGGGACGACTACTTCACGTTCGGCGCGCACGTGCAGAAGAAGCTGCCCGGGCGGTACATGATCACCGACACCAAGACGGTGTTCACGTACTCGCTCGCGCAGGAACCGCACAAGTACTTCGACCGCGCCAACCACTATCTCGACGACCAGTCGCAGGTCCGCCGCGCGTGGGACCGGGCAGTGCAGGCGTTCCGGATGGGCCTGACCGCCGGGTACGCGGGTTCGCAGAGCGTCAACGGCCAGTCGATCGACCGCCACGCGGCCTGGAACAGCGGCAAGGAGCTCAGCTTCGTCAACGCCTCCTGGATCACCGGCGAGCTCAAGGAGTCGGCGCCGGGCACCTCGGGCAAGTGGCGCGTGTGCCGGCCGCCCGGTGGCGCGGGCAACCAGGGCGGTTCGTTCCTGGCGATCACGAAGTACTGCCCCGACCCGCACGCCGCGTTCGAAATCGTGAAGTGGCTGCAGTCGCCGCAGAACCAGCCGCGGACGTTCCTGGACCTGGGGCTCTTCCCGCCCAGTCCCTCGGCCTACACGGACCCTCGGCTGCTCGGCCCAGAACCGTTCTTCGGCGGACAGGTCACGATGGACGTGTTTTCGAAGATCGCACGGGAGGTCAAGCCCGTGTACTTCAGCCCGTGGGACATCACGATCAGCGACACGTACACCGACGAACTGACCAATGTGGAAAGTGCGGGCAAGGACCCCGAGGACGCGTGGCAGGACGCCCGCGCTTCGGTGGAACGCCTGCTGCGCCGTCAGGGGGTGCTCTCGTGACAGCGATCCTGCCCGCCGAGACGGCCGGAGCCCGCCGTGCCCCGGTCCGGCGCACCACCGACGGCCGCCGCAAACGGTGGCGCTACCTGCCCCAGTACCTGGCCGTCGCGCCGTTCTTCGTGCTGTTCGCGATCTTCGGCGTCTACCCAGTGCTGTACTCGCTCTACCTCGCACTGCAGCGCTGGGACGGCGTCGGCCCGATGAAGTTCGTCGGGCTGGAGAACTTCGCGTTCCTGCTGTCGGACACCGCGTTCTGGGACTCGATCGGCAACACGCTGGTCATCTGGGTGATGTCGACGGTCCCGATGACGGCGCTCGCGCTGCTCATCGCGGTCGGCCTCAACTCGTCGGTGCGGTACAAGGGCCTGCTGCGGGTCGCGTACTTCCTGCCGAACGTGACCTCGATCGTGGCGATGTCCCTGGTGTTCGGCTCGATCTTCTCCGACGAGTTCGGGATCCTGAACTGGTTCCTGGGCCTGTTCGGCATCGGCAACGTCGACTGGCTGAGCGACCCGTGGGCCATCCGCTGCGCGATCTCGATCATGATCATCTGGCGCTGGACCGGCTACAACGCGATCATCTTCCTGGCCGGGCTGCAGGCGTTGCCGCCGGACGTGTTCGAGGCGGCCCGCATCGACGGCGCCGGCCCGGTGCAGACGTTCTTCCGCATCACGCTCCCGTTGCTGCGGCCGGTGTTGCTGTTCTCCGTGGTGATGTCGGCGATCAACGGCCTGCAGATCTTCACCGAGCCGCAGGTCCTGCTCGGCAACCGCGGCGGCCCCGGCGGCGCGGGCATGACGATGGTCCTCTATTTCTACAACACGGCCTTCGCGGACAACGATTACGGTTACGGCGCCGCGATCGCGTGGGGCATCTTCATGGTCGTCGTGCTGTTCTCGATCCTCAACTGGCGGCTCGTGATGCGGCCCGAGCGCGGCCAGGTCCAGACCAAGGGAGCCGGCCGATGACGAAGAGGCGCGCACGGGTGCTGACGCTGGTGGCTCTGATCGCCGGCGCCCTGATCACCCTCTTCCCCTACTACTGGCTGGCCGTGATGGCGTCCAACACCACGGCCGACATCTACGCGACCCCGCCGCGGCTGACGTTCGGCGGGCACCTGTTCGCCAACATCGGCGAGGTGTTCGCGAAGATCGACTTCTTCGGCTCGCTGCTCAACACACTGGTCGTCGCCCTGGTCACCACCGTGCTGGTGCTGTTTTTCGACTCGCTGGCGGCGTTCACCTTCGCCAAGTACGACTTCCCGGGCAGCAACGTGCTCTTCGGCATCCTGCTCGCGACGTTCGTGGTGCCCACGCAGCTCTCGGCGATCCCGCAGTTCACGCTCATGGCCGGTTTCGGCTGGGTCGGCGACCTCAAGGCGCTCATCGTCCCGGCCGCCGCCAACGCGTTCGGCATCTTCTGGATGCGCCAGTACGCCCGCGGCGCCATCCCGGACGAGTTGCTGGAAGCGGCCCGGATGGACGGCGCGGGGTTCTTCCGCACGTACCTGTCGGTCGGGCTGCCGGTGCTCCGCCCGGCGCTCGCGTTCCTCGGCATCTTCACCTTCGTCAACGCCTGGAACGACTACCTGTGGCCGCTGGTCGTGCTGATCGACTCCAACCACGTGACGCTGCAGGTGGCGCTTTCGCAGCTGCAAGGCGTGTACGTGAAGGACTACAGCGTTGTGATGGCCGGGACGCTCGTGGCGATCGTGCCGCTGATCATCGTCTTCCTCTTCGGTGCCCGGCACTTCATCCGCAACATCGCCGCCGGCGCCCTCAAGGGCTGAAAGGAACCCATGTCGTCGTCGTACGTCGAAGACCCCGCCCCCGGCCACGGCTCACTGCCACCCCGCGCCGCGTTCTCCTCCGACGCGCGGTCGGTGTGCCTGGCCGGGACGTGGCGGTTCCACCTGTCGCCCTCTCCGGCGGCCGCGCCCGAGGGTATCGCGCGCGACGACTTCGACGACAGCGGCTGGGTCACGCTCACGGTGCCGGGCCACTGGCAGCTGCAGGGCCACGGGAAACCGGCTTACACCAACGTGCGCTACCCCTTTCCGGTGCAGCCGCCGCTGGTGCCGTCGGACAACCCGACGGGTGATCACCGGTTCGCGTTCGACCTGCCGGCCGCCTGGCCGGACGAGCCGGCGGTCCTGCGCTTCGACGGCGTCGACTCGTGCGCGAAGGTGTGGCTCAACGGCGAGGAGCTCGGCGTCACGCGCGGCAGCCGGCTGCCGTCGGAGTTCGCGGTGGGCCACCTGCTGCGTCCGCGCGGCAACGTGCTGGCAGTGCGCGTGCACCAGTGGTCCTCGGGCAGCTACCTCGAGGATCAGGACATGTGGTGGCTCTCGGGCATCTTCCGCGGGGTCACGCTGCTTTCGCGCCCGGTAGTTGGCGTCGAGGACTACCAGCTGCACGCCGGCTACGACCACGTCAGCGGCCTCGGCACGCTCTCGGTCACCGCGGCCGCGGGCGTGCTGCTGAGCGTGCCCGAGCTCGGCGTCGAGAACCTGCCGGCCGGCGAGACGGTGGCGCTCGCCGTTCAGCCGTGGAGCGCCGAGTCGCCGCGGCTCTACCACGGCGAGGTGCACACCGCAGCCGAACACGTCCCAGTGCGGATCGGATTCCGAACCGTCCGGATCGAGAACGGCCTGCTCGAGGTGAACGGCCGGCGGGTGCTGTTCCGCGGCGTCAACCGGCACGAGCACCACCCGCGGTTCGGCCGCGCGCTGCCACGCGAGTTCGCGCTGGCCGACGTGCTGCTCATGAAGCGCCACAACGTGAACGCGGTGCGCACCAGCCACTACCCGCCCGACCCGTATTTCCTGGAGCTGTGCGACACCCACGGCCTGTGGGTGATCGACGAATGCGACCTCGAGACCCACGGCTTCGGCGACCTGGGCTGGGCGGGCAACCCGAGTGACGACCCGCGCTGGGGCGAGGCCTACCTCGACCGCATGCGCCGCACCGTCGAGCGCGACAAGAACCACCCGTCGATCGTGCTGTGGTCACTCGGCAACGAGGCCCACACCGGCCGGAACCTTGCCGCGACTGCCGCGTGGACGAAGGAGCGCGACCCGTCGCGTCCGGTGCACTACGAAGGCGACTTCGCGTGCGAGTACGTGGACGTGTACAGCCGCATGTACGCCGACCACACGGAGGTCGATCGGATCGGCCGCCGCGACGACCCCAACGAACGCCGCAGGTCGCTGCCGTTTTTGCTGTGCGAGTTCGCGCACGCGATGGGCAACGGCCCCGGCGGACTGCTGGAGTACCGCGAGCTGTTCGAGCGGTACCCGCACGTGCAGGGCGGGTTCGTGTGGGAGTGGCTCGACCACGGGCTCGCCCGGCGCGACGCCGACGGCCGCGAGTACTTCGCGTACGGCGGCGACTTCGGCGAACAGATCCACGACGGCAACTTCGTGATCGACGGTGTGGTCCACCCCGACCGCACGCCCTCGCCGGCCCTGGCCGAGTTCGCGAAGGTCTTCGAGCCGGTGCGGATCGACGCGAGTGCCGGGGGTGTACGTATCTCGAACCACTACGACGTGGTCGGGTCGGCGCACCTGGTGTTCCGCTGGAGCTTCGAGGACGACGGCGTCGAGGTGGCGGCCGGCGAGCTCGCCGTGCCCGAGGTCCACTCCGGACAGAGCCTCGACGTGCCGCTGCCCCGGCTGCCCGACACGTCGGGGGAAGGCGTGCTCACCGTGCGAGCGGTGCTGGCGGCCGACGCCGGCTGGGCAGCCGCCGGCCACGTGGTGGCGTGGGGACAGATGCCGGTCACGCACGCTGCCGACCCCGTGCCCCCCGCGGCGGGTGCGCCGCTGCTGCGCGAACGCGGGCTCCTGCGGCTCGGACCCGGCGCGTTCGACGCCGCCACCGGCCGGCTCGTCGCGCTCGGCGGCCACCGCGTCGAAGGGCCGCGGCTGGACCTGTGGCGCGCGCCGACCGACAACGACCGGGGTTCCGACGACCCCGAAGCCGCGCAGTGGCGGGCCGCGGGCCTGCACCGGCTGCAGCACCGCGTGGCCGAAGTGGACGGGCAAGCGTCGGCGCTCGTCGTGCGGACGCGGGTCGCCCCGCCCGGGCTCGGATTCGGCATGCTCGCCGAGTACCACTGGACCGCCGACGGCGACCGGCTGCGCCTGCGTGTCGAGCTGGAGCCGGACGGCGAGTGGCCCTGCACGCTCCCCCGCCTCGGCCTGCGGATGGCGGTGCCGGGCGCGTTCGGCCGCGTCGAGTGGTTCGGCGCGGGCCCGGGCGAGGCCTACGCCGACAGCCGCCAAGCGGCGCGGATCGGCCGGTTCGCCTCCACCGTGGACGCTTTGCAGACGCCGTACGTGTACCCGCAGGAGAACGGCAACCGCGCCGACGTGCGCTGGCTGCGTCTGGCTTCCACGGGCGGCGCCGGGGTCCGGATCGAGGGCGAGCCGGTGTTCGACTTCACCGCGCGGCGTTGGACTTCGGAGGATCTCGACGCCGCTCGCCACACCGTCGACCTGGTGCCCGGTGAGCTCGTACACCTCAACCTCGACCTGGCCCAGCACGGGCTCGGCACCGCCTCCTGCGGGCCCGGCGTGCTGCCGCGCTACCGCCTGCACGCCCAGAAAGCAAACCTCACGCTCACGTTCTCCCCGATCACACCCCGAGGAGCCGCCCGATGACTGGCGTGCCCGAGGTCCGCCTCGTCCCGCACACACTGGGACCGTGAGTGGTACGAGCCGTTCCAGCGCTTCCGCCTGCGCCTGGTCGACCTGCTCGACGAGATCCTCGACCACGCCGAGGCCGACCCGCGGTTCCGCTTCACGCTCGACGGGCAAGTGGCGGCCGTTGACGACTACCTCGAGATGCGCGGCGAGAACCGCGACCGGGTGGCCGCGCCGGTCGCGTCCGGGCAGCTCGCGGTCGGGCCGTGGCAGATCCTGCTCGACGAGTTGCTCGTCTGGGGCGAGAACATCGTGCGCAACCTGGAGCTCGGCTGGGCGCGCGCCACCGAGCTCGGCGGCGTGATGCGCGTGGGCTACCTGCCCGACGAATTCGGCCATCGCGCGCAGATGCCGCGGATCCTCGCGGCCGCCGGGTTCGAGCACGCGTGCGTGTGGCCGCGGAGTGCCGTCCGGAGTGGACGGTCACGCGTTCCGCTGGACGGCGCCGGACGGCAGCTCAGTGCGGGCGGAGTACCTGGCCAACGGTTACGGCAACGCGGCCTACGTGTTCTCCGAGCCCGGCTGCTTCGCCTCCCGCATGGCCGAGCTCGGGCGGCGGCTGCGGCCGTCGTTCGGGGCCGACCCGGTGCTCGCGATGTACGGCACCGACCACTCCGCGCCCGTCAGCTCACTGGTGACGCTCGTCGCGGGGCTCGACCCGGCGTCGGTCGACGTGCGGATCAGCACGCTGGCCGAGTATCTCGGCGCGCGCGACGCCGCGGATCCTGCACTGCCCGTGGTGCGGGGTGAGCTGCGCAGCCACGCGGCGGCCAACATCCTGCTGGGTGTCCTTTCGGTGCGTCGCAGCTCAAGCAGGCGATGGCCCGGGTGGAGCGGCTCGTGGAGCGCTACGCCGAGCCGTTCGCCGCGCTGTTCTCGGCCGAGTGGCCGCAGCGGTTCCTGGACCTGGCGTGGTGGCGGCTGAGCGACGCCTCAGGGCACGACTCCGTGACCGGCTGCGGGGTCGACGACACGGCGACGCGGGTGTTCGCACGTATCAGCGAGACGGGCCACCTCGGGCAGGCGGTGCGCGAGCGCGTGGTCGGCCCGCTCGACCGGTCCGTGGCGCGGGATTCGCCGCGGGTGCTCAACCCGACGCCCGCGGCTCGTCGCGACCTGGTGACGCTGGACGTCGAAACGCCGTGCGACGAGGTCTCGCTGGAGCTGCCCGACGGCACGCGCCTGCCCGCTCAGGTGGAGGCGCGCAGCGGACTTGCTGCACGAGGAAGCGACTTCCTCTCCGCCGCCTCGGCCGCCCATCGTGCCGTGGCAGCGGCAGGTCCGACCACGGCCGAAGGAAGGGTTCGGGCACACCACCTGATGGGGTGACGGCCGCGGTCGGAGAAACTGTCGTACCCGGATGGTCTCCTGAATCCCGAAGCGGCCCTCACCCCGGGGCGCCGCCGGAAACCCAAGGAGAACACCATGGCCGGAGACACGGTCGTCACCATCGTCGGCAACCTCACGTCCGACCCGGAGCTGCGCTTCACCCCGTCCGGCGCCGCCGTCGCCAACTTCACCGTCGCATCCACCCCGCGCACCTTCGACCGCGCCTCCGGCGAATGGAAAGACGGCGAAGCCCTCTTCTTGCGCTGCGCCCTCTGGCGCCAGCCCGCGGAAAACGCCGCGGAATCCCTCACCCGCGGCGCGCGCGTCATCGTCCAGGGCCGCCTCACCCAACGCTCCTACGACACCAAGGAAGGCGAACACCGCACAGTCGTGGAACTCCAGGTCGACGAAATCGGCCCCTCCCTGCGCTACGCCACGGCGAAAGTCAACCGCGCCAACCGTTCCGAGCCGCCTGCCGGCGATTCCCCGGAGAGTTCGGGCCGGTCCGACAACCCGTGGTCCCCCGCCGCCCCGATTCCGGTCACGGCGAACGCGGGGGATCCGCCGTTCTGACGTTGCCGGCCGCGAACGGTGATGCGCGCCGGTCGCCCCGGCCCCGTGCCGGCGCGGTCCTGCGATGGCGCCGGGCGAGCTGTGGTGGGCTGCGGTGCCACGATGGAGGCTTCGCCGCCGCGCTGCTGGAAGGAGGAATTACACCCACGCCCACATGGAACACGCGACGCGACGCAGCACGCGGATCAGTTGCGACGACGCCGCTTTGGTGCTGAGGCAGCCAGTCTCAGCGCCTCGCCTCGACCACGGGGCGTGCCGGATCGCGCCACCGGACGTCAAGCAGCAGCCGCGACCCGCTTGATGCTGACGCAGCCGGCACCGGTACCACGTCTCGCCCGTTGGTGGGTGGGCTCGAGGCACCGTCGGCTGTCTCGGATCAAAGGCGACGACGCCTTTTGATGCTGGGATTGCCAGACTCAGCACACCACGCGGCCGCTGGTGCGAATCGGAGCGCACCGCCGGCCGTCGCGACGCCGCTTGATGCCCACGCAGCCGGCCCCGGCGCTCCGTCTCAACGGTTGCGAGAGCGAGTTCGAGCGAACCATCGGCCGGCTCGGACCACAGGGGACTTCCGGCTTTTGGCGCTGCGGTTGAGATCCTCAGCACCCCGCCCCGACCGATCAGGCGAACCGGAACGCGCCCATGGGCGGTCAAGCAGCAGCTTGGACGCCGCTTGATGCTGAGGCAGCCAGCCCCAGCACCCCACCCCAACCGGCACGGCAGGCTTGAGCGCGCCGCCGGCCGTCGCGAAGGCGTGGCGGCCAGCTGGTGGCGCCGAGCCCACTGCAGCCGAGGCGGCCTGCACCGTCGCTACTCCTCAGTCCACGCGAGATGGCGCAGCCGGCAATCAGCGTCGCCGGCGCGGCGGCCGGGCCTGCCTCGTGGCCGCCGTGCCGGAGCCCGGTGGGCTGTCGCGGCGGTGCTGCCGCCAGTTGGCGGCGGTCACCCCACCACCGCGGCGACGGGCGTCCGAGATCCGGTGCCGCCGTATCTCTCCACACAGGACGGTCGGGGTCGTCGTCCGCCTGACCTCAGCGAAGTTCGGCGAGCATGGCCTTCAGGATGCGGCTCAGGGTAGCCGCGTCCTCCGGGCTGGTGGCCGAGGAAAGGAGTTCCGCAAGGCCCGCCGCGTGGTCGGTGAGAGTCGCGTCGATGACGTCGCGGCCGGCAGGGGTGAGGGTGATGCGGAAGCTGCGGCGGTCAGCCGGATCGAGGCTGCGCTCGACGTACCCCGCGGCCTCCAGGCGGTCGAGGCGGTTGGTCATACCGGCGCGGGAGGTCATCAACGCGGCGGAGAGCTCGGAGGGGGTGAGCGTGTAGGGCGGGCCTGTGCGGCGCAGAGCGGCGAGCACGTCGAACTCGCCGGGGCGCAGGCCGTGTTCGGTGAACACGCGTTCCACCGCGGACTCGACCACCCGGGTCAGCTGGGCGAGCCGCCCGAACACGTCCATGGCGGACAGGTCGAGGTCCGGCCGTTCCTGCCGCCACTGCGCGATGACCTCGTCGACGGCATCGCAAGAGTCACTCACACTCGAAGTCTAGGCGAATGAAAGGAGCACCCACCGCCAGAGACACCCCCCGAAGCCGGCGCGACCCTACCCGGCTTCACCCGCGCGGTCGGCAACCCCGAGCCGCAGGTGCTCGCTGTGGTAGACGGCTTCGTCGAGCAGCTGGGCGACGTGGCTGTCGTAGAGGCTGTAGACGATGCTGCGGCCGTTGCGGGTGCCGACGACCAGCCCGAGGTTGCGCAGCAGCCGCAGCTGGTGCGACACCGCCGACTGCTCCATCCCGACCGCGGCCACCAGGTCGCCGACGGCGAGGGGTTGTTCGCGCAGCGCGCTGAGGATGAGCAGGCGGCTCGGGGTCGCGAGCGCCTGCAGCGTGGTGGCCACCGCGGCCGCGGTGGTCGCGTCGAGCGGTCCCGCGGGGCGGCGGCGCCCTTCGACCCCGTGTCCCATGGAGAGGAGACTAGAACACCACAGGAGACATGAACATATCTTCATTCGTTCTGCTACCGTGCCGGGCATGGACAGCGCTGGACACGGGCATGGGCACGGGCACGGCCACTGGAGCCGGCTCAAGCACGCCCTGAAACCGCACAGCCACGAGTCGGCGGAGCTCGTCGACGGCACGCTCGAGGCGAGCCGCTCCGGGATGCGCGCGTTGTGGCTGTCGTTCGCCGGGCTGCTGGCGACGGCGGTCGCGCAGCTCATCGTGGTCGGGTTCACCGGGTCGGTCGCGCTGCTCGGCGACACGCTGCACAACTTCGCCGACGCACTGACCGCCGTGCCGCTGGCCGTCGCGTTCCTGCTCGCGCGGAGGCAGGCGACGCGCCGGTTCACACACGGGCTCGGGCGCGCCGAGGACCTCGCGGGCCTGGTGATCCTCGTGGTGATGGCCGGGTCCGCGGTGCTCGCGGGGTACGAGGCGATCGACCGCCTGCTGAACCCGCGACCCATGACAGGGGCCGGGTGGGTGGCGCTCGCCGGCGTGATCGGTTTCGCCGGCAACGAGCTCGTCGCCCGCTTCCGCATCCGCGTCGGGCGGCGGATCGGGTCGGCCGCGCTCGTCGCGGACGGGCTGCACGCGCGGACCGACGGGTTCGCAAGCCTCGCCGTGGTGCTCGCGGCAGGTGGGGCGCTCGTCGGCTGGGCGTGGGCCGATCCGGTGGTCGGCCTGCTCATCACGGTGGCGATTGTGCTGGTGCTGCGCGACGCCGCGCGCGAGGTGTTCGGTCGGCTGCTCGACGCCGTCGACCCGCACCTGGTGGACGACGCCGAACACGCGCTCGCCGAGACTCCCGGCGTGCTGGGCGTCGACGTGATCCGGCTGCGCTGGATCGGCCACACCCTCGCGGCCGAGGCGGAGGTGTCGGTCGACCCGGGCCGCACGCTGGCCGAGGCGCACGGCATCGCGCACGCCGCCGAGCAACGCATGGCGACGGCCTTGCCCCGGCTCGCGCGGGCGTTGATCCACGCGCACCCGGCGCATGACGTCAACGTCGCTCCCGCGGGCGTCAAGGAACCGTGAGTGCCGGGGGCGGGCCGGGCAGTGCCGTCGCACGCTGGGGTTCGTCAGGGTGCCGCGGGGAAGAGGGCGTGCGGTGAGTGATCTCGGCGGTGAGGTGCTGCTGGTGGGCGTGTTCCTCGCGTTCGCGGTGGTGCTGCGGGGGTTGCAGTGGTGGCTCGGCCGCGACCGCGGGCTGGCACACACTCAGCAGCAGTGCTCGCCACGCCGGGCCTGGCTGCCTCCCGCACCACCATCGCCGCGATGACCCGTGTGACGACCGGATCGGCCCAGTACCAGCCGAACAGCGTGGTGAGCCGCAGCCCGGCCGGGCAACACCGCCGAGAGGCAAACGCACAGCAGAGTCTGGCTGGAGCCGGCCACGGCGCTCGCGGAACCGAGCTCGCCGCCGGCCCTGCGCCGCGCACCCGCCTGGGTGGCCGCCGGTGACCGCGACGCCGGCACGGTCCCGACGGCCCAGTGCCCCGGCGCGCCCCGCACCAGCGCCCCGACGGCGTCGGCCACCAACGCGAAGAACGACACCGCGATCACTTTCAGCGCCGCGCGCTCCGACCGCTCCCGATCCACTCCGGCGAACTGCCACGCCACGCCGCCGTAGACGCCACCTCCACCACCCAATCCAGTCGAACCCCACCGGCGCGCCGAGGTCGCCGCATCCTCGACAACCACGGCCTCGACCACATGGGACACGACCGTCGCCGCCACGGCCACCGCATCCGCCGACCCAGCACGTGCCGCCGCGCCTCCGACACCGCCGATCACCCGAGGCCGCCGTCTCCGACGCACAGCAACCGGTGCCGCCGCTGCACACGCCGACAGCCACGGGTTCGACCCGCGCCTCGTGGCCCATCACGCCACCTCCACGCCGGGCCGGTCCTCACGAACACAACCGGCTGCAAACACGCGCCGACGGTCGACAGAAACTTCCGGTGCAGTGGAACAGCAGCCGACTCGCCGCGGCTCTCGGCGACAGTCGCCGCGTCCGGGCGCGCCTCGCTGCCCCACCACCGCGGGCCCGCTCCCGTCCGGAACCTCCGGGCGCGCCACCGGGCCGAACGAGACCCCCGGCGCGAGCCGTGGCTCGGGAGTCATCGGGCGGCTTCCATCGCGGGCACGGCCTCGGCCGCGCAGTCGGCTGGCGGGGCGCCCGCGAGGAGGACCTGCGTCAGTTCGGCCACGGCGTGAGCCAGGTGAGGCGTAGCAGAAAATGGCGGCCCGCGTCGGCGGCGAAGACGAGGATGCGGCAGCGCGTATCGCGGCCAGGGCGCAGCCGACCCAGCGAGGGCTGATTCGGGTTTCGCGGCCCGGCCCGCGTCGACCAGCACAGACGAGGCTGGTCTATTCGACCGTCGCCGAACAGAACTCCCGGAACACCCACGACCATGCACAACAGGCCAGACCTCGGCAGAGGCGAGCTCCGAACGCCGTAAGCTCTCCACCCTGTCCGCGAAACCCGCGGAGTCCCCAACACAAGGAGACCGATGTCCTCGACCGTGTCGGCGTCCGGTGGAGTTCGGCGGGTCGCGGCGCGCGTCGCGACGGAGGTGTTGGCGCCGTGGGTGTGGGTGCTGGGGTTGCCGCTTGCCGTGGCGTGGGAGGTGACCGGGCACCGGGTCGGGGCGACGGTTCTGTGGGGCCTCGTCGTGGGCGTCACGGGATCGCTGATTCCCATGGCCGTCATCGTGCGCGGGGCGCGGCGCGGGAAGTGGGACTCGCACCACGTGACGAACCGCGCGGGGCGGGTGGTGCCGTTCGCGGTGTGCCTCGGCTCGCTGGCGGCGGGGTTCGTGGCGCTGATCGTCGGTGGGGCGCCTGAAGAACTGGTCGCGCTGACGGCGACCGAGCTGGCTTGCCTGGTGGTGGCGGTGGCGATCACGTTCGGGCTGAAATTCAAGATCTCCATCCACGCCGAGGTCGCCGCGGGGGCGACGGTGATGCTCGTGTGGGTGTACGGGCCGTGGCTGCTCCTGCTGGTGCCGTTCGTGTTGTGGGTCGCGTGGTCGCGCGTGGAGCTGGGCGACCACACGGCGGCCGAGGTGACCGGCGGTGTCTTCGTGGGCGCGGTGGTGGGCGGCGCCGTCTACTTCGGACTCCTGGCCGCGCTCTCGTAGACTGTCTGGCGTGGACAACCTCCTCGGCGACTACCTCCGGGCGCGGCGCGGCCTGCGCCGCGAGGAGCTGGCGCTGCTGGCCGGAATCAGCAGCGACTACTACGTGCGCCTCGAGCAGGGCCGCGACCAGAACCCGTCCGCGCAGGTCCTCGACGCGCTGGCCCGCGTGCTGGGCCTCGACGACGACGCCACGAACCACCTCCACAGCCTCACCGCTCCCGCGCCCCGCCACCGCCGTCGGCCCCGCGCCGGTCGTGCCGCCGAGCTGATCGGCACATGGCCGGCCACACCCGCGTATGTGCAGGACCGCGTCACCAACGTCCTCGCCGCCAACGCCGCCGCCACCGCGCTCTCGCCGCACTACGTGGCCGGCCACAATCTCCTGCGCGAGGTGTTCCTCGACCCGCCGAGCAGGACTTCCGCGTCGACTGGGACGAGACGACGGCCGACGGCGTGGGCGGCCTGCGCGCCTCACTCGGCCGCGACGTGGGCGACCCCGCCGCCCCCGAGTTGATCACCGAGCTCTCCGCGAGGAGTGAACGCTTCCGCGAACTGTGGTCCCGCCACGACATCAGGCCCCGCACCGGCCACCTCGTCCGCTTCCGCCACCCGGCCGCCGGCCCCCTCGACCTCCACAGCGACAAGCTCACCCTACCCGGCCCCGACGCGCTGTCGCTCGTCGTCTTCCACGCCGTGCCGGGCAGCCGCCACGCCGAGGCACTCGCCTCGCCGGCCAACCTCGTCGCCAGCCAGTAGCCGCGGACAAGCACTGCTGCGGGCGGATCCCGCATACCCAGGCCCGCCCGCGGCGGCGACTCGGCTCTCGAACTCCCTCACCGCGCCGACCTCACGCTCGATCACGATCCCGACGAGAACCGGCCGGGTTTTTCCTGCGCGCCCGCTGCAGCGACGAGCGCAGGGCGGCGGCTCGGGGCCGTGGTCAGCGCTCGCGTCCGGACAGCTCTTCGACGACTTTCAGCAGCGCCGAGTGGTCCAGCGAGCCGTGGCCCATTGCGCGCCCGGCGGCCACGAGCTGGGCGACCAGCCCGGTCAGCGGAAGCGCTACGTCGGCCTGGCGCGCGGCCGCGAGCGCGATGCCCATGTCCTTGTGGTGCAAGTCGATCCGAAAGCCCGGCTGGAACTGCCGCGCGACCATCGACTTGCGCTTGAGCTCCAGGATCCGGCTACCGGCGAGCCCGCCGGCCAGCACGTCGAGGCCCGTGCCCGCGTCCACCCCGGACGCCTCCAGCAACACGATCGCCTCGGCGACCAGCCCGTAGATGCCGCCGACCACGAGCTGGTTGGCCGCCTTCACGACCTGGCCCGCGCCGTGCGGTCCCACGTGGACGATCGTCTTGCCGAGCACCTCGAAGATCGGCTTGGCCGCCTCGAAGTCCGCGGCTTCGCCACCGACCATGATGGACAGGGCGGCCTGCTCCGCGCCCGCCTGACCTCCGGAGACCGGCGCGTCGAGCACCCGGATGCCCTTGCCGCCACCAGCCTTCGCGACGGCGATCGACGTCTCCGGCCGGATGGTGCTCATGTCGGCCAACAGCGTGCCCGGCTTCACGACGTCGAGAACCCCGCCCGCCGCCAGCACCACCTGCTCGACCTGCGGGTGGTCGGGCAGCATCGTGACCACCACGTCCGCCTCGGCCACCGCGTCCGCCACGTCGGACGCCGCGCGCCCGCCCGCCGCCGTCAGTTTCGCCAGCGCGTCGGCGCTCAGGTCGAAGCCACTCACGTCGTGTCCCGCACCGGCCAGGTGCGCGGCCATCGGCGTGCCCATCACGCCGAGGCCGATGAAGCCCACCTTGCTCATTTGTCTCCCCTTCGCTCTTCCGGCAGCCAGGCCAGCGACGCGAGCGTCGGGCCGTCCGGTTTGTACTCGATCCCCACGTGCCCGCGGTAGCCCGCCGCCTCCAGCTTTTCCAGGTGTCCCTGCAGGTCGAGCTCCCCTGTGCCCGGCTGGTGCCGGCCCGGCGCGTCGGCGATCTGCACGTGCCCGGTGCGCGGGGTGTACCCGGCGATCACGGAATCGAGGTCGTCGCCGTTCACCGCCAGGTGGTAGAGGTCCGCCAGCAGTCGCACGTTGTCCAGCCCCAGCCGGTCCATGACCGCCACGGCGTCCGCGGCCGTCTTGAGCGGGTAGGCCGGGGCCCCTGACAACGGCTCCAGTACCAGCTGAGCCCCGATCTTGCCCGCCGCCTCGGCGGCCGTGGCCAGGTGCTCCAGAGCCAGCGCGTCCTGTTCGGACGGTGCGACGCTGTCGAGCCGATTGCCGTACAGCGCGTTGAAGCTGCGGCAGCCGAGCCGCTCCGCGATCCCGACCGCGATGGTGAGGCTCACGGCGAACTCCGCCTCGCGTCCGACCCACGACACGAGCCCGCGCTCGCCCGCGGCCATGTCGCCGGCAAACAGGTTGAGCCCGGTCAGCTGCACCCCGGCCTGCTCGATGGAGCGCACGAACTTCTCGACCTCGACCGGGCGCGGGTCGGCGCTGTCGAACGGCCACCAGTACTCGACCGCGGTGAAACCCGCTGCCCGAGCGGCCTGCGCGCGCTCGAGCAGCGGGAGCTCGGTGAACAGGATCGACAGGTTGGCGGTGTAGGGCAGCGAGTGCCGCACTCCGGCGGGACCGGTCATCGGATACCTCGGCTCATCGAATTGCCTCTGGTCTAATTTCGCTGTGTGGAATCTTTCTTCCGCATATCGAGACTAGTCGTCCAGGCTGTGCCCGGTCAACGGGCTGCGGACACTTCGCGGCCGACGAGGTCGCCACTCGCGCGCGCGGCGAGGTCCACCACGGTGTCGACGGTCGGCTCCAGCGCGCAGTGCGCCCGCGCGTCGCGGAAGCAGCGTTCGAGCACCGGGTCGCCCGGGTAGCCCGAGCACAGCCGCAGCGCCACCTCGGTGGTCACCGTGACGGTTTCCGCGGCGGTGAGCCAGAGGTGGAAGAACTTCGGCAATGCGTGCGCCGGATCCCAGCTGTACGTGGCGAACGCGTCGGCGGCCAGCACCCGCACGGCGGAAGCACGCAGGCGCAGACGTGCGAGATCCGCTCCGGCCCCGTCCCGCGAGACCCGCTCGATCGCCGCCTCCGCGAGACCCAGCGCGACGGCCGCGCCAAGGCCGAGGAACCACGGCAGCGCCAGGTCGAGCACCACCTCGGCTCCCTCGCCGTCTCGTCCGAGGACCGTGTTTTCAGGCAGCTGCACAGGATCCGCACACACGGTGGTGATCGCGCTCGCCCGCAGCCCCAGGCCGCCGCCGGCAGCGGGGACGAACAACCCGGGCGCGTGGCCGGGCACGAACCACACGGTCGCGGCGCCCCGGCCGCTCGCCGGCCGGCTCGACCACACGTAACTGTCGGCCTCCCCCGCCGCGACCACCCCGGCCTTGCGACCGGTCAGGTCGACGACTCCGCCATGGGAACCGGCCACGCCGTCCGGCGCGAGCAGGCGGCTGCCGGGCCCCGCGTCGACCAGCGCCAGCGTGCTGAGGTGGCGGCCCGCGGCGAGTTCCGCGCGCACGGACGGGTCCGCGTGCGCCTCCAGCACCGCGACGGCCGCGAAGTGCGAACGCAGCACCGTGGCCGTGCTCGCGCACGAACGCGCCACCACCTCGACCACCCGCGCGGCTTCGGCCAGGCCGTGGCCGCCCCCGCCCAGCCGCCGCGACGCCGTCAGCGCCAGCACGCCCTTGCGGCTCAACGCGGCCATCGCCCCTCGCGGGAACCGCGCGAGCCGGTCGGCCTCGGCCGCGGCCGGTGCGATGACGGAAGCCACCACTCGGGAGATTTGTTCGACAGAAGGCACCATTGCCCCCTTCGCTCAGGGTTTTCGGAAGGAGAAGAACGCACGGGACCCGCCGTCCGCACACGTCGGCCGGTGGCGGCCGGGGCGGGGACGGCGGGTCCGGGGCAGGCGGGTCGGGGCCGCCGTCAGGTGTTCTGCACGTGCTGCCAGCCGAAGCGGCCCTTGATGCAGAGGTTGCCGTAGGTCACGGAGCTGTCGTGCGGGCTGGTGACCTTCACGATCTCGTTGTCCTGCACGTGGAGCGTGAGATTGCAGCCGACCCCGCAGAACGTGCACACCGTGGTCGTCTGCGTCTGGGCGGACTCGTCCCAGCTGCCGTCCTCGCGTTTGTCGTGCTCGGTCTTGAAGCTGAGCGCACCCGTGGGGCAGACCTCGACGCAATTTCCACAGTAGACACACGCGCTCTCGGGCAACGGCGTCGCGAACTCCGTGGAGATCCGCGCGCCGAACCCGCGGCCGGCCACGGAGATCGCGAACGAGTTCTGCCACTGGTCACCACAGGCGTCCACGCACTTGTAGCACAGGATGCACTTGCCGTAGTCCCGGACGTAGAGCGCGTTGTCCACCTTGACCGGCTGCCGGACGGTCGCCGCGGTCAGGCCGTCGACCGGCTCGTGCTCGCCGGGCAGCGCGTCGTCGCGTTCGTCGGAAGGCGGCGCCGGCGGGCCGAACCGCTCGGGGTCGGCGCCCGTCTGCGCCATCCACTCGGCGACGCCGGGAGTGGTCGAGAGGTCGGTGGCCGAGCCGAGCAGCTCCAGCACCACCTTGCGGCTCGTCCGCGTACGCTCGGAATCCGTGTGCACGACCATGCCCGGCTCCGCCTTGCGCGAGCACGACGGCACCAGCGTCCGCGAGCCCTCTACCTCCACCATGCAGACCCGGCACGCATTGGCGGGCTTCAGGGTGTCGCCGTAGCACAGCGTGGGGAGCTCTTTCCCGGCCGCCGAGCAGGCGTCCAGAATCGTCGCGCCTTCCGGCACCCGGACGGTCTCACCGTCCACAGTGAACTCGACCAGCCGCTTGGGTAGTCCGATGTCCACGACCGTCATCGCTGCCCTCCGTCCAACGCACCCAGCCGCTCGACGGCCGACTCGATCGCGTTCCACGCCGTCTGCCCCAGCCCGCAGATCGACGAGTCCCGCATCACCTGTCCGACCTCCCGCAGCAGCGCGAGGTCGTCGGCACCAGTACTCAGCTTCCGGCCACCGACGATGCGGCTCACCGCCTCCTCCTGCCGCACCGTCCCGATGCGGCAGGGCACGCACTGCCCACACGATTCGTCGCGGAAGAACGACGCGATGCGCAGCAGGAACCCGCCGAGGTCGGCCTGGTCGTCCAGCGCCAGCACCACCCCGGAACCGAGCGTGGTACCGGCAGCGCGCGCGTCCTCCATCGTGAGCGGCAGGTCGAGCTCGTCGGGCCGAACGAACCCGCCGGCCGCACCACCCAGCAGCACCGCCCGCAGCTCGCGGCCTTCCGGCACTCCCCCGGCCAGCTCCAGCAGCTCGCGCAGCGTGGTCCCGAACGGGACCTCGTACACGCCGGGCTTGCGCACGTTGCCGGACAGGCAGAACAGCTTGGGCCCGGCTGACTTCTCCGTGCCGATCTCCCGGTACGCCGCGTACCCGGCGGTCAGGATCAGCGGCACGTTGACCAGGGTCTCGACGTTGTTCACCACCGTCGGCTTGCCGAACAGGCCCTGCTCGGTCGGGAACGGCGGCTTCGACCGGGGCTCCCCGCGGAAGCCCTCGATCGAGTTGAAGATCGCCGTCTCCTCGCCACAGATGTAGGCACCGGCGCCCCGGCGGATCTCGATGTCGAACGAGAACCCCTCGTGGCCCATGATGTCCACGCCGAGGAACCCGCGTTCACGGGCGACGTCGATCGCGTTCTGCACCAGCCGGCGCGCCCGGGGGTACTCGCCGCGCAGGTACAGGAAGCCACGGGTGGCGCCGGTGGCGAACCCGGCGATCGTCATCGCCTCGACCAGCGCGAACGGGTCACCCTCCAGCAGCACGCGGTCCTTGAACGTGCCGGGTTCGCTCTCGTCCGCGTTGCACACCAGGTAGTGCGGCAGGGCGGGCTGGCGCGCCGCGCCCTCCCACTTGCGCCCGGTGGGGAACGCGGCGCCGCCGCGGCCCATCAGCCCGGAGTCGGTGACCTCGCGGATCACGCCGTTCGGGCCGAGCCGCAATGCGTTGCGCAGCGCGGCGTAGCCACCGGTGGCGCGGTAGTCGTCGAGGCTTTCCGGGTCGACAGCCCCGACCCGGCGCAGCAGCCTCAGCGACTCCCGGTCCGGCTGGTGCAGCACCGGCGCGGCACCCTCCTCCGGGGAGGGAGAGCGGCGCGCGGCCAGCACCACGGACGCGCCGGTGGCGGGCGCGAGCAGTTCGCTGCCCGGCGGGTCACCGGCTTCGAACGCCAGCGCCGCGGGCGCCTTCTCGCACACCCCCAGGCACGGGCTGCGCAGCCACGTCACACCGCCGCGCGCCTTGCCCGCGGGACCGACGTGCTCGGTGAGCGTGTCGCACACCGTGTCGGCCCCGTTGACGCGGCAGGCGAGGTCCGTGCACACGTGCACCACGCGTTCCGGCCGTTCGGTGAGCGAGAACAGCGAGTAGAAGCTCGCCACGCCGTACGCGTCGGCCGGCGGCACGTGCAGCTTCTCGCAGATGTAGTTCAGCGCGCCCTGGCTGATCCAGCCGACGCGGTCGTTCACCGCGTGCAGGGCCGGCAGCAGCTGGTCGCGTGCGGCGCCCTCGGGCAGCGCGTCCACGGCCGCGCGTTCTTCGAAGGAGGCCTTGGCGTCGAGGAACTGGAGATCCATCCCCGCCCCCTCAGCCCGCGACCGCGCCGAGCTGTGTCTTCTTCGGCCGAGCCCCAGACTCCAGCCGGGGGGCAAGCCCCCCTGGACTCCCCGAAAGCAATTTGTCCACGCGGATGGCCGCGGCCTTGTACTCCGCGGTGCCCGCGACGGGGTCCGTGGCCTCGATGGTAATCACGTTGACGTCGATCTCGTCCGGGAAGTGGAACGTCATGAACGCCAGGCCGGGGCGCAGTCCCTCGTCGATCCGCACCGGCGCGACGATCGCACCGCGCCGCGAGGAGACCTGCACCATTTCGTCCGCCACCACACCCAGCTGCGCGGCGTCGGCCGAGCACAGGTCGAGCGTCTCGCCACACCGGCGCGGCGACGGGAACCCGCCCGACTGCACGCCGGTGTTGTACGAGTCCAGGCGCCGGCCCGTGGTGAGGCGCAACGGGAACTCGTCGTCGAGCACGTCGACCGGCGGGCTGTGGCGCAGCACGGTGAACGGCGCCGGGCGGCCGCGGTCGGCCGGGTCCTCGGCCCACAGCCGGGCGTGCAGGTACGACGGCTCCAGCGTGTCCTCGCTGTAGCACGGCCACTGGATGCCGCCGAGCTCCTCGAGCCGCGCGTAGCTCATGCCGGCATGGATCGGCGAGAGCGAGCGCAGCTCGTCCCACACCTCGCGGCCGTCCTCGCCGCTGTAGTGCCAGTCGCGGCCCAGCCGGCGGGCGAGCTCGCAGAGCAGCTCGATGTCGTCCCGCGCCCCGGCCGGCGGGTTCACCGCCTTGCGCACCCGCTGCACGCGCCGCTCGCTGTTGGTGAAGGTTCCGTCGCTCTCGCACCAGGCGGCCGACGCCGGCAAAACCACGTCGGCCAGCTGCGCGGTCTTGGTCAGGAAGATGTCCTGCACCACCAGGTGCTCGATGTTCGACAGGCGCTTGATCGTGTGCTCGCAGTCGGCCTCGGACTGAACGGGGTTCTCCCCGATCACGTACACGCAGGTGATCAGGCCGTTCTCCATCGCCTCGAGCATCTGCGTGAGGTTCTTGCCCTTGTACGGCGGGATGTGCGAGCCCCACGCCGCGTCGAACTTCGCGCGCACGGCCGGGTCGAGGATGTCCTGGAACCCCGGCAGCCGGTCGGGGATCGCGCCCATGTCACCGCCGCCCTGCACGTTGTTCTGCCCGCGCAACGGGTTCAGCCCGGCGCCGTACCGCCCGACCTGCCCGGCCAGCAGCGACAGGTTGATCAGCGACAGCACGTTGTCCGTGCCGTTGTGGTGCTCGGTGATGCCCAGTGTCCACGACATCTGCCCGCGGTCGGCGCGGGCGTAGGCGTGGGCCAGCTCCTTGATGAGCTCCGCCGGCACCTTCGTGACCTGCTCGGCGACCTCGAGCGTCCACGGCTCCACGGAGGCGGCGAACTCCTCGTAGCCTTCCGTGGCCCGTTCGATGAACATGGTGTTGGCGAGTCCGGAGTGGATGATCTCCCGCGCGATCGCGTTGGCGAGCGGGATGTCGGTGCCCACCTCCAGCTGCAGCTGCCGGTGCGCCCACTTCGCCGTGCTCGTCCGGCGCGGATCCACCACGAAGAGCTTGGCTCCCTTGTGGACGGCCTTGAGCACGTGCTGGAAGAAGATCGGGTGCGCCTCGCGCGGGTTGCCGCCCCAGATCACGATCACGTCGGCGTCTTCGACCTCCGCGTACGACGACGTGCCGCCGCCGCTGTCGAACACCCGCGCCAGACCCGCCACGCTCGGCGCGTGGCAGGTCCGGTTGCACGAGTCGACGTTGTTCGTGCCCATCACCGTGCGGGTAAACTTCTGGGCCACGAAGTTCATCTCGTTCGTGGCCCGGGCGCAGGAGAACATGCCGAACGCCTCGGGGCCCTTCGTCTCCAGCGTGCGCCGGAACCCCGCGGCGGCGCGGTCGAGCGCCTCTTCCCACGTCGCCGGCCGCAGCACACCGGAGTCCCGCACCAGCGGTTCGGTCAGCCGGGCGTACGGCGTGGTGCCCTTCCTGCGCTTCATCTTCTGCCTCCGAAAGGTGGTGGGATGGGGGTCAGCCGACCGGCACGGCGGTGGCCGTGCGGTTCAGCAGGCCGATGGCCGCGTGCACGTGGCGCAGCGCGGGCGCGGGCACCCCGGTGAGGTCGGCCAGCTCCACGACGGCGCCGATGATGGCGTCGATCTCCAGTGGCTTGCCGGCTTCGAGGTCCTGCAGCATCGACGTCTTGTGGTGCCCGACGCGCCAGGCGCCGTCGATCCGCTTCTCCACGGAGACCTGGGGATCCGCCCCCGCGGCCCTGGCGATCGCGAGGGTCTCGGTCATCATCGTGGCCACGAGCTCGCGCGTGTCGTCGTGCTCGCACATCTGCGCCATCGTCGCCCGCGTGAGCGCGCTCAACGGGTTGAAGGCGACGTTGCCCATGAGCTTGACCCAGATGTCGTCGCGCAGGTTCGGCTCGACGGGAGCCTTGAGCCCGCCCTCGATCATCGCCTCCGACAACGCGACGCAGCGGGGCGAGACCCCGCCCGCCGGCTCCCCGAGGGAGAACCGCGTACCCTCGAGGTGGCGGATCACGCCCGGCTCCTCGATCACGGTGGAGCAGTAGACGACGCACCCGATGGCGCGCTCGACGGCCATTACCCGGCTGGTGTCGCCGTCCGGGTCGACGGTCTCGACCCGGTGGCCCTCCAGGGGGTGTCCGGTCAGGCCGTGGAAGTACCACCACGGGATCCCGTTCTGCGCCGCGACGAGCGCGGTGTCCGGGCCCAGCAGTGGTTCGAGCAGCGGGCCGCTGCTCGGGTAGGAGTGGGCTTTGAGCCCGAGGAAGACGAAGTTGACCGGACCGATCTCGGCCGGGTCGTCGGTGACGTGGGGATGCGCGGTGAAGTCGCCGCGGGGGCTGAGCACCCGCACTCCGTGTTCGCGCATCGCCTCGAGGTGCGCCTTGCGCGCGACCAGATGGACCTCGGTGCCGCCTCGGTGCATAGCCGCACCCACGTAGGCGCCGATCGCACCCGCGCCCAGAACAGCAACCCGCATGGTGTGCCTCCCGCTCGGTCGAACACATCGATTGCATACAGTATCCCGTGAATGTCTCGGGCACCAGGATCCGATGATGGAATTCGCCGATGACACCCGAGCGGCGCAGTCTCATCCGGTACTGATTGTCATTTCAGACCCGTCGATTGATCCACTTCGGGTGAGATCCAGGCCACAGAGTGAAGAGTTGGGATTTTGCATACCAAAACCTGTATTCTCGGGTCAGCTCCACGAACTCCCGCGGTTTCCCCGCATTCGCGCGGACCGCGTCAACTCAGAACCCCGAGGTGCCTCGTGACCCAGACCGCCTCTCCCCTGCCCGAGCGCGGGCCCACCGGTCGGCGGACGGCCAAGGGTTCCCTCGCGGCCAAGTCCGCCCAGCGCGTGGAGCGGCCGGCGCCGCTGCGCCAGGTCGTGTACGACGCGCTGGCCGAGCTCATCATCAACCGCACGCTCGAGCCCGGCCAGCACCTCGTCGAGGCCGACCTGGCGGAGTACCTCGGCGTGAGCCGCCAGCCGGTACGTGAAGCGCTGCAGCGCCTGCAGACGGAGGGCTGGGTCGACCTGCGTCCCGCGCAGGGCGCGTTCGTGCACATGCCCACCGACGAGGAGGCCGACCAGCTGCTCGGCGTCCGCGCGGTGCTCGAGACCCACTCGGCGCGGCTGGCCGCCGGCTGCGCGTCCGAAGCGGACGTGGCCCGGCTGTGGGAGCTGCAGAACGCCGGCCTCGAAGCGCTCGCCGCCGACGACAGCGAGGGCCTGGTCTCGGCCAACGCCGACCTGCACGCGTTCCTCACCGAGCTGACCGGCAACGCCGTGCTGGCCGAGCTGATCGGGCTCGTCGACCGCCGCGTGCGCTGGTACTACACGCCGATCGCCCGGCCCCGCGGCCACGACGCCTGGCACGAGCACGCCGAGCTGATCGAGGCCGTCGCGGCGCACGACGTCGACAAGGCCGAGAAGATCATGGCCCACCACACGGAACGCACGCGCCAGGCGTTCCACGAGCGGCCCGAAGCAGCCCGGGAGTGACGGGGCGGGCGTCAGCCGCCCCCTCACTCCCGGGCCCTGTACCGAAAACCCCGGCAGGCGTCAGCTGCCGGCGCTTCCGGTGGCCGGTGAGGCCTGCGCCACCGCGCCCGTCTGCTCCGAGGCGGTCGGGCCGCTGCGGCGGCCCGGCTGGCGCAGGAACAGCACCATGACGGCCGAGAGCAACGCGATGCAACCGGCCAGGATGTAGGCACCGGTGTAACCCCACGCCGCGATCACGCCCGCGGCGAGACCCCCACCGCCGACACCGCCGATCAGCTTGGCGCTGTAGACGAGGCCGTAGTTCGTGGCGTTGTGGTTCTCGCCGAAGTAGTCGGGCACGAGTGCCGCGAACATCGGGTAGAACGCGCCACTGCCGAACCCGGTCAGGATCGCGAAGACCATGAACCAGAACAGGCTGTGCGTGTTGCCGGACCACATCACGCCGAACTGCGCGATCGCGGCGATCACGAGCACCCAGAACAGTGTCTGCTTGCGGCCGATGCGGTCCGAGGCCCAGCCGACCAGCGCACGGCCGGTACCGTTCACGATGGCCAGCAGACCGGCCGACGACGCGGCGACGAACGGCCCGAAGTTGCTCTGCTCGGCGAACGGCACCTGGAAGTTGATGCCGAACAGCGAGACGCCGCCGATCACGATCAACGTGACCCACATCAACGGCAGCATGCCGGTCCTGATCGCTTCCATCGGGGTGAACTGCCGGACGGCCGGCGGGTTCTTCTCGAGGCTCTTGGCGTTGCCGGTCGCCTTGCCCTTCAGCCACGCGATCGGGTCGACCTCGGCCGGCCACCAGTTCTTCGGCGGGTCCTTGAACAGGAACCCGCAGATCCCGACGACGAGCAGCATGTAGAGGCCGATGCCGTCGAGCGTGATCGTCAGGTTCTCGTGGCCGAGGAAAGCGCTGAACAGGTAGATGAACGGCACCGAACCGTAGGCGAAACCGCCGTTCACGAACCCGGTGCGGGCACCACGTTTCTCCGGGTACCACTTGCCGACCATGTTGATGCAGGTGGCGTAGACCAATCCGGCGCCGGTGCCGCCGAGGACCGAGTACCCGATGAACGCGAGCACCAGATTCCCGCTGTGCGCGATGGTGAAGTAGCCGATCCCGGAGAAGAGCGCGCCGAGCAGCATGGCAGTCTTCGCCGAGACGATGTTCTTCTCGCGCAGCCGGCCGGCCGGGAACGCGACCCCGGCCTGGAACACGGCCCAGATGCTGGCCAGCCAGAACGCGTCCGACAACGACCAGCCGTACTTCTCTTCGAGCGTGCCTTCGACGGCTCCCCAGCCGTACTCGAACACACTCACCGCCATCATGGCGACCCACGGCAGCCAGACCATGAATGCGCGTGAGCGGCCCATGATGTCTCTGGGACTCTCACCGATCCGGTACTTGCGTCCGTTGTCGTCGACGATCTCCTGGTACGTCGGTAGGGCTGCGGTCATGAGAGTTCTCTTTCGTCAACGTTGACTTCGGTTCCCTCTGAGTGGGGTGGCTCCTTGTCCCCCGCCGGGCGCGACCGCGCGCGCCCGGCGCTTCTTGCGTGTGCTCGTGTCCCCCGCGGTGGCCGACGGCTAGGTGTCCGGCAAGATACGCCTCCTTCCCTCTCGCCGGAAGTGATCAGCCGAGCAGCCCGGCCGACCGCGCCCAGCGGTACTTGGCACCGAGTACCGCCACCGGCTTCTCGGTCGTGTACGGGTAGGCGACGATCCCGTGGGCGTAGAGGTGGTCGCTCGCGGCCTCCACCTCGACGTCCCCGGACAGCGACGCCACCACCGGCTTGTGGATCCCCTTGCGGCGGAACTCCTCGACCACGTCCACCACGAGCTCGGCGAACACCATCGGCGGCGTGACGATCGTGTGCCAGTAGCCGAGAATCAAGGAGTGGATGCGCTCGTCGAGCAGGCCGAGAGCGATCGTGTTCCGGTACGTCGACGGCGGCTCGCCACCTGTGATGTCCACCGGGTTGCCGGCCGCGCCGAACGGCGGGATGAACTCGCGGAACGCCGCGTCGAGGTCGTCGGGGATCTCCATCAGGGAGAGGCCGTTGTCCACACAGGCGTCCGACAGCAGCACGCCCGAGCCGCCGGCACCGGTGATGATCACGACGTTCTCGCCCTGCGGCGTCGGCAGCAGCGGGATGCCGCGGGCGTACTCCAGCATGTCGTTGAGCCCCGGCGCCCGGATCACCCCGCTCTGGCGCAGGATGTCGTCGTAGACCTTGTCGTTGCCGGCCAGCGCGCCGGTGTGCGAGCTGGCCGCCTTCGCACCCTGCGCCGTGCGCCCGGCTTTCAGCACCACGACGGGCTTCTTCGCCGAGACGCGTTTGGCGGTCTCCGCGAACGAGCGGCCGTCCTTGAGGTCCTCGAGGTGCATCGCGACGAGCTGGGTGTTGTCGTCGTGCTCGAAGAAGGTGAGCAGGTCGTCCTCGTCGATGTCCGCCTTGTTGCCCACACCCACGATGGACGAGACGCCCATGCCCGCCGACCGGCTGAAGCCCAGGATCGCCATGCCGATGCCGCCGCTCTGCGAGGAGAGCGCGACACCGCCCTTGACGTCGTACGGGGTGCAGAAGGTCGCCGACAGGTTCTCCGGCGTGTAGTAGTAGCCGTAGATGTTCGGCCC
This sequence comes from Amycolatopsis sp. NPDC023774, assembly GCF_040639695.1. Classification (NCBI taxonomy): domain Bacteria; kingdom Bacillati; phylum Actinomycetota; class Actinomycetes; order Pseudonocardiales; family Pseudonocardiaceae; genus Amycolatopsis; species Amycolatopsis sp. NPDC023774. Next base: position 108,727 of record NZ_JBFAAJ010000008.1, read on the forward strand.
GAGGATGCGCACGCCGTGCTTGCGCGCGATCGCCACGACCTCGTCCTGCAGCTCGATGTTCCCGGTCTCGCCGAACCCGGAGGGGATCAGGATCGCGCCGGCCACACCCTTTTTGCCCGCTTCTTCGAGCGCGGCGGGCACGAACTTCGCCGGGATGGCGAACACGGCGACGTCCACGTCCCCGGGTACGTCGGCGATGCTCACGTAGGCCTTGCGGTCCAGGATCTCCGACGCCTTGGGGTTGATCGGGTGGATCTCCCCCGCGTAGCCGCCGTTGACGAGGTTCTTCATCACCGAGTTGCCGATCTTGCCGGCTTCGGCCGAGGCCCCGATCACCGCGACGGCGGCCGGCTTCATGATCCGGTTCATCGACGCGAGGATCTCCTCCTGCGTGAACCGCACCGGCTCCTTGGCCGCGTCCGGGTCGACCAGGATGCGCACGTCGACCGCGGTCGCGCCGGCGGCCGTCGCGAGCACCGGGTTGAGGTCGACCTCCGCCAGCTGCGGGAAGTCCGTGACGAGCTGCGAGAGCTTGTTCACGATGCCCGCGAGCGCCTTCTTGTCCACCGCCTCGCTGCCGCGCACCCCGTTGAGGACCTCGGCGGCGGCGATGCCGTCCACCATGGACAGTGCCTCGTCCTCACTGGTGGGGGCCAGCCGGAAGGTCACGTCCTTGAGCACCTCGACGAGCACGCCGCCGAGCCCGAAGGCCACGATCTTGCCGAAGGTCTGGTCGGTGACCGACCCGATGATCACCTCCTGGCCGGTGGTGAGCATCTGCTGCACCTGCACGCCGGCGATGCTCGCCCCGGCGTTGTACGCCTTGGCGTTGGCGAGGATCGTGGCGTACCCGTCGGCCACCTGCTCGGCCGTGCGCAGGCCGACGAGCACGCCACCGGCCTCGGTCTTGTGCAGGATGTCGGGCGACACGATCTTCAGCACCACCGGCAGGCCGATCTCCTGCGCCTGCGCCACAGCCTCGTCGGCTGAGGTCGCGAGGCGCTCCTGCGGGGTGGGGATGTCGTAGGCCTCGCACACTGCGCGGCCTTCGGGGGCGGTGAGGGACGAGCGTCCCTCGGCCGCCACCTTTTCCAGGATCTTCTCGACCGCAGCGCGGCCGGTTCCCGTGGTCATCCAGCTTCTCCTTAGATCACGCCTGCGGTGCGCAGCCGCTCGAGGTCGTCGCCTGCGTAGCCGAGCTCGCCCAGCACCTCGTCGTTGTGCTCGCCCAGCAGCGGCGAGCGGCCGATGTCGACCGGGGAGTCCGACAGCTTGAGCGGGCAGCCCACGGTCTTGAACTTGCCGCGCTCCGGGTGGTCGACTTCGACCACGCTGCCGAGCTCGGCGAGCGTCTCGTCCTCGATGAGCTCCTGGGTGGACAGGATCGGCCCGCACGGGATGTTGCGGGCGTTGAGCTTCTCCATGACCTCCCACTTGGTGTGCCGCTCGGTCCACTGCTCCACCAGCGCGAACACCTTGTCCAGTTTGGACAGCCGAGCCTCGGGCGTGGCCCATTCCGGGTCCTGGGCGAGCTCGGGCTGCCCGATCAGCTCGGTGATGGGCTGCCAGCCGACGGGCTGGATGATCACGTAGATGTAGTCGTTCGGGCCGCCGGGCGCGCAGCGCACCGCCCAGCCGGGCTGCCCGCCGCCGGACGCGTTGCCCGAGCGCGGCACCTCGTCGCCGAACACCTCGTTGGGGTACTCGCCGAGCGGGCCGTGCGCCAGCCGCTGCTGGTCGCGCAGCTTCACGCGGCAGAGGTTGAGCACCGCGTCCTGCATGGCCACCTGCACCCGCTGCCCGCGGCCCGAGTTCGTGCGCTGGTAGAGCGCGGCGAGGATCGCGGCCACGAGGTGGATGCCCGTGCCGGAGTCGCCGATCTGCGCGCCGGTCGCGGTGGGCGGCCCCTCCTCGAACCCGGTGGTGCTCATCGAGCCGCCCATGGCCTGCGCGATCACCTCGTAGGCCTTGAAGTCGGCGTAGCGGCCCGGGCCGAAGCCCTTGATGGACGCGTAGATCAGCCGGTTGTTGATCTCCTGCAGCTTCTCCCAGGAGAAGCCGAACCGATCGACGACACCGGGGCCGAAGTTCTCCACAAGGATGTCCACACCGGACACCAGCTTCGTGAAGATCTCCTTGCCCTCCTCGCTTTTCATGTTGAGCGTGATGCTGCGCTTGTTCCCGTTCAGCATCGTGAAGTAGAGACTGTCCACTCCGGGCAGGTCCCGCAGCTGGCCACGGGTGATGTCCCCGCGGCCCGGTGTCTCCAGCTTGATCACGTCCGCGCCCAGCCAGGCGAGGATCTGGGTCGACGACGGTCCCGACTGGACATGGGTCATGTCGAGGACGCGGACGCCTTCGAGTGCCTTTCCCATTTCTCGTGCCTCCCGACTACTTGTACATCGTCTGGTTCATGGTTCCGGGGGCGTACGCGTCCGGGTCGACCCAGACGTTGATCAGCGACGGCTTGCCCGACTCGCGGGCGCGCTGCAGGGCCGGCGCGATGTCGGCGGGGTCGCGGACCTCTTCGCCGTAGCCGCCCAGCATGCGGGCGAACTCGTCGTAGCGGACGTCGCCGAGGGTGTTGCCGATGCGCTCGCGGGACAGGCCGTACTTCTGGGCCTGGCCGTAGCGGATCTGGTTCATCGACGAGTTGTTGCCGACGATCCCGACGAAGGGCAGGTTGAACCGCACCAGCGTCTCGAAGTCCCAGCCGGTCAGTGAGAACGCGCCGTCGCCGAACAGCGCGACGACCTCCTTGTCCGGGCGGGCGTGCTTGGCGGCCATCACAAACGGGATGCCGACACCGAGCGTGCCGAGCGGGCCCGGGTCCATCCAGTGACCCGGCGACTTCGGCTGCACGACCTGGCCGGAGAAAGTGACTATGTCGCCGCCGTCGCCGATGTAGATCGAGTCCTCGGTGAGGAACTCGTTGATCTCGTGCACCAGCCGGTACGGGTGGATCGGGTTCGCGTCGGAGTGCTGCTGCGGCAGGCGCTTCTCCTTCGCCTTGTCCTCCACCGCGCGCAGCTCTTCCAACCACGGCTTGCGGGCCACCGCGCCGTTGTCGGTGCGGCCCGAAGCCGCCTGCGTCACCCCGGCGAGGATCTGGCTGGCGTCGCCGACGAGGCCCAGGTCGATGTCGCGGTTCTTGCCGACGGTGCGGTAGTCCAGATCGATCTGCACCACGGTGGCGTCGGGCGAAAGGCGCTTGCCGTAGCCCATGCGGAAGTCGAACGGCGTTCCGACGATCACGATCACGTCGGCGTTGTCGAACGCGTAGCGGCGCGAAAGCTGGAAGTGGTGCGGGTCGCCGGGCGGCAGGGTGCCGCGGCCCGCGCCGTTCATGTACGCGGGGATGTTCAGCGTGCGCACGAGCTCGGTCGCCGGCTCGGCCGCGCGGGTGGTCCAAACCTGGCTCCCCAGCAGGATCACCGGCTTCTTCGCGTGCACCAGCAGATCGGCGAGGCGCTCGACGTCGGCAGGGTCGCCGGCGCTGCGGGTCGAGGCGCGGTAGCGGCCCGACTCGGGGATCCGCGCGGCCGACAACGGGACCCGCGCGTCGAGCACGTCGCGCGGGATCTCGAGGAACGCCGGTCCGGGCGCGCCGGCCAGCGCCTCGCGGAAGGCCATCGACACGAGGTCGGCCGCACGGGCGGTCGAGGGCACGGTCGCAGCGAACTTGGTGATCGGGGTCATCATGTCCACGTGCGGGAGGTCCTGCAGCGAGCCCATCTTGTGCTGGCTCAGCGCCCCCTGGCCGCCGATCAGCAGCATCGGGCTCTCCGCGCGCAGGGCGTTGGCCACGCCCGTCACCGCGTCCGTGGTGCCCGGGCCCGCGGTGACGACCGCGCAGCCGGGCCGGCCGGTGATCCGCGCGTAGCCGTCGGCGGCGTGTGCGGCGACCTGCTCGTGGCGTACGTCGATGACGTTGATGCCCTCGTCGACGCAGCCGTCGTAGATGTCGATGATGTGCCCGCCGCACAGCGTGAAGATCGTGTCGACGCCCTCCGCCTTGAGCGCCTTGGCCACCAGGTGCCCGCCGGAGATCGTGTCCGGAGCCGGCTGGCCGCCGTTCGTCGCAGGGGCGGCCCGGTCCTTGTCGACGTTCTGGCCGGTCGTGGTTGGCGCCATTGCTCAACTCCTCTGGTCTCACGCCGGACCTCTCTGATCCGGGCGCTCGTTCCGGTGCGCTCCCCGGTCTGCACTGCCGTCGGTTCACAGCCGCGGCGAAGGGCATCCCTCCAGGTCAGCGGCACCTTCACCGAAAACTGTAGATTGCATACCGTATGAGGTAGGCATTAGAATTACTCTCCGAGCGACCCGCTGTCCAGGGCCATCCGCAGGTTTGTCCGGAGGTTTTTTCCCCGGAGCCGCCGCGGCCGACGGCACACCGGACGGCCACTTTTCCTCCCCCGTCCCGTTCGCGGCCCACCCGGGCCCGCCAGGAAGGACTCAGATGGATCTCTTCGAACACGAGGCGCGCGAGCTGTTCTCGTCGCACGGCGTACCGGTCCCCCGCGGCCGCGTCGCCGCGAGCCCGGAAGAAGCTCGCGCCGCGGCCGTGGTGATCGGCGGCGCCGTGGCGGTGAAGGCGCAGGTCAAGGCCGGCGGACGCGGCAAGGCCGGCGGCGTGAAGCTCGCGGCCGGGCCGGACGACGCCGAGCAGGTCGCCGACGACATCCTCGGTATGGACATCAAGGGCCACACCGTGCACAAAGTGCTGGTGACCGAGGCGAGCGAGATCGCCGAGGAGTACTACGTGTCCTACTTGCTCGACCGCGCGGAGCGGACGTTCCTCGCCATGGCGTCGGTGGCCGGTGGCATGGAGATCGAGGAGGTCGCGGCGACGCGGCCCGAGGCGCTGGCGAAGGTGCCGGTCGACGCGCTCACCGGCGTGGACCGAGCCAAGGCTGCCGAAATCGTGGCCGCGGCGCAGTTCCCGGCCGAGGTGGCCGACGACATCGCCGACGCGCTGGTGCGGCTGTGGGAGGTCTTCGTCGGCGAGGACGCCACACTGGTCGAGGTGAACCCGCTGGCGCGCACCAAGAAGGGCCAGGTGATCGCGCTCGACGGGAAGGTCACCCTCGACGCGAACGCCGAGTTCCGCCACGCCGACCACGCGGCGTTCGCCGATCCGAACGCGGGCGACCCGCTGGAGCGCGAAGCGGCCGAGCAGGGGCTCAACTACGTGAAGCTCGACGGCGACATCGGCGTGATCGGCAACGGCGCGGGGCTGGTGATGTCCACATTGGACGTCGTCGCGGCCGCAGCGGCCGAGGTGGGCGCGCGCGGACCGGCGAACTTCCTCGACATCGGCGGCGGCGCGTCGGCCGGGATCATGTCGGCCGGGCTCGGCGTGATCCTGGGAGATCCGGACGTGCGCAGCGTCTTCGTGAACGTCTTCGGCGGCATCACCGCGTGCGACGCGGTGGCCGACGGCATCGTGCAGGCGCTGGGGATCCTCGGTGAGCGCGCGACGAAACCGCTGGTGGTACGCCTCGACGGCAACAACGTGGCCGAGGGCCGGCGCATCCTCGCCGAAGCCGGCCACCCGCTCGTGACCGTGGTGGAGACCATGGACGACGCCGCCCGCGAGGCGGCCAAGCTCGCGACCGTTACTGCTAGCGCGGAGGCCTGAGAAGTGGCGATCTTCCTGGACGAGAACAGCCGTGTCGTCGTGTCGGGCATGACCGGCGCCGAGGGCATGAAGCACACCAAGCGGATGCTGGCCGCGGGCACGAACGTGGTCGGCGGTGTGAACCCGCGCAAGGCCGGCCGGAAAGTGGCGGTCGGTGAGCACGAGCTGCCGGTGTTCGGCAGTGTCGCGGACGCGATGGCCGAGACCGGCGCCGACGTGGTGGTGCTGTTCGTGCCGCCACCATTCGTGAAGGACGCGGTCATCGAGGCGGTCGATGCCGAGATCGGCCTGGCCGTGGTCATCACGGAGGGCGTGCCGGTGCACGACTCGGCGGTGTTCTGGGCGCACGCCGTCGCCCAGGGCGGCAAGACCCGGATCATCGGGCCCAACTGCCCCGGCATCGTCTCCCCCGGCCTGTCCAACGCGGGCATCATCCCGGCCGACATCACCGGCCCCGGCCGCATCGGGCTGGTGTCGAAGTCGGGCACGCTCACCTACCAGCTCATGCACGAACTGCGCGACATCGGCTTCTCCACCTGCGTGGGCATCGGCGGCGACCCGGTGATCGGGACCACGCACATCGACGCGGTCGAGGCCTTCGAGAAGGACCCGGACACCGACGTGATCGTGCTGATCGGCGAGATCGGCGGCGACGCCGAGGAACGCGCGGCCGCCTACGTCCGGGAGCACGTGAGCAAGCCCGTGGTCGGCTACGTCGCCGGGTTCACCGCGCCGGAGGGCAAGACGATGGGCCACGCCGGCGCGATCGTCTCGGGCTCGGCGGGCACGGCCGTCGCGAAGAAGGCGGCGCTGGAGGCCGCGGGCATCCGCGTCGGCCGGACTCCGAGCGAGACCGCGCGGCTGGTGCGCGAGGTCCTCGCGGGAACGCCGTAGCTGTGGGCGAGTTCGACGGGCTGGTCGCCAACGCCGGGCGCTACCACGCGGCCTCGACCACACCCGGCTGGTGAAGCGGCCACGCCGGCGCGTGGCGGTGGTGGCGTGCATGGACGCGCGGATCAGCGTGTACCGGTTGCTGGGCCTGGAAGAGGGCGACGCCCACGTGATCCGCAACGCCGGCGGCGCCGTGACCGACGACGCGATCCGGTCCCTAGCGGTGAGCCAGCGGCTGCTGGGGACCCGGGAGATCATCCTCGTCCACCACGAGGACTGCGGCATGCGAACCTTCACGGACACGGAGTTCGCGCGTCAGGTCGAGCAGGGCACCGGGATCCGGCCGCCCTGGTCGGCGGAGGCGTTCACCGACGCCGACCAGGACGTGCGCCAGTGCCTGCGCCGGGTGCGCAGCAGTCCGTTCCTGCCGCACACCGCCTCCGTGCGAGGGTTCGTGTACGACGAGCGGACCGGGGCGATGACCGAGGTCGGCGCCGCGGGCCGGCCCGACTAGGAGGTACGTCATGCACCGGGGATGGGCCGAGGCCCGCCGGATCGCCCGCGACGCGGTGAAGCCGCTCGAGGCGGTGGAGCTGCCGTTGGCCGAAGCGCTGGGCCGGGCACTGGCGAGCCCGGTCCGTGCCCTGGTGCCGATGCCGGCGTACGACAACTCGGCGATGGACGGGTACGCCGTCGCCGGGCCCGGACCGTGGACCGTGGTGGGCGCGGTCCGCGCCGGCGGCGCGCCGTACGCGGGGGTGCTGGCCCACGGCACGGCGCTCGAGATCGCCACGGGCGCGCCGGTCCCGGCCGGCACGCGGGCGGTGCTGCCGGTGGAGCACGCCGTCCACAGTGGACGACGGGTGAGCGGCACCGCGGTGACCGGCAAGCACGTCCGCCGCCGGGGTGACGACTGTCCCGAGGGCCAGGAGCTGCTCACCACCTCGACCACCGTGACGGCCGCGGTACTCGGCGCGGCGGCGGCCGTCGGGCACGACACGCTGCTGGTCCACCGCCGGCCGCGGGTGTCGGTGGTCGTGACCGGCGACGAGGTCCAGACCTCAGGGCTGCCGCGGCCGGGCCGGGTGCGCGACGCGATCGGGCCGCAGCTGCCCGGCCTGCTGCGCGCCGCGGGTGCGGACGAGCACGGCCTCGTCCGGCTCGCCGACCGGCCCGACGCCCTCACCGCGGCGCTGACCGACGACGACGCGGACGCGGTGGTGGTCTGCGGCGCCACGTCCCGAGGGCCGGCCGACCACCTGCGGGGGGTGCTGCGCGCGCTGCTCGCCGACGTACGCGTGGACGGCGTCGCGGTCCGGCCCGGCCACCCGCAGCTGCTGGCGGTGCTGCCCGAAGGCCGGTGCGTGGTCGGGCTGCCGGGCAACCCGTTCGCAGCACTCGGGGCCGGGTTGACGCTGCTCATGCCGCTGCTGACCCAGCTCGGCGGGCACCGCGAGCCGGCGCCCGTCACGGCGAGGGCCGCCGAGTCCTTGCCTGCGCACCCGAGTGACACCCGGCTCGTGCCCGTCGTGCGCTCGGGCGGTGACGTCACACCGGTGGGTCACGACCGGCCCGGTTCGCTGTGGGGCGCGGCGCTCGCCGACGCGCTCGCCGTGGTGCCGCCGGGCTGGCGGGGCGGTGACGTCGAACTGCTGCCCCTGCCCTGACCACGAGCACTCGAGGAGGACCGCGGATGGACCTGCGGCAGCTGGAGATCGTCGTCGCGGTCGCCGAGGAGGGCGGGTTCACCGCCGCGGCGCACCGCCTGCACACCGTGCAGTCGACGGTTTCCACGGTGGTGCGCGCGCTCGAACGCGACCTCGGCACGTCGCTGTTCGAGCGCACCACCCACCGGGTCGCCCTGACCCCGGCGGGTCGCGCGTTCCTGCCCGCCGCGCGCGCCGCGCTGAAGGCCGCCGAACACGCCCGGGCGACCGTGGACGGGGCGCGCTGGGAACTCGGCGGCCGCGTCCGCATCGGCGTGATGCCCGGCGCGTGGTCCGATCCGCACCGCGCCCTGGCGGGGGTGCGCCGGGAGCACCCGGGCGTGCAGGTACAGGTCCTCCTGGTCCCGCCGCGGCAGCTGCGCTCGGCGGTGCACGAGTCCAGTGTGGACGTTCTGGTCGCCGTGGAGGACTGCGTGGCCGGTGACGGCCTGATCAGCCGGCCACTGCGGCGCGAGGCCATGGTGCTGGTGACGCACGCGGGCGAGCGCGGTGCCGACCGGCCGGTCACCGCGGCCGACGCGGCCGCCGCGGCAGTCGTCGACTTCGCTCCGGGGTGGGCCAACCGCGAGGCGACCGACCGCGCGTTCCACACCGCGAAGGTGCGCCGGACCGTGGCTCACGAGGTCACCGACGTCGGCGCGGCGGCGGAACTCGTGCGCCATGACCTGGGCGCGTGCATCCTGCCCGCGTCCGTCGCCGCGCGGTTCCCCGATCTCACCTCGCGGCCCTTCTCTCGCGGCGGCCCCACCTGGCACATCACCGTGACCCGCCGCGCCGGTGATCCCCCGCCGGCGGTCGCGGCCGTGCTGCGGCACCTGACCTGACGCCGCAAGACCTTTCGCCCGTACGGGGCGTGCGCGATGGAGCACGGACTGGGCGCGCCGATCGTGCGCCGGGCCGGCGGTTCGAGGGCCTGACACCCGAGGGCGAGCGCGTGCTGCCGTGGGCGCACCGGATCCTCGCCGGGTGCGACGGCCCGCGCCAGGACCTCTCCACCATGCGCAGCAACCTCGATCGGCACCGCCCGCCGGCCGAGGCCGAGCAGGAGCTGGACCTGACTTTCCACGACAGTGCCGCGGCGATGGCGCCGCACTGCGACGTGGTCACCGTCAACGCACCGCTGCACCGGGAGACGGAGGGCCTGTTCGATGACGACCTCATCGCTACCATGACGCGGGGGCAAGTACCTGGTCAACACCGCGGGCACCCGCATCGCCGACCTTGCGACGCGATCGTCCGGTCCTGGCCCGCGAGGTCTCGAATCGTGGTTCGCCGGCACGCCCATTCGAAACGAGTACCGCACCGTCGGCACCGGCAAGCTCGCCGGTGCCTGGTCACTCGTACTCGACCAAACCGCTGACATCCCGAACGAAGCCCGCTGCACCGTTGCTGGGGCGAAGGGTGCTACTTCGCGTGCGACCTCAGCGCTCGACGAGCTGCAGCGGGTCGTGCAGGCCGAGCCGGTCGGCTCGTGTGTAGACGTTCATCGAGCTGCCACGCAGGAAACCGGCGAGCGTCAGCCCGACCTCCTCGGCCAGCTCCACCGCGAGCGACGAGGGCGCGGAAACCGCTGCCAGCAAAGGGATTCCCGCCATCGCCGCCTTCTGGACCAACTCGAACGACGCCCGTCCGCTGACCATCAGCATCGTGCCGGTCAGCGGCAGCCGGCCCTCGCGCGCGGCCCAGCCCACGACCTTGTCGACCGCGTTGTGCCGCCCCACGTCCTCCCGTACGCACAGCAGTCTCCCGCCGGCGTCGAAGAGCCCGGCCGCGTGCAGGCCGCCGGTGCGGTCGAACACCTTCTGCGCCTCGCGCAATGCGTCGGGCAATCCCGTCAGCACCTCCGGGCCGACGGCGAGCGGGTCGGCGGTCACCGGCCACCGCAACGTCGTGCGTACCGCGTCGAGGCTCGCTTTACCGCAGAGGCCGCACGAGGACGTGGTGTAGAAGTTGCGTTCCATCGACGGGTCAGGCAGCGGCACGCCGGCGCGCAGCACGACGTCGACGATGTTGTAAGTGTTGGGACCGTCCACAGTGGCCCCGGCGCAGTACCGGATCCCGGCTACGTCGGCGCCCTGGTGCACGATCCCCTCGCCCACCAGGAACCCGGCGGCGAGGTCGAAGTCACTGCCGGGCGTGCGCATGGTGATCGTGAGCGCCTTGCCGGCCACGCGGATCTCCAGCGGTTCCTCGGCGCCGAGCGTGTCCGGGCGCATCGTGAGCTCGCCGTCGACGACGCGGAACACGCGGCGTCGGCTCGTCATCCGGCCCATGGGGGCCACCTCCGGGGTCAGCGCGCGGGGAGCAGGGACTTGGGCCGGCCCGGCTGTGTGAGCCGTCCGGTGAGGACGGCGCCGGCCAGGCTGAAGAGACCGGCCGCGGCGAAGGCGCCGAAGTAGCCGTGCGCCGTGACGACGAGGGCGGCGAGCCCGATGCCGAGCAGCGCGCCGACGGCTTTGGCGCTGTAGAGCACGCCGAAGTTCTGCAACGCCGACTCCTCGCCGAAATACTCGCGCACCAGCCCGGTCAGCAGCGTGTAGCAGCAGCCGTTGCCGAGCCCGGCGAGCGCGGCACCGAGCACGAGGCCGAAGGCATGCCGGTGCTCGCCCGAGTAGAACAGCACGAACTGGCCGATGCCCCCGGCCACGAGGGCCAGCCGCAGGATGCGGCGGCGGCCCAGGCGGTCGGACAGCCACCCGAGCAGCACGCGGCCCGTGCCGGTCACCCCGGCGAGCACGGCGAGCGCGACCGCCGCGAGGCCCGTGCCGCCGCCCTGCTCGGCGACGAACGTGGCGAGGTAGGCGAGGTCGAACAGCAGGACCGCGGCGGCCAGCACCACCGTGGCGTACAGAGCCAGAGTCGTGCCGCACCGCAGGAGTTCGGCCGGACGGTAGTGCCGGACGGCCGGACGGTTGACCGAGACGGTGCGGTTGCGGACCTTGTCCCGCGCCCACTCGCGCGGGTCCGGAGCACCGGACGGCCACCAGTTTTGCGGCGGGTAGCGCAGGAGCACGCCGGCGCCGGCCACGACGACGAGCACGAGTGCCGCCGTCACGTCGAGCAGCACGTCCCGGTTGCCGACGCTGAGACCGAAGCCGGCGACGAGCACGAAAGGGACGCTGCCGTAGGCGAAAGCCCCGCTGACCGCGCCGACGCGCGTGGCGGTGTGGTCGGGGAACCACCGCATCACGGCGCCGACGCATGTGCCGTACACCAGCCCCGTGCCGATGCCGCCGAGCAGCGAGTAGCCCACGAACACCACGGCCAGGCTCGACGCGTGGCCGAGTGTCACGAGCCCGATCGCGCACAGGATCCCGCCCAGCACCACGGCGAACGACGGCGAGAGCCGGCCGCGGTCGCGCAGCCACGCGAGGGGGAACACCACACTCGCCTGGGCCACCGCCCAGACGGCGAGCGACACCACCACTTCGGTGAACGTCCAGCCGTGGGCCCCGGTGAGCACCGGCGCGATGGCGCCGAAGCCGTACTGCTGCAGCCCGGCCGCGAACATCGCGGCGCCGCTGAGCCAGAGCATCCAGCTCCGAGGGCGGCCGAGCAGGTCCAGGTCGCTTTCCCCGACCCGGTACCGGCGTCCGTAGACGTCCTTCAGTTCGCGAACCGCGGTGGTGGTCCCCTGCTCGGACATGGCGTCACCCGCTCGACTGGATGTTGTATGCAGTATGGAGTAGTCCGGTTATAGCACCGGTCCTGCACCCTGTCCACGGGCGTCGCCCGACGAGCGGAGCGGGCTCAGTCCCCCAGCACCCGCGGCGCGGGCAGCACGGCTTCGGCCTCGACCGGTTCCCACTTCAGCAGGCCGTCGGTGTCCCGCCGGACGCGGCCGAACGCCTGGTCCCCGAAATGGATGCCGAAGCCGATCGCACCGGGTCGCTCCAGCTCCTCGACGACCCGGCGACGAGCGGCGAGCACACCCGCGGCGTCGACGTCGGGCAGCGACGGCCAGTCGGGGTGCGTGATCTGCGCGGGAATGTGGAAGACGTCGCCGAACGCGATCACGCGCTGCTCCCCCGCCTCGATCACGTACGAGGTGTGACCCGGGCTGTGGCCGGGTGTCACGAGTGCCTGGACACCCGGGAAGACCTCGTCGCCGTCGCCGATCACCTGGTGCGTGGCCGCCAGCGGCTCGATCACCTCGGCCCGGCCCGGCGCGCCCGGGATGAGCTCCCCGCGTCCGTGCGGCGCCCACTCCTGCGCGGCGACGAGGTAGGTGGCCGCCGGAAAGAACTTGCTGCCGTCGGCGAACGCCCAGCCGGTGTGGTCCACGTGGAGGTGTGTGAACGCCACGGCCTCGATGTCTTCTGGCTTGTGGCCGAGCGCGGCGAGGGTGTCGGGCAACGCGCCGGAATCGCTGAAGGCGACCCGCTCGCCGGCGATCTCGACCGGGTCGGTCACGACGCCGAGCCCGGCGTCGACGAGCAGCGTCCGGCCGTCGCGTTCCACGAGCAGGCCGCCCGCGGACGCCGTGACGCGTCCCTTCGCGTCGAGTGCCTCGGGGTGTTCGGTCCAGTAGGCGGCCGGGATGGCGGGGAAGAAGGCACCGGGCACCATGGCCATCGCGCCGTCGACCACATAGGTGAACCGCACTCCCGCGAGCTCCAGCACCCGCACGGCCGACTGCTCGTTCAGCGCTCCCGCCATCACGCACTCCCCTCGCGGACTCGATGAGTTGATCATGCCCCCGTCAGCGCCCGGCGAGCGAGCTGATCCCGGGCGGGAGGTGACCGAGCCCACCCTCTCCGGCCAGGAACCGGACAATCTCCTCCTGCAGAGCGCGGGCCGCGCGCGTGAGCTCGACGTCGCGGCGGAAGGCGAGCCGGACGACGCGGCTGAGGCCGGGTTCGGCGAACTGCGTCATCCGGAACCGGTCTCCCACCACGGTGCTCGGGACGACGGCGAGGCCGAGGCCCGCCTGCACGAGCTCGAGCACGGCGTCCATCTCACCGCCCTCGATCGCGAAGGCCGGGTCGAACCCGGCGGCGCGGCAGGCGTTCACGGTGGCCTCGCGCAGGTCGTAGCCGCGGCGGAACATGACGAGCGGCCGGCCCTTCAGGTCCTGGATGGCGAGCCTCCCGCGCACTGGCGCCGGTTCGTTTTTGGGGGAGACCACCACGAGCTCCTCGACGAACAGCGGCGTGCTCTCCAGGCGGTGGTCGTCGCGGACCCGGCTGTCGACGATCATCGCGAGGTCGAGGCCGCCTTCCGAAAGGTCGGTCTGCAGGTCGCGGGAACCGCTTTCGCGCAGGACCAGCTCGATGCCGGGGTAGGTGCGCCGGAAGGCCGCGAGCATCACCGGCAGCAGGCCGGTGCACAGGCTGGGCGTCGCGCCGAGGCGCACCCGGCCGCGGCCCAGCTCGTCGAGCTCGCGGATCGCCCGGTACGCCGTCTCGGTCTCGGCCAGGATGCGCCGCGCGATGGGCAGGAGCGTCTCACCGGCCTCGGTGAGCGTGACGTTGCCGCGGACGCGGTGGAACAGCGTGGCCCCGACGTCGCGTTCGAGCGCGCGGATCTGTTGGGAGAGTGAGGGTTGCGCCACACGTGCCTGTTCGGCCGCGCGGGTGAAGTGCCGCGTGTCGGCCACTGCCAGGAAATATGCCAGCTGCTGGAACTGCATACGCCCCATCATAGACGTTGGCTCTGGTCATGAGAGGAATCATGTGTTTGCCCTCTCGTTGACGCGGACCTAACGTCGCAGGCGTGGCACGTGAACTCGCCACCGTCCGGCGTAACCGCCCGGCGGTGCGGCTTTTCTGGGAATCGTCGATCGGCAAGAAGGTCGTGATGGCGGCGACCGGACTGCTGTTCGTGGTCTGGCTGTTCGCGCACATGGCGGGCAATCTGAAGATCTTCTTCGGGCCCGAGACCTTCGACCACTACGCGGCCTGGCTCCGCACGATCGGGGAGCCGGCCCTGCCCTATGCGTGGTTCCTGTGGATCCAGCGCGCGGTCCTGGTGGTGGCGCTGGTGCTGCACGTCACGGCGGCCGTGCAGCTGTCCCGGCGCGACCGCCGCGCGCGGCCGGTGCGGTATGTGCACGGGCAGCGGCCGCGGGCGACGTTCGCGACGCACACCATGCGCTGGGGCGGCGCGACGCTCGCGGTGTACATCGTGTGGCACATCCTCGACCTCACCGTCGGGGTCGCGAACCGGGACTTCGTGCCCGAGCAGCCGTTCCACAACGTCGTCGCGGACTTCCAGGTGTGGTGGGTCAACGTGATCTACCTGGTCGCGTTGCTGATGCTCGGGTTGCACATCAACCACGGCTTCTGGAGCGCCACCCAGACCCTGGGCATCAAGAGTGCGAGCAAGGACCGCACGATCAAGACCGTCGGCACCGTCCTGGCCGTGGTCATCACCGGCGGGTTCATGATCGTGCCGATCTCCGTCATGACTGGATGGGTGAGCTGAGCATGCTCGACTACACGATCGGCGAGCCGATCACCGACACCAAGGCGCCGTCCGGGCCCATCGACGAGCGGTGGAGCGCGCGGAAGTTCTCCGCGAAGCTGGTGAACCCCGCGAATCGGCGCAAGCACCGGGTGATCGTGGTCGGCACCGGCCTGGCCGGGGGATCCGCCGGGGCGACGCTGGCCGAACAGGGGTACCACGTGGTGCAGTTCTGCTTCCAGGACTCACCGCGGCGCGCGCACTCCGTCGCCGCTCAGGGTGGCATCAACGCGGCGAAGAACTACCGCAACGACGGCGACTCCGTGCACCGGCTGTTCTACGACACGGTTAAGGGCGGCGACTTCCGGTCACGGGAGTCCAATGTGTACCGGCTGGCCGAGGTGTCGGCGCAGATCATCGACCAGGCCGTGGCGCAGGGCGTGCCGTTCGCGCGGGAGTACGGCGGCCTGCTCGACACGCGCTCGTTCGGCGGCGTACAGGTGCAGCGGACGTTCTACGCGAGGGGCCAAACCGGGCAGCAGCTGCTGATCGGGGCGTACCAGGCGCTGTCGCGGCAGATCGACGCCGGGAACGTCGAGCTGCACCCGCGCACGGAGATGCTGGACCTGATCGTGGTTGACGGCCGGGCCCGCGGGATCGTCGCGCGCAACCTGGTCACCGGCGAGGTCACCACGCACCTGGCTGACGCCGTGGTGCTGGCCACCGGCGGGTACGGCAACGTCTTCTACCTCTCCACCAACGCGAAGGGCTCCAACGCCTCGGCCATCTGGCGCGCCCACAAGCGTGGCGCGTACTTCGCCAACCCCTGCTTCACCCAGATCCACCCGACGTGCATCCCGCGCTCCGGTGACCACCAGTCGAAGCTGACGCTGATGAGCGAGTCCCTGCGCAACGACGGCCGCATCTGGGTGCCCAAGGAAAAGCAGGACCCGCGGCCGCCGGCGGAGATCCCGGAAGACGAACGCGACTACTACCTCGAACGCCTCTACCCCAGCTTCGGCAACCTCGTCCCCCGCGACATCGCCTCCCGCGCGGCGAAGAACATCTGTGACGCGGGCTACGGCGTCGGGCCGGGCGGGCTCGGGGTCTACCTCGACTTCGCCGACGCCATCCAGCGTCTCGGGCGCCCCGCCGTCGAAGCCCGCTACGGCAACCTCTTCGACATGTACCAGCGCATCACCGCCGAGAACCCGTACGAGGTCCCGATGCGCATCTACCCCGCCATCCACTACACGATGGGCGGGCTGTGGGTCGACTACGACCTGCAGAGCACGATTCCGGGCATGTTCGTGATCGGCGAGGCCAACTTCTCCGACCACGGCGCCAACCGCCTCGGCGCCTCGGCGCTCATGCAGGGCCTGGCCGACGGCTACTTCGTCCTGCCCGCGACCCTCAACGACTACATCGGACAAGGCGGGTTCACCGACGTCACCCCGGACGACCCCGCCGTCGTCGAGGCGCAGACCGGCGTCCGCGACCGCCTCGAGCGGCTCCTCGCGGTGAACGGCACGCGGTCGGTCGACTCGTTCCACCGCGAGCTGGGTCTGATGATGTGGGACCACTGCGGCATGGCCCGCACCGCCGAAGGCCTGCGCAAGGCCCTCGAACGCGTCCCGGAACTGCGCGCCGAGTTCTGGCGCGACGTCCGCATCCCCGGCACCGGCGAAGAACTCAACCAGGAGCTGGAGAAGGCCGGGCGCGTCGCCGACTTCCTCGAGCTCGCCGAACTGCTGCTGCTCGACGCCCTCGTGCGCGAGGAGTCCTGCGGCGGTCACTTCCGGGAGGAACACCAGACTCCCGAGGGCGAGGCCGCCCGCGACGACGAGAACTTCTCGCACGTCTCGGCCTGGGAGTACGGCGAGAAACCCGTGCTGCACAAGGAACCCCTGAACTTCGACTACGTCCACCCCACCCAGCGGAGCTACACGTGAAACTCACCGTGCGTGTCTGGCGCCAGTCCGGCCCCGACACCGAAGGACACCTCGTCGACTACCCCGTCGACGGCATCAGCGCCGACATGTCCTTCCTCGAAATGCTCGACACGCTCAACCAGCAGCTCATCGAGGCGGGCGAGCAGCCGGTCGCGTTCGACCACGACTGCCGCGAAGGCATCTGCGGCTCCTGCGGCGTCGTCATCAACGGCCAGGCCCACGGCCCGGAGACGACCACGACGTGCCAGCTGCACATGCGGGCATTCTCCGACGGCGACGTGATCGACGTCGAACCCTGGCGCGCCAAGGGTTTCCCCGTGATCAAGGACTTGGTCGTCGACCGCTCGGCGTTCGACCGCATCATCCAGGCCGGCGGCTACATCACCGCGCCCACGGGGGCGGCTCCCGACGCCCACGCGACGCCGGTGCCCAAGCCCGACGCCGACCTCGCCTTCGACAACGCCACCTGCATCGGCTGCGGCGCCTGCGTCGCGGCGTGCCCCAACGGCTCGGCGATGCTGTTCACCGCCGCGAAGGTCAGCCACCTCAACTCCCTGCCACAGGGCCAGCCCGAACGCGCGCAGCGAGTGCTCGACATGGTCGACACCATGGACGCAGAAGGCTTCGGTGGCTGCACCAACAGCGGTGAGTGCACGCTGGCCTGCCCCAAGGGCATCCCGCTGACGAGCATCACCACGCTCAACCGCGAGTTCCTCAAGGCGGCGCGCAAAACCCGCAAGTGACCTACTCCGCGAGCACGCGGCGCAGCCAGTTGACGCGGCTCGCCCGCGCCTCGCGGGACATCGGGGCGTGCGGGACGACCTCGTCGAAGCCGTGGCACCCGCCCGGCCACACGTGCAACTCCGCCTGCCCGCCCGACTGCCACAGGTGCGACGCGTAGGCGACGGCCTCGTCGCGGAAGGTCTCGACCGAGCCGACCTCGATGAACGCCGGCGGCAGGTCCGAGAGGTCGGTGGCGCGGGCGGGCGCGGCGTACGGGGAGACGTCCGGTCCGCCGGCGGCGTCGCCCAGGAGCGCGGACCAGCCGGTGGCATTGGAGACGCTGTCCCACACGCCTTCGCCGACCAGTTCGGTGCTCGACGGCGTGCTCGCGCGGTCGTCGATCATCGGGCACACGAGCAGCTGGCCCCGCAGCCGCGGGCCGCCGCGGTCGCGCGCCATCAACGCGGTGGCGGCCGCGAGCCCACCGCCCGCGCTGCCGCCCGCCACCACAAGCCGGCCGGAGTCGATGCCCAGGTCCGTGAGGTGCTCGCCGACCCACGTCAGGCCGGTGTAGCAGTCATCGACGGGCGCGGGGTGCGGATGCTCCGGCGCGAGGCGGTAGTCGACGCTCACCACGACCATCGGGATCTCGGCCAGCCAGCCGAGCAGCCAGTCGGCGCCTGTGCGGTTGTTGCCGGCCATCATGCCGCCGCCGTGCATGAAGTACAGGCCCGGCAACGGCACGGCCGGGTCGCTGCCCTTCGGCCGCAGCACCAGCAGGGGAACTCCGGCGTCGATCTCGCGCACGTCGGCGTGCTCGCTGATCTCGGCCACGCTCATCGTGTGCCCGGCCGCTGTCAGCTCACGCAGCCGGCCCACGAGCTCCGGTGTCACCGAGGACGGCAGCGCCTCGTTCACCGCCACCAGCGCCGCCGCGATCTCGGAGTCGAACGGTGGGTGCACCTTCTGCATGCCGCTTGCTCCTCTCGAGACGTCGACCTCCGACGCTAGGGCCCGCGCCCGCCTCGGGTGAACCCGTCACACGGCGGCCGTTCCCCGCCACGCGGCGGTCAGCGGGTGCGGTGGAACCGGCGCAGCACCAGCGCCACCGAGCCGGGTCCGCCCAGCCGGGGTGGCGAGGCCGTAGCCCAGTTCCTGGGCGAGCAGGTCGACGCGACTCTGCAACATCGAGTGGTGCACGTGGAGCACCGCCGCCGCAGCCCGCAGGCTCGGCTCCGCCGCGACGGCGGTCAGCGTTGCGAGCGCCCACGGGTGCGCGGCGAGGACGCGTTCGAGGTGCGTCACTTCGGCCGTGGCCGCCGGTGAGTCACCTCCGTCGGCGAGCGCGAGCAGCCCACCCACCTCGGCGGCGTCCACATGCGACGGCCCCGGCTCGTCGACGGCGGTGAGCCGCAGCGCGAGAACCGCCTGCCCGTAGGAAAACGGCAGATCCCGTACGGCGACCGCCGGTCCCGACGCCGACCGCACCGCCGGGTGCCCGCCGCCCGACGCCGGATTCCCCACGCCGGACACAGACCTCGCTGCTGCGTCACCTGCAACAGGTCGTGTCGTGGGCCTCCCGACGGCCGAAGCGAGGTCCGCGACACCCGAAACGGGCTTCTCCGCTCGGCTCGCGCCGCCTGTGGCGGGCTCCGCGGCCGCCCGAACCCCGCGCACTGTCTCGGTTTCCGCACGCCCGGCGGGCGTTCGCGCGGGGGCACCCCGCTCCAGCCCCGGTGCCCCTCGTCCGCTCTCGGCGGTCGAGACTGCGCCGGCCCGCGTCGCCGCAACCGCGAAGCGATCGGATCCCGATCCGGCTCGCGGTTCGATCGTCACCGCCAGGTCGCCGAGGCGGGCCGCGCCGGGGGGATGCGGGCCGCCCGCGCGCACCGTCACGGCAAACGACCCCTCCGGCGCCAACCCGAGGCGCCGGGCCGCGGCCAGCCGTGCGGCTTCGTCGGCGGTGGCGTCCACCAGGAGCTCGACCGCCGCCGAGTCACCCGCCGGAAATCTGGTGCCGATGCGGTCGAGCACGATCCCGGCCGTCGTGGCCAGCCGGTCCACGAGCACCCGGTCGAACTCCGCGCGACCCGGCTCCGCGGCCACGCGCTCCACCCAGACGAGCGCACCCGCGTACCCCGGCAGCGGCACCGAAAGCCCGGTGACCTCGCCGTCCACGCGCCGGCCGTCCGGCTCCACCCGGACCCGCAACCGGCGGCCCGCAACCACGAGACCCGCGGCGCAGCCCGCGAGCACGGCCGCGGCCCGCACCGTCGCCTCGAGACCGGCGCGGGCTTCGACCAAGGCGTCGAAATGCGCAACCACCTGCAGGGCGGCCCCGGCTCCGGGTCGATCGCCCGCATGCGCCCCGCCAGCTCACGCACGTCGATCATCTCCTCGGCGACCAGCGTACGGGCCCGCCCTGGGCTCAGAAGCCCGGCGCGTTGCGCAGGTTGGTGCGCGCGAGCTCGATCATCTTGCCGACACCCCCGTTGAGCACCGTTTTGCCCGCCCCGAGCGCGAAGCCGCGGACCTGCGCGCCGGTGATGTGCGGCGGGATCGACAGCGCGTTGGGGTCGGTCACGAGCTCCACCACGGCCGGTCCGGGGTGGACGAACGCCTTCGCCAGTGCCTCCCGCACGTCGCGCGGGTCCTCGACGCGCGTCGCGTGGATACCGCACGCCTGGGCGATCGCGGCGAAGTTCACGGGCGCGTGGTCGGTGCCGAAGTCGGGCAGTCCGTCCACGAGCATCTCCAGCTTCACCATGCCGAGCGTGGCGTTGTTGAACACCACCACCTTCACCGGGATGTCGTAGGTGGGCAGGGTGAGCAGGTCGCCCATGAGCATCGCGAGCCCGCCGTCGCCCGAGAGCGACACGACCTGGCGGCCCGGTTGCGCGAACTGGGCGCCGATGGCGTGCGGCAGCGCGTTGGCCATGCTGCCGTGGCGGAACGAGCCGAGCACGCGGCGGCGGCCGTTGGGCGTGAGGTAGCGCGCGGCCCACACGTTGCCCATGCCGGTGTCCACGGTGAACACCGCGTCGTCGTCGGCCACCTCGTCGAGGATCGCCGCGGCGAACTCCGGGTGGATGGGCCGGCGGTGCTCGATCTTCGTGGTGTAGGCCGAAACCACCTTCTCGAGTTTCCGCACGTGCTCGCGCAGCATCCGGTCGAGGTAGGTGCGATCGGTCCGCTCGCGCAGCAGCGGCAGCACGGCCTTGATCGTCGCCTTGACGTCGCCGTGGACCGCCAACTCCAGCGGAGTGCGGCGGCCCAGGCGCGCGACGTCCGTGTCGACCTGGATCGTGCGGGCCTGCGGGAGGAAGTTGTCGTACGGGAAATCCGTGCCCAGCAACACGATCCGGTCGGCCGCGTGCATCGCGTCGTAGCAGGCGCCGTAGCCGAGCAGGCCGCTCATGCCGACATCGAACGGGTTGTCGTACTGGATCCACTCCTTGCCACCGAGCGAGTGGCCGACCGGAGCGTTGAGCCGCTCGGCCAGGGCCAGCACCTCGTCGTGCGCGCCGCGGGTCCCGGCGCCGGCGAAGAGCATCACCTTCTCGCCGGAGTTGAGCAGGCGGGCCAGCTCCTCGATCGTCTCGGTGGGCGGCACGACGGGCGAGGGCGTGACGAGCCGGACCTTCTCCACAACCGGCTGCGCGGCCTTGCGGTCGGCGATGTCACCCGGGATGGTCAGCACGGACACGCCGCCCTTGCCGACGGCCGTCTGCATCGCGATCCGCAGCATCCGCGGCATCTGCTCCGGCTGCGACACGAGTTCGCTGTAGTGACTGCACTCGGTGAACAACTGTTCCGGGTGCGTCTCCTGGAAGAACCCCGTGCCGATCTGCGCCGAGGGGATGTGCGACGCGATCGCCAGCACCGGCGCGCCGCTGCGGTGGGCGTCGAAGAGCCCGTTGATCAGGTGCAGGTTGCCCGGGCCGCAGCTGCCGGCGCACACGGCGAGCTTTCCCGTGACCTGGGCTTCGGCCGCGGCCGCGAACGCCGCCGCCTCTTCGTGGCGTACGTGGACCCACTCGATACCGTCGGTGCGGCGGACCGCGTCGACGATCGGGTTGAGGCTGTCGCCGACGATGCCGTAGATCCGTTCCACACCGGCGTCGCGCAGGGTCCGTACGAGCTGTTCGGCCACAGTGCCCATGAGCCACGCTCCTCTCTCGGAAAACCTGCTTCCAGCATGTGCAGCCTGGGCCTATGCGTCCAATGCCTCTTTTTCCTCGGTTCCATACCGTGGCAGTATGGGTGGCATGGACCTGCACGTACTGCGGCTCTTCCGGGAGGTGGCGCGCGGCGCGACGGTGACCGGCACAGCGGCCCGCGCCCGGCTCACCCAGCCCGCACTTTCCCGTGCGCTGCACCGGATCGAGCGCGAAGCCGGCGCGGCCCTGTTCCAGCGTTCGGGCCGCGCGCTGCGGCTCACGCCCGCGGGGCACGCCTTCGCGACCCACGTCGACGCGATCCTCGAGCACTACGACGAGGGCCTGCGCGCCGTCGCCGAGGCGGTCGATCCCGAATCGGGGGTGATCCCGCTGGCGTTCCTGCACACGTTCGGCACCTGGCTCGTGCCGCCGGTGGTGAGCAGTTACCGCGCCGAGCACCCGCGGGCCCGGTTCGAGCTGCGCCAGCACGGTGAGGAAGGACTGGCACGCGAACTGCTCGACGGCACCGCGGATCTCGTGCTCACCAGCGGCGACCCGGGTGACCCGCTGATCCGCTGGGTGCGGTTGCTGGAGGAACCGCTGCTGCTGGCCGTGCCGCCGAAACACCGCTTCGCGGGCCGCAAACAGGCCCGCCTAACCGACGTCGCCGACGAGTCCTTCATCCTGCTGCGCCGGGGATACGCGCTGCGCGAGACCACCGAGCAGCTGTGCGCGCGGGCCGGGTTCACGCCGCGCGTCGGGTTCGAGGGCGAGGAGGTCGAGACCCTGCGCGGGCTCGTCACGGCGGGGCTCGGCGTGTCCCTGCTGCCGCTCCCCCACACCGCGACGTTCCCGCCCGCGGCCACCGCGCCGACGACCCCGCACCTACGCGTCACGGACGTGCCCGCGGCTCGCGACATCGGTCTGGCCCAGCTCGCCGGACGCGTGCTGCCGCCGGCGAGCGAGACGTTCCGAAAGCACGTGCTCGCCACCGCGCCACGCGCACTGCCGACGTAAACCCGTTGCCGGACAAGAAAAATCCCCGGCACCATGCGGGTACCGGGGACTTCCGGGAGAGTCAGCTCACGGCTTGCGGCCGACGACGCCCGCGACGCACTTCGCGGAGTCGCTGAGGGGGGTGAGCCGCGGGCCGTCCGGCCACCACTCGTCGCAGACGGACAGGCCGGGACCGCTGGTCGCGTTGGGCGGCAGCAGTTCCAGGCCCGGCAGCATGCCTTCGATCTCCGTGCGTGTGCGGAAGCGGCCGGCCCCCAGTGGGCCGGACACGAGGATCTCCTCGATCCGCTTCGCGACGGCGGTCAGCTCCGGCACCTCGGGGTCGTAGAAGTGGGCCAGCGCCACGAAGGAGCCCGGGGCGAGGGCGTCGATGTACTGGCGCATCACGTCGACGGCGCCGTCGCCCTCGAAGTGGTGGATGGTGCCGATGTGCAGCAGGCCCAGCGGCTGCGAGAAGTCGATGTACTCGCGCACGGTCTCGTTCTCCAGCACCAGTTCCGGCCGGAAGATGTCGGCGTCGACCATGTGCGTGTAGTCGTTCTCGGCCAGCAGTGCGCGGCCGTGGGCGAGCACTACCGGGTCGTTGTCGACGTAGACCACGTGCGCGTCGCGGTGGGCGCGCTGCACGATCTGGTGGGTGTTCTCGGCGGTCGGCAGGCCGGAACCGCAGTCGAGGAACTGGCGGATGCCCGTCTGGTTGGCCAGCATCCGCAGCGCGCGGTTGTGGAAACCGCGGTTGCCGCGCGCGATGTGCACAGCCTCGGGCACGGCCGCGCTGATCTTCTCCATGACCGCGCGGTCGACCTCGTAGTAGTGGTTGCCGCCGAGGAAACCGTCGTAGATCCGCGCGATGCTCGGCCGGTTCGGGTCGACCCCCACGGGAACCTGGCTGGGCGACAGCGTGGACGGCGGAGCGCTGGGCATGGGCACCTCGCAAGGCGGCTCGGGGGCGGCTTTGACCTACTCAGAGTAGTACCTTGACACCCCCTGGTTACGTGAGGTCGCCCGTTCAGCTGCACGTCGCAGCGGAAATCGGAGCTACCTGCGCCTTCCCCGCCCGTCAGCCGCGGTGGCGGCCGGGCGGCTGCTGGTGGCGGCTGCTCCAGTCCTGGAGGAACGAGCTCACGGCCGAGCTCCAGATGTCCTCCGACGTCGTGCCCGCCGACGTCCTGTGCGGGGCGCCCGGGTGCTCGCTCGCCGGCTGCTTCTGCCCCTCGATGGTGCGCACGGTGGTGTGGTCCACCCGGTCGGTGGCCGTCGGCGGCGTCGGGCTCGCGGTCATGGTCGTGACCGCGGGCGGCGCGGACGAGAGCTTCGACGGCGCGACCGGCACCTCCGCGGGCCGCCCGGCCGAGCCGCGTTCCGGCGCGGGCCACAGCGCCCACGTGCCGAGCCCGGCCAGCGCGACGACCACCGCGCCGGCGATCACCACGTACCGCGTGTGGCGCTGGTTCGCCACGGGCGGCGAGGTCTGGGGCCGCTCGGTTTCGTGCTCGGGCCCCGCGGCGGCGAACATCGCGTCCAGCCCCGACGGCAGCTCGCCGGCGATCGACTGCGGTTTCGTGGCCGGCCCCCCGCCCGAGGTGCGCGGCGTGGCGGCGGGCTCCGGGTACAGCCCGCTCGGATCGGACTTGGGCTTGGGCTTGGGCTTGGACTTGGGTTGTGTTACGAGCGGTGGCCGCTCGCCGTCGATGCGCGGCATCGGCGCCGTTTCCGACAGGCTCACCAGCTTCGCGACCGAGTCGAGCTCATCGCGACCTTCACTGGGCCCCGTGCCTGCCATCCAGACCTCCACACCGCCGGGGCCGCGGGCCCGCGGCACGACCGGCGGCAAGATCCTATGAACCTCCGCCCGATCAGGTAAACCCGCCCCCACTTGCTCACCCAGGGTGACGGAAATTCACGGGAGAAGCACGGCCGCGCGCGCCGGCATGGTCCGACTGAGGTACGCCTTGGCACGGTCCGTGCCCTGGATCTGGAAGCAGTCCTTGCGCACCGGGTCCACCGGCATCTTCATCGTCAGCACGCGCTCGGGCAGCACCAGCTGCTGCTCTCCCGCCACGGCACGCCGGTCAGCGACGGCGACCGGCTCGACGTGCTGGCCGCGCAGATCGGCCAGCCGCGCCGCAGGATCGGGCAGCCGCCGAGGGCCCGCGCCGGTGCCGGATCGGCTTCGTGCCGGCGCCCGCGCGGTCCGGCACCGTCCACAGCGGATTTCCCTGGCCGTCGGGGACTCCTCCCGGAGGGGGCGGCCTAGTCTGCGCCCGCCAGGGAAAGGGAGTCGGAGATGCGGGTTCGGTGTGCTGTCGTTCTGGGAGTGTTCGCGCTGGTCGCGGCCGGCTGCACCACGGGCGGGCACGCGCTGCGCCCGGTGCCCGCCGCCGCGCGGGCCCTCGCGGCGTGGTCGCAGGCGGTGTGCACGAGCGTGCAGGCGCTCGGGGGTCTGCAGGGCGGGATCGACGAGGTGAACCGCACCGCAGCCGACCCGTCCGCACGCCGGCTTCCTCGCCTCGGAGATCGGCTCCTACGTCAGCGGCATCACCGGGCGGATCGGCCAGGCCGGCCAAGGACTGAAGGCCGTGCCGCCGTCCGGGATCATGGCGGCAGACGCCTATGTGACGCAGCTGGGCAAGTCCCTCGTAGAGGTGACCAGGAAGACGCCTCCGGACACCACCGCGCAGCCGACACTCGCGCAGGCCGCGATCTCGCCACCGCCGTTGCCGCGCTGAGGCCGGCCGCCGCCGGCCTGGCGAAGGCGGTGCGCAGCGACGGGCAGCTCAACGCGTCGTACAACGTGGCGCCCGCCTGCGCGCCCGCGCGGCAGTTCGGCCCCGTGGCCGCCGCCGCGCCGGCCCGCCCGCTTGTGGCGTGGGCGGACACGATGTGCGGCGCCGCCACCGCCGCCACGGCCCTGAAAGCGCTGAAGATCTAAGACCTGATCATCACCGACCCGCGCTACGCCCGCCTCAGCGGCTTCGACCTGAGCAGCTTCATCTCCTCGGCCGGCTCCGGCGTCGCCCGGCTGGTCGAGACACTGGGCGCCGTCACGCCTTCGAGCATCCCCGCAGCCGACAAATACCACGGCAGCCTGCTCGCCTCGCTGCGCGCGGTGGCGCCGAAGCTGCCGCCGAGCGATTCGCGGCCGCCCGAGCTGGACTTCCAGCCCGTCGAGCAGCTGACCGCAGGCACAGCAGATCATCGGGGTGCTGGCGACCAGCGCCCTGCCCACGCCCGACCTGCCGACGATCGCGGGCGCGAACCCGGTGCCGGCCCAATCCCACGACGTCACCCCGCCGTGCCGGCCGCTCGGCTCACCGCCGCCGACGCTGCCGCCCGCCGCCAACGGCACCGACGTACGTGCGTGCGCCGGCGGCAAGTGCCGGATCTTCGTGACCGGCCAGGCCGACATCACCGCGAGCGGCCTGATGTTCACCGCGTCCGGCACGTCGAACGGCGTTCGCATCCTGCAGGACTCGGGTGAGATGAGCTTCGGCTTCGGTGGCAGCGGGTCCTTCGGGACGGCGGGCCACATGGTGACCGTCCGCCTCTCCGGTGTCCTCGACGGCAAGGCCGTACTGGACCTCTCGACCGGATGATCAGCGCCGGAGGGTGACCTCGGCCTCGCGGAATCCGTGCCGGCGGTAGAACGCGAGGGCGCCGGCGTTGGCGGCGTAGGCGGTGACCTCGAATCCGTTCGCACCGTTGTCTTCCGCCCACTCCTCGAATCGCTCGACGAGCGCAGTGCCCAGTCCGGTACGGCGTTCCCCCGCGGCGACTCGCATGCTTTCGAGCAGGGCCGTGACGACGCCGGGGTGCAGCGCGTCGTGGCGCCGGAGCCGGCCCACGAGGTGCCCGGCGATGCCGTTTCCTCCCCGCACGACAAGGCAAAGCGCGTCCTCGTCGGCCAGGAGCTCGGTGTAGTAGGCGGAGCCTTCGCGGTGTGGCCAGGAGAGGTCCATCCGGTCGTCGTGGCGGCCACCGTCCTCGCGGAACAACTCTTCCACCGAGGACACGAGCGCAGGAATCAGTTCCGCGGACACCGCGGTGACGAGGTAGTCCATTCAGGAAACGGTAACTACGTCGATTAATCATGTAAATATCGAATGTGTGGTGGCCTCGCCCCGCCATTCCACCCATTCCCGGCACCGGACGCGGAGACTCGTGACCCGGCACCAGATATGTCCACGATGGACGAGGTCGCCGCTGCGCTCGGCGCCGGGCTGCAGGCGTTGCGAGATGAGGCGCGCGAGCCGGCAGGGCACGCCGGGTCGCCCGACGGGCGGGTGCCCGCGCCGGTCGGCTGGCGGGGCGAGCCGCGGAAGCGGAGCCCGGGCCGTCCTGACGATCAGTACCCGGCATCTTTCCTGCGCTCGTCCCAGTCGGCGGCGCAATCCGCGTTGGAGCCGACGGTCTCGAACTTGACGAGCGGCTTGAAGTGGTACCTGCCGTCCTCGCCTGCGGCCAGAGCACCCGTCGGTTCGGGCAGCCCCGTCGCCGATCCCCCTCCGATGCCGAGCGCGATCGCTCGTCCACCCCGCCGCAGCCGTTCGCGTTCCCGCCTGTCCCATCGCCGCGAGCTCGCCGGCGGCCACACGGAAAACGAGGTGTCGCCGCCAGATCCGGGCAGTAGTCTGCGCGGGCCGCCAACAACCCCTGGAGGATCCCGCCATGGCCCCGTTCCCGCCGCTCGAAAGGTATGCACACGGTCTGCTCGACGTCGGTGACGGCAACCGGATCTACTGGGAGACCAGCGGCAACCCCGACGGAAAGCCGGTGCTGTGCGTGCACGGCGGGCCCGGCGCGGGCGGCGCCCGCAACAGCCGCAAGGGCTTCGACCCGGAGAAGTTCCGCATCATCCTGTTCGACCAGCGCGGCTGCGGCGAGAGCGTGCCGAACATCGCGGACCCGGCGGTGAGCCTGGAGCACAACACCACCCACCACCTGATCTCGGACATGGAACGCCTGCGTGAGCACCTCGGCGTCGAGAAGTGGATGCTGTACGGCGGTTCCTGGGGCCCGACCCTCATGCTCGCCTATGCCGAGCGCCACCCCGAACGCGTGTCGGAGCTCGTATTCATCGCGGCGTTCACCTCCACGCCCGACGAGATCGACTGGCTCTACCGCGGCGTCGGCCGGCTCCTTCCACGCGAATGGGAGGACTTCCGTGCCGGAGTGCCCGAGGCCGACCGCGACGGGGACCTGCTCGCCGCGTACTCCCGCCTGCTCGCCTCATCCGACCGCGCGGTGCAGCTGAAGGCCGCGCGCGATTGGTGCGCCTGGGAAGACGCCGTGATCGCACACGAGAACAACGGCAGGCCCGGCCAGTACGGCGACCGCCCCGAAAAAGAGCTCATCACGCTCGCCCGCATGTGTGCGCACTACTACGGCCACCACGCGTGGCTGGAAGCCGGCGAGATCCTGGGGAAGGTCCACCGCCTCCACGGCATCCCCGCCGTGTTCGTCCAGGGCCGGCTGGACCTGAGCGTGCCGTTGCGGGCGGCGTGGAACCTCGTGCAGGCCTGGCCGTCGGCCGAGCTCGTGGTGATCGACGACTCCGGCCACACGGGCAGTCCCGCGATGGGCGAGGCGATCATGAAGGCCATCGCCCGCTTCGAACCGGCGTGAGTCAGACGCGGTCGAACGTCACGTCCAGCCGGTACGGACTGCCCAGGCTCAGCCCGACCTGCCGCCGGATCTGTGCACCCGGCGCGAGGCGGAATCGCGTGGTCCGGGCCAACAGCTCCTCGAACGCCACGGCCGGCTGAATCCGCGCGAAGTGCAGCCCCAGGCAGCGGTGGATGCCGAACCCGAACGACACGTGCGGCACTCCGGCCCGGTCGAACACCAGCTCGTCCGGCCGCTCGAACCGCGCCGGATCGCGGTTGGCCGCGGCGAAGAACACGGCAACGCGCTCCCCTGCCTTCACCGGCGTGTCCCCGATCCGGGTGTCCTGCGTGGCCGTGCGCGCCATGAACGCCACGGTGGTCTCGTGCCGCAGGAACTCCTCGAGCTCACGCTGCCAGCCGCCGGGCTTGCGCAGGATCGGCTCGACGTCGCCGCGGGTCGTGAGGTGGTAGGCGATGTTCGCGATCACCCCTCGGGTGGTGTCGAGGCCGCCGAGCAACAGCGTGGTCACCATGCCGAGCCGTTCCTCGAGGGTGAGCGGCCGGCCGTGGATCGTCGCGGTGACGAGCGCGCGCAGCACGCTGTCCTCGCCGTCGTCCGGCTTGGCTTCCGCTTCGGCCAGCGCCTCCATCGCCAGGCCCGCGAGCGTCTGGAACGCTTCGGTGCTGCTCGTGACAGCGGCGTCCTTGGCCGCCACCCCGCGGTCCACGAGGTCGCGGTTGTCCGTCGCGAAGACGATCCGCGCTAGTGAACCGGCGCTGAACGGGATCGCGAAGTCGCTCACGATGTCGCACGTGCCGCGGTCCGCAAAGGATTCGATCGCCGTGCGCGCTAGCTCACGAAGCTGTGGCTCGTACCGCGCGAGGGCGGCCCGCGTGAAGAACGGGTTGACGATCCGCCGGTATTCGCGGTGGTCCGGCGGGTCCGTGTCGATCGGGATCACCCGCACCGGCACGCCGCGGATCGCGGGCTGCGCCGAGCTGAACAGCTCGGGCGCGGCGCAGACCGCGCGCACGTCTTCGTACCGGGTGAGCAGGTGGTAGCCGCCGTCCGAGTCGGTGTGCGGGACGGGACAGCCACTTCTGGCCGCCGCTGCCGCTGCCAGCAGGTTCTCGCGCTGGTCTTCGGCGTACAGGTCGACGTTCGCCAGGATCTCCTCGACCGACTTGGCCACGGGCCCTCCCCACTCCGAGGACTCACCACCGTAGGGGTGCGCGGCGGCACGCGGCATCGGCCGCGCACGGGCGGAAAACGTCGCGCGTTCGGGTCACCGCGCCTGTCACGGCCGCCGCTCGGGCCGCTCGGCCGCAGTGGCCGCGTGGAGTCCCACACCGTGCCGTCGGCCTGGTCACGCCGCCGGCGCGCGATGCCCGACAACGCTTTCAGCACGACCCGGTTCGCGAGGAACGACGTGTTGTCCGCGTGGTCTACGGTGGCGACAGCTCGACCACGTCGTCCCCGCCACCGGCAGCTCGTACGCGATGCGCCGCACGGAGTCCAGCAGCTGCCGGGCGGTGCGCCCCCGGTTCCGGCGTGCCCGTGCCCGGCGCTTGGCCGGGATCGCACACGTCGATGTCCACCGAGAGGAACGCGCCGTCGCACTCGTCGGTGACGATCCCGAACGCCTCGGTGAGGCATTCTTCGAGACCTCGCGCGACGAGGTCGGTCATCTCGTAGGACCGCAGGCCCTGCGCGGCCATCCAGTCAAGCGTCTCCGGGCCAGGCCAGTAGCCGCGCAGGCCGAGCTGCAGGAACCGGTCGCCACCCAGGGCGCCGGACTCGATCATCCTGCGCATCGGCTGGCCGTGGCCCACGAGCGAGCCGAACGCACCCCGGCCGCGTCCGGCCACGCGATCGTGTGGTCCCCGCCCAGCACCAGTGGGATCGCGCCCGCGGCGGTGACCGCGTGCACCGCCTCCTGCAGCGAGCGCACCGAGCGATGGGCGACGACCGAGTACATCTCGACGTCGCCGGCGTCGAAGACCTTCAGGTCCCGCCACGCGTCCACGTGCGGGGCGAGCGACGGACGCGAACCGTCGGCGACGAGGTAGCACTCTGCCGGATGTCCTGCGGGCCGTACCGGGTGCCGGCGCGGGGCGAGGTGCCGCCGTCGAACAGCGCGCCGAGATCACGACGTCGGCGCCCTCCCGCTCGGACCCCGCGCGGCTCGACTCTGCTCGAGTCAGCTCGCGAAGTCGACGGACCGGCCGAGTTCGGCCCAGCGCTCGTCCTCCGCCATCAGTTTCGTCATCCCGGCCCGCACCAGACCAACGGCATCACTGCCGAGCACGAGGTGCAGCGGCGGCTCAGCCATCGCCACGACCTGGAGGAACACGCGCGCGACCGCGGCCGGGTCGATCGGCTCGATGCCTCGCTTGCTGCGCAGGTGCTCGATCAGCGGGCCCATGGTCGGTTCGTACTCCGCCTTGTAGGGTCGGATCTCCATCGACGGTCCGGACCAGTCCGTGCGCATCAGGCCCGGCTCGGCCATGGTGACCTTGATCCCGAGACCCGACACCTCGTCGTTGAGCACCCCGGAGAAGCCCTCCGTCGCGAACTTCGCGCTCTGGTAGGCCGAGATGCCGGGCGCGGTGCCCCTGCCGCCGATCGACGTGACCTGAATGAAGTGGCCCGAGCGCTGGGCCAGGAACACCGGCAGCGCCGCCTTGGTCACGTGCACGGTGCCGAAGAACACCGTCTCCACCTGCGCGCGGAAATCGGCCAGGTCGACTTCCTCCACCGAAGCCATGTTCGCGTAGCCCGCGTTGTTCACCACCACGTCGAGCCGCCCGAACCGCTCCACGGCAGCGGCGACGGCGGCCTCGGCCTGCGCCGGGTCCGTCACGTCCAGCGAGAACCGCAGCAGGTGGTCACCGTGGCGCTCGTCCAGGTCTTTCAGGGCGTCGACGTTGCGTGCCGTCGCCACGACGTCGTTGCCCGCCGCGAGCACCTCTTCCACCACTGCGCGGCCCAGACCGCGCGAACCACCGGTGACCAGCCACACCTTGCTCATCGTTCGTTCCCTCTCACCTCGAGCGGGGCACTTCCCCACCCTCCCAAGTTAGCGCAACGGCGTTCTCTTAACAACAAAACGGCGTTGCGGTAACCTGGAGACGTGGTCACCTCCGAGTTCCAGCGGGCGCGGCGTCCCGAGCACAAGGAGCAGCGGCGCGACGCGATCCTCGCCGCGGCGCGACTGCTCGCCACCCGTGCCGGCGTGCGCGCCGTGACGCTCGGGGACATCGCCGGCGAGGTCGGCGTGCACAAGTCCGCGCTGCTGCGGTACTTCGAGACCCGCGAAGAGATCTACCTGCACCTCACCGCCGCGGGCTGGCACGACTGGGCCGCCGGGCTGCACGCGGCACTGGACGAGACCACCGGCGCGACGCCGGCCGAGGTCGCCGGCGTCATCGCCCGCACACTCGACGAACGGCCACTGTTCTGCGACCTGCTCGCCCACGCGCCGTTGACCCTCGAACGGCACGTGTCCCTGGAATCGGTGCGGGCGTTCAAGCTCTCCGCACTCGAAGCCGTCAACGACATCGCCACCCTCCTCACCCGGACACTGCCCGGACTGGGTGCGCAGGGCGGCCGCCACGTCGTCGGCGCCGTGACGTCACTGGCCGCCTCGTTCTGGCAGATTTCACACCCGCCGGAAACGCTCGCGCAGCTCTACCGGGAAGACCCTCGGCTGGGGCACGGCGTCGTCGAGTTCACCCCGCGGCTGCTCCACCTCACGGAAGCCGTCCTCGCCGGCCTGATCTCGTCAGCGGACGACGCGTAGCCACAGGTTCGTCGCGAGCGGCGCCTCGGTCTGTGACTTCCGTTCGAGCCGCACCGGATCGCCGCCCGGCCGGTCGAACAGCCGCACCCCGTCGCCGAGCATCACGGGCAGAACCGACACGAGGACCTCGTCGAGCAGCCCTGCGTCGAGGCACCCCCGGGCGACGGTGGCGCCGAGGACGTTCACGTACTTCTCCTCCGCGGCCGCCTTCGCGAGCTCGACACCGCGGTGCAGGTCGTCGACGAACGTCACGTCGGGTGCCGGCTCGGCGGGCCGGCGCGTGAGCACGAACTGCGGGCCGGCCCAGGCGCCGCCGAAGGCTTTGCCCTCGGCTTCCGTGTCGCGGTACGGGTCGTCGCCGCCGTACGTGCGGCGTCCGACGAGCAGCGCGCCGACGTCGTCCACCAGCCGGTCGATCTCCGGGTTCGGACCGAAGAACTCCTTCACCCACTGCATGTCGCCACCGGGTCCCGCGATGAACCCGTCGAGCGACATCGCGGCCGAGTACAGCAGCTTGCCCATTCCGCACCTCCGTGGTCGTTTCCCGTACCGACGGGCGCGGGCACGGAAACTCATCGGTGCACTTTCCCAGAGGATCGTGCACGCCTGCCGAATCAGCGACGAGGACCGCGTGGCGGTGGTGTGGATTGCGACGTCCGCACCGACCAACCGAGGCCCTCGTGACCCACGCCAACGCACGCCTGACCCCGACCCAGGCGACTGTGTCCGGCGCGTGACGTCGTGGACGCGGGCTGTCCGCTGCGGAACGGTTCCAGGGGGTCGCTCTCCACCGCCGCGCGGGGCCGGCCGCTACCGCGACCACGGTGCCGCGGGGATGACGGATCGGTCATCCTGCCCTCTCACCAGCCCGAACCGGACACCGCCGACACGCACCAAGCGGCGGGTGATCAAGGTCCGGCTCGCTCGCCGGTGGGGCCCGGATCGGCTACCGGCTCAGCCTCAACCTGTCCACGGTGCACCGGATCCTGATCCACTACCGGCTCCCCCTCCTCGCACACCCGGATCGGGCCACGGCCGGTCGGGCTACGCTACGACGCCCCGAACCGGGGCTACAGCTACCTGCACAACGCCGTCGACGACCGCAGCAAGCTGGCCTACACCGAGGTCCGCTCCGACGAAACCAAGCAAACCGCCGCCGCGTTCTGGACCCGAGCACACGCGTTCTTCACCGGCTACCGGATCACCCCCCGGCGCGCGCTGACCGACCTCGGGCCCTGCTACCTCTCACGCCTCTGGCACGACACACTCACTACGGCCGGCGTCACCCACCAACGCACCCGCCCCTACCGACCACCAACCAAGGACAAGATAGAACGCTTCACCCACACCCCGCTCGACGAATGGGCCCAACCAGCCCTACCGCACCGAAACCGAACGCCGCCGGACCCCCGCCAGCTTGGCCACACACCTCCACCGCGGGCACACCGCACTCGCAGGCCAACCACCCAGCCGCGTTCCTAACCTCGCCGCGCAATACACCTGGCCAACGCGAGGAGGCCGGCCGCGGGGACCAGTGCCAGCGCCAGTGCGGTGGAGGCGCCCCAGGCGTCGGCGGCTCGTCCGGCGAGGGCCGCGGCGAGGGCGGAACCGGCTGCGCCGGCGGAGTTGTTCCAGGTGAACGCCTGGGTGAGAGCTGCTTTGTGGACGGACTTTTCGGTTTCGACGTTCAGCAGGACCAACGTGGGCGGGATCGCCGCCTCGGTGAGGACGAGGGCCGCGGCGAGCCAGAGCCCGTCGGGGGCGAGGGGCAGCAGCAGGGACACGCCGGTGAGGTGGGTCCCGGCGCGGACGAGCCGGCGTTCGGGCGAAGTGCGGTGGCGGCGCCGTCCGTAGACCCAGCCGGACAGCAACCCGCTGACGCCGGCCGCGGCGACGATCGGTGCGGCCGGGACGCCGTGAGCGAGAGCGAACGAGCTCACCGAGACCTGCGTGGTGCCGAAGTACAGACCGAGGGCCAGGTTCATCAGGGCAATCCGGGCGAAGGCCGGGCGGAGCAGGTTCTGTCCTGTGTGGACGGCCTTCGCGGGCCTGGGTGCCGTGCGGCGCTGAGCGGTCAGCACCGCTGCCCCGCCGAGAACCAGGCTCGCCGCGGTGGCGGAGGCCATTTCGGCGTGTTCGGCCGCTCCGAGCGAGGTGACCAGGACCGGCCCCAACAGGAACGCCGTGGCGTTGGCCAGCGACTCCAGCGAGAAGGCGGTGGGCAGCTCGTCGGTCCGCTCGCGCAAGAGGTGCGCCCACCGCGCCCCGGACAGCGCACCGAGCTGCGGCACGACCGCACCGGCACAGCCTGCGGAGGCGACCTCCGCCGCGACGCTCGAAGACCCCACCACCACGCCAATCGCCCCGCCATGCCCGACGAGGCACAGCGGCAGCACGCGCGTTTGCCCGTACCTGTCGATGAGGCGCGCGACCTGCGGCCCCATCAGCGCCTCGGCGAGCGCGAACCCGCCGCTGGCAAGCCCGGCCGTCCCGTAGGACCCAGTACGCGCATGCACCAGCCACACCAGGCCGAGCCCCGTCATGGCAATCCCGACCCGCCCTACCGCGGCCGCCAGGAAGAACACCGCCGCACCACGCGAACACAACAGTGACCGATAACCACCGGCGCGAGACATGGACGATCCTTCTCGCCACCCGACGGGGGCGGCCACGATCGCCGCGCGACCCGTGGCTCACCGGAGGACGTCCAGACCACGACCGGACGCTCCGCACGCCCGCGCCGTCGCCCTCATCAGCGGGGGAAGACCAGGCCCGGACCGATTCGGGTCCGGACGACTGCCGCGACCATAGCAAGCCCCGACCGGTGACCGGCTACCGAAAAATGCAGCGCGGTCGCTCGCCTCCCTCTACCGCGCCCGACGCGAAGCGACCCGCCGCGCACCGACCGACCGCTCGCACCGCAGCGCCGCCGGACACGCATCGCGGCCGCACCGGCCGAGCCGTAAGCAAGGTACCGAGCCCGCGCGTTTCCCCGGATCAGTCCTCTTCGGACTGCTCCGCCGCGGTTTCGTAGGCGCGGTGCAGCCGGACCCGTGAACGGTCGAGGTGCGTCCGCATCGCGGCCGCCGCGGCCGGGCCGTCGTGCGCGGCGATCGCGTCGACGACGGCAGCGTGTTCCCGGGTCGTCTCGGCGGCGATGCCGACGCGGAAGTACAGGCGGTAGCCGTGGGTGTGGGCGTGGAGGCGGGCGAGGGCGTCGGCGATGAGGGGATTGCCCGACGCTTCTGCGATGACGCGGTGGAGGCGGGCGTCGAGGACGGCGAAATCGCGGTAGGCGTGGTAGTCCTCGCCCGCGGGGTGGGCGGACATGGCGGCGCAGGCGGAGCGCAGGGAGGCAACCGCGGCCTTCGAGGCTGCGCCGGCGGCGAGGCGGGCGGCCTCGGGTTCCAGCAGGGCGCGGACGTCGAAGAGGTGGTCCAGCTCGGTCTCGTCCAGGACAGGTGCCACGACGTAGCCGGCGTTGGGGCGGGTCGCGACGAGGCCGTCGGACTCGAGCTTGGTGAGGGCCTCGCGCACGGGGGTCGGCGAGACGTCGAGGCGGCGGGCGATGCCGTCGATCGACAGGCGGCTGCCGGGAGCGACGTCGAGGTCCACGAGCATCGCCTTGAGCGCCTCGTACACGCTGTCGCGCAGGATGGTGCGCGGCGGCAGGGTCAGCCTCGGGTGCTCGGGCAGGTCCACCGCAGGGTTCTTCCGTCGCGCCACCCGGAAAGCGTAGTCCCCCGCGAACCCTCAGCGGCGCGCCAGCTTCTGGTCCACGGCGGTGTGGCAGCCGAGGCACGCGGGCACAGCCCGCACGTCGGTGCCGGACACCAGCGCGACCGTGGCCCCCGGCACGGCGAGTTCGTCGCACACCGAGTGGTGGTGTCCCAGTACCGAGCACACGCACCGGCACAGCTGGACGGTCTGCCTCGGTTCCGCGGCCATCGGAGCCCTCCTCCCGGAAATCCCCAGCAGGACAGTGATAGCGCCTCCGCCGCCCGAAAGGCGCCGACGGGTCTCAGGGGAAGGTCGCGAAGGGCACGGTTCGTGCGCGGATGTCAGTTCTCCCGGGTCGGCACCGGGGTCGACCCGGGGGCCGGCACGGGCGGCAGCCCCGCCCGGATCTGCCGGTAGAGCCGCGGCCCCGGCGACGCGAGAGCCGGGGCGGGACGCAGCTCGGCAGGTCCGGTCGCCGTCAGGTCGCGCAACACCAGGTACAGGTGGCTCAACGCCCGCAGCAGCGGATCCTTCGCCCGGTCCCCTGGCGCGGCCGGCGTGTACGCGAACAACGCCACGTCGGCGCTCGCCAAGGGACCGCGCACCGCCGTGGTGGGCTCGCCGACCGACGTCGCCGCCAGCTCCTCCACCGCCGCCGCCAGCGCGGTACATGCCGCGACCGGGCCTTCCGGGTGCGCCTTGCCCGCGCCTTCCGGCCAGCGGACGGCGACGGCGAGCGCGCGGCCGTGCGTGGCCAGCGCCGCGTAGAGCGAAAGCCGGTGCCGCAGCTTCGGCGAGTTCGTGCCGCCGAGGATGGGCCGGGTCAGCGGCCGCGCGACGAGCGCGAGCTGGTAGCGGCGGTGGTCCAGGGCGCGCGCGAGTGCGTCGAAATCGGGCTGGGGGTCCACGGCCTTGCCGTGCTCCAGCCGCTCGGCCGTGGCCTTGAGGATGTCGCCGAGGGCCGCCAGCAGATTGTTGCGCGCGTTGCGCACGGTGTCCCGTGTGGACAGAGGGATCACCAGCATCGCGACGACCAGCCCCGCCACGGCGCCCGCCGCGGTCTCCTCGAGCCTCAGCAGGAGCAGCCCCGCGGAGAACTCGTTGAGGACGCTGTAGAGCTGCCCGACCATGATCGTGACGAAGAAGATCATGTATGCGTAGGAGATCTGGATCAGGTAGAAGCCGAAGAACATGGCGCCGCAGATCGTGACCAGTACGGCGGCGGTGTTGCCCGCGGTCAACTCGGCGAACCCGGCCGACGCGAGCAGCCCCACCAGCGTGCCGAGCACGCGGTTGAAGCCCTTGATGAACGTCTCGCTGCGCGTGGCCGTGCCGGTGAACATGAAGAACGCCGCCAGCACCGCCCAGTAGTAACGCGCCGAGGACAGCTCCTTGCCGATGAGGATGGCGAGCCCGCCCGCGATCGCGCTCTGGACGGCCTGGCGCGTGATGAAGTCCAGCCGTGCCAACGGGTTCCACTTCGACTGCCGCGGCAGCACGTCGCCCGCCGCGGCGGGCGAGCCGGGCAGGTTGCCGAACGCGAGCCCGACGGCCGGCTCGAAATCGTCCACCGGTTCGGCCGCGATCTCCTCGGGCTTCGGCGCGGCGTCGAACACCGCGACGACTTCCAGGGCCGCCGCCGAGAAGTGCCGCGCGGGCCACCAGCCACCCGCGACACCGCCGGCCACCTCGGCGTGCCCCGCGAGCCGGTACGCGACCTCGCTCGCGCCGCGGTCGTCGCGGCGGGCCAGGCGGTCGGCCACCTCGGCGGCGAGCACAGTGAGGCCCGAACCACTGCGCACCAAGGAGTCCGCGGCCGTGGCGAGCTCGTCGAGCAGGTGGTGCGCGTCGACCATCTGCCGCCGCAGTGAAGCCGCCGACCGCCCGCGTGGCACCGCGCCCGGCTGGGCCGACCAGCCCTCGACCATCAGCGCCGTGTCGGCCAGGCGCGCCTGCCGCCGCTGCACCCGGCGGCGCAACCTCGCTTCCTGCTTGGGGTCGCGGTTGGACAGCACGTCGGCGCACGCGCGAACCACGGCCCGGCCGCGCGCGTCGAACGCCCGCAGCACACGGCGCAGGGTCCTCGTGGTGTTGGTCTTCAGCACTGTGACGAAAAGCAGCAGCAGCCACGCACTCGCGACGACGACGGCGAGCAGCAGGCTCGGCAGTGTCGCGAATGTCGCGTGGAGGAACGCGGCGAAGAAGTAGCCCATCCAGCCCATGAAGCCGTAGAAGAAGAACGGCCCGCCGAACTTGCGGACGTACACCGACATGAACATGACCAGCACGAACACGGCGAGCATGAGGGTGGCGTTGTCGCCGACGAGCACGCCGAGCGTCATGCCGGTGCCGAGCGCGACCGGGAAGAACGCGGCCGTGCGGGTCTTGACCCACCTGCTGCCGTCGCCGAGCGCCATCGCGCCCATCATCCCGACGACCGCGCCGAGCAGCATCGAGGTGAGCGTGCCCATGGCGTCGGCGCCGGTGAGCTTGGCCACGAGGTACTCCACGGCCAAGGCGCTGGCCATGCCGATGGTCGCGGAACCGGCCGATCTCAACCGGTTGAGACCCGGATCGGAAGCGACGACTCTGTCCCGGAACTCCCTGGCCGTGGGCAGCACAAAACCCGCCTTCCCGTGCGTTCGGAGCGATCACCGGTATGATACCGATAATTACCGGTGTCATACAGGGGTTTGGAGTCCGAGTGATCGAACCGACTTTCGCAGCCTCGAAGCTCGCGGCTCGGCTCGCCGAGACCGGCGACACACTCGACGTGCTCGAACTGGCCACCGCGGTGCTCGTGCGCAACTTCGAACTGCTGCGCCGCCGCACCGACGCCTACGCCGAACTGGACCAAGCGGAGTACCTGCTGCTGCGCACTTTGGACGAGTTGGGCTCAGCGGACGTCGGCACGCTCGCCGGGGCACTCGGTCTAGACCCGTCGACCGTCGGCAGGCAGGGCTCGGTGCTGCTCGGCAAAGGGCTCGTCGAGCGCAGCCCCTCGGCTGCCGACCGCCGGCGCAGCATCCTCACACCGACCGAGGAGGGCCGCCACCGCATGCGCGTGACCCAGTCGCGTCGGCGCAACGCGTCCGCCGAGCTGCTCGGCGACTGGAGCGAAGAGGATCTGCGCTCCTTCGGCGCGCTGCTGAGCCGCTACAACAAGGCTGTCGCCCGGCGCTACCTGACGGCCCCCGACGACTGAGCGCCCGGCTCCCCCACGGCGAGGTCAGCGTGGGTGTCGCGCAAAGTGCGCTTCACGATCTTCCCGCTCGGGTTCTTCGGCAACGCGTCGGTGAAGACCACGTATTTCGGACACTTGTAGCCGGCCAGGTGCTCGCGCGCGTGGGCGAGCACGGCCTCGACGGTCAGCTCCACGCCCTCGCGCGGGACGACGGCCGCCGTCACCGCCTCGATCCAGCGCGGGTGCGCCACGCCGAACACGGCGACCTCGGCCACCCCGTCCAGGCGGTAGAGGGCTTCCTCCACCTCGCGGCTCGCGACGTTCTCGCCGCCGGTCTTGATCATGTCCTTCTTGCGGTCCACCACGGACAGGTAGCCCTCGTCGTCGAGCACGCCGAGGTCACCGGAGTGGAACCAGCCGCCCGCGAACGCGGCGGCCGTCTTCTCCTCGTCCCCGTAGTAGCCGAGCGTCGCATGCGGGCTGCGGTGCACGATTTCGCCGATCTCCCCCGGCGGCAGCTCGCGGCCGTCCTCGTCGACGATGCGCGTCTCGACGTTGAGCGAGGCCCGGCCCGCCGAGCCGGCCTTCGGCAGCTGTTCGTGCGGGCGCAGGATCGTGGCGAGCGGCGCCATCTCGGTCTGGCCGTAGAAGTTCCAGAACTCGACGTCCGGCAGCCGCCGGGCGAGCTCGCGCAGGACCTCGACCGGCATTGCCGAAGCGCCGTAGTAGCCCTTGCGCAGACTGGAGAGATCGGTGGTGTCGAACGCGGGGTGGCGCAGCAGCGAGATCCACACCGTCGGCGGCGCGAACAGCTTCGTGGCGCGCTCGCGCTCGACGGTCGCCAGCAGCGCGGCCGGGTCCGGGCCGGGCAGGATCACGCTGGTGGCGCCGAGGTACACGTCCACGGAGAAGAAGCAGTCCAGCTGCGCGCAGTGGTACAGCGGCAGGGAGTGGACCTCGACGTCCT
This sequence comes from Amycolatopsis sp. NPDC023774, assembly GCF_040639695.1. Taxonomy (NCBI): domain Bacteria; kingdom Bacillati; phylum Actinomycetota; class Actinomycetes; order Pseudonocardiales; family Pseudonocardiaceae; genus Amycolatopsis; species Amycolatopsis sp. NPDC023774. Next base: position 148,523 of record NZ_JBFAAJ010000008.1, read on the forward strand.
CGGCGCTCATGCCACCGTCGATCACGCACGACACGTACTGCGCGATCAGCGAACGGCTCGAGAGCAGCACGCCTTTCGGCCGCGACTCGGTGCCGGAGGTGTACATCAGCCGCAGCGGATCGTCGTCGGCGACGGCCACGCCGGGGTCGGTCTCGTCGCCAGGGCCGTCGATCCAGGCGTTGACGTCTTCCCAGTCCTCGGCGGTGCCGCCGATGCGGCCGCGCACCGCCTCGCCGAGCCCGGCGCGCTCCAGCGCAGCGGCCCCGGTGGCCAGCAGCGCGTCTTCCGTGACCAGCCCGGACACCCCGGCGTCGCCGAGGATGTAGGCGATCTCGTCGGCGCCGAGCATGAAGTTGACGGGCACGAGCACCACGCCGAGCCGGGCCGTCGCGAACGCCAGCACCGCGTACTGCAGGCAGTTGTGGCTCAGCAGCGCCAGCCGGTCGCCCTTGACGAGACCGCGCTCGGCGAGCCGGTGGGCGCACCGATTCACGGCCGCGTCGAACTCCGCGAAACTCAGCCGCCGCTCGCCGTCGACCACGGCGAGCTTGCCCGGGTACCGCGCGGCCGTGCGCCGGAGCAGGTCACTGACGGAGTGCTGACGCGCGTGCTGGATCGCTTCGCCGGTTTCGGCGCTGAACGGGCTCGGCATAGCCCGGAGTTTCATCCACCGCCGCGCGGGGCGCAACCCTGGCGCGCGGCAGCGGGCTGCCAGGCCGAGCGGCACCCGCGCGCCACCGGTTAAGCTCCGTCGGCGCACCTCGGGGGGACGTCCTCGACCGGCTCGATCGGCTCGACAGGGTTTCCGGCCAGGGCCTCGAGCTGGGGCTTCCGGCTAGGAGTCCTTGGCGAAGACCCGCACCGCGACTGCGGTCGCCACGCCGGCCACCGCGAGCACGATCCCGACGATGAGCAACCCGGACGCCGCCAGCGCCACGGCCGCCGCCGCGAACAACGCGAACTCCAGGATGAACCGCGTCGGCTCCGGCGCCCGCCGCGGCGCCTTGGGGGCCACCACCAGCGCCCAGATCGCCCCGGCCAACACCGGCCACAGCACCCCGCCGACGACGTCCAGCAGCACGCTCCCACCCAGCCGCGCCCCGGCGACCGCGAGACCCGCCATAAGGGCCAGCTCCGTGCAGAACCGCGCGACGAGCACGAACCCGGGCAACCCCTGCAAAGCCGGACGAGTGGTGGTCATGCCCGGCAGCGTAGCGACCGGATCCCGCTCACCCGGCCGAGCTCCCCCCGAGTTCACTCCGCCGCCGTCGCGTACGCGCCCGGTGTACGCAATGGTCCGGACCCTCGCTTCGGGCGCGAGGCGCGCCGAGACGAACCCGCGCCGGTCCCGGCGGAACGCCTCCACCAGGCCGGGCCGGGGTGTCCGGCATCGCCTGGGCCCGCTCGGGACGAACCGTGAAGGTCGTCAGTTCGATCACCGACATCGTCGGCTGGTCGGTTCGAATCAGTCACCAGGTATGACTGGCTCGGCCGCGGTCACCGCGTTCCCGGCGGGCGATCCGCGCCGCGGATCACAGGGCGCGCCACACCGTCCACTGTGGTCCCGCACACGACGGCACCGCGGACCACTACGATGCACACGAGCCGACAGGAGAGTGATCCGATGCCCGACGACGCTACCCCCGCCGACGGCGGCGACTCGCTCACCGAGCGGATCACCGGCCGCCTCGCCGGGATGTCGCGGGCCGAGCGCGCCGTCGCCGAGTACCTGCGCCACCACGCGCGCGAGGCGATCTTCGCCACCGCCGAGCAGATCGGCTCGGCCACGGGCACGAGCGACGCCACCGTGGTCCGCACCGCCAAGACACTCGGCTACAGCGGCCTGGCCGACCTGCGCCAGCACCTCGCCCGGCAGGTGGTCACCGAGACCAGCCCGTCGATCGAGTTGCGTCACCGCCAGATCGGCGAGCCCACCGGCGAGCCCACGACCGTGCTCGCGCGCGTGTTCACCGAGGCGACGGAGCGGCTGGCCGAGACCTGGCGTCTCGTCTCCGAGGAAGACTTCGAGAAGGCCGTGGACCTGCTCGCCGGCGCGCGCGAGGTCCTGGCCTTCGGCATCGGTCCGTCGAGCTTCCTCGCCGGGTACGTCGCGCTGCGCCTCGGCCGGATGGGCCGCCGTGCCCGCGCCAGCGGCGCCACGGGGTTCCGCCTCGCCGACGACCTGCTCGGCCTCGGCGAGGGCGACGTCGTGGTGCTGTTCCTGCCGAGCCGGCTGCTCGGCGACATCGAGGTGCTGCTCGACCGAACGCGCGAGGTCGGCGCCCGCACGCTGCTGATCACCGACTCGCTCGCGCCCGTCTTCGGCGACCGCGTGGCCGTGGCCCTGCAGGCCACGCACTCCCCCAGCAACTTCACCGGCGAGATGCTCAGCGCCGAGGTACTGGCCGACGCGCTGCTGCTCGGGCTGGCCTCGCGCGACGAGGACCACGCCAACCAGACCTCGGAACTGCTCACCACGTTGCGCTCGCGGTTGATCCACGGCGACAGCCGCGACTACGTGCCGCGGCGCAAGTCCGGCAACCCCCGCAAGGGCTGACCGCACGCCCGGAATGTCCGGGGTTCACGGCCGCCGCGAACGCATTTGTACGGCGCGTGTATCGGCTCGGGCGAACCTGGTTCCCACACCCACCGGGGATCAGGAGGACCGAGGATGAGAATCGCGAAACGCACGCTGGGCCTGGTCGCGTTCGCCGCGGCGCTGACGCTGTCGGGCATCGCGCCGGCGCTGGCCGCCGACGCGAGCGGCACCGTGCACACCGACTCCGGCGCACCGCTCACCGTGCGTTCGGCGCCCGGCACCGGCGCGAGTTCCGTCGGCACCATCGCCGACGGCACCGCCGTGGTCATCGACTGCCAGACCACGGGCGACACCGTGACCGGCAAGTACGGCACCAGCAACATCTGGGACCACGTCGCCGCCAAGGGCGGCTACATCACCGACACCTACGTCTACACCGGTTCCGACGGCCGCATCGCCCCCGACTGCACCGACGTGCCGCCGCCCCCGCAGGCCACCTGCTCCACCTCGGGTCTCGGTGACGGGAAGACCTGCGCGGAGGCCGTGGCCTACGCCAAGACCCGCGTGCACACGACCAACATCGCGTCCTACGACGGCTGGTGCGACCGCATCAACGCCCAGAACTACGGGTTCTCCGCAAGCGGTTCCGAGACCGCGTACGTGCACTGGACCCAGATTCCCGCGCAGTACAAGCACGCCGGCGACCAGAACGTGCCGGCCGGCGGCCTCGCTTTCTTCTCCAACGGCGGCGCGGGCCACACCATGATCTCGATCGGCGGCGGCCAGTTCCTGTCGAACGACATCCACGGCGCGGGCACCTACACGCAGACCACGATCTCGGAGATCAAGAGCAAGTGGGGCCAGACCTACCTCGGCTGGTCGCAGCCGTGGTTCAAGGTCAACCACTGACCCGTCCGGCACCGACCCGTCCGGCACCGGTCGGTCAACCGCCGACCGGTCGACCCTGACCCGTTCGGGGAGCGCACCACGGCCCCGCCCGGCACTCGCCGGGCGGGGCCCGTTTCGTGCCCCGGCCCCTTGAGCGGCACCCGTTTTCGCGGTGTCCCGGCCAGCGGGAGCCACCCGGGTCTCGCCCGCTCGAACCGCGATCGGGCGCTTCCCTCCCTTGCGGGCGAGGTCCCATCTCGGCCTTGTCACAGCCCCGCCGATTTCGCGCCGTCGGACCTCCGGGCGGACCAGGCCGTACCACTGGACCGGGTCCTGCCCCCTCTCGCGGACAGTTCCTGCCCTCGTGCCCGTCCCCGGAGAGGTCTTCACGAACAACCGCCACGGCGCGACAAACCCTGCCCGGTCAAGGTTTCTGGTGCGGCACCTGCACTTTCGGGACGCGCGCTGGTAACCGTCCGGACACGTAGCGTCAAACTCCCCGTCGCGTTTACAACGTCTTGGCAACCGGCTTGACACCAGCTGTGGTCCGGACCACCCTCTCCACATTGGTCTACACCATTTGTCACTCGACCGGCCTGGGGGCCGGACACCGAAAGGACAGACAAGTGAAGCGCTGGCTCAAACTGGCGGCGGGTGCCGCCGCCCTCACCCTCGCGACAGCCGGGTGTGCCGGTTCGGGCGGCGGTGACACCGCGTCCGGTTCGGGTGGTTCGGACGGTGACACGCTCACGGTGTGGCTCATGGACGGCTCCGCGCCGGACAGCCTCACGGGTGCCCTCAACAAGGAGTTCGAGGCGGCCCACGCCGGGGTCAAAGTCAACTACCAGATCCAGCCGTGGAACGGCATCCAGCAAAAGCTGACCACCGCGCTCGCGAGCGACACCCCGCCCGACGTGATCGAGGTCGGCAACACCCAGACCCCGGCGTTCGCCTCCGACGAGGTGCTCACCGACCTGTCCGCGGACGTCAACAGCTTCAACGGCTCGCAGTGGCTGGCCGGGCTCAAGGCCTCGGGCGAGTTCGAGGGCAAGACCTACGGCGTGCCGTTCTACGCCGCCAACCGCGAGGTCCTCTACCGCAAGGACATGTTCGAGCAGGCGGGCATCACCGCGCCGCCGACCTCGAACGCGGAGTGGCTCGACGACATCGCCAAGCTGAAGGCGAAGTTCGGCAGCGACAAGGACTTCCAGCCGCTCTACCTGCCGGGCCAGTACTGGTACGCCCTGCTGTCGTTCATCTGGGACAACGGCGGTGACGTCGCCAAGGCCGAAGGCAAGGGCTTCAAGTCGACGCTGGACTCGGCCGGCGCGAAGGCGGGTCTCGAGTTCTACAAGCAGCTCGTGGACGCCTCCGGCACCACTGCGCCGAAGGACAACGACGAGGCCACCCCGCAGCAGGCCGGCATCTACGGCGGCGGCAAGGTCGCGATGTTCATCGGCACGCCGGGCGAGGTCGCCACGGCCGCGAAGACCGACCCGAGCATCGCCGACAAGACCGGTGCGTTCCCGATCCCCAGCAAGACCGCCGGCCAGACGGCCCCGGTGTTCCTCGGCGGCTCGAACCTGGTGGTCCCGCTCAACAGCAAGCACGCGGACCTCGCCAAGGAATACCTGAAGCTGCTCACCAGCACCAAATACATGAGCCAGATGGCCGCCGCCGGCTACGTGCCGGGCACCTCCACCGACACCAGCGCGCTGGCCAAGGACCCGCTCGGCGGCGTGATGGCGAAGGCCTCGAAGAACGGCCGCGCCGTGCCGACCAGCCCGAAGTGGGGCGAGGTCGAGTCCGGCCAGAACCCGCTGAAGGACATGCTCACGGCGTACCTCACCGGGAAGAAGTCGATCGACCAGGCCACGACTGACGCCAACGCCGCCCTCGACAAGATCATCGGCGGATGACCGCCTCCAAAGTCGTGCCGATGCCGGCGGGGGCCACCCCGCCGGCATCGGCACGCGCCACTCCGGAGAAACCGAGGCGCCGGGTGGGGATCGGCGAGGGGATGATGCCGTACCTGCTGCTCCTGCCCGCCCTCGTCGCCGTGCTGGTGCTGCTCGGCTGGCCCACGATCCAGATGCTCGGCATCAGCCTGCGCAAGCTCGACCTGCACGAGCTCGTGACCGGCAAGGCCGTGTGGATCGGGTTCGACAACTACACCGAGGAGCTGACCGATCCTGAGTTCTGGTCGGTCGCCGTGCGCACGGTCGCGTTCACCGCTCTGCTGGTGGCGGCCACCCTGGTCGTCGCGCTGGTCATCGCGGTGCTCATGCGCCACCTCAACCCGGTGGTCCGGATCATCCTGCAGATCTCGCTCGTGCTCGCGTGGGCCGTGCCGGTGATCGCGACGACCACGGTGTTCCAGTGGATCTTCGACCAGCAGTACGGGATCCTGAACAAGACGCTGGACCGGCTGGGGTTCCACTCGTTCATCGGGTACTCGTGGTTCTCCACCGGCGCGAGCACGCTCGCGGTGATCGGGCTGCTGGTGCTGTGGCAGGCCGTGCCGTTCGTGGCGTTCACGCTTTACGCGGGCCTGCTCGGCGTGCCGAGGGAGCAGTACGAGGCCGCGGGCATCGACGGCGCCGGGCCGTGGCAGACGTTCCGCGCGGTGAGCTGGCCCGCGATCCAGCCGATCCTGACGATGGTCACGTTCCTGTCGGTGCTGTGGGACTTCAACATGTTCGGCCAGGTCTGGGCGATCCGCCAAGGCGGGCCCGACGGCGCGAGCACGACGCTCGCGATCCTGCAGTACCTCAAGGGCATCGCGGGCAGCCACTTCGGTTCGGCCGCCGCGATCGCCACCATCATGCTGGTACTCCTGCTGCTGGTCACCGGGCGGTACGTGCAGCTGCTGGTTCGGTCGAAGGACGGTGAGCTCGCGTGAGGAAGTCCCTGACCCAGCGGGTCGCGCTCTCGGTGGCCGGCGTGCTCGTCGCGCTGCTGTTCTTCTTCCCGACGTACTGGATGTTCACCACGTCGCTCAAGACACCGGGCGAGGTGCTCTCACCGAAGTACGACCTGTTCCCCACCGCGGCGACGCTGGCGAACTTCGCGTCGGCCCTCACCAAGCCGGGGTTCGTGACCTACTTGAGCAACAGCCTCATCGTCACGCTCGGGGCCGTGCTCGCGGCGCTGGTTGTCGGCGTGCTGGCGGCGATCCCGCTCGCGCGGTTCCGCTTCCGCGGCCGCAAGGGGTTCCTGCTGCTGATCCTGGTCGCGCAGCTGGCGCCGCTCTCGGCGCTGTTCATCCCGATGTACCTGCTGATGCGCGACCTCGGGCTGCTCAACACGCTGCCCTCGCTGCTACTGGTGTACTTCGCGACGTCGCTGCCCTTCACCGTCTGGATGCTCTACGGGTTCATCAACGGCATCCCGTACGACCTCGAAGAGGCCGCGATGATCGACGGCTGCAGCCGCGCGGGCGCGTTCCGCCGCGTGACGCTGCCGCTGCTGGGCCCGGGCCTGGTGACCACGTCGGTGTTCAGCTTCATCACCGCGTGGAACGAGTTCCTGTTCGCGCTGGTGTTCATGCAGGACAAGCCGAAACAGACGCTGCCGGTGTGGCTCTCGTCGTTCAAGACCGCGTTCTCGGTCGACTGGGGCGGCATCATGGCGGCATCGGTGGTGTACGCGATCCCGGCGCTGATCTTCTTCCTGATCGTGCAGCGCAAGCTGGTGTCCGGCCTGACGGCAGGCGCGGTGAAGGGGTGAGCGATGTCTGATCCTCGGGCGTGGGCGAAAGCGGTGCTGCTGCCCGGTTTCGCGGGCACGACGGCGCCGGACTGGTTGCGGCGCCGCCTGGGCCAGGGCCTCGGCGGCGTGATCCTGTTCGGGCGCAACGTGGTCGACGACGAGCAGGTGGCGGCGTTGACCTCGGCGCTGCGGGCCGAACGCGACGACGTGGTGGTCGGCATCGACGAGGAGGGCGGCGACGTCACCCGCCTCGACGTGAACACCGGCTCGTTCGTGCCCGGCCCGCTCGCGCTGGGCGCGGCCGACGACCCGGAGCTCACCACGGCGGTCGCGGCGGCGCTCGGCGAGCGGCTGGCCGCGTGCGGGGTGACGGTGAACCTGGCGCCGTGCGCGGATCTGACGCTCGCGGCACAGGACCCGATCATCGGGGTCCGCGCGTTCGGCTCGGACCCGGCGAAGGCGTCGCCGCACGTCGCCGCGTTCGTGACGGGCCTGCAGAAGTACGGCGTCGCCGCGTGCGCGAAGCACTTCCCCGGGCACGGTGCGGCGACGGAGGATTCGCACGTGGCGCTGCCTGTGCTGCCGCGAACGGTCGAGGAGCTGCGGGAGATCGAGCTCGTGCCGTTCAACGCGGCGATCTCGGCGGGCGTGCGGTCGGTCATGTCGGGCCACCTCGTGGTGCGGGCGTGGGGCGACGAACCCGCGACGCTCAACCACGTCGCGCTCACCGACGTGCTGCGCGGCGAGCTGGGCTTCGACGGCGCGGTGATCACGGACGCGCTCGAGATGGGCGCGGTGTCGGGTTCCTACGGCCGGCACGACGGGCTCGGCAGCACGGCGGTCCGCGCTTTGGCCGCGGGCGCGGACGCGTTGTGCATCGGCGGGGCGGCGTTCGAGGCGGACACGTTGGACGCCATCACGGCGACGATCGTTGCCGCGGTTGCGGACGGGACGCTGTCCGCGGAACGGCTCGCGGACGCGGCGGCCCGGACGGCGGCGCTGGGCACCTCGCCGACGCCTGCCGAGCAGAAACCGGTGGACTCCGCGCTGGGCCTCTCGGCGGCTCGCGCGGCGCTGCGGATCCAGGGCTCGCCGCGGCTGGCCGGTGCGCCGCTGGTCGTCGACGTGCGCACCGACCCGTCGATCGCGGCCGGGCCCATGCCGTGGGGCCTGGGCCCGCACCTGGCGGAGCTGGTGCCCGGCACCCGGGCGCTGACCGTGTCCCCGGATGACGCCGCACTGGTGCGCGCGGAGGCCCGTGGCTTCGCGAGCGTGGTCGTGGTGACGCGCGAGGCGCACCGCCACCCGGCGGTGCTCGCGTTCCTCGCAGAACTGTCCGATGTGGACTACATCCGCGTCGAGACGGGCGTGCCCGGACCTTCGGGCACAGGGCCGCGGATCGACACGTTCAGTGGCTCGTACGTGAGCCTGCGCGCGGCCGCGGAGTACCTCGCCTGACCCCGGTCCGTGGGCGCGGTTCCCCGACCCCTGCCCACGGACCGGCCTTCACGTCCGGTTCGGGTCGACGAGGATCTTCGGTCCCGCTCCCGGCGGCCGGCGCCCGGCGAAGAAGTCGGCGACCTCGTGGAGCCCGACCGTCGCGGCGACGATCGGCCGCGGGTCGACGTCCCCGTCGGCGTATCGGTCGATCGCCGCCTCGAGTCCGGGCGACGCGCTGAGGATCCCGACGGCGGTCACGTCCTTGAGAGTCAGCTGCCGCGTGTCGATCCCGCTCGGCTCACCGGCGAGTCCGATGTAGACGAGCCGGCCGGACGGCTCCACGAGCTCCAGCGCGGCCGCCGGGACGGCCGGGTCGCTGGTGGCGTCCACGACGGCGTCCACCGGCGAAGCGGGCGGCTCGGCGGCCGCGGTGAACCCCAGCTCGCGCGCAAAGGCGATCGAGCCGGCCGTGACGCCGACCAGGTGGACCTCGGCGCCGGCGGCGCGCAGGAACATCGCGGTGAGCAGCCCGATCGTGCCCGGCCCGTAGACCGCGACCCGCATGCCGTCTTTCTCGCCCAACGCGGCCCGCGCCGCCCGCAGCGCGTTCCCGCCCGGCTCCACCAGCGCGCCCGCCGTCGCGTCGAGGTGCGGGGGCAGCTCGTGCAGCGAGGTCACCGGCACCGCGATCTTCTCCGCCAGCGCCCCGGCCCGCCCGCCGCGAATCCCGACTTCCTGCCGGTCGGCGCACACGTGCTGGTGGCCGCTGCGGCACCGCCGGCAGTGTCCGCACCCGAGCATCGTGTCGCCGACGACCCGCCGCCCCACCCACGCGGGGTGCACCCCCTCGCCGGTCTCGACCACGGTCCCGCACCACTCGTGCCCGATCCGCATCGGGTAGCGCGCCTGGCCGTCGGCGAAGTAGTGCATTTCGCCCGTGAAGAACTCGAAGTCCGTGCCACACACGCCGGCGCGCTCCACGGCCACCACGACCTCGCCCATCGCCGCGACCGGCTCGGGCACCTCGGCCACCCCGGCCTCGCCGGGCCCGGTGATGACGAAGGCCTTCACCGGTTCGGCCCGGCACGTCGTTCCATGCATCCGATGCTAGTGCTCCGCACGGGCGCCGGGGGTCCTTCGGGACGACTTCACTCCCCCGGCGGGAAGTCCACCGAGCGGCTGACGTCCGCCCATTTTTCGGCCTCGGCCGCGCGTTCCGCCGAAGATCGCACGGCCAGTTCCACCGCGCCGGCGCCCAGCAGGAGGCGGCGGGGCGGGTCGGCGTGGTCGACGACGTCGACGATGATCTCGGCGGCGCGGGCGGGGTCGCCGGGCCAGGTGGCGGAGTCGGTGCGGCGGCGGTTCATCGCGCCGACCGTTTCGTCGTAGTCGGGGCTCACCGGGTCGACGCGCATGGAGGAGCCGGCCCAGTCGGTGCGGAACGCTCCGGGCTCGATGATGAGGACCTTGACGCCGAAGGGCGCGACCTCGTTGGCCAGCACCTCGGAGAAGCCCTCGACCGCGAACTTCGCGGCCTGGTACGCGCCCATGCCGGGCGAGCCGCCGACGCGGCCGCCGACGGAGGAGAACTGCACGAGGTGGCCCGAGCGCTGGGCGCGCAGGATCGGGAGGGCGGCCTTGGTGACGTTGACGACGCCGTAGAAGTTCGCGTCCACCTGGGCGCGGAAGTCGTCGTCGGGCATTTCTTCGATGGGGGCGGAGTTGGCGTAGCCGGCGTTGTTCACCACGACGTCGAGCGAGCCGAACGCGTCCACCGCCGTCTGCACGGCCCCGCGGGCGGCCGCCGGGTCGGTGACGTCGAGGGCGACCGCGCGCACGCGTTCGCCGTATTGGGCGACCAGGTCGCCGAGCTGTTCGGGCTTGCGAGCGGTCGCGACGAGCCGGTCGCCGTGGTCGAGGACTGCTTTCGCCAGCTCGCGCCCGAAGCCGCGGGAGCTGCCGGTGATGAGCCAGGTCTTGGACATGCGTGCCTTCCGGGAGTTCGTGCCTACCTCTCCGTCAGACACCGACCCCGGAGGTTCGTCAACCAACCAGTTGGTTAGTTAGACCACTACGCACCGCCTCCGTGATCCGCGCCGCCCGCGAGACGAGCTCGTCCACCTCACCGAGCACCGCCACCGAACCCGTCCGGCTCTCGGTCGCCACCCGCGCGATCACCACCGCCGAGCGCAGCGCCTCCGGGGCAGCCGCGACATCGACCAGCGCCGCGCACCTCGCGCAGCCGCCGTTCGGCCACGCCCAGCGCGGAGGCCGCCGCGGTGATCATGTCCGCCGGAGGCCGCCAGGCCTCGAGATCCGACGTCCGCACCGTGAACGCGTCCTGCTCGGCCGCAGCCCGTGCATCCAGCCGCCGCCCGCACCGTCGCCGGTGCGCGCCGGCAACGCCGCGGCCTGAGCCGGCGAGAGGGCCGCGACGGTCCCGCCGACCGGCACCGCGGCGCCGAGCGGCGGCGTCGCCAGGCACTTCAGGAACTCGCTCGTGATCTGATCCCGCAGGAAAATCCCCCTCAGCGTCGAATGCGTTCCATGCCCGGGTCGACCAGCGGCTCCGCGGCCACCGTCGCCGCGACCCGCCGCCCGAAGTACTCGATCTCCACGGCGTCGCCGATGCCGACGGTCCCCGGCAGCCAGGCGTACGCGATCGGCAGCCCGACCGTGTACCCGTACGCCGCGCTGGTCACGTAACCCGACGCAGCGCCGTCGACGAACACCGGTTCCTTGCCCAGCACGACCGTCCGCCCGTCGTCCACGGTCAGGCACCGCAACCGCCTCGCGGCCGTCTCCTCCGAACGGCCCTCGATCGCCTCCCGCCCGGCGAACGGTCCTTTCGCCGGGCGAACGGCGAACCCGACCCCGGCCTCGTACGGATCGTGCTCGGTGGTCATGTCCGTGCCCCACAGCCGGTAGCCCTTCTCCAGGCGCAAGCTGTTGAACGCCGCCCGCCCGGCCGCGATCACGCCGAGGGACTGCCCCGCCGCCCACAGCGCGTCCCAGAGCCGCAGCCCGTTGTCCGCCGACGTGTAGATCTCCCAGCCGAGCTCGCCCACATAGGACAGTCGCATCGCGGTCACCGGCACCCCGGCGATCCGCGCCGGACTCGCCCGGAAGTACTTCAGCCCCGCGTGTGAGAAGTCCTGCGCCGACAATGGCTGCACCAGGTCCCGCGCGAGCGGGCCCCACACGCCGATGCAGCACGTGCCCCCGGTGCTGTCCCGAACCCGGACCCCCTCAGGCACCAGCGAGTTCAGGTACGCGACATCGATGTTCCCGTTGATCCCCACCTGGAAGACCGAAGGCTCGAGCCGCGCCACCGTGACATCACTGCGCACCCCACCGGCGTCGTCGAGCATCAGCGTGTAGGTCACCGATCCGACGGACTTGTCGAGCTGGTTCGTCGTCAGCCCCTGCAGGAACTCCAGCGCGCCCGCCCCGCTCACCTCGACGCGCTTGAGCGGCGTCATGTCATACAGTGCCACCCCGTGGCGCGTGTACCACGCCTCCGCCGCCACGATCGACGAGTGGAACTGCCCCGCCCACGCGTCGCGCGCCGGTGGCAGGTACTCGTGCGGCAGGCGGTTCACCAGGAGCGCGTTGGCCTCGAACCAGTGCGGCCGTTCCCAGCCGCCCGCCTCCAGGAACACCGCGCCCAGCTCGCGCTGCCGGACGTGGAACGGGCTCACCCGCAGGTCGCGCGGCGAAAGCTTGGGCTGCAACGGGTGCAGCACGTCGTAGATCTCCACGAAGTTCTGCTGCGAAGTCTCGCTCACGTACTCCCGCGCGAGCTGCACCTTCTCGAACCGGTGCACGTCCACCTCGTGCAGATCCGTCTCGGAACGACCGTGTACCAGCAACTCCGCCACGGCCTTCGCGATGCCCGCCGAGTGCGTCACCCACACCGCCTCGGCGATCCAGAACCCGCGCACGTGCTCGGACTCCCCCACCAGCGAACCGCCGTCGGGCGTGAACGAGAAGATGCCGTTGAAGCCCTCCTCGACTTTCGTCCGGCCGAGCGCGGGCAGCAGCAGCTTGCTCTCCTCCCACGACGGCGCGAAGTCCTCGTCGGTGAACGGCAGCATCGAAGGCATCGACGACTCGGTCACCTCACCGTCCACGCAGGTGGGTTCGACGGGCATCGGCCGGTGGGCGTACGAGCCGATGCCGAGGCGGTCCACGTGCTCGCGGAAGTACAGGTCCTGGTCCTGGTGACGCAGGATCGGCAAGCTCGCCTCACTCGTCTCGGTGTTGCGCCCCACCAGCTCCGCGATCTGGCCGGTCTTCGCGTACTGGTGCGCGAGCGGGAGCAGCGGGACCTCCATGCCCGCCAGCGCACCGAGCTCACGGCCCCAGAACCCGGCGCACGACACCACGATGTCGGCCGCGAACTCGCCCTGGTCCGTTTCGACGCCGGTCACCCGGCCGCCGGCCTGCTTGAGACCGGTCACCTTGGTCGACCCCACGAACCGCGCGCCCCGCGACTCGGCGCGGCGGGCCAGTGCGACGACCGCGCGCGAGGCCTTCGCCAGCCCGTCGGTCGGCACGTACAGCGCGCCGTGGATCCGCGAGCCGTCGAGCAGCGGCCAGCGCCGCACGCACTCGTCGACGTCGATGAGGTGCGCCTCGACGCCCCACGACGTGGCCCAGCCGTGCTTGCGGTGCAGGTCCTGCCACCGCGCCGGCGTGCTCGCCACCTCCATGCCGCCGACCTGGTTGAAGCACGGCAGCCCATCGACCTCCAGGTCGCCGAACTTCTCGACGGTGTAGCGCGCGAACTCGGTCATCGTCTTCGACGGGTTGGTCTGGAACACGAGACCGGGCGCGTGCGAGGTCGAGCCGCCGGTGAGCGGCAGCGGCCCCTGGTCGAGCACGGTGACGTCGGTCCAGCCGCGCGCGGTGAGCTCGTCGGCGAGGTTGGCGCCCACGATGCCGGCGCCGATGATCACGACTCGGGTCATGGCGGAACACTCCTTACCGGAAGACGACGGTGCTGTTGCCGTTGAGCAGGACGCGGCGTTCGCTGTGCCAGCGGACCGCCCGGGACAGGGCGAGCGCCTCGGCGTCACGTCCGACAGTGACCAGCTCCCGCGGCGAGTACGTGTGATCCACGCGCTGCACCTCCTGCTCGATGATCGGGCCCTCGTCGAGGTCGGGTGTCACGTAGTGCGCGGTCGCGCCGACGTACTTCACACCCCGGTCGTAGGCCTGGTGGTACGGCTTCGCGCCCTTGAACCCGGGCAGGAACGAGTGGTGGATGTTGATCGCGCGGCCCGCGAGCTTGCCGCACAGCTCGTCCGAGAGCACCTGCATGTACCGGGCGAGCACGACGAGATCGATCTCGTTCTCCCACAGCAGGTCCAGCAGCCGCTGCTCGGCCCCGGTCTTCGTCGCCGGCGTCACCGGCACGTGCTCGAACCGCACCCCGGCCGCCTCGACCATCGGGCGCAGGTCCTCGTGGTTCGACACCACCAGCGCGATCTCCGCACCCAAGCTGCCGGCGCGCCACCGGAACAGCAGGTCGTTGAGGCAGTGCCCGAACTTCGACACCATCACCAGCGCCCGCGGCGCCGTACCGTCGGCGAACTCGAACTCCATGCCGAAGTCACCGGCCACCGGCACGAACGCCCGCCGGAGATCGTCCACAGTGGCCGGCACGCAACACGTGAAGGACGTGCGTAGGAACAGGGAACCGCGCACGTCGTCGTCGAACTGCTGGTGCTCGACGATGTCGCACCCGCGCTCCAGCAGGAACGTGGTGACGGCGTGGACGATGCCCGCGCGTTCGGGGCACTTGAGCGTCAGTGTGAAGGCCACGGTGCCTCCTGGGTGTACTCGGTGGCGGCGTCGGCCAGCCACTCGGCGAAGTAGGGCGCGAAGGACTGGCGCACCAGCACGGTGAACTCGCCGGCTTCGCGGACCAGCAGCACGATCCCCGTGCGGGCCAGCAACGTCTGCACACAGGTGCCGGGCGGCGACACGGCCGGGTCCAGGTCGATCGCGCAGCCGTGCGCGAGCACATCGCGCACCGCCGGTCCGGCCAGGCGGACGGTGGTGCGCTGCGCCGACGTGTCGGTCACGGCGCCCACCACGATCGCCGGTCGCAGATCCGGCTCGGTCACCGCGCCGGGTCCGGCGAGGACCAGGTACTCGTCCGGACCCAGCCACAGCACGTCGACGGCGCCGAAGGGACCGGCACCAGAGGTGAAGGTGCACGGCTCGGCCGGCAGCGGCACTCCGAGCGTCGCCCCCACGGCGTCGTGGCCCTCGCGCACCCGCACGGTGAGCTGCGTCAGGAACGGCCGTTCCTCCGCGACCACAGCGGGCGCGAGGGCGGCCAGCGAGGCCGCGTGGTCCGCGAGTGGAGCGCGGCGCATCAGGTCAACCGTCACGACGGGTCCCCTCCTTGTCGAACAGCACGGACTCGGTCACCGTCACCGGCACCACGGCGTCGCCGACCGGCACGTACAGCGTCTGGCCGACGCGTTCCCGTCCGGACCGCACCAGAGCGAGCGCGAACGTGCGGCCCAGGGCGGCGCTGCGATAGCTGGACGTCACGTGGCCGACCATGCGCACCGGCGGCTCGGGCACGTGGTCGGTCTCGATGAGCTGCGAGCCCTCCGGCAACAGCACGGCTGGGTCCTGCGGGAGCAGGCCGACCAGCTGCTTGCGGTCGGGCCGTGCGTTCTCCGCTCGCGTGAACGAACGTTTGCCGAGGAAGTCGGGCTTCTTCTTCGACACGGCCCAGCTCATGCCGAGGTCCTGCGGGGTCACCGTCGCGTCGGTCTCCTGGCCGATGATCGGGTAGCCCTTCTCGGCGCGCAGCACGTGCATGGTTTCCGTGCCGTACGGCGTGATCCCGTCCTCGGCGCCGGCCGCCAGCAGTGCTTCCCACAGCGTGATCCCGTGCCATGAGGGCACGTTGATCTCGTACGCCAGCTCACCGGAGAAGCTGATCCGGCAGACGCGGGCGTCGACGCCGGCGACCGCGGCGTCCTGCCAGGTCATGAACCCGAAGGCGTCGTTCGAGACGTCGAGTCCGGGCGCCACCTTCGCCAGCACCGCACGTGAGCGCGGGCCGACGAGCGGGATCGTGGCCCAGTGCTCGGTCACCGACGTGGCGAACACCCGCAGGTGCGGCCACTCCGTCTGCAGCCATTCTTCCATCCACTCGAGGACCATCGCCGCATTGCCCGTGGTCGTGGTGACGAGGAACCGGTCCTCGGCCACGCGGATCACGGTGCCGTCGTCGATGACCATGCCGTCGACCCCGCACATCACGCCGTAGCGGATGCGGCCGACCTTGAGCGAGCTCATCAGGTTCGTGTAGAGCAGGTCGAGGAACGCCGCGGCGTCCGGACCCTGCACGTCGATCTTGCCGAGCGTGGAGCCGTCCATCAGCGCCACGCCGGTACGGGCGGCGCGGCATTCGCGCAGCACGGCCGTTTCCAGGTCCTCGCCCGGCCGCGGGTAGTACCACGGGCGCTTCCACTGGCCGACGTTCTCGAACTCCGCGCCGTGCTCGATGTGCCACGGGTGCAGTGCGGTCACCCGCACCGGGTCGTGCAGGTCGCCGCGGTTGCGCCCGGCCAGCGCGGCGAACGACACGGAGGTGTAGGGCGGGCGGAACGTCGTCGGCCGCTGCCTGGCCAGGTCACGCCCGAGCGCCTCGGCGGTGATGCCCGCGGCAAGCAGCCCGGACGTCTTGCCCTGGTCGTGCGCGGTGCCGATGGTCGTGTAGCGCTTCACGTGCTCCAGCGACCGCAGGCCGGCGCCGGTCGCGCGCAGGACGTCGGACACGGTGGCGTCGCGCTGCAGGTCGACGAACCGGGTGTCCACTTCGGACGCTGCCGCCGGGACCTGCCACAGCACCTTCGCCTCCGGCAGCCCTTCCCCCGCCGCGCTGCCGACCGCGCGGACGGCCGGGAGGTCACCGTCCGGGACGTACGCGCCGAGCTCAGGTGCGTAGCGCAGCGTGCCACGGGCCTGGCTGAACAGGTGCACGGCCGGGTTCCAGCCGCCGGACACGAGCAACAGGTCGCAGGCGAAGCGATCCCCTTGGGTGGCCCCGAGTTCCGCGACGGCCGCCGACGTGATGCGGTCGCCGCCGGCGGTGCCGACGACCCCGTGCCCGGTCCGGATCTCGATGCCCCGGGCCGCGGCGTCTTCCCCCAGCCGGGCGGACACGCTGTCCCGCGCGTCGGCGATCACCGCGATCCGCGCACCGGCGTCGGCGAGGTCGAACGCCGCCGCGTAGGCGCTGTCGTTGGTGGTGAACACGACCGCGCGCTGCCCGGCGAGCACGCCGTAGCGGTTCAGGTACGTCCGCGCCGCGCCGGCGAGCATGATGCCGGGCCGGTCGTTGTCGGGGAACACCACGGGCCGCTCGTGCGCACCGGTCGCGAGCACGATCCGCTTCGCGCGGATCCGCCACACGCGCTGGCGCGAGACCCGCTCGGGGGCTGCGCTCTCGCCGCGTCGTTCGAGGGCCAGCACGAACCCGTCGTCGTACACGCCGAACGCCGTCGTGCGGGAGAGGAACCGCACGCCGCCGGCGATCTCGGCGCTGGGCTCGGGCTGGTCGTCGACCAGGAGCACTCGCCCGGACGCGTCCGCCGCCGCGGCCAGCCCCGCCGGCCCGGCGCCGACGACCAGGACGTCGCAGTGGACGTGCTTGGCGTCGTAGCGCGCCGGGTCGGGCTCGGCGGCGAGCTTGCCCTGGCCGGGCAAGCCGCGGGCGACCAGGCCGTCGTACAGCTCGACCGTCGTCGCGCTGAGCATCGGCTCCGGGAACGGCGCTTCGATCTGCACGAGGGCGGTCGCGTCCTCGACGCCGGCTGCCAGGATCCCGCGCGGACGGCCGTACTTGATGCTCGTGGCCACCTGGTGCACGCCGTTCGCGAGCAGGGCCGAAGCGAGGGTGTCGCCGCGGAAGCCGGTCAGCTCCCGGCCGTCGAAGGTGAACTTGAGCGGGGCCGCCCGGTCGACGACGCCGCGGTCGGGCAGCCGGGTCACGGGATCACCGGCCGGGCCTCGTCGAGGCGGTAGACCGCCAGGAGGGCGTGGGTGCGGGTGTCGCGCACGGCGTTGAACCACCGGCGGCAGCCCGCCCTGTGGGTCCACCGCTCGGGCAGCGGGCCGCTGGGGTTGGCGCGGAAGAAGACGAACTTCGCCCAGTCCTCGTCGGACAGTGCGGCCGGGTCCTGCGGGTAGGCGACGTGCGCCTGGCCGCCGTAGTGGAACTCGGTCTCCTCGCGGGGACCGCACCACGGGCACGGGATGAGTTGCACGGGAGCTCCTAATGGGCGACGGCGGCGGCGCCGTGCTCGTCGACGAGGGCGCCGGTGGTGAACCGGTCGAGGGTGAACGGCTCGGCGTAGGGGTGCGGCTTGCCCTTCGCCACGGTGTGGGCGAAGCAGTCGCCGACGCCTGGCGTGGCCTTGAACCCGCCGGTGCCCCAGCCGCAGTTGACGTAGAGGTTCTCGACGGGCGTGAGGCCGACGATCGGCGACGCGTCCGGCGTGACGTCCACGATCCCGGCCCACGTGCGCAGCAGGTGCGCCCGCGCGAACACCGGGAACAGCTCCAGCGCCGCCGCCATCTGGTCCTCGATGATGTGGAACGCGCCGCGCTGGCCGTAGCCCGCGTAGGAGTCGATGCCGGCGCCCATCACGAGCTCACCCTTGTGTGCCTGCGAGACATACACGTGTACGGCGTTCGACATGACCACCGTCGGGTGCACCGGTTCGAGCAGCTCCGACACCAAGGCCTGCAACGGGTGCGACACGAGCGGCAGGTCGAACCCCGCCATCTTCGCGACCACCGACGAATGCCCGGCGGCGCACAGCGCGACCTTGCCCGCGGCGATCCGGCCGCGAGTCGTGTCGACCGCGGTCACGCGTCCGGCTGCGGTCTCGATGCCGGTGACCTCGCAGTCCTGGATGAGGTCGACACCCAGCGCCGCCGCGGCGCGGGCGAAGCCCCACGCGACGTAGTCGTGCTTCGCGATCCCGGCGCGCGGCTGGTAGGTGGCGCCCAGCACCGGGTACCGCACGCCGGGCGAGGTGTTGACGATGGGGCAGATTTCCTTGACCCCGGACGCGTCGACCCACTCGGCGTCGATGCCGTTGAGCTTGTTGGCCTCCACGCGGCGGACGCTGTCGCGCACGTCCTGCAGGCTGTGCGCGAGGTTGAGTACGCCGCGCTGGCTGAACAGGATCGGGTAGCCGAGGTCCGCTTCGAGGCCTTCCCACAGCTTCAGCGAGTGCTCGTAGATGCCGGAGCTCTCGTCCCACAGGTAGTTGGACCGGATGATGGTGGTGTTGCGGGCCATGTTGCCGCCCGCGAGCCAGCCCTTCTCCAGCACGGCGACGTCGGTGATGCCGTGGACCTTCGCCAGGTAGTAGGCGGTGGCGAGTCCGTGTCCCCCGCCGCCGACCACTACGACGTCGTAGGACCGCTTCGGTTCCGGGTTGGCCCAGAGGAAGTCGGGGTGCTCTGGCAGGTCGGCGCCGGGATTCATCGGGCGGCCTCCAAGTCCGGGTAGAGCGGGAACTTCGCGGTGAGAGCGGCGACGCGGGCACGCAGCTTCTCGGCGATCGTTTCGTCGAAACCGGGCAGCAACGCCGTGGCCACGATGTCCGCGACCTCTCGGAACTCGTCGTCACCGAAGCCGCGCGTGGCCAGTGCCGGGGTGCCGATGCGGATGCCGGAGGTGACCATCGGCGGGCGCGGGTCGAACGGCACCGCGTTGCGGTTGACCGTGATCCCGACCGAATGCAACCGGTCCTCGGCCTGCTTTCCGTCCAGTGCGGAATCGCGGAGGTCGCGGAGCACCAGGTGCACGTCGGTGCCGCCGGTCAGCACGGAGATCCCCGCCGCCGCGGCGTCCTCGGCGAGCAGGCGCTCGGCGAGCAGCTTCGCGCCGCGCAGCGTGCGGGCCTGGCGTTCGGCGAATTCTAGTTCGGCGGCCATCTTGAACGCCACCGCCTTCGCCGCGATCACGTGCTCCAGCGGGCCGCCCTGCTGGCCGGGGAACACCGCGGAGTTGACCTTTTTCGCCAGCTCGGGGTCGTTCGTCAGCACGACCCCACCGCGCGGGCCGCCGAGGGTCTTGTGCGTGGTGGTGGTCGTGACGTGCGCGTGGGGCACCGGCGACGGGTGCAGCCCGGCGGCCACGAGGCCCGCGAAGTGGGCCATGTCGACCATCAGGTACGCGCCCACCTCGTCGGCGATCTCGCGGAACCGCGCGAAGTCCAACCGGCGCGGGTAGGCCGACCAGCCGGCGATGACCAGCTTCGGCCGGTGCTCCCGCGCGAGCCGCGCGACCTCGGCCAGGTCCACGCGGAAGTCCTTATCGGACACTTCGTAGGCCGAGACTTCGTAAAGCAGGCCAGAGAAGTTGATCCGCGTGCCGTGGGTGAGGTGCCCGCCGTGCGCGAGCGAGAGGCCGAGGACGCGGTCGCCGGGCTTGAGGAGCGCGGCCATGGCGGCGGCGTTGGCCTGCGCACCCGAATGCGGCTGGACGTTGGCCAAGCGGGCGCCGAAGAGCTCCTTGACGCGCTCGCGCGCCAGGTTCTCCAGCACGTCCACGTGCTCACACCCGCCGTAGTAGCGCCGGCCGGGGTAGCCCTCGGCGTACTTGTTGGTGAGCACCGAGCCCTGGGCCTGCAGCACGGACAGGGGCGCGAAGTTCTCGCTGGCGATCATCTCCAGCGTCGAGACCTGGCGGCGCAACTCGGCGCCGATCGCGGCGGCCACGTCCGGGTCGAAGTCCTGCAGGGAGCGGCCAAGCACGGCACTCGCTCCCTCGATCGTCGAGGTCATTCTGCCTGCTTCCGTCAACAACAGTGCCTGGACTCAGAAGGGGCTGGTCGACTTCTGATATATCAATCTTCGATGTAGGGTAGGCGGGGTGAGCACCCAGGTCAACAGCCCAATCCCGGTCAGCGGCCCGTCACTCGCGGAACAGGCCTACCTGTTCATCCGCGACCGCCTCGTCATGCTCGACATCAAACCGGGCGACCCGATCAACGAAGACTGGCTCGGCAGCACGCTCGGCATGGGCCGCACGCCCGTGCGCGAGGCGCTCAAACGCCTCGAGACCGAGCATCTCGTGGTCGCCTACCCACGCCGCGGCACATTCGCCACCGACGTGAACATCTCCGATCTCGCGCACATCTCGGAGGTGCGCCGTACGCTGGAGCCAATGGCGACGGCGGCCGCGGCCGAACGCGCCTCGGACGCCGACCGCGCCGGTCTCACCGTGCTGCGCGAGCAGCTCGACGCGGCGAACCCGGCCGACAACACCGAGCTGCTGCGCACCGACCTCGAGCTGCACCGCGCGATCTACGGCTGCGTGCACAACCCGTTCCTCGAGGACACCCTGATCCACTACGACAACCTCGCCACCCGCATCTGGTGCGTGTTCCTGCCGCGCCTGCGCGGCATGGCCGGCCACGTGAACGAGCACCTGCCGCTGCTCACGGCGATCATCGAGGGCGACGCGAAGAAGGCCGCCGACCTCACACTCGACCACGTGACCGGGTTCGAACAGGCGATCCGCGCGCTGATCTAGGCTTCGGTCCGGGCGCGGACCCAGTCGTGGAACGCGCCGATGTGGTGCTCGCTCGGCACGAGCACCCCGCCGCGCGCGTAGGAACGCGAGTCCATCGCGAGCTGGCAGCGTTCGCACGCCTCGAAGTCCTGCAGGTTCACGCGGTGGAACAGCTCCACCGAGTGGTCGAGGTCCACTCCGGACTCCACGACCTCCGGCAGGTAGAGCCAGTCGCACACCACGAGCGTGCGGTCGGGGGCGAGCGGGAACATCCGGTGCAGAATCACGTGGTCCGGCACGAGGTTCACGAACACCTGCGGCCGGATGGTGATCGCGTAGTAGCGGCGGTCCTGGTGCTCCCCGACGCCCGGCAGCCGTGTGAGGCCGGCGCTGCCGTCCACGGTGAACCCGGTGATCTGTTCGCCGAACTCAGCGCCGTGGCCCACGTAGTACTGCGCGGCGTAGCCGCCGGCGAACTCCGGCAGCACCTCGGTGAGCTCCGGGTGGATCGTCGCGCAGTGGTAGCACTCCATGAAGTTCTCGATGATCTGCTTCCAGTTGGCCTTCACGTCGTACTCGATGCGCCGGCCCAGCGCGAGCCCGTCGAGCCCGTACGCCTCGATCTCCCCCGGCCCGCCGAGCCGATCCGAGACGTCGGCCATCACCGTGGCCTCGAACGACGGCGGTTCCTCGGCCAGGCACACCCACGCGTAGCCGAGCCACTCGCACACGGCCAGTTTCGTGAGCCCGTACTCGGTGCGGTCGACGTCGGGCATGCCGGTGAGGTTCGGCGCGGCGACGAGCTTGCCGTCGAGGCCGTAGGTCCACGCGTGGTACATGCAGTGGAACGCGCGCTTCACCTCCCCTCGCGCGTCGGTGCACAGGCGCGCGCCGCGGTGGCGGCACACGTTGAGGAACGCGTTCACCTTCCCGTCGCGGCCGCGGGCGACGAGCACGCTCTCGCGACCGATCTGCACCGTCTCGAACGCCCCCGGGGTCGGCAGGTCCGCGGTGCGCACGGCGCAGAACCAGTCCGTTTCGAAGATCCGCTCCTGCTCGCGGGCGAAGATCCCCGGGTCGGTGTAGTGGCGGCCGGACAGTGTCGGCAGGAGGCTCTGCGGGAGGTCGGTGGTGGTCACCGGCGGTGCTCCTCTCGGGGCGGGACGGTCGGTGCGGGCCGGATCGACGAGGGCTGAGTCGCCAGAGGTCCCCGGCGCGAAAACGGCAGAAGTCGCGGGAAGGAGCATCATCGGCGTTGATGTTGCGCAGGACGCGCCCGGTTGCCCTCTCCGGAACACAATGCGGGCGCTCGACCGGCGCTGTCAAGGACGGGATTTTCGCGTCACCCGATTACCGGACGCCGTCGCGAACCCGGTGCACGGAAGCGGTTTCGGTTCAAACCCAACGAAACCCCGTCAGGCCGCGGGGCCCTCGATGGCGCGACGGAAGAGCGCTTCGATCTCCGGCCGGGTCGGCGGCGGGTCGGCCAGCGCCGCCTGCATGAGCAGGCCGCAGAACAACCCGGCGAGCAGGCGCCCCGTGAGCGGGTCGGTCCGGGTGGAGAAGAACTTGATCAGGGCGTCGTCCCACGCGGCACTCGCCGGACGCAGCCGCGGCCGGTGCAGGGCTGCGACGTAGAGGTCGTACTCGACGACCGTGTGCGGGTAGAGCTCGTGGATGTAGCCCATCACCAGATCGGCCAGCGCCGCGGCGAAATCGGCGTCCGGGTCGAGCGCCTGCTCCCACTCCTGAAGCTCGCGCACGTTGTTCGCCGCGGCCTCGTGCAGCGCCACCTCGAGCAGGTCGTCGAGCGTCGCGAAGTGGTAGGTCGTGGAGCCGAGGGGCACCCCGGCCGCCGCCGCGACCGCACGGTGGGTAAGCCCGTCGATGCCGCGTTCGGCCACGACCTCGATGGCCGCCTTCGCGATCCGGGTCCGCCGCTCGGGGTCGTTGGGGCCGCGCAGCTTCCTGCGCCCGGCGGTGTCACGCGTCGTCATCGCCGCCAAGCTCCTTCACTCACCGGTCTCGTCGGGCACCACTGATCGTCGCACGGCCTCGCGCGAACGCCCGGTGTCGGCGCCGAGAACTCGTTGTGGACATGTGTACACGCTTAGCGTACAAATGTACGCACTCGAAGTGCCGCGCGTCACACCCCGCGTGGCAAAAGGCTCCGCGAGCTGCTTGGGAAGGCCTGATGAAGGACCTCCACATCGACGGAATCTGGACCGAAGCCGCCGACGGGGCGCGCTCGGAAGTGCTCAACCCCGCCGACGGCGAAGTGCTGGCCACCGTGGCCGTGGCCGGTCCGACCGAGGTCGGCGCCGCCGTGACCGCGGCCCGCCGCGCGTTCGACGGCGGGACCTGGCGAAGAACGACCGCGGCCGATCGCGCGGACCTGCTCATCCGCATCGCCGCGCTGCTGCAGCGCGACCGCGAGGACCTGGCCCGCACCGAAACTCTCGACACCGGCAAGACGCTGGCAGAGGGCCGCATCGACATCGACGACGTCACCGCGGTCTTCCGCTACTACGCCGCACTGGCCGCGCACGACGCCGGGCGCGTGGTGGACACCGGCGACCCGCGCGCGATCAGCCGGATCACGCACGAGCCAGTGGGCGTCTGTGCGCTCATCGCGCCGTGGAACTACCCGCTGCTGCAGATGTCGTGGAAGCTCGCACCGGCGCTGGCCGCGGGCAACACCACCGTGCTCAAGCCGAGCGAGGTCACCCCGCTGTCCACGATCCGGCTCGTCGCGCTCGCCGAAGAAGCGGGGGTGCCGCCCGGGGTGGTGAACCTGCTGCTCGGCCCGGGTGCCGTCGGCGCCGCCATGGTGGCGCACGCCGGGGTCGATCTCGTGTCGTTCACCGGCGGGCTCGCCACGGGCGAGAAGATCATGGCCGCCGCCGCGCGCGGAGTCCGGCGCGTGGCCCTCGAACTGGGCGGCAAGAACCCCAACGTGGTGTTCGACGACGCCGATTTCGAGACCACCCTGGACTACGCGCTGGCCGCCGCGTTCGTCCACTCCGGACAGGTCTGCTCGGCCGGCGCGCGGCTGATCGTGCAGGACGGCGTCCACGACCGGTTCGTCGCCGAGCTCGCCGCACGGGCCGACCGGATCCGCATCGGCGACGGGCTCGACCCCGCCAGCGAAGCGGGACCGCTCGTGTCCGAACAACACCGGGCGAAGGTCGAGGGCTACATCGCCGGCGCGATCGAGGCGGGTGCGAAGCTGCGCGCGGGCGGCGGCCGGCCCGACGACCCCGCGTTGCGTCGAGGGTTCTTCCTGCGTCCCACCGTGTTCTCCGGCTGCACCCGCGACATGGCCGTGGTGCGGGAGGAAGTCTTCGGGCCGGTGGTGACCGTCGAGCGGTTCACCGACGAGGCCCAGGCGATCACGCTCGCCAACGACACCGACTACGGGCTGGCCGGTGCCGTCTGGACCTCGGACGCGGGGCGGGCGCAGCGCGTGGCCGGGGCTCTTCGCCACGGCACCGTGTGGATCAACGACTACCACCCCTACCTGCCGCAGGCGGAGTGGGGCGGGTTCGGCCGGTCGGGCATCGGCCGTGAGCTCGGCCCCTCGGGGCTGGCGGAGTACCGCGAGACCAAGCACGTCTACCACAACATCGACCCCATACCGCAGCGTTGGTTCAAGGGCTGATCCGCCCCGCCCCTTGCTCCCTCCCCACCACCTTTGAGGACGACGAACCATGACCACACGATCCAAACCGGCGGGCGGGGGGTCCGCCGGGGACCACTCCGACAGCTCGGAGCTCGCCGAGTTCGGCTACCGCCAGGAGCTCGAGCGCTCACTCGGCTCCTTCTCCAGCTTCGCCGCCGGGTTCAGCTACATCTCGATCATGACCGGCGTGTTCCAGCTGTTCTTCTTCGGCTTCGGCTCGGGCGGCCCGGCCTTCATCTGGACCTGGCCGCTCGTCTTCATCGGCCAGCTGGCCGTGGCGTTGTGCTTCGCCGAGTTGGCCGGGCAGTTCCCGCTCGCGGGTTCGGTGTACCAGTGGGCCAAGCAGATCGCGAAACCGGCGACGTCGTGGCTCGCGGGCTGGATCATGATCGTCGGCGCGATCGTGACGGCCGCGGCCGTCGCGGTGGCCTACCAGATCATCCTGCCGCAGGTCTCCACCGCGTTCCAGATCGTCGGCAGCGACTCCGACGCCGGCCTCACCTCCACCCCCGGCGGCGCGCAGAACGCGATCATCCTCGCGCTCGTGCTCGTGGTGTTCGCGACGATCGTGAACATCATCGGCGTGAAGCTCATGGCCAAGATCAACAACTTCGGCGTGGCCGTGGAGCTCGGCGCGAGCATCCTGCTGATCATCGCGCTCGCCGTGCACATCAAGCGCGGCCCCGGCCTGGTGTTCGACACGCACGGTACCGGCGACGGCCAGTCGCTCGGCTACCTCGGCGCGTTCCTGGTCGCGTCGCTGATGAGCGCGTATGTGTTCTACGGTTTCGACACCGCGGGCTCGCTCGCGGAGGAGACCACGCAGCCGCGCAAGCACGCGCCGCGCGCCATCATCCGCGCGCTCACGGCCGCCTTCATCGTGGGCGGGCTGATCATGCTCGTCGGCATGATGGCCGTCGGCGACCTCAACGCCGATGAGCTCTCCACGTCCGGCATGCCGTACCTGCTCAAGAGCACGCTCGGCACCGGCCTCGGCGACGCGTTCCTGATCTGCTCGGCCATCGCGATCACGGTGTGCTGCCTGGCCGTGCAGACCGCCGCGATCCGCATGACCTTCGCGATGGCCCGCGACGGGCGGCTGCCGTTCAGCACGGCGCTGGCGAAGGTGTCCCCGCGCTCGAAGACGCCGGTCCTGCCCGCGCTGATCACCGGCGGGCTCACCGTGGTGGTGCTGCTGATCAACCTCGGCAACCAGCGCGCGTTCTTCGTGCTCACCTCGACAGCGATCATTCTTTTCTACATCCCCTACCTGATGGTCACCGGCCCGATGCTGGTGCGCCGCCTGCGCGGGCAGTGGCCGCGCCCCGAGCACGGCCCGTACTTCAAGCTCGGCCGCTGGGGCACGCTCGTGAACCTCGTCGCCGTGCTCTACGGCGCGGGCATGACGATCAACCTGATCTGGCCGCGGGCCGAGGTCTACGGCGACGACCACTGGTACTTCCAGTGGGGCGCCGTGCTCATCACCGCGTTGATCGTGCTCGTGGGCGGGGCCCTGCTGGGGGTCCGCCGCCGGCACTGGGCCGCCGCGCACACGAGCCCTGAACACCAGCCGCACACCCCGGCGCCCGGTTCCGTGACCGGCTGAGCGAAGGAGGAGACATGAGTACCGAGACCTACGACTTCGTCATCGTCGGCGGCGGGTCCGCGGGCTGCGCGCTCGCCAACCGCCTCTCCGCCGACCCCGCGACGAAGGTGCTGGTCCTCGAAGCCGGCCGCGAGGACGCGAAGTGGGACGTGTTCATCCACATGCCCGCGGCGCTGACCTTCCCCATCGGCAGCAAGTACTACGATTGGGGCTACCGCAGCGAACCCGAACCGCACATGAACCGGCGGCGGATCTACCACGCGCGTGGCAAGGTGCTCGGCGGGTCCAGCAGCATCAACGGGATGATCTTCCAGCGCGGCAACCCGCTCGACTACGAACGCTGGGCCGGCGACCCCGGGATGTCGGACTGGGACTACGCCCACTGCCTGCCGTACTTCCGCCGCATGGAGAACTGCCTCGCCGACGCGCCCGGCGGGCCGTGGCGCGGCCACGACGGCCCGCTCGAGCTGGAGCGCGGCCCGGCGACCAACCCGTTGTTCGAGGCCTTCTTCGACGCCGCGGTGCAGGCGGGCTACCCGCGCACCGACGACGTGAACGGCTACCGGCAGGAGGGTTTCGCCGCCTTCGACCGCAACGTCCGCAAGGGACGGCGCCTCTCGGCCGCCCGCGCGTACCTGCACCCGGTGCGGCACCGGAAGAACCTCACCGTGAAGACCCACGCGTTCGTGTCGCAGATCCTCTTCGACCGCACCCGCGCGATCGGCGTCGAATACGCGCAGGGCCGCGGCGCGCCGGGTGAGGTCTACGGCAAGGAGATCATCCTGTGCGGCGGCGCGATCAACACGCCGCAGCTGCTGCAGCTCTCCGGCGTCGGCAACGCGGCCGAGCTGGAGAAGCTGGGCATCGACGTGGTGCGCGACCTGCCGGGCGTCGGCGAGAACCTGCAGGACCACTTGGAGGTCTACATCCAGTACGCGTGCAAGCAGCCGGTGTCGATGAAGCCCTCGCTCGCGAAGTGGAAGCGCCCGTGGATCGGCGCGCAGTGGCTGTTCCTGCGCTCGGGACCGGCCGCCACCAACCACTTCGAGGGCGGCGGGTTCGTCCGGAGCAACGACGAGGTGGCCTACCCCAACTTGATGTTCCACTTCCTGCCCATCGCCATCCGCTACGACGGCTCGGTGCCGGCGGGCGGGCACGGTTACCAGGTGCACGTCGGGCCGATGTACGCCGACACCCGCGGAACGGTGAAGATCACCTCCACCGACCCGCGCGAGCACCCGGCGCTGCGGTTCAACTACCTGTCCACCGAGAACGACCGCCGCGAGTGGGTGGAGGCCGTGCGGGTGGCGCGCAAGATCCTCAACCAGAGCGCGCTCGACCCGTTCAACGGAGGCGAGATCTCGCCCGGTCCGGCCGTGGAGACCGACGAGGAGATCCTCGACTGGGTCGCCAAGGACGCCGAGACCGCATTGCACCCCTCGTGCACCGCGAAGATGGGCGTGGACGAGCTGTCGGTGGTGGACCCGGGCAGCATGCGCGTGCACGGCACCGAGGGCCTGCGGGTGGTCGACGCGTCGGTGCTGCCCTACATCCCCAACGGCAACATCTACGCGCCGGTGATGATGACCGCCGAGAAGTCCGCGGACCTGATCCTCGGCAACACCCCGCTCGCGCCGATCAAGCAACCCTTCTACCGCCACAGTCCCGCGTAGCCGCCGGTCTCCCGGACCCGTGCGCCCGCCCGGCGCACGGGTCCGTGGCGTGTCCGGCAGCGGGCCACAAAATCCGCCCCGATCGGAACCCCGGACGCCCCTTGACGACAGCCCGCCTGGGCACTCAGACTTGTTGCGTATCACGTTCCGCGTTCCCTTATACGCAACAAACTGCCCGTCAAACCGAGCTCCTCCCGGAGGCCCAGATGCTGCGCGCGTGCACAGTGCACGAACTGCCCCCCGGCGAATCCGTCCGGATCGCGGGGCCCGAGCCGATCGCGGTGTTCAACGCCGACGGCGAGCTCTACGCGATCGGCGACACGTGCAGCCACCAGGACGCGTCGCTGGCCGACGGCTGGCTCGAAGGGTGTTTCGTCGAATGCCCGCTGCACGCGGCGCTGTTCGACTTGCGGACGGGGATGCCGTCGTGCCTGCCCGCGAAGCAGCCGGTGCGCACGTACGAGGTGCTCGTCGACAACGGCGTGATCTACGTACAGGCGGAGCACTTGGAAAACACCGAGGACGCCGCGTGAAAAGCGTCGCGATCGTCGGCGCTTCGCTCGCCGGGGCGCGAGCTGCGCAGGAGCTGCGCGCGCAGGGGTTCGACGGCCGCGTCGTGCTCGTCGGGGCCGAACCGCACCTGCCCTACGACCGGCCGCCGCTGTCGAAGGCCTTCCTCGCCGGCACCGCCGAGCGCGAGTCCCTGGACCTGCTCGACGCCGGCGACACAGCGTCGCTGGAGCTGCGGCTGGGCACCCGGGCCGAACGGCTCGACGCCGCCGGCGGTCGGCTCGTGCTTTCCGATGGCGCTGACCTGGTGGTCGACGGCGTCGTGCTCGCTACGGGCGGGCGGGCGCGGACGCTGCCCGGCACGGCAGGCGTCGCCGGGGTCCACGTGCTGCGGACGCTGGACGACGCGCTGGCCCTGCGCGCGGAGCTGGTGCCGGGCACGCGGGTGGTGATCGTGGGCGCCGGGTTCATCGGGGCGGAGGTCGCGTCGACCTGCCGCTCACTCGGTCTCGACGTCACCGTGCTCGAAGCGCTGGCCGCGCCGCTCGAACGGGTGCTCGGGCCACAGCTGGCCGCGGTGTGCTCGCGGCTGCACGACCGCCATGGCACGGTCCTGCGCTGTGGCGCCGCCGTCGACGAGCTCGTGACCGCGGGCGGGCGGGTGACCGGCGTCCGGCTCGCAGGCGGTGAAGAACTGCCCGCCGACGTGGTCGTCGTCGGGATCGGCATGGTGCCCGAGACCGAGTGGCTGGCCGGTTCGGACCTGGAGGTGGGCACCGGCGTGCACGTCTCGAGCGGGCTCGTCACCGCGCTGCCCAACGTGGTCGCGGTCGGCGACGTCGCGGCCTACACGTCGGAAAAAGGCGGACGGCGCCACCGCCACGAGCACTGGACCAACGCGAGCGAGCAAGCGGGCGTCGCCGTCGCGAACCTGCTCGCCGGCACGACCACGCGGCACTACACGCCGAGCGGCTACGTCTGGTCCGACCAATACGAAGCCACCCTGCAGCTCGCCGGCCACCCCGGGCCCGGCGACGAAGTCGTGTTCACCGAGGGCGGCCCGGACGACCCCGCGTTCGTCGCGACCTACCAGCGCGACGGAGTGACGGTCGGGGTCTTCGCACTCAACAGTGCCAAGCAGTTCACCCGGTTGCGGCGCCAGGCCTTGCGGCGGCCCGCCCCCGTGGCCTGAACTGCGGGGATGGAACGCCGCCAGCTTCAGTACTTTCTCGCCGTCGTCGACCACGGCGGCTTCACGAACGCGGCCCGGTGGCTGCACGTCGCGCAGCCGTCGCTCTCGCACGCCGTGCGCACGCTGGAAAAGGAGCTCGGCGGCCTGCTGTTCCACCGCCTGCCCCACGGCGCCACGTTGACTCCCGCGGGAACGGCGCTGGTCGCCCCGGCCCGCCAGATCCTGCGCGACCTGCGCACGGCCGACGCGTCCGTGCGCGAAGTCCTCGGTCTCGGCGGCGGGACGCTGGACCTCGCATCGCAGACCACGCTCGCCGTCGACCCGCTCGCGAAGCTGCTCGGCCGGTTCCGCGCGGCGCACCCGAAGGTCCTCGTGCGCGTGCGGGCGCCGGAGACAGGCTCCGACGTCGTGAACCGTGTCCGAAACGGACTGAGCGAGGTCGGTCTCGTCGAGTCCGGCGCCGAGACACCGGGGCTCGCCGGGTTCGATCTCGCCGAGCAGGAGGTGTTCGCCGTGCTGGCCGCGGACTCGCCGGTGCGGGACGTGCTGCCGGTGACCGAGCTGGCCGCGCTGGACCTGGTCACCACGCCGCCCGGCACGGCCACGCGGTGGATCGTCGAGGAAGCGCTGCGCGGCACGGCCGAGCCCCGTGTCGTGGTGGAGACCGAGCACCGCGCGATGATCGTGCCCCTCGTGCTGGCCGGGGCCGGCGCGGCGCTGCTGCCCCGCGCGATGGCCGACGACGCCCGCCGCCAGGGCGCGATCACCGTGCCGCTCGACCCGCCGTTCCTGCGGCGCGGCCGGATGGTCTGGCGCGCCGGGCCACTCTCCCCCGCCGCGGAACGGTTCCTGGCCCTGGCCGGCGAGGCCCATAAAGATCACCTCTCGGCCTGATCGAAATCCGGTCTGGGCCATCCCCGTCCGGAGCCTGGCTGCCCGGGGTAGGGCGCTGTGAAGCTCGTTGGCGTCCACTTCGGAAGGAGCTCTTCATGTCCGCGTTCCCCGCCGGGCGCCACGTACTGCCGCGCCCGGACGTCCCCGTGCCCGCGCCCACGGCACTCGACGTGCGCGAGCAGCGCGGCCGGGGAACGCCGATCGGGCCGGTGCCACCACCGGAAGGCGCGCCGAACGTCGTGATCGTGGTGGCGGACGACCTGGGCTTCGGCACCTCGAGCGCGTTCGGCGGCCCGTGCGCCATGCCGACGGCCGACCGGCTCGCGGCCGGCGGGCTGCGCTACACGCGTTTCCACGTCACCGCGCTGTGCTCACCGACCCGGCAGGCGCTGCTGACCGGACGCAACCACCACTCCGTCGGCATGGGCGGCACCACGGAGATGGCGACCTCGGCACCGGGTTACCACGGCTTCCGCCCGCGCAGTGCCGCGACGCTCGCGCAGATCTTGCAGGGCAACGGGTACAGCACCGCCGCGTTCGGCAAGTGGCACCAGACACCGCCGCGCGAGATCAGCGCGGTCGGGCCCTTCGACCGGTGGCCGACCGGCGAGGGGTTCGACACCTTCTACGGCTTCCTCGGCGCGGAGATGAACCACTGGTACCCGTTGCTGTACCAGGGAACCACGCCCGTCGAGCCCGACCGGAGTCCGCAGGACGGCTACCACCTGACCGAGGACCTCGTCGACCACGCCGTCGACTGGGTGCGCACACAGCGCACGCTCACCCCGGACCGCCCGTTCTTCACCTACCTCGCCCTCGGCGCCGCGCACGCGCCGCTGCACGTCGGCCGCGGATGGCGCGAACGGCACCGCGGCCGGTTCGACCACGGCTGGGACCGGCAACGCGAACTCACGCTGGCGCGGCAGAAGGAGCTCGGCGTGGTGCCCGAGGACACCGAACTCGCACCGTGGGCCGAAGGCGTGCCGCACTGGGACGAGCTCGACGACACCCGGCGGCGGCTGGCCGCGCGGTTCATGGAGACGTTCGCCGCGTTCGTCGACCACGCCGACACGCAGGTGGGCCGGTTCGTCTCCGCGCTCGAAGAGCTGGGCGAGCTCGACAACACGCTGTTCGTCTACCTGCTCGGCGACAACGGCGCGTCGGGCGAAGGCGGCATCGAGGGCACGCTCGTGGAGCACCGGCTGGGTCACGGGCTCGTCGACGACCCGGAGGAGATGATCCACCACCTCGACGAGATCGGGGACCCCGGCACCTACCCGATCGCGCCGGCCGGCTGGGCTCTCGCGCTGAACACGCCTTACCAGTGGACGAAACAGGTCGCCTCGCACCTCGGCGGCACGCGCGACGGGCTGATCGTGCACTGGCCCGCGGGCGGCGCCGAGGCCGGCGGGCTGCGCCACCAGTACAGCCACGTGATCGACGTACTGCCCACGATCCTCGACTGTGCGGGCATTCCCGCACCCCACAGCGTCGACGGCGTGCAGCAGCAGCCGATCGAGGGCGTCAGCCTGCGCGAGACGATCATCGACGCCGCCGCGCCCGAGCGCCACCACACGCAGTACTACGAGATGTGCGGCAACCGCGGGATCTATCACGAGGGCTGGACCGCGGTGACGCGGCACGGTGTGCCGTGGGAGATGGTGGCGACGAAGCGGCGGCCGTTCTCCGACGACGTCTGGGAGCTCTACGACCTCACGCGCGACTGGAGCCAGGCCCACGACCTCGCCGCCGACCACCCCGCGAAACTGCGGGAGCTGCAGGACCTGTTCCTCGTGGAGGCGGCGAAACACCAGGTGTTCCCGCTCGACGACCGCGTCACCGAACGCGAGAACCCCGTGCTGGCCGGCCGGCTCGACCTGCTGGGCGCGCGAACTTCGGTGACCTACCGCGGCGGGATGCGGCGCTTCACCGAGGAGACCACGCCGAACGTCAAGAACCGCTCCCACGTCGTCACGGCTGACGTGGAACTTGCCGGCGCACCCGCGACGCCCGCGTCCGGCGTCATCATCGCGCAGGGCGGCCGCTTCGGTGGCTGGGCGCTGTACTTCGCCGACGGCCGCCCGGTCTACGTCTACAACTACTTCGGGCTCGAGCACTTCACCGCGGCCGCGACCGACCCGCTCGCACCGGGCCGGCACGAGCTGCGCCTCGAGTTCACCTACGACGGCGGCGGGCCCGGCCTCGGTGGCGACGCCGTGCTCACCGCCGACGGCGAGAAGCTCGCGGCGGCCCGCGTGGAGCGGACGATCGCGTACTACTTCTCCTTCGACGAGACGCTCGACGTGGGCGTCGACCTCGGCACACCGGTGTCCGACGCCTACGCCGCCGGAACCAACGCGTTCACCGGGCTCGTGCACACGGTCCGGATCGACCTCGGTCCGGCCGCCGAACTGGCGGAATACGACGGTGGCCTGCAGCGACGGATCATGGGCGCCCAGTGATCACCCCCGGATGATCACTGCCCTGACCGGCCGTTGACCTAGCTCCCTAGTCAATTGGGGTAACGGGGACAGGGGTAACGGACACGGTGTTCGAGTTCCGCTTCGAGAGTGATTCGGGTGTGCCGCCGTATCTGCAGCTGGTGCGGCAGGTCGAGCACGCCGTGCGGCTCGGTGAGCTCAAGCGGGGCGACCGGCTGCCGACGGTCAAGGAGGTCGCACGGCAGCTCGTGATCAACCCGAACACCGTGCAGAAGGCGTATCGCGAGCTGGACCACCGCGGCATCGTGCGCGGCCGGCCCGGGATGGGCACGTTCGTCGCGCGCGACGACCCGGCGGGCGTGTCGCCCGAACGCCAGGCGCAGCTGCGCGCCGGGTTCGAGCGGTGGATCAACGAGGCCCGCGCGTCGGGCCTGACCGTCGCCGACGTCGAGGCCCTCGTCTCGTCCGTGCTCCTGCGCATCGGAAAACGTTCCGGTAAGGAGAACGAGTGAGTACAGTGGCGATCGCGACCCACGCCCTGGTCCGGCGCTGCGGTCACACCTGGGGGATTCGGGATTGCACACTCGAAATCGGCGAGGGCCGCGTGGTCGGCCTCGTCGGACCCAACGGTGCGGGAAAGCGACCCTGCTGAACCTCCTGGCCGGGCTCCTGCGACCCTCGGGCGGGGACCTCGAGCTGTTCGGCCGCCCGGTGAAGCCGGGAGAGCCGACCGAGGGCGTCGCGTACCTCGCCCAGCGGCATTCGGACCAGCGGCATTCGCTCTACGAGTCGTTCCGCGTGCGCGAGATGCTCGAAGCCGCCCGCCGGCTCAACCGGCGCTGGGACCACCACGCGGCACTCGCGTGCGCGAACTGGGCATTCCGCTGCAGCGCCGCATCGGCGAGCTGTCCGGCGGCCAGCAGGCCCAGGTGGCGTTGAGCGTCGCCCTCGCGCGGCGTCCGGAGCTGCTGGTACTCGACGAACCCGTCGCGAGCCTCGACCCGCTCGCGCGGCGCGACCTCATGGGCAGCGTGGTGGCGGCGAAAGCCGACCACGACTGCACGGTGGTGCTGTCCTCTCACGTCGTGTCCGAGCTCGAGCGGTTCTGCGACCACCTGGTCGTGCTCGACCACGGCCGGGTCGTGCTGTCCGGCGACGTCGACGACCTCATGGCGGAGCACGCGCGGCTCACCGGCCCGTCGTCCACTGTGGACGAGGTCCGGAGGGTCCCGCTGTCGTGCGAACGCCGGGGCGACGCGGCCACGATGCTCATCCGCGGTCCGCGGCCGGCACTTCCGCCGGGCTGGCGCGCCGAGGCCGCCTCATTGGAAGACCTCGTGCTGCACCACCTCGCGGCCGGGCAGCCGAAGGAGGTCGCGGCGTGATCTGGGTTTCCTGGCGGCAGGACCGGGCGCGGCTGCTGGGCCTCGCCGTGCTGTTCATCGTACTGGCCGGGGTTACGTGGCGATGGGCGCCGGCATGCGCAGCACGCTGTCCACAGTGGACCTGCCCGGCTGCTTCGCCGGCGCCCCGAACCCCGGTGCGGCGGCTGGCCTGCGCTGATCGCTTTCGTGCACAACTACGCGCAGCTGCTGCTGACGCTCCTGCCCGCCGCGCTCGGCATGTTCCTCGGGGCGCCCGCCGTGGCGACGGAACTGGAGCTGCGTTTGGCCAGGTCCACGCTGCCGAGCGAGAGGATCACCTGGCTCACCGTGGGCAGCGCCTCGGGGATGGCCGCGATCGCCAGCGAGATCGCGCTCACGAACAGGACATCCCACGACAGGTCCCGGCCGCGGCCCAGCACGAACATCACGACCATGGTGATCCCGGCCGCCGCGGCGATCCACAGTGTGAGCGTGTTGAGCTGCTTCGTCAGCGGCGACTGCTCGCGCGCCGTGGCCGACAGCATCCCGGAGATCTTGCCCAGCTCCGTGTTCCGGCCCGTGCCGGTCACGATGACGGTCGCGCTGCCGTGCGTCACCGGGCAGTTCATGAACGCCATGTTCGACTGGTCGCCGGGGCCGAGCTTGCCGGCGGGCAACGCGGCCGCGTCCTTCACCGCCGGCGTGCTCTCGCCCGTCAGCGCCGACTCGTCGATCTGCAGCGCGTTGGCCACGACGATGCGGCAGTCGGCGGGGACCTGGTCGCCCGCCGTGATCAGCACGACGTCGCCGACCACGAGCTCCTCGGCCGGGACCTCCTCTTCGACCCCGTCGCGGCGCACCCGCGCGGTCGCCTTCATCATCGACTTCAGCGCATTCATCGCGCTTTCGGCCTTGCCCTCCTGGCGCAGGCCCGCGACCGCGTTGCCGACGGTGAGCACCAGCAGCAGCACGGCCGTGCCCCACTGCTTGATCACCAGCGATACCACGGCGGCCGCGACCGGGATGAGCTCCATGTAGCTGGTGTACTGGTCGAGGAACCGCAGCCAGGCCGCTTTCGGTTTCTCCTCGGGCAGGGAGTTGGGGCCGTTCACGCTCAGCCGCTCCGCCGCCGTGGCCGACGAGAGCCCGAACTCCAGGTCGACGCCGAACGCCGAGGCGACGTCGCCGGGGGCGCGTGAGTACCAGTTGTGCTCCTTCGCCGGCGCGTGCTCGTGTGCGACCATCTCCGCCCTCCGATCGCCGTGAGCCGAAACCGCGGCCGTCAGTGCTTCTTTTTCTTCTTCTTCTGCCGCTTCTGTTCGGCGGCGGCAGCGTACGGATCCGCCGGCGCGCCTTCGGGTGCTTCGGCTTCCAGCTCCGCCCGCGCGACGAGGAGGTCGTCGCGCCGCTCGTCGCTCACCGTGGGGTACTGGGGGTCGATGTCGATCAGGGTGTGCGCCAGGACGGCGGCCGCGCACGTGCGCGCGAACCACTTGCGGTCGGCCGGGATCACGTACCACGGGGCCCATTCCGTGCTGGTCGCGGAGAGCACCTTGGAGAACGCGCGCTGGTAGTCGTCCCAGAACCGGCGTTCGCGGGCGTCGGCCGCGGAGAACTTCCAGTTGCGGTCGGGCCGATCGATCCGCCTGAGGAACCGCGCGCGCTGCTCTTCCTTCGAGAGGTTGAGGAACAACTTCACGATCTTGAACCCGTTGTCGGTCAGGTAGCGTTCCCAGTCGTTGATCTCCCGGAACCGGCGCGCCCACACGTGCCCGCGCCGCGCCGACGCGGGCAGCCGCTGGTGGTCCAGGTGCTCCGGGTGCACCCGCACCACGAGCACCTCCTCGTAGTGCGACCGGTTGAAGATCCCGATGTCGCCGCGCGCGGGAAGCCTGCGGGCGTAGCGCCACAGGTAGTCGTGGTCCAGCTCCTCGGACGAGGGCACCTTGAACCCACTCACGCGCACGCCCTGCGGGTTCACGCCGCTCATCACGTGCCGGATCGTGCCGTCCTTGCCCCCCGCGTCCAATGCCTGCAGGCAAACCAGCACGCCGTAGGTGTTCTGGGCGGCCAGGCGCCGCTGGTAGTCCGCCAGCAGGGCGACTCCCGCCGCGAGCAGCTCGCGGCCGTCCTTCTTGCGCAGCACGTCACCTCGGTAAGCCGGGTCGAAGTCCCGGCTGAGCTGCACCTTCGACCCCGGCTTCACCCGCAACGGCTCGATGAACTCCGCGATCCGCTCAGTCCGCTCATCGCCCGCCATGGTTCAGTCCTCTTCCGCCGACCAGGGTCCATTCCCCCCGCGACGCTTGAACCTCTCAGGCCGCGGCGGGTTTCCCCCTCACCTGTTGAGGGCGAGATATCCTCCCTGCCCGCCCGCCCCGCTGCTCGCCGGCGGCGCGGGCGAGCGAGTCGGCGGACCGGGGCGGCGGTGTGCCTGGCACTAGGCCCGGTCGCGGCGCGCGGCCTCACCTGTTTCGGGTGAGGTGCCACACCGGGACCCCGCCGTGGCGAACGGTTCCCAGCCGGGAGCCACATCATCAGATCCACAGTGGAGTTCCGGATCCGGGTGACCGGTCCCCCACCTCGAGGTCGCGCAGGATCTCCTCCGCCACGTCGTCAGTGGGGCCGTCCGGCACCGGATGCCCGGTGAGCCCGTACCACAGCGAGCCTCGGCCGCGGACGTGGACCAGCACGCCCGACCCGGACGAAGGCGACGTGCTCGCCGCCGTCGCCGACGTCGCGGTACCCGAGTACCCGGAAACCGCCGTGCGCCAAAGGAAGCCGGGCGTCCGCGGCGCGTTCGACGAGCCGTTCGCGCGCACGTGGTGGGGCCGCCACTTCGGCGCCGAACAGCCACGGCAGACCGCCGGCCGCGACGTCGAGTCCCACGAGAGCCACAACGGGCTCGCAGCACACGATCCGGGCCAGGTCCACGGCCACCTCGGCGACGCCGGGGCATTCGAGCACCCGAGCTCGCGCGTGCGGGTGGGAACACGGGCCCGGGCCGCGCCAGTGCCCGCATAACTGGCTCAAGACACCCGCGATCGACGTCGACGTGCCAATACCCACCGTGCACCACAAGAACCATTGGCGCGGGGCCCACACCGGCCGGGACCACGACGTCGGCCACCTGGCCGGGCTCCGGCCCATAGCGCAGGGCGAGGTCCAAGCGGCCGGCCTAGGCGCGGTCCAGCTTCGCGAGCCGAGGGACCAGCACGAGCGAACCGAGCGCCAGGCAGCCGCCGGCGACAATCGGGGCACGGACTCCCGCCGCCGTGCCGAACACCCCGCCCAGCGCCGCGCCGACCGGGATGCCGGCCCAGCCGATCAGCCGGTACGCGCTGTTCACCCGGCCGCGCAGCTCGCGCGGGACGAGCCGCTGGCGCACCGACACCGCCTGCACGTTCCAGACGATGATGCCGAAACTGCCCAGCGCGTACATCCCGGCGACGAGGACCACTGACGTGGCCAAGCCGGCCACGACCAGCGCGACACCGATCGCGGTGATCGCCACGGCGATCCGGGCGCCGAGGCCGAACCGGGCTTTGAGCGGTCCCGCCGCGAACGACCCCAGCACCCCGCCGGCGGCGCCCGACGCGAGCACCAGGCCGTAGACGAACTCCGGCGCGTGCAGCGTCTGCACGACCAACAGGACCAGCACGGAGGTCGCCAGCTGCACCGCCAGGGCGGCCAGTCCGAGTTCGAAGGCGAGCAGCCGCAGCCCGTGGTGGCCCCACAACCACCGCACGCCCTCGGCGATGTCCGCGCGCATCGACGTCATGCGCGGACGGGCGGCACCCGGCGCTGCGCGCACGAGCCGCATCAGCAGCGCCGCGAGGCCGAACGACACCGCGTCCACGACCAGCGGCGCCCCGGCCGCGGCCGCGAACAATGCCGCCCCCAGCGGCGGCCCGACGAACTGCAGCCCGACCACCTGGCTGCCCAGCAGCCGCCCGTTCGCCACGTCGAGCCCATCCGCCGACACGACGTCCGGCAGCAACGCCGTGGCCGCGTTGTCGAAGACGGTTTCCGCGCACCCCAGTGCGAAGGTCAGCGCCGCCAGCACCCAGACCGGCGGCGGGTTCACGAACACCCACGCCGCCACCGCCGCGACCAGCACTGCGCGGACGGCGTCCGTGCGCCACATGAGCTTCCGCCGGTCGTGCCGGTCGGCCAGCGCCCCGCCGAACAGCGAGAAAAGCACCCACGGCACCGACCCGGCCACCGCGACCGCACTCACGGCTCCCGGGCTCGGTGCCACGGCCGCCGCGAGCAGCGGCAGCACGGCCACCCGCACACCGTCGCCCAGCACCGACACCGAGGCCGCTGCCCAGACCTTCGCGAACTCCCGCCCCAGCGCGGGCCGCTGCCCCTGCTTCCCCGCCACCCGGCCATCCTGCCAGGACCGGTGGGCAGCGGTTCAGACCAGCGGCCTCGCGGACGAAGCCTCGCCGGCGTGAGCAGCCGGGTGCCGTGCCGTCAGCTCCACCGGTAGCGAGTCTGGGATGACGCGCTACCGGTGGTGAAAGCGAAGCCCTTCTCCGGCCGGACCCGATAGAGCTGAACGTTCCCGGTCCGGACGGCGTCGCCCAGCTGGTACCAGGTGCCGTCCTCGCGGGTGAGCTGCCAGCCGTAGGCCTGTTCGAACGCGGCCGCCACGGTTTCCCTCGTCGCCTGGTCGGTCACCAGGTTCGCAGTGCCTTCGACGAGGTAGTCCGTGCCGGTCAGCGTGCCGGTTCCGGCGGTCAGCACGCAGTGCGGGTTGGCGCTGAGGTTCTTGGCTTTCTGCTCGTTGTCGCCAGTGGTGAACCACATCGCGCCGAGCGCCCAGATCGCCAGCAATGGCGTCACGTGGGGGCGGCCGTCCGGGCGCACCGTGCACAGCTGGAACTTCTGGATCCGGCGCAGCGCCCCCTCCGTCTCCTCCCACGGCGTCGGGCCGGCGCCTGGCGAGGAGAACGCACCGAGGCTGGTCTGCGGCGCGGTCGGGTCGTCCGCGGTGGGCGTGGACATGGTTTCTCCTGGTGATCGTCGTGAATTCAGCGCCCCCGCGCATCCGCGGGGAAGTCTCACCGCTTCCCGGCGAGGTGGTCGGCCAGGATCTTGGTGACCGACAGCGCGGTGTCGAAGTTCGGCAGGAGCCGGTTTTTCGTCAGCGCGAAGGCAATGCCCCGCGCGGGGTCGGCGTACGCGTAGCTCCCGCCGCCACCCGGCCAGCCGAAGGCCACGGAGTTCGCCTCGGCGGGGGCGCCGAGCCTGCCGATCGGGAAGCCCAGTGCCATCCGCGCCGGAGTACCGAAAACCTGGTCCGTACCTTCGAACGCGAGCGCGGACAGCTTCACCAGCCGCGCGGAGTCCACGAGCTCGCCCTGCAGCACGGCGTTGTACATCGCGGCAAGGCCGTGCGCGGTGGCGATGCCCACCGACGGCACCTCGGCGCGCACGATTTCGCTGTTGTTGCCGAAATCGGCACTGGGCCGGCTTTCCCACGGTGCGAGGATCGCGTTCCCGTCGTCCCGGTCGCCGGGCCACGGCCGCTGCTCCAGGCGCGCCAACCCGGGCAGCGACTCCTCCGGGGCGGCGTAATAGAGCTGCCCCTCGATACCGAGCGGCGTGGTGATCCACTCACGCAGCAGCTGGTGCGGGGGCAGCCCGGTCGCGCGGCACGCCAGCTCGCCGACGAGATAACCGAAGGTGTAGGAGTGATAACCGGTGGCGGTCCCCGGCAGCCAGCGCGGCTCGGCGGCGGCCAGCGCGCCACACACCTTGGACCAGTCGGGCAGCTCGCTCGGGGTGATCTCGCGCGGCATGGCCGGAAGACCGGCTGTGTGGGTCAGCACGTGCCGCAGTGTCGCCGTGGCCTTGCCGTGCACCCCGAACTCGGGCCAGAGGGTCGTGATCGGGCTGTCGTACTCGAGTAGGCCGCGCGCGACCAGCAGGTGTGCGAGCGTGGCTGTCACGTTCTTGAAGGTCGAGAAACTGAAGATCGGCGTGCCGGAAGTGACCGGTCGTCCGGTGGCCGGGTCGGCTGTGCCCGCGACCGCATCGACGATCAGCGCGCCGTCCTGGTAGACCGCGACCTGCACCCCGGTCTCCGCGCCAGTGGCGACCAGGGTGTCGAGATGACGCTGGACCTGGTCCTAGATCGCGCTCATCGCCACTCCGCCTACCGCGCCGACGTGCCGCCTGCCGCGCCCGTCTCCCAGCTGTGGAGTGTGAGACAGCGCATCCCGCACCCCACAGCGCGAATTCCCCTATTTCACCACTTCGACGACGTCGCCGGGGTGAAGCCCGGTGTAGAACGCCACCGCGTCGGCGTGCGAAAGGTGCACGCAGCCGTGCGACTGCACCTTCAGGCTGCCCTGGTGGAACGCCACGCCGGTGGTCGTGAAGAACACCGAGTACGGCATCGGGCCGTTGAACTCTTTGCTGTAGTGGTCGATGTCCTTGTACTGCACGCGGAATGTGCCGGCCGGCGTCGGGTACGCGGGTTTGCCCGCCGTGATGGGGACGCCGCCGCGGACGACGGTTCCGTTGTCCATCAGCCAGGCCGTGCCGGTGTGCAGCTGGACGCAGGCTTTCGCCTGGGCGCTGCACGGCGCGG
Source organism: Amycolatopsis sp. NPDC023774 (assembly GCF_040639695.1). NCBI lineage: Bacteria > Bacillati > Actinomycetota > Actinomycetes > Pseudonocardiales > Pseudonocardiaceae > Amycolatopsis > Amycolatopsis sp. NPDC023774. Next base: position 189,635 of record NZ_JBFAAJ010000008.1, read on the forward strand.
TGGCCGCGTTCGCGCTGTCGGCGAAGCCGATCGTGGCCGCGACCGCCGCCGCACCCGCCAAGGCTGCCGTGATCCTCGACTTCATCGTTCTGCCTCCCGTCAGTCACAGGAAGAATTCCCCGGTCGGCGTTTTTCGAACCACGAGGATCACAGTGTGCGCCAAGACAGCGGCGACAGCGCCAACGCGGCCGTGGCGAGCCGGCGGGCCGTCTCCGTGAACAGATCGGCACGCGCGGAGTCAATCCATTCGTCCACTGTGGATACTCCTGACGAACGGTATTCCAGCGCCTGAAGAAGCATTTCGAGTTTGTCGGCGTCCTTCGCGCAACGCGCCTCAGTGGACTCCCGCGCCTCGTACTCGCCGACAGCCTCGCGCACCACCGCACGCGAACGCGATGGCAACGCGGCCGTCTGGTCCGCCGTGATCGCCCGCGGGTCCGGCTTCACCAGGTACGGGCCGGCCGAATGCGGCAAATCACCCGTACGGGTCTCCTGCGTGTCGTGCCACAGCGCCAGAAACGCCGCGCGTTCCGGTGACGCGCCTTCCTCCGCGGCCAGCAGCGCGGCGAGCTGCGCGGCCCGCACGCTGTGCTCGGCCACCGACTCCGGATCGCGCACGCCGGCCTGCCACCACCCTGTCCGGCGGACGCGCTTGAGCACCCCGAGTTCGTAACCGAAGGCGGCCAGCGTGGTGGGCTCGTCAGCCATGTCTGCGTACTCCCCGGGTCGGTGATCTCCGGCGCCCAGACTAGGCGGCCGTCGACCTCGAAGCATCGACGCAATCAGGTTCCCGAGGTGTGCCGCGGCCCCCGAGGTCGCCGTCCGCGCTCGGTCACGCGGTCACTCCGCTGCTCATTCCTTGACCGCGCCCATCGTGAAACCGGCGACGAACCGGTCCAGGAACCAGGTGAACACCAGCGCGATCGGCACGGCCACCAGCACTGTGGCGCCCTGCAACGACTGCCAGAAGAACACGTCACCACGCACCAGCTGGGTCGGCACCCCGATGCTCACCGTCATCTGGTCCGTCGGGGCGACGAAAGCGAGCGCGTAGATGAACTCGCTCGCGGTCAGGGTGAAAGCGAACACGACCACCGCGATGATGCCGGGATACGCCAGCGGCAGGACGGCCCGCACGAACGCACCCACCCGGCTGTAACCGTCGACCATGGCCTGTTCCTCGATGTCCTTCGGGATGTTCTTGAGGAATCCCATGAGCAGCCAGACCGAGACCGGGATGGTGATGGTCGGGTAGATCAGGACCAGCGACCACGTCGAGTCCTGGAGCCCGACGGCCACCACGATCCGCGACAAGGCGAGGAACAGCAGACTGGGCGGCACGAGGTAAACGAGGAAGATGCCGATCGCCATGGGCCCGGACCACGGTCGATCCAGCCGGGCCAGCGCGTACGCGGCGGGCAGGCCCAGCGCGAGCGTGATCAGCACTACCAGGACCCCGACCAGCAGGGTGTTGGCCACGAACGTCAGGAACTCGGTGTCGGTGAACAGATAGCCGATGTGGTCGGAGGTGGGCGCCCGGTTGAACACGAACGGGTTGTTCTGGGGGTTGTACAGGTCCCGGTTCTGCTTGAACGCCGTGATCAGGCTCCACAGGAAGGGCGCTGCGCAGATCAGCGCCGCCGCGATCGCCGTCAGGTACAGGCCCACCCGGGCGAGCACGTGGCGCCTGGCGTATCGCTGCCGCAGCCGTCCGGCTTCCTCGGCGGTGGTCATCGCACCTCGATCCGGCGAACCGCGCGCAGAATGAGCACCGCCGCGGCGAGCAACAGCGGGAACAGGAACAGCGCGATGACGGCGCCCTGGGCGACGTCGCCGCCGTCGATGCCGCGGTAGAAAGCCCAGCTGGCGAGCACCTGCGTGGCGTCGTTCGGGCCGCCGCGGGTGAGCACCCGGACCACCGCCATGTCGGTGAACGTGAAGATCGCGCCGAACAGCGCGGCGACCGCCGCCACCGGGAGGACCAGCGGGATGGTGATCTCGAACATCCGGCGCCAGTACCCGGCTCCGTCGACCCGCGCGGCCTCGTCGATGTCCTTCGGAATGGCCATCAGCCCGGCCATCATGATCACCGCGGCGAGCGGGGTCAGCCGCCAGACGTGGACCGCGATCACCGAGGCCATCGACAGGCCGGGCCGGCCGAGCCAGTACATGTTCTCCACCGGACCGAGCGCGCCGAACTGCCGCAGCATCCAGTCGATCGGCGAATAGATGGAATCGAGCAACCAGAGCCACGAGATCGAAGACAGGGCCACCGGAGTCGTCCACGCCAGCAAGACCAGGAAGCGGACGAGCCACTTGCCGCGGAAGTCCGCGATGAGGATGTTGGCGAGCACCTTGCCCAGCACCACGATCAGGACCATCGAGATGAGGGTGAACACGAACGTGTTGCCCAGTGCCCGCCAGAACACCGGGTCGTGGAAGACCCGCGCGAAGTTGCGGAAGCCGACGAAATCGTAGGAGGGGTCCCCTGCCGTCACGTCCGAGAACGCGAACGCGATGGCGAGCACGAACGGAACACCCACCAGCGCGACGATGTAGACGATGCTGGGCAGCAGGAAACCCCACGCCAGCAGGCCGTCGCGATCCGCCAGCCCGCGCCGCGCCGGTGCGGTCGCGGGAGTGGTGACCGTGTCGGTGGCGGTGGCCATCTCACCCACCGTCCAGGCGGACCGGCCCGGAGCGTTGCCCACTGTCCGAGTCGAAGAACCGCAGGCGCGCGCCGGGCACGGCGAACTCGTGCGTCTCGCCCGCCGCGATCGCGGTGTCCACCGTGGCCGGCAGCCGGGCGACCACCCTGGTGCGCTCGCCGATCCGCGACACCGTGCCGTACACGTGCCGGTCCCCGGAGAGGTACTCGAGCCGCTCCACGGCCAGCGGCATCGTGACTCCTTCGCCGGCGGGGACGTTCTCGACCGGCAGCAGGTGCTCGGGGCGGAACCCGACGAGCTTGCCGTCGTGCGGGATCAGGTTCATCGGCGGCGAGCCGAGGAAGGTCGCCACGAATGTGTCGGCCGGGTCGTCGTAGACCTCCACCGGCGGGCCGGCCTGGTGGACCTGGCCCGCGTTGAGCACGGCGATCCGGTCGCCCAGTCCCATCGCCTCGGCCTGGTCGTGAGTCACGTAGATCGTCGTGGTTCCCACTTCCTGCTGGAACCGCTTGAGCTCGTCCCTGGCGCTGGCGCGCAGCTTCGCATCCAGATTGGACAACGGCTCGTCGAGGAGGAACACCTGGGGGTCGCGCACCAGTGCCCGGGCGAGCGCCACCCGCTGCCGTTCACCCCCGGAGAGCTGTCGAGGTTTGCGGTCCAGGAGCAGCTCGAGACCCAGGAGCTCTGCCGCCCAGCGGGCCTTGCTCTCGCGTTCCGCCTTGTCCATGCCCACTGCCCGGAGCGGGAACACGATGTTGGCCAGCACGGTTTTGTGCGGGTAGAGCGCGTAACTCTGGAACACCATCGCGATCTGGCGCGCCCGGGGCGGCAGTCCGGTCACCACGTGCCCGCCGATCAGCACGTCACCGCTGGTCGGCCTTTCCAGCCCGGCGATAGTGCGCAACAGGGTCGTCTTGCCGCAGCCAGACGGGCCCAGCAGCACCAGGTACTCCCCGGCCGCGGCGGCCAGAGTGACCCGGTCGATAGCGGGCACCCGCCCGCCGTCGAACTGCTTCACCAAGTCGCGAACCTCGACGACCGCCATCGCACTCAGCCGCCGACGAGACCGGCGGCACGCCACTTGGCGAAGACGGCGTTGATCTGTCCCTCCGCCTGGGCGACCGACTGTTGCGGGGTGGCTTCGCCGCGTACCGCCCTGGCGAACATGTTGGGGATCACGAAGGTGCTGAACACCTCTCCGATGGCCGTGCTGGCCGGCCCCGGATGACCGATGTTGGCGCTCCACGGGATGGCGTCGGCGAGGAGTTTCAGTTTGTCCGGCGGCCGAGAGCCGAACGGGTCGTTCGCGAGCCAGTTCGGCAGCTCGGGGGTCAGCTTGGACCAAGCGGAGAAGTCGTACAGCTTCGACTGGTAGGTCGCCGAGGCGAAGTTGGCGGTGTAGTGGAGCAGGAACTCCTTCGCCGCCGGCACCCCCGTGGCGTGCTGCGGGATGATCCAGTTGTACAGGACGTGCTGTGCGGCCAGTGCGGTCTCCGGCCCGCGCAGCGCCGGGACGAAGAACGTGTCGTCGGCGACGCTCGGGTTCGACCCGGCCGCGGTCCGCCAGGCGGAAATCGAGTTGACGATGTAGGACATCTTGCCGGCGACGAGGCCCTGGTTGTTGCTCGCGGCGTTCCAGGAGAACACCTCGGGCGTCATCGCCTGCTGGTAGAGCTTCGTCATGTACTCCACGGCCGCGATCGTTTCCGGCGAGTTGATCGTGACGCGCTCGTCCGCGTCCTGCTCTGACGCGCCGAAGGACCACATCAGGGCTCGCAGCACCATGTTGGAGTCGATCTCCTGGGACATGCCGAGGCCGAGCGGCACCCCCTTGCTGTTCTTGATCTGCGCCGCGCCCGTGAGCAGCTCGTCCCACGTGGTGGGGCCGTTCGGCATGCCGACGGCCTCCCACAGCGACCTGCGGTAGTTGCCCGGGTCGGGTACCCACCCCGGCGAGTACGCGTAGAACTTGCCGGTGGCGGGGTTGAGGCTCGACTTCTCGCACAGCGGGAGTTGCTGTCCCCACCGTCGTGTCGCTTCGCTGACGAGATCCCGCTGGTCGAGCACGCTCGGCTCGAACTGCGACAGCGTCGCGATGTACTGAATGAGGTCGTGGCCCTGTCGAGCCTGGATCTCGGCCGCGATCCGGGTGGGGATCTGGGCCTGGTCGATGTGGTCGACGGTCACGTTGACCCCGACCCGGGAACCCCAGTCCCGCGCGAACCGGTCGAACCACACGTCGTGGTTCGGCACGAAGTGGCTCCAGAGGAGGATTTTCAGGTCACCGGAGAGCTTTGTGGACGGTTCACTGAACGTCTCCTGCGGGGCTTGGCCCCCGGTGGTGTCCCCGGTGTCCTCCTCGGAAGCGCAGGCGCCCAGTGTCACCGAACCGAGCGTGACGGCCGCCGCCGCACGCAACACGTCCCGCCTGCTGTGCAGTGAATTGGGGAAGTCGCTCATCACCGACTCCTCCCTCTCGGGAAAAGGAGGCAAATGAGTCTAGTCGATGCCGCCCACCGCGGCAGCGTGAATCGAACCTCGACGCGATCGGCAAGAACTGGGGCAGGCGACTGCCGGGCCGGTGGGCCCCGATGGCTTACGACCTGGAGCGTGTCGCCTGCCGCCGCGCGATCAGGGGTTGAGCACGCGGTCGGTGTAGAAGCGCGTGATGTGCTCGGCCACGAGCTCGGCCGCGCGATCCCCGTCGCCCGCCTCGATGGCGCGCAGGATCCCCTCGTGCTCGGTCACCAGGTCGGCCGCGACGGTCCGCCAGTCGGGCAGACGTGCGAACGCCGCCGCCATCTCCGATTCGACGGCGCCCCGCAGGGCCTGCATGAGGTCGGTGGCCAGCGCGTTGCCCGAGATCCGCGCGATGCTCACGTGGAACTCGGTGTCCAGTGCGTTGAACTGCTGGTACTCCTGGTCCGCGGCGCGCATGCCCTCGACCAGCTCGGCGAGCCGGGCGACGTCCTCGGGTGTGCGGGCCCCCGCCGCGCCCCGTGCGGCGTTGCGTTCGAGCTGCACGCGCGTCTCGACCAGATCGGCCAGGCTGATCCGCGCGAGCGCGAGGTGCAGCCGCAGCAGGTTGGTCAGCGCCGGCGTCGACCGCGCCGTGACGACCGAACCCGCGTCGGCGCCCGAGCCCGTGCGGGCCTCGATGATCCCCATGGCCTCGAGCGCGCGCAGGGCTTCGCGGACGCTGGTCCGGCTCACCCCCAGTGCGCTCACGAGCTCGCGTTCACTGGGAAGCTTCTCCCCCGCGCGCAGGCTGCCGTCGAGGATCTTCTCCTCGATCTGCGCCAGCACCTGTTCGTGCATCCGCACGCGGCGGACCGGCTCCCAGGCCGCCTCGGTCGTCATGACCGGTTCCTCGGCGTCGACCTCGACATCACTGTGGTCACGCTCCTCCTCGGGTTCGTGCGACCCGGTCAAGGATGGACGCGGCGAGAGGGTCTGCCTGCGAACCCCGCCGGGCGGGGTCCGATCACAGTGGCGCGACCGGCCCGGAATCTCACCGGAGTTCCTCTGCACCGCGAAGTGCTCACTCAAGGTAATCGGAGCTCGCAGCCAGTGTCAATATGACCTCTTTGTTGGTATGACCACACTAGTCCGCACACGATCCGGCACAGCCGAGTGACCGTTCGCGCTCCTCCGCACGGAACGCGATCGCGAGCAGGACCTCGCCCAGCCGGTCGAGCACCACGACCGCGTCGGCCGGGGCTTCCCGCGCCGCTCGCCGCGACACCGCCCGCGCGAGTTTGAGCAGCCCGGCCGCGGCACTCAGCCCGCCGAGCACCTCGAACCCGCGCGGCACCACCACGGGACCGAGGTCCCGAGCCGTCCGCCACAGCCGGGGCAGCTCGGGCGCCGGTGTCCCGGCACCGAGCGCGTCGGCCAATTCGAGCAGCTCGTACTGGACGTCGAGCAGCACCGCCTCGTCGTCGGCCGGCAACGTGCACGTGGACACCGCCGCGCCGATGGCCGCATTGGCTTCTTCGACGGCGTCGCGCGCACTCACGGCACCATCCACGACAGCACCGGAGTGGACTGCAGGTACACCAGCACGCACATCAGCGGCACGAACACCGCCGACGCCGCGAGCACCCGCCGGAACAGCAGGCCCTCCTTGCCCGCGAGCCCCACGGCGCTGGCGCCAATCGCGAGGTTCTGCGGACTGATCATCTTCCCGAGCACGCCGCCGCTGCTGTTCGCCGCCGCCATCAGCACCGGCTGCAGCTGCGCGCCGTGCGCGGCCGCCACCTGCAGCGCCCCGAACAGCGAGTTCGACGACGTGTCCGAACCCGTCACCGCCGTGCCGAACCAGCCCAGCAGCGGGGAGAGCAGTGCGAACAACCCGCCGGCGCCGGCGAGGAACAGCCCGAGCGTGGCCGTCTGGCCCGACATGTTCATCACGTACGCCAGCGCCAGCACCGCCATCACCGTCAGCCCGGCGGTCCGAAGCTGCACGATCGTCTGCCCGTAGGCGCGGATCACCTGCCGCGGCGGCACTTTCAGCAGGAACGCGGACACGGCACCGGCGATGAACAGCACCGTGCCGCTGTCTGCGAGCCAGTCGAACTTGAACGACACCAGGCTCAGCGGCTTGCCCTCCGAGGTCGCGATGTGCAGGCCGGGCCAGCTGAACGTCTTCGTCGTCGTGGCCAGTGCCGCGGCCACCACCGGGATCGCGGCGATCGAGAACAGCACGATGATCGTCGCGTACGGCGCGAACGATCGGACCTGCTCGACGCGCGAGTCGAGGACCGTCCGCTCCCGTACCGCCGTCGCCGCGGCCACTCCGCTGCCACCGGAAACCGGCGCGCGCTCCGTGCCACCGTCGCCGGGCGCGCGGTCCGGTGCCCCGGCGGGCTTCGGCCGCCAGAACCGCAGCAGCACCAGCACGGCCGCGGCGGACACGAGCGAAGCCGCGATGTCCGTGAGCTGCACCGGGCCGAAGTTCGCCATCAGGTACTGGACCACGGCGAAGCTCACGCCGCACACGAGCGCGGCCGGCCACGCCTGCCGCAGCCCGCGCCGCCCGTCGAGCACGATCACGAGCACCAGCGGCACGATCAGGGCGAGGATCGGCACCTGCCGCCCGGTCATGGCCGCGAGGTCGTCAAGAGGCAGCCCGGTCACCTTCGCGAGCGTGATCACGGGCAGCGCCACGGCGCCGTACGCGACCGGCGCCGTGTTGGCGATCAGCGCGACCGTCGCCGCCTTCAGCGGTTTCAGCCCGGCGGCCACCAGCATCACCGAGCAGATCGCCACCGGCGCGCCGAATCCGGCGAGCGCCTCCAGCAGGGCGCCGAACGAGAACGCGATGATCACGCCCTGCACCCGCTGGTCGTCGCTGATCTTCGCGAAGGTGCGCCGCAGCACGTCGAAGTGCCCGGACACCTTGGTCATCTGGTAGATCCACAGGGAGTTGAGCACGATCCACAACGCGGGGAACAGGCCGAATGCCGCGCCTTCGAGCGCGGAGTCGAAGGCCGGTCCGGCGGGCATGCCGTAGACCGCGATGGCGACCACGATCGACAGCACGAGCGCGATGACCGAAGCCAGCCAGGCGCGGACGCGGAACACGCCCAGCAGCACGAACAACACCAGCAGGGGCAAGGCGGACACGAGGGCGGACCAGCCGAGGCTGCCGCCCAGTGGCGCGGGAACCTGTGTGTACACAGGTCACCTCCGGGACTCTCGTCGTTGAGAGGGGGTGGGGACTGGAGCCGGGCTCGTCAGAACACCGGGGTTTCGGTGTAGGAGCCGAAGACATCACGCAGCGCGCCGGTGATCTCTCCCATGGACAGGTGTGCCTTCACGGCCTCGATCGTGGCGGGCATGAGGTTCGCCGCCGGATCGGCCGCCACGGCGAGCAGGTGCTCCATCGCCGCTTTCGCCCGGGCCGAGTCCCGGTCGGCCCGCACCTGCTTGAGGCGCGAGAGCTGCCGGGCTTCGGACTCCGGGTCGAGCTTGTGGGTCTCGATCTTCTCGCCCTCGCCCTCGTCGATGTAGGAGTTCACGCCGATCACCGGGCGGTCACCGCTGGCCTTGCGGCGCGCGTAGTCGTAGGCGGTGTCGGAGATCTCGCGCTGGAAAAAGCCCTGTTCGATCGCGGCCACCACGCCGCCGAGCTCTTCGATCTTCGCGAAGTAGTCGTGGATGCCCTGTTCGAGGCGATCGGTCAGGTTCTCCACGTAGTACGAGCCGCCGAGCGGGTCGATCACGTTCGGCACGCCGGTTTCGTGGGCGATGATCTGCTGCGTGCGCAGCGCGACCTTCATCGCCTGCTCGCTGGGGATCGTGTACGCCTCGTCGAGACCGTTGGTGTGCAAGGACTGCGCGCCGCCGAGCACGGCCGACAGCGCCTGCAGCGCGGTGCGGATGATGTTGTTGAGCGGCTGGGGTTTCGTGAGCGTGGCCGCCGCCGTCTGCGCGTGGAAGCGCAGCCGCATCGACTGCGGGTTCTTGGCGCCGAAGGTCTCCTTCATCATCTTCGCGTAGAACCGCCGCACCGCGCGGAACTTCGCGACCTCCTCGAACAGGTCCGCCTGGCTGACGAAGAAGAACGACAGCCGTGAAGCGAACTGGTCCACGTCGACGCCGGTCGCGACGACGTCCTCCACATAGGCCTTCGTGATCGCCATCGTGAACGCGATCTCCTGCAGCGCGTTCGCCCCGGCTTCACTGATGTGGTAGCCGGAGATGTTGACGGGGTTGTAGCGCGCCATGTGCTCGCTGGCGTAGACCACGGTGTCGCGCACGATCCGCATGCTCGGCCGGACCGGGAACACCCACTCCTTCTGCGCCACGTACTCCTTGAGGATGTCGTTCTGGATCGTCCCCGAGAGTTTGTTCAGGTCGTAGCCGCGCTGCTCGGCCACGGCGACGTACATCGCGAGCAGGATCCACGCCGACGGGTTGATCGTCATCGACACGCTGATCTTCTCGAGGTCGATGCCGTCGAACAGCGCCTCCATGTCGGGCAGCGTGTCGATCGCGACGCCCTCGCGGCCGACCTCGCCGAGGCTCATCGGGTCGTCGCTGTCCAGCCCCATGAGCGTCGGCATGTCGAAGTCGACGGACAGGCCCGTCTGGCCCTGCGCGATCAGGTACTGGAACCGCTTGTTCGTCTCCTCGGCCTGTCCGAAGCCCGCGATCTGGCGCATGGTCCAGGTGCGGCCGCGGTACATCGTCGGGTACGGGCCGCGCGTGTACGGGTAGCGGCCGGGCAGGCCGATGTCGTGCCAGTCGTCCGGCAGGTCGGCGGGCGTGTGAACGCGCTGCACCTCCATACCGCTGCCGGAGCGGTAGACCTCGCGCGATTCGGGCTGACGGTCGAGGAACGCCGCGAGTTCGTCGCCCTCCCAGTCGGCGAGCTCGCGCGCGATCGCCTCGACGAGCGCCTCGGTCGTCAGTGCCCGTTCGGCCGGGGCCGGGTCGTGCTCGTTCACCACAGTTCCTCCTCGTCAGTCGTCGCGCCCGGCCGCCCGACCAAGCGGCGCGCAGCGGAAAGCGGGTCCTCGCGCCGCGCGGTCACGTCGTCCACCGCCTGATCGAACGCGGGGACGCCGGGGCGCAGCCCGTCGAGCACGAGCTGTTCGGCCACCCACCGGATGCGGGTCGCGCTGTTGCGCCGGGCGCGCCGGTCGCGTTCGCCGTGCTCGGTCATCCACGCCAGGTGTGCGGCGAACCGCTCGGCGAGCTCGGGCACGCCGTCGCCGGTGGCGGCGACGGTCTGCTGGATCGGCACGTTCCACTGGTGCGGCTTGCGGTGCGAAAGCCGCAGCATGTCGCGCAGCTCGGCCACGGTCTTGGCCGCACCCTCGCGGTCGGCCTTGTTCACCACGTGCACGTCGGCGATCTCGAGCAGGCCGGCCTTGATGGCCTGCACGTCGTCGCCCATGCCCGGCACGCTCACCACGGCCACGGTCTGCGCCGCGCTGATCACGTCGACCTCCGCCTGCCCGACGCCGACGGTCTCGAGCACCACCACGTCCTTGCCCGCGGCGTCGAGCACCGTGATCGCGTCGAGGGTCGCGCGGGAAAGCCCGCCGAGCGCGCCGCGGGTGGCGACCGAGCGGATGAACACTCCCTCGTCTCCGGCGAGGCCGGTCATCCGGATGCGGTCACCGAGGATCGCGCCGCCGCTGAACACACTGGACGGGTCCACGGCCAGCACACCGACGGTCCGGCCCTGCTTGCGGTAGTGCTCGGTCAGCGCCTTCACCAACGTGCTCTTGCCACTGCCCGGCGGTCCGGTCAATCCGAGCACGTGGGCGTCCCCCGCTTTGCCGTGCAGCTCGGCCAGCGCCTCGTCGACGCCGGCGGTACGCCGCTCCACGAACGTGAGCATCCGCGCGATGGCCGGGTGCTGCCCTGCGAGCACCCGCCCCACGACGTCGCCCGGCGTCTTCACGACCCACTTCCGAGGCGGCGCAGAAGGTCGCGGTCGTCGATCACCCGCCGCGCCTTGAACTCGGTGCGGTCGAACGTCTTGTACTCCACCGGGACCACGTGCGCGCCGACGCCCAGCGCACGGCGCAGCTTGTCCTCGATGGCGCGGGCCCAGCCGTCCAGTGTGGACTCCGCGACGCCGCGGTGCTCCACCTGCACCGCGAGGGTGTCCATCGTGGACTTGCGGCTGATCACGATGCGGTGCTCGCCGCCGTAGCCTTCCGCGGCCATGACCACGTCGTCGATCGCGCTCGGGTACACGTTTTCGCCGCGCACGGTGAACATGTCGTCGATGCGCCCGTAGATGCCCTGCGGCAGGAACGGGTACGTGCGGCCGCGGTCGGCCGAGGGCGCTTCCCAGCGCGTGAGGTCGTTGGACAGCAGCCGGATCATCGGCTGGCTGGTGCGCTCGAGCGTGGTGTAGACGGGGGTGCCCTCGCGGCCGTAGTCCACGCGGTGGTGCTCGACCGGGTCGCACACCTCCGTGTAGACGAGGTCCTGCCAGGCGAAGACACCCGGCTCGTGGTTCGAGGCACCCAGGTGCATCCACGGGCTGACCTCGGCCATGCTGCCCGAGTCGTAGACCTCCGCACCGAAGGCTTCTTCGATGCGCCCGCGGATCGTCGGCACGCTCGCGCCGGGCTCGCCGGAGAAGAACAGCTTGCGTAGACCCAGATCCGCGGGGTCGAGGCCCTCGTCGGCGGCGACCTCGGCCAGGTGCAACGCGTAGGACGGCGTCCCGTAGAACACGGTCACGCCCATCTGCTTCATCCACATGACCGTGCGGGCGGTCTGCCCGGGTGTGCCGGCGCCGAACGGGAACACCCGCGCGCCGAGGCGTTCCGCGCCGATGTAGGCGCCCCACGAACCCCAGTACAGGCTCAACGGCGACGCGACCAGCACCGTGTCGTGCTCGCGGATGCCCATCCCCCACATCACGCGGGCGTGGGCGTTGGCGACGCTGCGCCAGTCGCGCTCGCCGATGCCGAACGCGGTCGGGCGGCCGGTGGTGCCCGAGGTGCCGTTCACGTGCTTGACCTCGCTCGGGTGCACGGCGAGGTAGCTGCCGAACGGCTCGTGGGCCGCCTGGTCGGCGCGCAGTTCCTCCTTGCGCACCACCGGGACCTTCTCGAAGTCCGACAGGTCGCGGATGGCAGAGGGGTGGATCCCCGCCTCCTCCCACTTGCGCCGGTAGAACGGCGCGTGGTCCCACGCGTAGGCCATCACCTCGCGGATGCGCGCCAGGATCGCCTCGTCGCGTTCACCGGCGGGCATCGTCTCCCGCCGCGGGAACCAGTGCCGCTGCCCGGACGGCGGGCGGTAGGTTTCGTCGTAGCGCGGCGGCCAGCTCCACTGCTCCATCGGGTTCCGCGGGTCCATCACGCCTCCTCTGCGACGCCGGCCAGCGCGCGGATGCGCTCGACGATCGTCTCCGGGGTGGTGTCCTGGCCGAGCACCTCGGCGACGCCCATCTTCTTGAGCGCCTCCTCGTCCTCGTCCGGCATCACCCCGCCGGCGACGATGGCGAACCCCGGCCGGTCGGGCATCGCGTCGATCAGCTCGAAGATGCGGGTGAAGATCGGCATGTGCGCGCCGGAGAGCAGGCTGACGCCGAGCACGTCGACGTCCTCCTGCACGGCCGCCTCCAGCACCTGCTCGGGGCTGCGGTGCAGGCCGGTGTAGATCACCTCCATGCCCGCGTCGCGCAGGGTCCGCGCGACGACCTTCACGCCCCGGTCGTGGCCGTCCAGCCCGATCTTGGCCAGCATCACCCGGATCGGTTCGCCGCCGCTCTCGCCCACCGTGTCCACACCTCGCTCCACAAACCTGTATCGCGTCTGGTCCTGCCTTGCATGTGGTCTGACCATAGAAGTGGGCGCATGAAATGTGCAACCCTGGGATCAAGCACCACCCGGCTGCAGGAAGGCGAAGGTGTCCGACTTGAGCACCGTTTTGGCCCGCAGAGAAGGGGCGATCGGCAGGCTGACCGTGCACCGGCCGGAGGCGCTGAACGCCCTGGACCTGTGCATGATCCGGGCGATGCTGACCGCCCTCGACGAGTGGGAGTCAGACCCTGTGGTGACCGCCGTGGTACTCGACGGCGCGGGCGAGCGGGCGTTCTGCGCGGGCGGCGACATCGGCGTGGTGCACTCGTCGGCCGTCAGCGATCCGTCGGTCGCCCTGACGCTGTGGCGCGAGGAGTACCGGCTCGACGCGCGCCTCGCGCGCTATCCGAAACCCGTCGTCGCGCTCATGGACGGCATCACGATGGGCGGCGGGATCGGAATCGGCGCGCACGTGGGGGTCCGGGTGGTCACCGAACGCTCGGTGCTCGCGATGCCGGAGGTCGCGATCGGCCTCGCGCCCGACGTCGGCGGAGCGCTCCTGCTCGCCCGCGCACCCGGCGAGCTCGGCACGCACCTCGCGCTCACCGCCGGACGCGCCGGCCCCGCTGACGCGGTCCACTGTGGACTCGCGGACCACCACCTGCCGTCGGCCGAACTGCCCGCCCTCGTCGACGATCTCGCCGCGGGCGCGCCCGTCCGGCCGGCGGTCGCGGCGCGGGCGGTCGACCCGGGTCCGGCGCCACTCGCAGGCGCCCGGTGCTGGATCGACGACGCGTACGGCGGCGCGACCACCGTCGAAGAGGTGCTGTACCGCCTCGAAGCGATCGACGAGCCGGGGCCGCGCGAGGCCGCCGCTGCGCTCACTGCGGCCGCCCCGACCGCACTCAAGGTGACGCTGCGAGCCATCCGCCGGGCCCGGGGGATGACCTCGATCGAGGAATGCCTGCGCCAGGACTTCCGCCTGTGCAGCCGGTTCCTCGGGCACCCCGACCTGGCCGAGGGCATCCGGGCGGCGATCCTCGACAAGGACCGCTCACCGCGCTGGCGCCCCAGCACACTCGCGGAGGTCGACGACGCGGGCGTCGAGGCGTTCTTCGCGCCGCTGGCCGACGAGCTGGACTTGCTGGAGCAGTCCACATTGTGGTCTGACCACCGCTGACCTAGGCTCGGACCAGCCGGAAATCCGACAACGCGGTCGAGGAGGCGGTCCGATCGATGGGCCAACCGGACAACGTGCGGTACCTCGGGTCACCCGGCCAGGCGCTGGCGGGGATCCAGGACTGGATCCTCACCGCGCGGCTGGGCGCGGGCGACCCGCTGCCCGCCGAACGCGACCTGGCCCGGGCGCTCGGCGTCGGGCCCGCGCACGTACGCGACGGGATCCGCGCCCTGGAGGCGGCGGGCGTGCTCGAACCTGCTGCCACGGGCAGCGCCGCCGCGGTCGTGGCCGGCGAGCCGAGCGGCGCGCTGCACAAGCTGCTCCGGCTGCACCTGTCGCTGTCGCGGTTCGCCACGGGTGACCTCATGTCCATCCGCCTCGAACTGGAACGCTCGTCGGCGGCGCGCGCGGCCCGCGGCGTGGCGCCCGACGACCTCGACCAGCTGCGGGAGGTCACCGACGAGATGGGCCGCCCCGGCGTGACCCGCGTGCGGTTCCGCGAGCTCGACTCCGGCTTCCACCTCCGCCTCGCCCGCGCCGCGCACAACGACCTCGCCGCCGTGCTGCTCGCCTCGCTCGGCGACGCCGTGGGCGACGAGATGACCGCCGGGTACGCCCGGACGGCCGACTGGCCCGCCACCGCGCGGCAACTCGCGACCGAGCACACCTGGATCCTCGACGCGATCGAAACCGGCGACCCGGATCGCGCGTCGGCCGAGGTGACGCGGCACATCGCCGGCTTCTACGGCCTGCGCGCCGGCTGAGCGGTTCCCCGGAACCCTTTGCGGGGCATAGGGTCTCCCCCAGGTTTCACGGATGAGCAGTTCACCGTCGAGCACTGGAGGACGCATGTCGTTGCTGGCCGAGCTGAGCGCGGCGATCACCGGCGGTGGCATCGAGGTCGTGGACCTCACCGCACCGCTGACCTCGAGCACCCCGATCCTGCAGCTGCCCGAGCCGTTCGCGAACACGATCCCGTTCCGGCTCGAGGAGATCAGCCGGTACGACGAGCGCGGCCCGCGCTGGTACTGGAACGACATCCACACCGGCGAGCACACCGGCACCCACTTCGACGCGCCGGTCCACTGGCTGTCCGGAAAGGACGGTCTCGACGTCTCCCAGGCACCGCTGAGCACGCTCGTCGCGCCCGCGGTGGTGCTGGACGCGTCCGCGAAAGCCGAGGGCAACCCGGACTTCCTGCTGTCGGTCGACGACGTGCGCGAGTGGGAGGCCGAGCACGGCGCGCTGCCCGCGGGCGCGTGGCTGCTCTACCGCAGCGGCTGGGACGTGCACTCCAGCGACCAGGACGAGTTCCTCAACGCCGACGAGTCCGGCTCGCACACCCCCGGCGTCTCGCCGGAGTGCGCCAAGTGGCTCGCCGAGGAGACGCCGATCGCGGGGCTCGGCGTGGAGACCGTCGGCACCGACGCCGGTCAGGCACCCGGGCTCGACCCGGCCTTCCCGTGCCACGAGTTGCTGCTCGGCGCGGGCAAGTTCGGCCTGACGCAGCTGCGCAACCTGGCGAACCTCCCCGCGACCGGGGCGATGCTGGTGATCAGCCCGCTGCCGATCGTCGGCGGTTCGGGCAGCCCGGCCCGGGTGTTCGCGCTCGTCGAGCGTGGCGCATGAAGGTCGCGGAACTCGTCGGGCGCACGCTCGCCGACCTCGGCGTCGGCATGGCCTTCGGTGTGGTCGGCAGCGGCAACTTCGAGGTGACCAACGCGCTGCGGGCGGCGGGCGTGCGCTTCGTCGCCGCGCGGCACGAAGGCGGCGCGGCGAGCATGGCCGACGCGTACGCGCGGATGAGCGGCCAGGTCTCCGTGCTCAGCCTGCACCAAGGCTGCGGCCTGACCAACGCGATCACCGGCATCACCGAGGCCGCGAAGAGCCGCACGCCGATGGTCGTGGTGACCGCCGACGCCGCCGCGGCGGCCGTGCTGTCGAACTTCAAGATCGACCAGGACGCGCTCGGCATCGCGGTCGGCGCGGTGGCCGAGCGCGTGCATTCGGCGGAATCCGCCTTCGCCGACACGATCCGCGCGTTCCGCACCGCGCGGCAGGAGAACCGGACCGTCGTGTTCAGCCTGCCGATCGACCTGCAGCAGCAGGAAGCCCCGCCGCACGGCGAAGTGCCGGCCGTGCCCGGGCCCGCGCCGATCCGGCCGGAGACCGCGGTCGCCGGCGAGCTGGCGGAGCTGCTGTCCGAGGCGCGGCGCCCGGTGTTCATCGCCGGCCGCGGCGCCCGTGGCCAGGCCACCGCGCTGCGGGCGCTGGCCGACGTCACCGGCGCGCTGCTCGCGACCTCGGCGGTGGCCAACGGTCTCTTCCACGACGACCCGTGGTCACTGGGGATCAGCGGCGGCTTCTCGTCGCCGCTGGCCGCCGACCTGATCGCGGACGCGGACCTGGTCGTGGGCTGGGGCTGCGCGCTGAACATGTGGACCACGCGCCACGGCAAGCTGCTCGGGCCCCGGGCGCGGCTCGTACAGGTGGACCGCGAGCAGGCCGCGCTCGGCGCGCACCGGCCGATCGATCTCGGCGTGGTCGGCGACGTCGCGGCCACGGCCGTCGACGTGCTGGAGCTGCTGGAAGCCCGCGGGCACAAGGCCGAGGGCTACCGCGGCCCCGAGGTCGCGGCGCGCCTGGCCGCCGAGGTGCGCTGGAACGACGTGGCGCACCTCGACAGCTCCGGCGACGGCCGCATCGACGCGCGCACGCTCAGCGCCCGCCTCGACGAGCTGCTGCCCGCCCCGCGCGTGGTGTCGATCGACTCGGGCAACTTCATGGGTTACCCGAGCGCGTACCTGTCCGTACCAGACGAGAACGGGTTCTGCTTCACGCAGGCCTACCAGTGTGTCGGGCTCGGGCTGGGCACGGCGATCGGCGCGGCGCTCGCGCGGCCGGACCGGCTGCCCGTGCTCGGCGTCGGAGACGGCGGGTTCCACATGGCGATCTCCGAGCTGGAGACGGCCGTGCGGCTACGGCTGCCGCTCGTGGTGATCGTCTACAACGACGCCGCGTACGGCGCGGAGGTCCACCACTTCGGCGACGCCGACCTCGACACGGTGCGCTTCCCCGACACGGACCTCGCGGCGATCGCGCGCGGGTTCGGCTGCACCGGCGTCACCGTGCGCACGCCGGGCGACCTGGCAGCGGTGACGAAGTGGCTCGACGGTCCTCGCGAAGCGCCGCTGGTGATCGACGCGAAGGTCTCCGACGACGGTGGTTCGTGGTGGCTCGCCGAAGCGTTCGGGCACTGAGGCTTTCGAGCACTGAGGCTTTCGGGCACTGAAGCGTTCGAGCACTGGGACCCGGGGACGCCGAGGTTTTCGGCCCGGGTCAGTGTTTGCTGCCCGCCCGCGCGGCGATCCGCGTCATCAGCGGGCGGGGCAGCAGCTTGCCCAGCGCCGCCGCGGTCTTGTAGCGCACGTCCGGCACGCTCACCGCCGTGCCGCGGCGGAAGTCACGGATCGCGGCGGCGACGAGGGTCTCCCCGTCCAGCCACAGCGAGTCCGGGATGCCGCCGGTGTCCATTCCGGACCGTTCGTGGAACTCCGTGCGCACCCAGCCGGGGCACAGCGCCATCACGTGCACACCGCTGCCGCGCACCTGTTCGCGCACGCTGTCACTGAAGACGACAACCCAGGCCTTCGACGCGCTGTAGGTGCCGCGCGAGAAGAACGCCGCCACCGAGGCCACGTTGATCACTCCCCCGCGCCGGCGCGCCAGCATGCCGGGCAACGCCGCCTTCGTGATCCGCAGGACGGCTTCGCAGTGCACCCGCAGCATGTCGAGCTCGGCGGACACCTCGGTCTCGAGGAACTCGCCCCGTTGTCCGAACCCGGCGTTGTTCACGACCAGGTCCACCGTGGCCACGCGCTGCTCGACGCGCGCGATCCCGGCGTCCGTCGCCAAGTCCGCCACGAGGACCTCGACGGGCACGCCGTGGTCCGCCCGCAGCGAGCGCGCGAACCGCTCCAGCCGGGCCGCGTCCCGGGCGACGAGCACGACACCGAACCCGTCCGAGGCGAGCCGGCGCGCGAACGCCGCGCCGATTCCGGCTGTCGCGCCGGTGACGAGAGCTTCGGGCATGCGCGGCAGTCTAGGCCGGGCGCTCACCAGGTCATCGGGAGCCGGGCGATCGACCCGCCCACCTGGTCGCCGAGTTCCGTGGCCCGGCATGGGGATTCATGAACGGGAAGGCGCAAGTCCGGCATCCGCCGCAGCAAAGCGGCGTACGCGGCGCGCAGGCTCGGGATCGGTGAACACGAGGTCGTCGAAGCCGATCGAGCAGTGGTCGCACAGCACGAGGTCGCCCACGCGGATCACCACGCCCGCCACGGCGATGTCCTCGGCCACGTACCGCGGCACGCAGAACTCGGCGACCCGGACGACGCGCAGCACCTCTTCCACGGCCGTGCCGAGCAGACGCGGCCCGCCCGCACGCGCCCGCGCCGGCCGGGGGTGCCTGGCGGGCAACGCGATGCCCGCGCCGAGGTTGCTCGACGTGACGAGCGCGAGCAGGCCCGACACGTCGGCGTCCTCCGGGATCACCTCGCACAGCGTGGACGCGAGGGTGTCGCCCGGGGTGCTTCGCTTGCGGCGGGCGAGCTCGCGCAGGTAGGCGTACAGCTCGTCCAGCGCCGCGGCCGCGGTGTGCTCGGCGTCGACCTCGCCAGCGCCGAGGGGCAACGCGAGGAGACCGTCCGGATCGGGCACGCCGACGAGGTCGCACCGGGTCCCGAACGCCAGCGGCAGCGAAAAGTCGTTGTGCAGGCCGGCCGGGGGTCCGGCGGCGAGCACGACGTCGATCTGCTCGTCGCCCATCCGCGACGCGGCGGCCGGCCGCTGCATCGTCCAGTCGGTGAAGTGGCACGAGGGCGCTGCGGATGTCACCGCGGCGTTCGCGGGCCGCGGCCGGCTCGGCGTCGGACACCGCCAGGTCGAGCACGGACGTGCGCACGTACCGCGGCCGGGCGGCCGGATCGGTCCCGCCCAGCCACGGGTCGAGCCGCAGCGGCCTGAGCTCCGCGAGCCGGGTGACGAGCCAGGCTTCGGCACCCGCCGTCGTCCGCACGCGGGCCACGGGACCGGTGTCGCGCACGGCGCGCAGCACCGGATCCAGTTCGCCCAGCACCAGGTTCCCGCATTTCAGCACGGGTGTGTCCCCACCGGCTCCCTCCGGTCAAGATCACTTCACGCTGAGCGCGCGGCACTCAGGGAAACCCCGGCGATCCCCTTCAGCGGGACAACGCCCCGATCGTGATCGGTGGCGCTGCGGCCGCGGCGAGCGGGAAGTCGGTAGCCTGGCCCCGTGGTCGACCCCATCCCCCGCGGTTCCGCCGAGAGTGACCCCGAACGTCCTGATCAGGACGGTGAGGGCGAGTCGTCCGGTTCGGACGGTCGCGGACGCAAGGCGCGCAAGAAACGTCCGTTCTGGCAGGAACTGCCGATCCTGATCGTGATCGCCCTCGTGCTCACGATCCTGATCCAGCAGTTCGTGGCGAAGGTTTTCATGATCCCGTCCGAGTCCATGGAGACCACGCTGCACGGCTGCACGGGGTGCTTCGGCGACCGCGTGGTCGTCGACCGGGTCACCTACGACTTCACCGACCCGTCGCCGGGTGACGTGATCGTGTTCCGCGGGCCGGGCCCGTGGACGGAACACGAGATCGCGCCGCAGGAGCCGAGCAACATCTTCGCGAAGGCGGCGCGCGAGATCGGCTCGCTCGTCGGCTTCGCGCCGCCGGACGAGCAGGACTTCGTCAAGCGAGTGATCGCCGTCGGCGGGCAGACGGTGCAGTGCTGTGACCCGCAGGGCCGGGTGATCGTGGACGGCAAGGCGCTCGACGAGCCCTACATCCACTGGGTCGACCCGAACAACCCGGCCCAGGACTCGTTCGCCCCGGTCACTGTGCCGCAGGGCAGCCTCTGGGTCATGGGCGACAACCGCAACGACTCGTGCGACTCCCGCTGCCAGGGCGGCGGCGGGATCAACGGCACGGTGCCGGTCGAGGACGTGATCGGCAAGGCGCGCTTCATCGTCCTGCCACCGTCGCGCTGGGGCGGGGTGAGCGACTTCGACGCGCAGGACTCGGCGACGCCGGTGGCGCTCGGCGCGCCGGCGTGGCAGCAGGGACTGCCGCTCGGCGTGGGTACGGCGCTGTCGGTGCCGACGTTATTGGTCGGTCGGCGCACACGCGACGCACTGCGCAAGCGCCGCCGCGGCTGACCGCGTTCCGCCAGGAGAGTTCACGCGGGTCCCGTTGAGGTCACCCGACGTGGGCACCACACACGAACGCTACGACCGCGAAGCCGCCGAGCAGTGGTTCCGGCGGCGCGGTCTGCCGTCGGTGGTACGCGGGCGCCCGGCGCACCTGCTGGTCCGGATCGTGCCCGCCGAGGTGTTCGTGGTGCTCGGGCTGCTGTTCACCACGGCGACGTCGGTGCTCGACGGCGGCAGCGACGACGAGTTCGCCCGCCGGATGGACCAGACCTGGTTCGCGCTGCTCTACCTGGCCGTGCTCCTCGCGTACGTGGTGGTGCCGTCGGCCGGCGCGTGGCTCGCCGCGCGCTGGGTCCGGCGGCGCGTGCCGGCGCGGCGGGGCACGCCCGTCGCGCTCGGGGTCGCCGCGGTGTTCCTGGTGCTCAACCTGATCGTCGATGCCGCGGCCCCGCCGCACGACTCGCTGCCGGTCGGGGTTGGTCGCGGCGTTCTTCGGCGGCGGGTCCATTCTCGGCTGGGCGCTGCGGGCCGCGTTCCGCCAGCTCGGCCGCCTCGGTGACCTCACGTGTCGCGCTCTGCCGCTGCTCCTGCTGTTCACCCTGTTCGGTTTCTTCACCACCGAGATCTGACAGGTGACCGCCGACCTCACGAGGCACCGGACCCGGCTGTCGTCGGGCTGTTCTCGGTGGTGGCGGTGCTGTTTCGCGTGTCCACGCTGTCGGACGAGGTCCGGTCGCTGACCAAGGCGGAGCAGCCCGCCGAACCGGACACGCTGGACGGGACCCCGTTCGCTTCGTGCGCCGATCCCGCGCCGGAGCGGGTGCCACTGACCGAGCTGGAGCGGGCGAACATGGTGCTCGTCCTGCTGCTCACGCAGATCCTGCAGACGCTCGTGCTGTCGGTGCTCACCTTCGTGTTCTTCGTGGCGTTCGGCGTGATCACGGTTCGCGCGCCGGTGATCAAATCGTGGGTCGGGCACGACCCGACACCGGGCACGTTGTTCGGGATCCAGGTGCCGATCGCCAACGAGCTGCTGCAGGTGTCGTTGTTCATCGGCGCGTTCTCCGCGCTGTACTTCGCGGCGGGCGCGGTCACGGACTCGACGTACCGCAGCTCATTTTTCGAGCCGCTCGTGCGTCACCTGGGCACGAGCCTCACAGCCCGCGACCACTACCTCGCGCGTTTGCCCGTGCGCGGCTGAGCCCGCAGCCCGTCCACCACGAGGTGCAGCAGGCGGTCCGCCAGCTTCGGGTCGTCCGGCGTTTCGTCGGCTGCCTGGCCGATGGCGCCGGCGAGGCGCAGGAGGTCGGCGATCGTCGCGTCCTTACGGGCCGCCCTGCCTTCTGCGCTCGGGTGAGCAACGTCTTCCCGGCCTGCTCGACGGGAATCCGCGACGCGGCGAGTGTCGCGTTCGGACGGTCCGGGCCCGTCGCCGCCGCGATGGCCTGCCACGCGCGGTGCCGGTCGACCACTGCTCTCAGCCAGGTGCTCAGCGCGGCCAACGCGTCGTCGGCGCGCGCCAGCTCCCGGCCGAAGTCGAGCAGCGCGTCCGCCTCGCCCTGGAACACCGCGTCGAGCAGGGCTTCACGGTGCGCGAAGTAGCGGTAGAGCGTGCCGATCCCGACGCCGGCCTGGCGCGCGATCTCCTCGAGCGACGCGCCCGTGCCGTGGGCGAGGAACGCCGCCTTGGCCTCGGCGACGAGCCGTTCGCGGTTGCGGCGGGCGTCGGCGCGCAGCGGGCAGGTCACGCGGCTTTGAAGTGGTGACTGAGGTCCCCGGCCGGCGCCACGCGCGGGCGCCGTTCGACGAAGTGCCACACGCCGTCCGAACGTTCGAAGCGGTCGTCGTAGTGGCCCGACGCGATGGGCTGCAGCGGCAGCCCGGGCGCGGCCTGCAGCGCGGTCCAGTAGCTGTGGGCCGTGGCGGTGCCGGCGGCCTCGTCGACGTGGCCGCGCACGTTGCTGGTCAGGTGGCGGGTGCGTGGGGTGCCATCGGGGTAGAAGCACGAGCGCGTCGTGGAAGTACCGCTCGACGGCTTCGCGCCCCGTCGCCGGGGCGCCGCCCGCGAAGGTGCCGTGGGCGAACAGCTCGCCGCGGCGAAGTTCCGGGAGTCGACGTGCGCGGCGTTGGTGAAGATCAGGTCTCGATGGCGTGGCGTGCGGACATGATCGCTCCCGGTGCGCAAGAGGAGGGGCGCCTCCGTTCCGCTGTACGCAGGCACCCCTCCTGCTCGCCAGTGCGTGTCCCGTCACGGAAAACCGTTGGCGCACTGGGGGAATTCACGACGCTGGGGCCGGTCGGGTCGTGGTAGGTTCGCCGCGGATCCGGCGCCGCCGCGATCCCACGACGGACTTCCTGGGGGCTTCGCATGTCCATCGTCATTCCCAGCTTCGACGATTCCGTGATCGTGCGGTCGGGCGACGCCGAGGTCATCGGCCGCGCACCCACGACCGTCAAGCTGCTCGCCGACAGCAGCTCCACGGGCGGCGCCCTGTCGACCATCCAGGTCGCGCTCAAGGACGGCGCCAACGGCGCGGCGCCCCACCACCACGCCGGCTCGGCCGAGCTGTTCTACGTCCTCGGCGGCACCGTCCAGGTCCTCTCGGGCGACACCGTCGTCACCGCCGACCGCGGCGACCTCGTCGTCGTGCCGCCCAACCTGACCCACGCCTTCGCGGCCGCACCGGGCGAAGACGCCGACCTGCTCATCGTCATCACCCCGGGTGTCGAGCGCTTCGAGTACTTCCGCCACCTCGAGCGCATCGCGTACGGCAAAGCGGCCCCCGAAAGCCTCTTGGAGGTCCAGGAAATCTACGACACGTACTTCAGCGCGAGCGCGGCTTGGGAAGCGGCGCGGACGGTCTGAGCCGCGTCATTTCGGCAGCGAGTCTCCCACCGTGTTGTACGCGTTCATCGGCACCGTCGCGATGCCGCCCAAGACGGTGGTGTCGCGGCGGGGGAACCAGAACACCGTGACCGACAAGGCCTCGACGCGCTGCGTGTCGGCGCTGTACAGCAGGCCGCCCACCTCCGCGGTGATGCGGGCGGCTGGGCCGGAGTAGTAGCCGTAGAGCGGCACGTCCTGGCCCGGGCGGCCCGCGGTGAGCGCGTGGAAGCCGGGTGAGCTCGCGCGGGAGCCGGTGGCGAGCTCGGCGGTGATGCCCTCGCCTGTGCGGTGGCCCAGCACCAGCTGGTACGGCGAGGTGTCAGGTCCGGTCGGTGTGCGTTCGAAGAACAGCACCACCTCGCCTTCCGGGTCCTCGACCTTGGTGCCCACGACTTCGCCGATCGGGGCCGCCGCGCGTCGCTCGGGCTGGGCGGCCGTGACCGTCAGCGTGGTCACGGCGGGCGAATCGGGCGTCCGCAGCAGCTGCGCGCCCACGACGACGCCGACCAGCACGACCACCGTCGCCGCGGCGGCCGAAAGCCGGCGCACGCGACGGCGACGGCGTCCCCGCCGCATCACATCGGCCAAGTCCACTGCTGTGAACTCGACGGCGGGTGGCTCCGCCAGCACCCCGCGCAGCGCTTCGGGATCAGTCACGACGCCTGCCCCGCCGCGCACGAGTGCCGCTCGGCGGCCGTGACGCGCATCTTCGCCAGCGCGCGCGAGTTGGTGCTCTTCACGGTGCCCAGGGACACCTTCAGTTCGGCCGCGACGTCGGCCTCCGACAGGTCCCAGAAGTGCCGCAGCACCACGATCGCCCGTTCCCGCGCGCTCAACAGGGCCAGCGCCCGCATGAGCCACTCCTGATCGGCGACGCCGACGGTGAAGTCGCGTTCGACGGCGCGCTCGGGCACGTCCTCGGTGGCCTGCTCCCGGTACGGGCGGCGCCAGCGGTCGATCACGTGGTTGGCCAGCACCTTGCGCGCGTAGGCGAACGGGTCCTGCCTGCGGATCCGCGGCCAGGACGTGTACGTGCGCACCAGCGCGGTCTGGACGTCGTCCTCTGCCTGGTGCCGGTCACCGGTCAGCAGGTAGGCCGCGTGCAGCAGCCGCGGCGAGACCGCGCGGACGAACTCCGCGAACTCGCTGTCACCTCGGGCCATGCCGGTCCTCGCGCGCGTACATGACCGGTCAGACGAGCGGCACCGCGAAAAGGTTGAGTCCATTTCCGTCGGGGCCGGGTGCTACAACGGACCGCGGCGTCCCCGACCGGAAGGTGCTCGATGCAGCGCGCGGACACGATCGACCAGGCCCTGGAGCGGTTCGACTCCGGCGAGCTCTTCGCCGAGCTCGCCCGCCGCGTGGCGTACCGGACCGAGAGCAATCTCGCGGACGGGCACCCGCGGCTGCGCGCGTATCTCACCGACGAGCTGGCTCCGGCGCTGGAAGCCCTCGGCTGCCGCACTCGCGTGGCCGAGAACCCCCTCGCTCCCGAGTGCCCGCTGCTGGTGGCGACCCGCCACGAGTCCGTCGACCGCCCCACGGTGCTGCTCTACGGCCACGGCGACGTCGTCAACGGCGAGGCGCCCCGCTGGCGCAAGGGCCTCGATCCGTGGACGCTGATCGCCGAGGACGAGCGCTGGTACGGCCGCGGGTCGGCCGACAACAAGGGCCAGCACACGCTCAACCTCTTCGCCCTGCGCGAGGTGTTGCGCGCACGCGGGCAGCTCGGGTTCAACCTCGTCGTGCTCATCGAAACCGGTGAAGAACGCGGCTCCCCCGGCCTCGTCGAGGTGTGCGGCGAGCTGCGTGACGAGCTGCGCGCGGATGTGCTGATCGCCTCCGACGGGCCGCGCGTGCGCGCCGACCTCCCGACCCTGTTCCTCGGCTCGCGCGGCGTCACGCAGTTCACGCTCACCGCGGACCTGCGCCCGCGCGACCACCACTCCGGCAACTGGGGTGGCGTGCTCCGCAACGCGGCCACCACGCTGGCCGCCGCGATCACGTCCCTTGTGGACGGCCGGGGCCGGATTCTGGTGCCAGGACTGCGCCCCCCGGCGATCCCGGAGTCCGTGCGCGCGGCGCTGGCCACCGTGCCCGTCGGCGGTGGCGCGGACGACCCGGCCGTCGACGAGGACTGGGGCGAGCTGGATCTCACGCCGGCAGAACGGCTGTTCGGCTGGAACACCGTCGAAGTCCTGGCCTTCCTCGCCGGCACGCCCGCGTCACCGGTGAATGCCATCCCGGGCCGCGCGGAAGCGACGCTGCAGCTGCGGTCGGTGGTGGGCACGGACCTCGCCGGACTCGAGCCGGCCCTGCGGAACCACTTGGCGGAACGCGGTTTTCCGATGGTCGACGTCGCGGTCACCGAGACACGGCCGCCGACGCGCACGGATCCTGGTCACCCCTGGGTGCGCTGGGCCGCCGGCTCCGTCGCCCGCACCACGGGCCGCGCGCCCGTGCTGCTGCCCAACCTCGGCGGCACGATCCCCAACGACGCGTTCGCGGAAGTCCTCGGCATGCCGACGATCTGGCTCCCCCACTCGTACCCGGCCTGCGCGCAGCACGCCCCCGACGAGCACCTGCTCGCTCCCTTGGCGCGCGAGGCAGTCGCGATCATGACCGGCCTGTACTGGGACCTGGGCGAAAAGGACAGCTGAGCAGATCTTGCCGGTTCGGCGGCCACCGGACACACCCAGGCCCGATCACGACGACCACGCCGACTTCTCGAACTCCCCGGCCGGCACCTCGAAGCTGTGACCTGGGGCGTTCACCGAGCGAATCCGGATGCGTGAGGCGTGCGGACACGCACATCGACCTCCCGTCGCGAACCGGCGGGAGGTCGATGGCATGATGCCCCAACCGGTCCCGCCCGCGGAGGGCGGCAGTGAGCCGACGAGGAAGGTGAGGCTTGAGCACGCGCACCACCCAGGTGGACGATCTCCGACTGGTGGCTCAGCCCAGTGCGGTTCCGTGCACCGAGCTGTTCGTCCGCCTGATCCTGACGGACTGGTCGCTCCTGCCGATGCTGGAACAGGTCACCGCCACCACGTCGCGGCTCGTCGGCGACATCGTGGACCAGAGCAGTGCCGCCGCCCCCGCGTTCATCACCGTGCGCCTGCAGCTGCGCGGCGAGGTGCTGGTGGTCGAGATCGAGGACGACCTGGTCGGCCCGAACCCGCCGCGCACCGCGCCCGGCGAGCGGATCGGCGTCGAGCCCCTGCGCAACGGCCGCCTCACGTGGTGCGAGATGCCGCTGCCCGGCGGCATGACGGCAGGCCAGGTCCGCCTGCCACGCCGCCAGGAACGCCGCACCCTCGTGGACGAGCCCGTGTCGGGCGCGCCGGTCGCCGCCGACCCGGAAGTACTGGAACGGCTGCTCGACCGGCTCAGCGGCTGGTCCGGCTGAGCCTGCCGTCCACAATGGACTCCGGTTACGCCGCGCGCTCGCCCCACGCGCGCTCGAGCGCCTGCGCGAACACCTCGACGGCCTGACCACCCGCGACGCCGATGCGCCGGTCCAGCACGAAGAACGGCACCCCGGTCGCGCCGAGCTGCGCCGCTTCCCGCTCCTCCGCGCGCACCGCGTCCGCGTAGGCCGCCGGATCGGCCAGCACGCGGCTCGCGTTGTCGCGGTCCAGGCCGGCCTCCACCGCCACGTCGAGCAGCGTGTCCCCGGTGAACAGCGGGCGCGCCTCGGCGAAGTTGGCCTTGAACAACGCGTCCACCATGTCGTGTTCCAGCCCGCGCTCGCGCGCGAGGTGCATCAGCCGGTGGGCGTCGAAGGTGTTGCCGATCTCCCGGTCCGACCGGTACCCGAGCCCGACCTCCGCGACCAGCCCGGCGAGGCGCTCCTCCATCTCCACCGCCTGCGGCCCGTACCTCGCGGTCAGCATCTCCTGCAACGGCTCCACCGTGTCGCGCGACGGGTCCAGCTCGAACGACCGGAACGTCACCTCCACCTCGTCCCGGTGCTCGAACCCCTCCAGCGCCGCCTCGAACCGCGCCTTCCCGAGGTAGCACCACCGACAGATGACATCGCTCCAGATTTCCACGTGCATACCCCCAGCCTAAGGACCGCGGAGGTGATCCAGAAGTACGCACTCCCAGGTAAGCGGCCCTTCCTGCGAGGCGAGGCAACCGGGCGCCGCGCGGGTGGGGCGGCTCGCCGTGAGCCGGACCCACCGCACGGTGACGCCCGGACCACCCGACCGTGGGCCCGACTCCTTCGCGGGGCTCATCCCGGGGCTGACCACGGCCACGGCGACGCTGGTGTTCGCGTCGCGGTTCGTGGTGCAGCAGTACCTCTACGACCAGGACCGCACGGTCGGCGCGCGTTCGCCATGATCGCGATGGGCAACCCGCTCACCGGCCTCGCGTTCGACGCCGCCGCGTGGGCGATCCACTACGCGAGCAAGCGCCAGAAGACCTCGCGGACGTGTAGGGCGGCCGGAAACACGGCAAAACCGAGAAATTTCGTCCTTCGTGGTGTCGAATGGCGTCGAGCCCGTTCGTGGGCAGGGTGAGGGACCGGCGAACGGACCGGTCGCCCGAGCGAAGGAGCCCGCCGTGAAGCAGTACCTGCTCGCCGTCCAGCTCGACGAGAGCAAACCGGAGCCCGAGGACGACTTCGAGGCGATGCTGGCCCGGACCGGTCAGGTCACCGAGGACATGAAGTCCGCCGGGGTGTGGGTGTTCGTCGGCGGCCTTCGGCCCTCGCACGCGTCCACGGTCGTGCGGCCCGGCGACGGCACGGTCACGATCACCGATGGCCCGTTCGCCGAGACGAAGGAACAGCTCGGCGGGTTCTGGGTGATCGAGTGCGACGACCTCGACCAGGCGCTGGCGTGGGCCGAGAAGTGCGCGCTGGCCTGCGGGCAGCCGATCGAGGTGCGCCCGTTCGACGACCTCTCGGAACGCTGAGACGCCGGTGGACCTCGACAGCGTCTACCGGGCGGAGTACGGCCCCTGCGTGGCCACGCTGACGCGGCTGCTCGGCGACATCGGGCTCGCCGAGGAGGCCGTGCAGGACGCGTTCGCGGTGGCGGTCACCAGGTGGGCCGACGCGCTGCCACCCAACCCCGGCGGGTGGATCGTGACGACCGCCCGCAACCGCGCCATCGACCGCCTGCGCCGCGAATCCACTCGCGAATCCCGCCACGCGCAGGCGTTGCTGCTGAATCAGCCCGACGAGCCGGAGGAGGCAGGACCCGTGCGCGACGACCAGCTCCGCCTGATCTTCACCTGCTGCCACCCGGCGCTGTCACCGCTCGCGCAGACCGCGCTCACGTTGCGGCTGCTCGGCGGGTTGGAGGTGCCGGAGATCGCGCGTGCCTACCTCGTGCCGGAGGCGACCGTCGCCCAGCGGATCGTGCGTGCCAAGAAGAAAATCCGCGACGCGGGCATCCCCTACCGGGTGCCGGGCGCGGCCGACCTGCCCGACCGGCTGCCGCCCGTGCTCACCGTGCTCTACCTGGTTTTCAACGAGGGCTACACGTCGACGTCGGGCGAGCTGGTGCGGACGGACCTGTGTCTGGAAGCCGTCCGCCTTGCGCGGGCGCTCGCCGAGCTGATGCCGGACGAGCCGGAGGTACTCGGCCTGCTGGCGCTGCTCCTGCTCACCGAAGCGCGCCGGCCTGCTCGCGTCGGGCCTTCGGGTGAGCTGGTGGTGCTGTCGGACCAGGACCGGTCGCGGTGGAACCACGAGCTGATCACCGAGGGGCACGAGCTGGTGCGCCGCTGCCTGCGCCGGGGACAGCCGGGTCCGTACCAGCTGCAAGCCGCGATCAACGCCGTGCACACCGACGGGCCGGCCACCGACTGGACGCAGGTCCTGGCGCTCTACGACCAGCTCCTGCAGCACTCCCCGACCCCGGTCGTCGCGCTCAACCGGGCGGTCGCCGTCGCCGAGGTGCACGGTCCGGGGGCGGCGCTGTCCGCCGTGGACGAGCTGGACCTGCCGGGGTACCACCTTCTGCCGGCCACCCGGGCCGATCTGCTCACGCGGCTGGGCCGGACCGCGGAAGCCGTCGCCGCCTACGACGAGGCGATCAGCCTGGCCGGCAACGACACCGAACGCGCCTTCCTGCGGACGCGCCGGGCGCGCCTGGCCGAAACCTAAGGCGACGCAACGGGTTCCCGCGCACCCGTGCGTTCGGCACCGATGCCCGCGACCACCACGAACAGCACTCCCGCAGCCGCGGCGAGGTCGGGCACCTGGTGGAGCACGAGCAGCCCGATCGTCATCGCGATGGCGGGTTCGAGGCTCATGAGCGTGCCGAACGCCGACGCCGTGAGCCGCCGCAGCGCGAGCATCTCGAAGCTGAACGGCACCACCGGCAGCAGGATCGCGAGTCCGAGCCCGGCGAGCAGCAGCTCCCACGACAGGTGCCCGAACACCGCCGGCCCCTGCACCAGCGTGGCCACGATCGCCGCCACCGGCATGGACACCGCGAGGCCGCGCACACCCGACACCTCGTCACCGACGCGCTGCGTCAGCACGATATAGGTGGCCCAGCAGACCGCTGACGCGAGTGCGTAGCCGACACCGAGCAGATCCGCCCCGCCCTCCCACGGTTCGGTCAGCAGCAGCACGCCGACCGCCGCGAGCACGGGCCACAGGCGTTTGCCGCCGCGTCCGCGGGTGATCGCGACCGTGAGCGGGCCGAGGAACTCCAGCGCGCTCGCGGTGCCCAGCGGCAGCCGCGCGACGGCGGCCATGAACAGCATCGTCATGCCGGCGGTGACGACGCCCAGCAGCACGCATGCGAGCAGCGACGAGCGGCTGCAGGAGGACGGGCGCGGGCGGACCAGCACGAGCAGCAGCACCCCGGCCCAGGCGAGCCGCAGCCACGCGGCGCCCTCGGGCCCGACGCGGTCGAACAGGCCGACGGACAGCGCCAGGCCGAGCTGTACGCAGAGCATCGCGGCGACGGCGAGCGCCGCCCCGGCGCGGGTGGAGGAAAAGAGCACGCGTCCAGGAGAACCGACGCCCACCGTTCATGTCCACGTGCCGATCGTGGACGTACTGTTCGGGAACCCTGGACAATGGCGGCATGGACACCCGCAGGCTGCAGTTCCTGCTCGAGCTGTCGCGGCTCGGCTCGATGCGCGCGGTCGCCGATGTGCTCGACACCACCACGTCGACGGTGTCGCAGCAGATCTCCGCGCTGGCCCGGGAGACGGGGGCGCCCCTGCTCGAACCGGACGGCCGGCGCGTGCGCCTGACCCCGGCCGGGCGGCGGCTGGCCGAGCACGCCGTGACGATCCTGGCCGCTGTGGAGGCGGCGCGGGCGGATCTGGATCCGCACGCGGAGCCGGCCGGCACCGTGCGGGTGGCGGGCTTCGCGACGGCGATCCGGCGTGCTCTGCTGCCGGCGGCCGACCGGCTGGCGCGGACGCAGCCACGGGTGCAGCTGGTGATCAGCGAGTACGAACCTGCCGAAGCCCTGGCCCAGCTGCTGACCGACGACATCGACCTGGCGCTGGTCTACGACTACGACCTCGCGCCCGCGACCACGGACCCGTCACTCGATGTCCGTCCTCTGTGGACGGCCGCGTGGGGACTGGGCGTGCCGGCGGCGGACGCGACCCGGGTGGCCGGCGAGGGCACGCTGGCCGTGTTCGAGGCGTTCCGCGACCACGACTGGATCGGCAATTCCCGCAACCGCGCCGACGAGGACGTGGTGCGCACTCTGGCGTCGATGGTCGGGTTCACCCCGCGCGTCACGCACCTGGCCGACAGCCTCGATCTCGTGGAGGACCTGATCGTCGCGGGGCCCGGCGTCGGGCTGCTGCCGGTCGCGCGCCCGACTCGGCCGGAGGTGGCATTGCTGCCGCTGACCGGGCCGGACGTGCGGCTGCGGTCGTTCGCGGCCACCCGGCGCGGGCGGGACGCGTGGCCGCCGCTCGCGCTCGTGCTCGGCCTGCTGCGGCGCGGCCACGATGGCGAACCATGACGACGGAAAAGGCGATCCTCGCCGGCGGATGTTTCTGGGGCATGGAGGAGCTGTTCCGCCACCAGCCCGGCGTCGTGTCGACCCGCGTCGGCTACACACCCAACGCCACCTACCGCAACCACGGCACCCACGCCGAGGCCATCGAGGTCCTCTACGACCCCTCGCAGACGGACTTCCGGAACCTGCTCGAGTTCTTCTTCCAGGTCCACGACCCGACCACGAAGAACCGCCAACCAACGGCAACGACATCGGCCTGAGCTACCGCTCCGCGATCTTCTACACCAACGACGAGCAGAAGAAGGTCGCCGAAGACACCATCGCCGACGTCGAGGCCTCCGGCCTCTGGCCCGGCAAGGTCGTCACCGAGGTCACCCCCGCCGGCGACTTCTGGGAAGCCGAGCCCGAGCACCAGGACGACCTGCGGACGTATCCGAACGGGTACTCGTGTCACTTCCCGCGGCCGGGCTGGAAGCTGCCCAAGCGGGCCTGAGCAAGTTCCGCATCGCGGAAGGCGGACGGCGAAAGCTGCCACCACACCACCGCGGCACCGGCAAGCTGGATCAGCGCGCTCATCACCCACACCGCGCGCAGGCTCACCTGCGCGGCGACGAACCCTCCGGCGAGCGCGCCGAGTGGGGTCAGGCCCCACGCCAGCGCGCGGTGGCTGGTGAGCACGCGGCCCAGCAACGGCGACGGCGTGAAGCGCTGGCGTGAGGACTGGGAGCAGACATTCCACACCAGCGTGGTCGCCGTGAGGAACACGAGCACCAGCCCCACGACCGGCGGCCACGGCGGCACCACAGCGATCGCGAGCTGCGCCACCACCGCGCAGCTCTGCGCCAGCCGCATCGACCACGAGTAGCCCAGCCGTCGCACCACCCGGTCGATCACGAACGACGACGCGACCCAGCCCACGGCCAGGCACGCGAGCAGCCCGCCGTAGCCGGTGGGCCCGAGGTGCAGCACCTGCGTCGCGAAGAGCACCAGCATCGCGTTGCCCGCGCTCGCCGCGAACGATCCCAGCGCGACAGTGATCGTGATCGACCGCAGCAGCGGCGTGCCCACCAGGTACCGCAGACCTTCGCCGATGTCGCGCACCGGGTGCGACGGCGACTTGACCGGCGGCGCCGACGGTATCCCGCGCACCAAGGCGAACGCCACGACCGCCGCCGCCGTGGCGCCCCACGCCGGAATTCCCGCCCCGATCCCCAGCAGCACACCCGTCACCGGCGGGACGACGAACTGCACCAGCCCCCGGTCGATCACCTGCAGCCGCGCGTTCGCCGCCGCCAGCCGGTCGGACCCCACGACGTCCGGCACGAGCGCGCCGCTCGCCCCGTCGCCGAACACCTGCGCCGTGGTGACCACGAACGCCACCACCGCCACCACGGGCAGGCTCAGCCCGCGCACCGACCCGGCCACGGCGAGCACCACGGCGGCCGCGGTGAGCACGGCGTACGCCCCTGCCAGCACCGCCGTCCGCCGCGCCCGGTCGATCACCACGCCCGCGAACAACGACAACACCAACCACGGCGCCTGCCCGGCCACCGTCACCAGCGAAATCTCCCGCGGGTCGGTCGTGATCGACACGGCCAGCAGCGGAATCGCCGACAGCACCAGCCCTTCCCCCGCCGACCCGAACACCGCGACCAGCTGCAACCGCCCCCACGACCCCATACCGGCGAGTCTGCTGCGGGAGTCAAGCGATTTTGCCCCTGCCTAAGCTTTTCCGGCGGCGAGGAGGTGCGGGCCGGCGTTGCTCAACGTCAAGCGCCGTCCAGGCAGGACCTGCCACGCCGAACACGTCGACGTCGCGAACACCGGCCGACGGCAGCTCGGCGGCCATCTCCGCGGCGGTGGGAAAGAGCGGGAACGAACCCGACGTGACCGTCGTACCTTCCGGTGCCGATGACCTCGCCGGCCGCGTCGGCTTTCCGGCGGCGACAAATACCGGCTGATCGCCGTCGCGCACAACACCCCGCCAGGGCCGAGTGCCCCCCAGCGTCTCGTCGCGGAGTTCTGCCGTCACGCCGGGGATCCCGGCCGCGGCCTCGACGTGCCGGGGCACCGCGACGACGCGCACGGAGTGCCCTCCGCCGCGAGCCAGCGCGGCGGCTCACCGGTTCCGCCGCCGACGTCGAGCACCCGCAGCGTGTTCCCGTCCAGTGCCCGGCGCCCGAGTTCACCACGGCGAAAGCCAGAATCCTGCTCGGCCCACCGGCGACGGCGGATTCGGAGCCGTCAGGCGGCACAGAGCGCTGACAAGTCAACCGCGTCCGGATACCGACCACGCCGAGAACCCCCACGGGATTCATCCGGCAAGGACATCGGGACCCGGCCGGCGGTGCGGTCAGTGGATCCGGCTCAGCCCACCGGCGACGGCGCCGTCGTGACCCAGCCGCCGTCGACGGTGAGGGTGTGGCCGGTGATGTACGACGACGCGGGGGACGCGAAGAACAACACGGCGGCAGCGACATCGTCCGGCTCACCGACCCGGCCCAGCGGCACGGTTTCCAGGTACTTCGCCCGGGCCGAGTCGTCGTTGACGATCCAGGCGCCGAGGGTGGTCCGGACAGCACCGGGGCTGACGGCGTTGAAGCGGACGCCGCGGGAGCCCCACTCGGCGGCCAGCGCGCGGGTGGCGCCTTCGGCGCCGGCCCGGAGTCCACTGTAGACAGACAACCCGGGCAGGCCCTGGTGGGCGGCGCCCGACGACAGGGTGACGACACTGCCCCCGCCGCGCGCGGCCATGCCGGCGGCGGCGAGGCCGGACAGCACGATCGGGGCGCGCAGGTACACCGCCCAGGCCTCGTCGACGTCGGTGAGCTGCAGCGAGTCCGCGAAACCCGCGCCCGTGCCATTGCCGGCGTTGTTGACGAGGACGTCGACGGGGCCCGCGGCGGCGAGTATCTCGGCCGGGGCGTCCGGGCGTGCCAGGTCGGCGGCGACCACGTCGGCGTCACCCGGGAGCTCGCGCGCCACCGCAGCCAGGGTCTCCGCGGACCGGCCGACCAGCACCACGCGTGCGCCCGCCTCCGACAGCACCCGGCTCACGGCGGCGCCGATCCCCCGGCTCGCCCCGGTGACGAGGGCAGTCCTGCCGGTCAGGTCGAACAGTTCGGTGATCTTCATGCGACCCACGCTAGAACCGCCAGACCGGACGAGTGTTACCTTCGGGTCCGCAATCGTTGTCCGATCGTCCAGGAGCCCCCATGGATCCGGTGGAGGACGTGCTCACCGCGATGCGGATCGAGCAATCGCGGTACGTGCGGATCGAGGCCGGCGCGCCGTGGGGCATCGCCTTCCACGCGCCCGAGACCACCCGCCTCGTGCTGATCGCCTCCGGTTCGTGCGTGCTCACGGGCGAGCACGTGGGCGAACCGCGCCGGCTCACGGCGGGAGACTGCTTCGTCGTGCGTGCCGGCGCGCGGTTCAAGCTCGAAGACGAGCCCGGCCGGGAGCTCCTCGAGTGCGAAACCCTGCTCACCGAGCCGGAACGCACCGTCGCGGCGCACGGCGGGACCGGTGAGCGCACCGACATCGTGTCCGGCCGGTTCTCGTTCGACGCCACCGCGGCCGAGCCGCTGTTCGCGATGCTGCCGCCGCTGTTCCTGCTCGATCTGCACGGCGAGGCCGGGGAGCAACTGCGCGCGACGTTCGACCTGCTCGCCCGCGAGGAGGCCGGCGCGGGTCTCGGCTCCCGCCTCGTGACCAGCCGGCTCGCGGACGTGCTGTTCATCCAGGCCGTCCGCGTGTTCTGCGACAGCGGAGGCGGCAACCTGGGCTGGCTCGCCGCCCAGCGCGACCCGCGCCTCGCCGCCGCCACGCGCGCGCTGCACGCCGACCTCGCGCGCCCGTGGACCGTCGAGGCGCTGGCCCGCGAGGCCGGCCTTTCGCGCTCGGCGTTCGCGGCCGCGTTCCGGGCCGTGGTCGGCGAGACGCCGCTGAGCTACCTCACGTCGTGGCGGCTGCACCAGGCCAAGCGGCTGCTGCGCGAGACCGACCTCAGCGTCGCGCAGATCGCCGCTCGGGTGGGGTACGAGTCCAACGCCGCGCTCACCCGCGTGTTCAGCCGCCGGGAAGGCACGACGCCCGGTGCGTGGCGGCGCCGGTGACCGGTCTCCCGCGAGGGAAACCGGTCACCCGCGAGATCACTGCACGGCCAGCTCCAGCGCCTCCCGCTCGACCGCCGCCTTCACCTTGTCACTGTCCACCGCGACGTTCACGGCCCAGTAGAACACCGCCAGGCTGAACACGATCACCACGAGCAGGTCGACCCACTCCGGCAGGGCGCTGATGTTGCCCGACTCCCCGTAGCGGCCGAGGTAGCCGATGAGCACGTGTCCGGCGAGCCACGGTGCGATCCACTGCGCGGCCTTCCAGTCGATCGGGATGAGTTCCAACTTGGAGCTCGTCGCGCGCGCGATGAGGAACAGGACGAAGCCGATCACCACGGCGATCATGATCTTCCACGTGATGTCGAAGCCGCCCCAGTAGATGATCAGGTTCGCGGCCACGAACCCCGCGGGCGCCAGCACCTTCGGCATCGGCGCGCGGTACGGGCGCGGGCGGTCCGGGTCGCGCCTGCGCAGCGCGATCATCGAGATCGGGGCGAACGCGTACATCAGCGCGGTGGCCGAGGTGATCACGCTGACCAGTGACTGCCAGCTCGGGAACGGCAGGAACGCGATCTCGCCGACCACGAAGGACAACCCGATCGACCACACCGGAACCCCGCGCACGTTGAGCTTGCCCAGGCCCTTCGGCAGCGTGCGCTCGCGGCCCATCGCGTACGACAGGCGCGCCGACGTGCCGAGGTACAGCATCCCCGTGCCGGCCGGAGACACGAAGGCGTCGGCGTAGAGCACGTACGACAGCCAGCCCGCGCCGGCGAGGGTTGCCAGCGTGGCGTACGGGCCGAAGGACCCTTGTGCGATCGGGTTGTCCCAGCCCTTGAGCAGCGCCGCCGGGTCGAGCGCGCCGATGAACGCGACCTCCAGCAGCAGGTAGACGATCGTGCCGATCACCATCGCGACGATGATCGCGCGCGACAGGTCCTTCTGCGGGTCGCGCGCCTCGCCGCCGACCTGCACGGCCTGTTCGAAGCCCTGCAACGCGAACACCACACCGACCGGCAGCGCCGCGAAGATGCCGTGGGCGCCGTGCGGGGCGAAGCCGCCGCCCGCGGTGAAGTTGCCCGGGTGGAACCGCAGCGACAGCAGCACGACCACGGTCAGCACCGGCACTGCGGTCTTCCAGATCGCCGTGGCCGAATTGCTTTCCGACAGCAATTTCACACCGACGAGGTTGATCAGCGTGAAGATCGCCATCAGCAGCGTCGCCCAGCCGAATCCGCTCGCGGTGAGCGTGCCCGAGGGACTCAGCAGATTCAGGTGTTCTTTGATCCAGGTGACGTTGTCGAGGTACTCGAGACTCGCCTCGACCTCCACCGGCGCGAGCGCCACCGCCTGCAGCCACGCCACCCAGCCGCCGACGAACCCGCCGAGCACGCCGTACGCGAGCGCAGGGTACCGGGCCGTGCCGCCGGCGACCGGGTAGGCCGCGCCCAGCTCCGCGTGGACCAGGGCGAGCGTGGCCATGATGACCGCGGTCAGCACCCACGAAACGAGCGACGCCGGGCCTGCGACTTTCGCCGCCTTGAGCGCGCCGAGCAGCCAGCCGGAGCCGATGATCGAGCCGAGCGAGACGAACATCAGGCCGTAGAAACCGACCGATCTGCGCATTCTCGGCGAAGTGCCCGCCACTGCGGTTTTCTGGGCAGGTTCAACCATGGATGAGCCTCGATCCGAATGTTCGGGAACTTTGTCCGAATGATTCGCGCCAGTACCTGTTTTCAGGGTTTACGGCAAACCTCCGAATCTTTTCTGACGCGATCACAACGCGCGATTCTGGCGTGCGCACCGACGGAGTGGAACCTTCGCCCCGTTACAAGTTAGTTTCAGTCCGGGAACTCGGACCCTACCGTGAGATACCGACGAAGTGCTCCAGACCACTCCCGAACCGGAACAATCCCGGCGGTGCCGAGGTTGATGTGCGACAAGGACCCGGAGCCAGGAAGGAACTGCCGTGCCGATCACCTCGGAACCGTTGCGCAAGCTGGGCTTCCTCACGATCGGGCTGTTCGACGAGGCCGATCCCGCCGCCGGTCACGAGTCGACGCTGCAGGTCATCCAGCTCGGTGAGGAGCTCGGCTTCGACAGCGCGTGGGTTCGCCACCGGCACCTGCAGTTCGGGATCTCGTCGCCCGTCGCGGTTCTGGCCGCCGCGACGCAGCGCACGAGCCGCATCGAGCTGGGCACCGCCGTGATCCCCCTCGGCTGGGAAAACCCGCTTCGCATCGCCGAGGACCTCGCCACGGTCGACATCCTGTCCGGCGGCCGCCTCAATCCGGGCCTGAGCGTCGGCGAGCCGCGCCACTACGATCACCTCGCGCCCGCGCTCTACCCCGACACCGCGTCGGTCGAGGACTTCGGCTACCAGCGCGTGGAACGCCTCCTGTCCTTCATCCGCGGCGAGAAGGCCACGGACTTCAGCGGCACCGAGGGCATCGAGGAGTACTCGCCCCGCGTGCAGCCGCACTCGCCCGGTCTCACCGACCGCCTCTGGTACGGCGGCGGCAGCACCCGCTCCGCCCGCTGGGCCGGCGAGCACCGCATGAACTTGCTGGCCAGCAGTGTGGTGCGCGTCGAGGACCCCGACGCCACGGAGATCGACTTCGCCGCCATCCAGGCCGCGCAGATCCGCGAGTTCCGCGCCCACCACCCCCTCGGCGCCGGCGCCCGCGTGTCCCAGGGCCTGGTCGTCATCCCCACCGACAGCGCGAGCGCCGAGCAGCGGGCGAAGTACGAGGCGTACGCCGCTTCCCGCCTGCCCCGCGTCGGCAAGGCCCACGGCCCCGCCCGGATGACCTTCGCGGAGGACCTGGTGGGCACGTCGGCTTCCATCGCCGAGCGGCTCTACGCGGATGCCGCGTTCCGCGAGGTCTCGGAAGTCGCGTTCGCGCTTCCGTTCACCTTCGAGCACGCCGACTACGTGCAGATCCTGACGGACATCGCCACCCGGCTGGGCCCTGAGCTGGGCTGGAAGCCGGCCGTCTGATCCTCGGCGCGCGCTCCGCACAGGGGTGAGATGCGTCCCGGACAACCCTCGCGCGACTCACCCTGCGCTATCCTTCGTCACGCACCGTGCGGGCACTGCTGGTGTCGCCCACCCGGCACCCCGGGCGACAGAACCACCGAACAGCGAACGACTGATCGCACCCTCGTGGGTGCCTGAAGAGCCATGGCTGGATCCCTCCTCGTCGAGCCGGGCGGTGACGAAGGAAGGACTCCGCCGTGCCTGCTTCAGTCGGCGAACTCGCCTTGGTGCGCCGCCGGTTCACCGGTGAGACGCACCAGGAAGCCCGCAAGTCGATCAGCGCCGACCTCGCGATCACCGAAGCCGCGCCGGAAAGGCGATTCTCCCAGCGCATTCGCTGCACCGACGGGTCCTGGAGACTTCGCTCCTGCTTGCCGTCAGGTATTCGGCGCGCCGGACCGCAGGGCACCGGGTATTCAAGAAGGTCAGCCCACGCTGCGATGCCCTCGTGATCAACCTTGCCGACAATGCGGCGACCTGGTTCTTTTCGTGGCCGCCGGGCACACGCGGATCACGCTGGCCTACGACGACGGAGACGTGAACAGCACCTGGGAGTACACGCGCGGCTGCCGGCAGGCGCTGGCCGCGCACGGGCTCGAGCCCGCCGCCGAGATCCGCCTGCCCGACACCCCTGAGGGCGGCGGGCTGCTGGCCGAACGCCTGCTGGCGATGGCGCCGGCGCCGGCGGCCGTGATGCTGGCGCAGGAGACGCTCGCGGTCGGGCTCTACCGGCGCTTCGCCGAGGCCGCGGTGTGCGGCCGGGCGCGGACCTGGCCGTGGTGGGATCCGCAAGAACCCGGTGTGCGACTACCTCGTGCTGTCGCTGACCACGTTCGCGGTTTCGCTGGAAGCGTACGGGCGGCGGCTCGGCGAGATCGTGCTCGCCCGCGTCGCCTCGGCGAAGGACCCGGTGCAGGAGGTCTGGCCGATGACGATCTCCCCGGTGACAGCGACACCGCTCCCCCGCGCGTCGCCGAGCGGCTGGGCTGAGCCGGGCCGTCCACTTCGGACGGCCCGGCTCCCCAGCCTGGTCGGCCCGCCTTCAGCCGCCCGTGGACAGTCGGCCGTGGTCAGTCGGCCGTGGTCAGTCGGTCCAGTACAACCGCATCGGGTTGTCCACCAACAGCTTCTGCCGCGCTTCGGCACTGGGCGCGATGCGGGGCACGAAGTCGACCAGCGTGCCGTCGTCGGGCATGTGGCTCTTCATGTTGGGGTGCGGCCAGTCCGTGCCCCACAGGACGCGGTCCGGGAACTCTTCCACGAGCGCGCGGCCGAAGGGCACCACGTCGTCGTACGGCGGGCCGGCCACCGTGAGGCGTTCCGGGCCGGTGACCTTCACGTGGAAGTTCGGGTGCTCGCGCAGGAGGGTGCGGAAGCGGCCGAACTCCGGGCCGTCGACGGGTTTCGTGACGTCGGGGCGGCCCATGTGGTCCACGAGAACCGTGGCCGGCAGCGAGGTGAAGAGATTCCACTTCTCGGCGAGGTCCGCGGCCTCAAAGTACACGACGATGTGCCAGCCCAGCGGCGCGATCCGCGCGGCCAGGTCGTGGTAGTACGCGTCGGGCTTGGGGTCCACGAGCCGGCGGACGAAGTTCAGCCGGATGCCGCGCACGCCGGCCGCGTGCAGCCGGGCGAGCTCCTCGTCGGACTCGGTGCCGCGGATCGTCGCGATGCCGCGGGAGCGCTCGCCCGCCGCGTCGAGGGCGTCGACCAGTGCGCTGTTGTCGGCGCCGTGGCAGGTCGCCTGCACGATCACCTGGCGGTCGATGCCCAGGAAGTCGCGCAGGGCGAACAGCTGCTCCTTGCCGGCGTCGGTCGGCGTGTACTTGCGTTCGGGTGCGTAGGGGAACACCTCGCCCGGGCCGAACACGTGCGTGTGCACGTCGACGGTGCCCGGCGGTAGCACGAAGGCCGGCTTCGACGGGTCCGGGTCGTAGGGCAGCCAGCCCGGGTCGGCCGTGAACGCGCTCACACGCCCCTCGCCTTCAGCGCCTGGTCCAGGCGCGGGTAGACGCGACGCACATTGCCCTCGTACACCTTCGTCTTGTCCTCATCGGACAGTCCGAGCGCGTCGACGTAGCGGCGGGTGTCGTCGAAGTGGTGCCCGGTGCGCGAGTCGATGCCGCGCACGGCGCCGACCATCTCCGAGCCGAACAGCACGTTGTCCACGTTGATCACGTCGAACAGCAGGTTGATGCCCGGCTGGTGGTACACGCAGGTGTCGAAGAAGACGTTCGGCAGCACACCCTCGTCGGGCTCCGGGCGGCCGAGCATGTCGGCGAGCCCGCGATAGCGGCCCCAGTGGTAGGGCACCGCTCCCCCGCCATGCGGGATCACGAAGCGCAGGCCCGGGAAGTCGGTGAACAGATCCGACTGCAGGAACTGCATGAACGCGGTGGTGTCGGCGTTGAGGTAGTGCGCGCCGGTGGCGTGGAAGCTCGGGTTGTCCGAGGCCGACACGTGCACCATCGCCGGCACGTCGAGCTCCACCATGGCCTCGTAGAACGGGTACCAGCTCTTGTCCGTGAGCGGCGGCGCGGTCCAGTGCCCGCCGCTCGGATCGGGGTTGAGGTTGCAGCCCACGAACCCGAGCTCCTCCACGCAGCGGCGCAGCTCGGCCACCGAGTGCTCCACCGGCACGCCCGGCGACTGCGGCAGCTGGCAGACGCCGATGAACTTCTCGGGGTAGAGCGTGGTGACGCGGTGGACGAGGTCGTTGTTCACCCGCGCCCACTCGGTGCTCACGGCCTCGTCACCGATGTGGTGGCCCATCGCCGACGCGCGCGGCGAGAACACCGTGAGGTCCACGCCGCGATCGGCCATCAGCCCGAGCTGGCCCTGCACCGATTCGCGCAGCTCGTCGTCGCCGATCTCCGGGTATGGCGGGGCGGCGGTGCCCGCGTCGTACGCGGCGCGCTGCGCGTCCCGCCAGCTCGTGTGGGCCGCGGGCACGGTCGTGTAGTGGCCGTGACAGTCGATGATCACTCGGTGTCGCCTTTCGGGTCTTCTTCGGACATTCGCGTGCGGACCGCGTCGAGCAGCGGCAGCAGCCGCTTCTCGAGTTCGCCCAGGTCCGCGGGCCGGTGGGCCGCCGCCCAGTCCTGGCGGCGCGCGATCGCCTCCGCCATCACGGGCTCGACGCCGGTCTCGGCCACGGTCACCGCGGCCTCCCGCAGCTCCTCGGCGCGGCGGACGCCGTGCTCCAGCGAACGGGAGATCATGTACGCGGCGAGCTGCTCCCAGTCGTCGGAGGGCAGCAGGTTGGACAGGGAGCCGAGCACGCGCTCCTCGACGCCCCATTCGCGCGCGGCGAGCAGCGACTCGGTCAGCAGTGCCTCCACGCCCTTGATCACCACGGAGCGGCACAGCTTGGTCGCGGCCGCGCGGCCGACGACGTCGGCGTAGACCTCCATCCCGGTGAACCCGAGCGGGCGCGCGAACTCCGCGAACTCGGCGGCGTGCGGGCCGCCGAGCAGCATCGGCGCGGCGAGGCGCTTGGGGTTGATGGGCGACATCACGGCGGCCTCGACGTAGCGGCCGCCGGCCTTCTCGATCACCTCGGCCGAGGCCTGCTTCTGGCCGGGTGCCGCGGAGTTGAGGTCGAGAAACCAGCAGCCCGCGGGCAGCCCGTCGGCGACCGAGTTCGCCGCCGTGAGGTCGTTGGCCGCGGTCACGGCGCTGATCACCAGGTCGGCTCCGCGGACGGCGTCGTGCGCGTCCACGGCGGACCCCAGCCCGAACCGTTCCGCGTTGCGCGCGGCGGCGCTCGCCGGATCCGCCAGCGCCACGTCCCACGCGGTGAGCTCCACCCCGGTGAGGTCTTCCGCGAGGACGGAACCCACTTCACCGAGGCCCAGCAGAGTTGTGGTCGTCATGCGCTCACCGGCTTGGCCTGCGGCTGGCCCGCGGTCGCGACGCCGAGGTCGACGTCCTTGGTCTCCGGGCCGAGCAGCGACCCGACGAGCACCAGCGCGCCACCGAGCACCAGCAGGGCGGCGGCGGTGAGGCCCGACGGCATGATGTGCCCGAGCCAGTTCTGGTAGTAGGCGTAGAACGACGTCAGGATCAGCGGCATGCTGTAGCCGAGACCGAAACCGCTGCCGCGCACGGCGGGCGGGAACCGCTCGCACAGGTACGACGGCGTGACGGCGAACGTGCTGCCACCCGAAATCCGGATCACGAACGTGAGCAGCAGCACCGCGCCGAAGCCGGACCACCAGCCGAGGCTGATCGTGGCGAACGCGGCCGCGCAGACCACGCCGATGCCGATGCCGGACCACGCGAGGAACTTGCGCCGGCCGATCTTCTCCGACCACGCCCCCAGGAACGGGAAGAGCACGGAGTGGATCGCCTGCACGATCACGAGCGCGGCCGTGACCTGCGTCGCCGACACGTGCGCCTGGTACTGCAGGGCACTGGGCAGCAGGCCGGAGGCGAGGTTCGACGCGAACCAGATGCCGCTCATGATCACGAACACCTGCAGGAACTGCTTGCGCGAGGAACCCACGAGCACATCGCGGATCGGCGTGCGCGATTTCTTCGCCGACTTCCACGTCTCGGACTCCTCGACGGTGCGCGAGAAGTACCAGCAGAACACCGCGCACAGCAGCGCGCCCACGAGGAACGGCACCCGCCAGCCCCACTGCGAGTAGGCCGAGTTCACCCCGCCCGAGGGTGCGATGCGCAGCATCACGAACGTCACCAGCGAGATGGCGCAGTACGAGATCGGGAAGCCCATGCCCACGAGGCCGCCGTACCAGCCGCGCTTGCCGGTCGGGGCCGCCTCCATGGCGAGCGGCGTGGCGCCGGTGTATTCGCCGCCGAGGAACACGCCGTCGATCAGGCGCAGCACCACCATCAGCACGACGCCGAGCAGGCCCACGGCGTGGTAGCCGGGCAGCACCGCGATGAGCAGCGTGCAGATGCCGCAGCCGGTGATCGACCACAGCGTCACGCGGCGGCGGCCTACCTTGTCGGCCAGGCGGCCGAAGATCATCGAGCCCAGCGGACGGCCGATGAGGGTGGCCACGAAGATCAGCGACGTGATCACGGCCCGGCTGCCCGCGGACACCGAGGGTGGGAGGAAGTAGTTCATCGCGGGCGTCAGCGCGACCACCGGCAGGTACACGTCGAACATGTCGACGAAGAAGCCGAAGGAAGCGCCGATGACGGCGTTGCGGGTCGAAGTCTTGGCCCCCGAGGCGGCGGGCGGTGACGTGGCCGGTCCGGTCATCGTCGTGATCATCTCCTGTCGTGCCGGGCGCGTCTTCGCGGCCGGGGTGGTCCGGGGGAACGTAACTCGCGGACCCGGATCGTCACAAGAGTCGTCTACGAAATTGTTGACAATCTCGTATGGGATGCTTAGCGTCACCATCGAGGAGAGGAGCCGGGATGACCACCACGCCCAAGGAAGGGGAGGCCGGCAAGCAAGCCGCGCTCGACGCGCTGCGGGCCGCCCTGCTGGCAGGCGACGTCGTCCCGGGGCAGCGGCTGGTGGAGGCCGAGCTGGCCGAGACCTTCGGCGTCACGCGCGCGAGCATGCGCGCGGCCTTGATCGACCTCACCGCGGAAGGCCTGGTGGAGCGCATCCCGCACCGCGGGGCCAGGGTACGGGTGGTGTCGGTCGAGGAGGCCGTGGCCATCACCGAGTGCCGCATGGTGCTCGAGGGCCTGTGCGCGGCCAAAGCGGCGGAGAAGGCGACGGACGACGAGATCGACTCGCTGCGTGAGCTGGCGGTGCGGCTCCGGTCGGCCGTCGACGAGGGCGAGTCGATGAAGTACTCGGAGCTCAACCGCGAGCTGCACCGCACGGTGCGGGAAATCGCGGGACAGACCGTGGCCGCGGAGCTGCTGGAGCGGCTCCACGGCCAGATCGTCCGCCACCAGTTCCGGCTCGCCATGCGCGCGGGCCGGCCACACGTGTCGCTGCCCGAGCACCTGGCGATCATCGACGCGATCGCCCGCCGCGACCCGGACGCCGCCGAGCAAGCGGCCCGGGCGCACCTGCGCAGCGTGATCACCGCGCTGCGCGAGACCGACAACTGAGCGATGGAGCAGGCTGAATGAACAACGTGGTGGTGACCGACGTCCCCCGGGCGCCCGGCGACAAGATCGACGAGCTGGCCGGCTTCGGGGTCGCCACGGTGCACGAGGCGCTCGGGCGCGTCGGCTACGTCGGCACCGAGCACCGCCCGCTGCACCGCGGCTCCCGCATCGGCGGTTCGGCCGTGACGGCGCTGTGCTGGCCCGGCGACAACAT
Source organism: Amycolatopsis sp. NPDC023774 (assembly GCF_040639695.1). Lineage (NCBI taxonomy): Bacteria > Bacillati > Actinomycetota > Actinomycetes > Pseudonocardiales > Pseudonocardiaceae > Amycolatopsis > Amycolatopsis sp. NPDC023774. The sequence goes on from NZ_JBFAAJ010000008.1 coordinate 234,255, forward strand.
GATGATCCACGCCGCGGTCGAGCAGTGCCGGCCGGGCGACATCCTCGTCGTCACCACCGCTTCCCCTTCGACCGATGGGATGTTCGGCGAGCTGCTCGCCACGTCGCTGGTGTCGCGCGGCGTGCGGGGTCTCGTGATCGACGCGGGCGTGCGTGATGTCGCGGAGCTCAAGGAAATGGGCTTCCCGGTGTGGTCGCGGGCGATCAGCGCGCAGGGCACCGTGAAGGCGACGGCCGGGTCGGTCAACGTGCCGGTGACCGTCGGCGGGCAGACCATCCACGCCGGCGACGTGATCCTGGCCGACGACGACGGCGTGCTGCGAGTCGCGCAGGCCGACGTCGAACGGGGCATCACCGCGTCGAAAGCGCGCCTGGCCAAGGAAGAAGCCACCCGGGCGGCCCTGGCCGGCGGCGAGCTGGGGCTCGACCGCTACGGGCTGCGCGAGAAACTCACTTCGCTGGGCGTGCGGTGGGTGACCGCCGAGGAGTACGCGAAGGAGCAGGCGTGAACGCCGCCGACGTACGCCCTCCCTCGGAGGCGGCGTTGACCGCCGTCCCCTGCCTGCTGATGCGCGGCGGCACGTCCAAGGGCGCGTACTTCCGCGCCGAGGACCTGCCCGCCGACGCGGCGGAGCGCGAGGATCTGCTGCTGCGCATCATGGGCAGCCCCGACCCGCGCCAGATCGACGGCATCGGCGGCGCCCACCCGCTCACCAGCAAGGTGGCGGTGGTGTCGCCGAGCACCTCGCCCGGTGCGGACGTCGACTACCTGTTCCTGCAGCTCGGTGTGGCCGAGGCGACCGTGACCGACCGGCAGAACTGCGGGAACCTGCTCGCGGGGGTCGGCCCGTTCGCGGTGGAACGCGGCCTCGTGCCGGCCGGCGACGGCGAGACGACCGTGCGGATCCGGATGGTCAACTCCGACAGCACCGCGGTCGCCCGCTTCCCCACCCCCGGCGGGGTCGTCGAGTACGCGGGTGACACGGCGATCTCCGGCGTGCCCGGCACCGCGGCGCCGGTGGTGCTCGACTTCGCCGACACCGCCGGGTCGACCGGCCACGGCCTGCTCCCGACCGGGCGTCTCGTGGACACTGTGGATGGTGTGCCGGTGACCTGTGTGGACAACGGCATGCCCGTCGTCGTCGCCCGGGCCGCCGACTTCGGGCTCACTGGCTACGAGACGGTCGATCAGCTCAAGGCCGACACCGCGTTGCGGGAGCGGATCCAGTCGCTGCGGTTGCAGGCGGCCGAGCTGATGGGCCTCGGCGACGTGCGCGAAAGCTCAGTCCCGAAGACCACGCTCGTCGCGCCGCCCGTCGACGGCGGCACGATCTGCACCCGTACGTTCATCCCGCTCGAACCGCACACGTCGATCGGGGTGCTCGGGGCCGTCAGCGTGGCCACGGCGCTCCTGCTGGACGGCGCTGTCGGGCACGAGCTGGCGAAGCTGCCCGGCACCTCGCGCATCGACGTCGAGCACCCGACCGGCCACCTTCAGGTCGAGGTCGAGGTGGACGCGGGCGAGACCCCGCCGCGGGTGCGCCGCAGCGGGGTCGTGCGCACAGCCCGGAAGCTGTTCGACGGCACGGTTTTCCCGCGCTGACGCCGATTCCCCGGGGACGCCCGTCAGGCGCCCCTGGGGAACGCGTGCTTGCGGCCGCCGATCACGGCCATCGCCGCGAAGACCAGCAGTACCAGCGAAGCCCACGTGATCGACGCCGTTCCCAAGCCCGCGATCAGGAGCCCGCCGACGAGACCGCCGAGGGCGATGGAGCCGGAGAAGAACGAGATCACGATCGACTGGACGACGTCGGCGGCTTCGGCCGCCGCGTTGATCGCGCCGCCGATGAACAGGCTGGGCGAGCTGCCGAACGCCAGGCCCCACGCCGCCGCGGCGAGGTAGCCGAGCGCGGGCACACCCGCGAACCCCGCCAGGACCAGCACGCTGACCGCGAACAGCAGCGTGCTCGCGACGATCAGCTTGCGCAGGTGGCGGTCGATGTGCGCGCCGACCACGACGACACTGAGCACCGACGTGACACCGAAGGTGAACAGCACCCACCCGGCCTGGCTCTCCATGCCCGCGAACCGCAGGAAGTCGGTCACGTAGGTGTAGAGGATGTTGTGCGCCACCATGTACGTGGTGAGCGCGAACAGGATCGTGCGCAGCCCGGGCATCGAGAGGACCTGGCGGAGCGTGAAGCGTTCGTGGCCCGCCTGGCCGGGCAGGTTCGGCAGGAGAACCACGAACCAGAGCATGTTCAGCAAGCTCAGCGCCGCCGAGACCCAAAACGCCGTCTGCCAACCGCCGAAGGTGCTCAGCCACGTGCCCACCGGGACGCCGAGGGCCAGCGAAATGGGCGTGCCCGCCAGCGCCATGGCGATCGCACGGCCCTGCACGCTGGGCGGTGACAGGCGGGCGGCGTACCCGGCGAGCTGCGTCCAGACCAGCGCGGTGCCGAGGCCGGCGACGAACCGGATCACCATCGTGACGGTGTAGTCGGTGGACACCGCGGTGAGCGCGTTGGTGATCGCCACGGTGCCCAGCGCGACCTGCAGCACGGTCTTGCGCGACCACTTCGCGGTCAGCCGCGAGAGCGGGATCGCGGCGAGCGCGGTGGCGGCAGCGTAGATCGTGACGATCTGGCCGGTGGCCGCGACGCTCGTGTGCAGGGTCCGGCTGATCTCGGGCAGCAGGCCGGCAGGCAGGCACTCGGTGAGGATGCCGATGAACCCGGCGAGGAAGAGGCCGAAGAGGGCCTTGCCCGGGAGCCGGTCCCGGCCGCGCGCGGTGGCGGACGAAGCTGTGGTGGTCTCGGTCATCTCACTGATCCCTCTCACCGGTGCCGGGCCGTTCGGCGGACACGGGTTCACTGTGCGCCGGGCGCGAGGGGTTACCCAGGTGCCCGTTTCGCGTAGGTCCGGCGTGCCTACTACTGGCAGGGACAGGCTCAGGAGCAGCGATTTCGTGGTGGGGACGAGATACTGAGGGACATGGCAACGCACCCCCGCCCCGGGCAGGCACTGGACCCGCGCGAGGAGCTGAGCGAGTTCCTCCGGTCACGGCGCGCCCGCCTCAAGCCGTCCGACGTCGGGCTGCCCGAGTACGGGCGGCGCCGGCGCGTGCCGGGGTTGCGGCGTGAGGAGCTGGCGCAGCTGGCCGGGGTTTCCGTCGCGTACTACACGCGGCTGGAGCAGGGCAACGGCCGCAACGTCTCGCTTGAGGTGCTCACGGCGATCTCGACCGCACTGAACCTGTCGGAGACCGAACACGCGCACCTGCTGCACCTGGCCAGACCACAGCAGCGCCGACGGCCGGCGCCGCGGCAACGGCAGCAGGTCCGGCCCGTGCTGCAGACGATGCTCGACGCGATCGAGAGCGTGCCCGCGTACGTGTGGGGCCGCCGCACCGACGTGCTCGCCTGGAACAAGACGGCGTCGGCGCTGTTCGGCGACTGGGCCGCGCGCGCGCCGGAAGACCGCAACTGGGCCCGCATCGTCTTCCTCGATCCGGCCGCGCGCAGCCTGTACGCGGACTGGCGCACCAAGGCGGCCGACGTCGTCGGGCAGCTGCGGCTCGACGCCGGGCAGCACCCGAACGACCCGCTGCTCGCCGAGCTGGTCGGGGAGCTGTCGGTGAAGAGCGAAGAATTCCGCACGATGTGGGCCGCGCACGACGTGAAGCGCAAGACGCACGCGACGATGCGGCTGCAGCACCCGCTCGTGGGCGAGCTGACAGTGCACTACGAGACGTTCGCGCTGCCCGACGACCAGGACCAGGCGTTGTCGGTGTACCACACCGAGCCCGGTTCGAAGTCGCAGGAAGCGTTGCGGCTGCTCGCGAGCTGGGGCCCGGACGCGGCTGCATCGATGGGTCACGCTCGCGCGTCGGAGGCTTCGTAGCACTAGCCTGGGACACGTGACCTCCGACTTCACGTCCACAGTGGACATCGCCCGGCCGGCCGGCGACGAACGCACGGCCGAGCAGTTGGGCGCGAGCCGTCTGGGAAGATGCGCCGGCGCCGCTGCGGGCGTTCCTGCACGTGGGCTGGCGGTGCCTCGGCCTGCGGACCGAGCCGGGCCCCGGCCGCGTGCTCGGCTGGACGGTCGTGAGCTCCGAGCCCGGAAGCGTGGTGCTCGAGGCGCCGTCGGCGATGCTGAGCGCGCGCAACTCCGTCGAGGTCGGCTCGCGGGTGCGCTGGACCACCACCGTGCGGTTCGACCGCGCGCCGGCCCGGGCGTTGTGGGCGCTCGCGGCGCCGGTCCACGCGGTGGTCATCCCGTGGCGGCTGCGTGAAGCCGCCCAGCGCGGCAGCGGGTGGCACCGGCTGGTGACGACGTTCCAGCGCCGCGTCGCCAACCCGGTGCTGTCGCGGCTGCCCGGCCAGGTCCTGCTGGAGACCACGGGCCGAACGTCGGGTCTCCCCCGCCGCACACCCGTCGGGGGCCGGCGCACCGGCGACGAGTTCTGGCTGGTGTCGGAGTTCGGCACCCGCTCGCAGTACGTCTCCAACCTGCAGGCCGACCCGCACGTCCGCGTGCGGTTGCGCGGGCGCTGGCACCGCGGGACCGCCCACGTCCTCCCCGACGACGACGCCCTGGCTCGGCTGAAGTCGTTGCCGCGCTTGAACAGCGTCGGGGTGCGGACCTTGGGCAACAACCTGCTGACGGTGCGCGTCGACCTGGAGTGAGCGCTAGCGTGCCAGCCGTCCCGCGAGCCACTTCAGCGCCAGTGGGTAGCGGTAGTCGATGCCGCCGTGGCCGGCGTCGAAGAGCTCGAAGTGCAGCCTGTCCTCGGGCAGGCCGGCCTTGAGGAGCTCATCACGGAACGCCGCGGCTCCGAGGTCGAGGAACCATTCGTCGCGCGTCCCGGCGTCGATCCAGACCGAGTCCAGCGAACGCAGCGTCTCGGCGTGGGCGGGGGCCATGCGGACCGGGTCCCAGGTGAGCCAGCGCCCCCAGACGTCCGGGTCGAGCACGCCGGTCACCGCGTCGAACGGCAGCTCGGGTGTGCCGTCCTCGCGCGCGGAGAAGCACGCCGCGACGCCGAAGGCCACCAGCAGCGATTCGTCACCCGGTTTGGTGAACGGCGGGCGGGAGCGGAAGTCGTCCCACCAGCGGAAGACGTCGTGGTCGTACTCGCGCAGCACGCGCACGGCCTTGCCGAACTCGGGCAGGTAACACAGCTCGTACAGGGTGTCACCGGCGTGCGTGGCGAGCGCGCCGAACAGGTCGGGGCGCAGCATCGGCGTGATCATCGCACCGAAACCGCCGGACGACTTCCCGGTGATCGCGCGGGACTCGCGCGCCGGGATGGTCCGGTAGTGCGCGTCGACCCACGGCACGATCTCGTCGCAGAGGTACGAATGGTAGCGACCGGTGCCGGGCGAGTCGACGAACTGCGAGCCGCCGTAGGAGGTCCACGCGTCGACGTAGACCACGGCGCAGGGCGGCGCGCCGTCGGCGAACACGGCGTCGGCCGTTTCGAGATACGGCCGGCGGAAGGCAGCCCGGTTGGCCCACATCGTCACCTGGCCTGTGTAGCCCTGGATCACGTAGATCACCGGGTAACGCGCGCCGGAGTCGTCGTAGCCCGGCGGGACGTACACCCACAGGGGCCGCTCGTACGGGTCGCCGAGCGGGTTGTCCCGCAGCAGCTCCGAGGTGATCGTGTGGCGGTCGAGCCGGCCGGCGAGCGGGGCGTCCCAGGGCAGCATGGGGACAGTCAACCAGGTCCGCGCGGTCCGCGGCGGCGTTCCACAGTGGATTCGGGCCCGCTCGGGGTTCTTGACACACGCGGTTTTGCCCGACCATGCTCGCGTCCGGGCTTGGTGCCCCTCGACAGTGGGAGGCACGGCGGGCCATGACGGTTCTCGGGTGGCTGCGAAGCCGGGACAACAACCTCTCGGCGCTGCGCCGCACGGGCCGGGCCGCGATCATCCTGCCGTCGCTGTTCGCGGTCGGGAACCTGGTGCTGGGCAACGCGCTGACGGGCCTGTTCGCGTCCGTCGGCTCGGTGGCGCTGCTGCTGTTCGTCGACTTCGGCGGGCCGATCCGCGACCGCGTGTTCGCCCAGGGCGCGCTCGTGCTCGCCGGCGGCTTGCTGATCTCGCTGGGCACGCTGGTGTCGCGGGTCGTCTGGCTCGCGGCGGTGACCACGGTCGTGGTGGCGTTCGTGGTCCTGTTCGCCGCCGTGGTGAGCTCCGTGATCGCGAGTGCGACGACATCGCTGCTCGTGTCGTTCATCCTGCCCGCGACGCTGCCCGGCTCGCTCGCCACGCTGCCCGACCGGCTGCTCGGCTGGGGTATGGCCGGGGTTGTGTCGATGGCCGCCATCGCCGTGCTGTGGCCCTCGCCGGTGCGCAACCCGCTGCGGATCGCGACGGCCCGCGCCTGTGCGTTGCTGGCGCAGCGGCTGCGGACCGAGGTCGAGTGCGTGCGCTGCGGGTTCCTGCCGAACGTGGTGGCGCAGGTCGACGACGTCGTCGCGGAGTCGAGTGCCGCCGTCGCCGCGTTGCGCGACTCGTTCTTCGGGACACCGTACCGCCCGACGGGGCTGACGACCTCGACGCGCACGCTCGTGCGGCTCATCGACGAGGTCGTGTGGCTCGAGGAGATCCTGGCGCGGATGCCCGTCGCGGAAGGCCACGGCGCCACCACGGCGGCGGTGTCGGAGGTCAAGCTGGCCGCCGCCGTGCTGCTCGACCACGGCGCAGGCCTGTTGAAGGCGGTGGCTTCGGCGCCCGACGACCTGGTGGCCGAGCTCGCGCGGCTGCGGGACGCGCGCGGGGAGATGGAGGCCACCGCGATGTCGGCGCTGCCGGACCCGGACACGGCGGAGTTCGTGACGTCGCTCGAACCGAGTTTCCGCGCGCAGGAGATGAGCTTCGCGATCTCGGCGATCGCGCAGAACATCGAGCTGACCGTGGCGGCGCGACGGCGGACCTGGTGGGAGCACCTGATCGGGCGGCGGCCGGACGGTGCGGGTTCGGCGTTGTCGTCGATGCAGGAACGGACGGGCGCGCACGTCGCGTGGAACTCGGTGACGCTGCACAACAGCGTGCGCGGCGGCATCGCGCTCGGGGCGGCCGTGCTTATCGCGGCGCTGACCGGCGTGGAGCACTCGTTCTGGGTTGCGTTCGGCACGATGGCGGTACTGCGGTCCAACGCGCTGAGCACTGGCCAGAGCGCGGTGCGGGCGCTGCTCGGCACGGTCGCGGGGATCGTGGTCGGCAGCGTGCTGATCCTGCTGCTCGGCCACGACACGACGGTGTTCTGGGCGTTGCTGCCGATCGCGGTGGTGTTCACCGGGCTCGCGCCCGCCGTGATCTCGTTCGCGGCCGGGCAGGCCGGGTTCACGGTCGTGCTGTTGCTGCTGTTCTCCCTGATCCAGCCGGCGGGGCTGCGGATCGGGCTGGTGCGGGTGGAGGACGTGGCGATCGGGTGCGCCGTGAGCCTCGTGGTGGGCATCGTGTTCTGGCCGCGCGGCGCCGCGGCCGAGCTGCGGCGCGCCGTCGCGGACGGGCTCGCCGACAGCGCCCGCTACCTGCGCGGCGCCGTCGAGTACGGCGTTAGCCGCTGCGATGCGCTGGTCCCCGCGACCGCCGAGCCCGGCGAGGAGAACCGCCGCGCCGCCGCCGCGGCCCGGCGCCTCGACGACGCGTTCCGCGTCTTCCTCACCGAGCGCGGCCCGAAGCACGTGGCCCTGGCCGACGTCGCGGCGATGATCACGGCCGTCGCGGTGCTGCGCTTGACCGCGGAAGCCGTGCTGGATCTGTGGCGCCGCGAGGCCGGCGGTCCCGTCGGCGACCGCACCGCCGCGCGCGCCGAGGTCCTCGCCGCGAGCGACGAACTGGCCCGCTGGTACGAAGCCACGGCCGACGCCCTCACCGGATCCGGCGTCGTCCCGCCCCTGATGTCCCGCGACCCGGCCGCCGACGCGCGCCTCCTGACGGCCGTCCACCGCGACCTCTCCGGCGACGACCACCAGGGCACCGCGACCGCCGTGAAGATGATCTGGACCGCCGACCACCTCGACGCGGCCCGCCGCCTGCAGCCCACCCTGGTCGGCCCGGTGACGGCGGCGGCGCGGCATTCGTCGCTGCTGAGCTGAGCCGCGGCTTCAGGGCGCGTAGCCCGCGCCGGCCGGCGTTCGGCGACCGCGCACAGCTCGTCGCGGCTGAGCCGAGGAGCGCTACTCCGTCGCCTTCCCCACCAGCGTCGTGAGTCCCTTGCCCAACGCGGCGAGCGCCGCGGCGCTGGCGTCACCCAGGTTGTGGCGCTCGGCGAGCCACGCGGCGTCGTTGTAGGTGACGTGGACGGCGCCCTGGTCGTCTTCCCAGGCGAGCGCCTTCAGGGGCAGGTCGAGGCCGCTCGTGGGGCCATCGGCGAGCAGCGGGGTGCCGCCGCGGCCATGGCCGAACACGAGCAGTTGCATGGGCCGCAGCTCGAGGCCCGCGGCGACCGCGTTGGCCGCGTGGTCGATGCGCGTGAACACGATCAGCCCCGCGTTCTCGGCCAGCTCCACGAGCCGGTCCACGGTCTCCCCCACCGGTCGGCTGCTCGCGACCGTCACCAGGCCTTCTCCCGCCATCACCACTCCCTCGTCCACGCCGGGTTCCCGCCTGGACGCTACTCCCCCGCGTTATTCCCGATCGGGCGGGAAACCCCGGCTTTCCCAATGGCTGGTTCCGGCTGCCGCACCCGCGTGTCCCGGCGCACACTGCGAAGGCAGGCCGAGCGGAAAGGACGCGCACATGGCAGGTGGACCCTTGCTCGCCGTCGCCCTGGAGGGGGCCGGCTGGCACCCGGCGGCGTGGCGGGAGCCGGCGGCACGGCCCGCCGAGCTGCTGACGGCCGGGTACTGGACCGGCTTGGTGCAGGAGGCCGAAGCGGCGAAGCTGGACTTCGTCACCTTCGAAGACTTCCTGTCCCTGCGCACCGACGCGCGCGGCCCGTTCGAGGACCGCACCGACGTCGTCCAGGGCCGGCTCGACGCGGTGCTCATCGCTTCGCGCGTGGCACCGCTGACCTCGCGCATCGGCCTGGTGCCGACGGCCGTCGTCACCCACACGGAGCCGTTCCACCTGTCGAAGGCCATCGCGACACTCGACTACGTCAGCGGCGGCCGCGCGGGGGTGCGCGTGCAGGTGTCGCGCCACGAGGAGGAGTACCGCAACTTCGGCCGTCGCGAACCGGCCGACGCCGCGGACCTGTTCGACGAGGCCGCGGACTACGTCGAGGTGCTGCGCCGGCTCTGGGACAGCTGGGAGGACGACGCGGAGATCCGCGACGTCGCCACCGGCCGGTTCGTCGACCGCGAGAAACTGCACTACATCGACTTCGAGGGCCGCTGGTTCTCGGTGAAGGGCCCGTCCATCACGCCGCGGCCGCCGCAGGGCCAGCCACCCGTCGCCGCCCTGGCGCAAAACAAGCGTGCCTACCGGCTGGCCGACAAGGCCGCCGACCTCGTGTACGTGACACCGCAGGACCGGGCGGACGTCGCGAAGATCCGGTCCGCCGTGGACGAGCGCCTGCGCGTGTTCGCCGACCTCGTGGTGTTCCTCGACGACAAGCCGGGCGCCGCCGCCGACCGCAAGGCGCGCCTCGACGACGTCGCCGGGGCCGAGTACACCTCCGACGCGCACGTCTTCACCGGCACGCCCGCCGAGCTCGCCGACCTGCTGCTCGACTGGCACGCCGCCGGCCTGACCGGGTTCCGCCTGCGGCCGGGCGCGCTGCCCGACGACCTCATCGCCGTCACGCGCGGCCTCGTGCCCGAACTGCGCGGGCGCGGCGCGTTCCGCCACGACTACGAAGCCGCCACGCTGCGGGGCCTGCTCGGCCTGCCCCGCCCGGCGAACCGCTACGCCGCCTGAGGAGGGACCCGATGACCGAGCCGAAGCAGATCCACCTCGCGGCGCACTTCCCAGGCGTCAACAACACCACCGTGTGGAGCGACCCGGAGGCGGGCAGCCACATCGAGTTCAGCTCGTTTGTGAAGCTCGCGCAGACGGCCGAGCGTGCCAAGTTCGACTTCTTCTTCCTTGCCGAAGGCCTGCGGCTGCGCGAGCAGAACGGCCTCATCTACGACCTCGACGTCGTCGGGCGCCCGGACACCTTCACCGTGCTCTCGGCGCTGGCCGCCGTCACCGAGCGGGTGGGGCTCGCGGGCACGATCAACTCGACGTTCAACGAGCCGTTCGAGGTGGCACGCCAGTTCGCGTCGCTGGACCACCTGTCGGCGGGGCGCGCGGCCTGGAACGTCGTGACGTCGTGGGACGCCTTCACCGGCGAGAACTTCCGCCGCGGCGGCTTCCTGCCGCAGGACCAGCGGTACTCGCGGGCCGAGACGTTCCTGCGCACGGCCTGGGAGCTGTTCGACTCCTGGCGCGGCGACGAGGTGCTCGCGGACAAGGCGAGCGGCCGGTTCCTCGCCGACGCCCACGCAGGCGCGTTCTCCCACCACGACCGGCACTTCACCATCGACGGCCGGTTCCCCGTGCCGCGCGCGCCGCAGGGCCGGCCGGTGACGATCCAGGCCGGCGACTCCGACGAGGGGCGCGAGTTCGCCGCCGCCACGGCCGACGCGATCTTCAGCCGCTACGGCACGCTCGAAACGGGCCAGCCGTTCTACCGCGACGTGAAGGGCCGCCTCGCGAAGTACGGCCGCACGCCCGACCAGCTCGTGATCATGCCCGCCGCGACCTTCGTCCTCGGCGACACCGACGCCGACGCCCACGAGAAGGCCCACGAGGTCCGCCTGCAGCAGGTCAGCGAGCAGACTGCGATCAAGTTCCTCGAACAGCTCTGGAACACCGACCTGTCCGAGCACGACCCGAACGGCCCGCTGCCCGACTTCGATCCGGTCGTCGGGGCGGACCTGATCTCGAAGGGCCGCGCCAGCGTGCGGATGTACCGCGATCCGCTGGCGACGGCGAAGGAGTGGCGCCAGCTCGCGGAAGTCAAGAACCTGACCGCGCGCGAGGTCGTCATCGAGGTGACGGGGCGCCAGACGTTCATCGGCTCCCCGGCGACCGTCGCGGCCGCCATCAACGACCTCGTGCAGAACGACGCCGCCGACGGCTTCATCCTGGTGCCCCACGTGACGCCGGGCGGGCTCGACGAGTTCGCGGACACCGTGGTGCCGCTCCTGCAGGACCGCGGGGTGTTCCGGACGGAGTACTCGCGGACGACGCTGCGGGATCACCTGGGGCTTTCGCTGCCCTGACGCCGCAGGTGTGCCGACCGTCCGGTCCGGGTAACCCACCGCCATGCCGACGACCCGCGCGGACGGCGCCGCACCGCCCGACACCGCCGACCTCACCCGCCTGAGCCGCGCGGCCGCGGACTGCACGGGGTGCGGACTGTACCGCGCCGCCACCCAGACAGTGTTCGGCGAGGGGCCGCGCCGGGCCGAGATCCTCATCGCCGGCGAACAGCCCGGCGACCAGGAAGACCGGCAGGGCCGGCCGTTCGTCGGCCCGGCGGGAAGGCTCCTCGACGAGGCGCTCGCCGAAGTCGGCTTCGAGCGCGAAGCCTTGTACGTCACCAATGTGGTGAAGCACTTCAAGTTCACCGAACGCGGCAAACGGCGGATCCACGAGAAGCCGTCGCGCACGGAGGTCGTCGCGTGCCGGCCGTGGCTGGTCGCCGAGCTGCGCGCCGTGCGGCCGCGATTGCTGCTCCTGCTGGGGGCCACCGCGGCCCAGTCGGTGTACGGCACGGCGTTCCGGATCACGCGGCAGCGCGGCGAACCCTTGGCGCCACCCGACGAACTCGCCGGTCTCTTCGGGGTCGCTGTCGCCACCGTGCACCCGTCGGCGGTGCTGCGCGCGCCCGACCGGGAGACGGCACGGACCGTGTTCGTCGCGGATCTGCGGGCCGCCCGCGAGAGGTGAGAACCGGCGCCCGACCGGGTAGCCGAGGGTCATGACAGACGAAACTCTGGTGGTGATCGGCAGCGGCCCGGCGGGGGTCTCCGCCGCGCGGGCGTACCGCGAAGCAGGCGGAAGGGGCCGTGTGCGGCTGTTCTCCGCCGATCCAGCCCCGCCGTATGCGCGGCCGCCGCTGTCGAAGGACTTCCTCCGTGGCGACGCCGATGAGCAGGATCTCGCGCTCGACGGTCCGGGAGACGACGTCGAGCTGTGCCTCGGCGACCCCGTCACCGAGCTCGGTGAGCACGAGATCCGTACGGCTTCCGGGACTGTGCAGGGGTTCACGCAGTGCGTCCTGGCCACCGGCGCCGAACCGGTCCGGCCGCCGGTGCCGGGGGCCGACCACCCGGAGGTCCGCGTCCTGCGTTCCCTGACCAGCTCCCGGGAACTGCGGGCGGCGGCCGACGGTGCCCGCAGTGCGGTGGTGGTCGGCGCCGGATTCATCGGGTGTGAGGCCGCGGTCTCGTTGGCCCGGCTCGGGCTCCAGGTCACCGTGCTGTGCCCCGACTCAGTGCCGCAGGAGCAGCGGCTCGGGCGCGACGCCGGCGAGCTGATCCTGCGCTGGCTCAAAGCCGACGGCGTCAGCGTGCTGCGCGGAACCCGGCTCGACGCCGTGAGCGAAGGACACCGCATCCACACGGAACTCGTCCCGGCGCTCGACACCGACGTGCTGCTGATGGCCACCGGCGTCCGGCCGCGCGTCGAGCTCGCCGAGAAGGCCGGCCTGGCGGTGGAGAACGGCCGCGTGCGCACCGACGAGCACCTGCGCACCAGCCGCCCGCACGTCTACGCGGCGGGCGACCTCGCGTTCGCCCACAACCCCGCTGCCGGCCGCGCACTCGCGGTCGAGCACTGGGGTGAGGGCCTCGCGATGGGCGAGGTCGCGGGCCGTTCCGCCGCCGGCGAAGACGCGGCGTGGGACGCGGTTCCCGGCTTCTGGTCGGAAATCGGCGACGAGGTGCTCAAGTACGCCGCGTGGGGCGACGGCTTCGACGCCGCCCGGCCGGTGTCGCGCGACGGCGGCTTCACAGTCTGGTACGAGCGCGACGGCAAGGCGGTCGGCGTCCTCACCCACAACGCCGACGAGGACTACGAACGCGGCAGCGACCTGATCCGCAACCACCGGCCCGTGCCGCCGCACTGACGTCTGAGCTCGCGTCCGCGAACCGACTTCCGCAGCGATCGGACGCACACCCGAAGTCAGGAACGCAGCCGTGCCACGATTCCCAGCCAAGCCTTCGCGCCGGCCAGGTCGTGGTGAACCTGCAGCACGCGGTCGAGCCCGAGCATCCGCAGCGGACGCAGCACCGCGAGCCGGCCGGTGACGATCGCGTAGGGCACCGCCGCGGAGCGGGCGGCCTCGTGGGCCCGGACGAGGGTGCTGATGCCGTCGGACGAGCAGAAAGTGACCTCACGCAGGTCGATGAGCAGCACGCGGGGCCCGAGTTCGAGCTCCACGGCCAGCTGCTCGGCGAGCCGGCCGGCGATCGTCGCGTCGACATCGCCGCGGACCACCACGGTCGTGTCCTCGGCGGTGGTGACCACGACGACGACCGGCGGGTTCGCGGGGTCCTCCGGGAGCGGTTCCGCCACGGCAGGCCTCCCTCCACGCATCGGCGGAGACACCCGGTGCGCGGGCCCGGCCGGTCTCCGGAGTCCTCGGCACGGGCCGGGACGACGGCAGACGGCTTCTGGTTGAACCGCGATCACCGGAGCCTACGCCGGTCGCGCCCGGGCCGGCGGCCGAGGTTGAGGCTCGCGCACGCCGGGGTACCCGACCGATATGAAGAAGACGCTGTACAAACCGTTGAACTTCGCCGTCAGCGCGCTCGGCGGTCTGGTCGCCGGCCAGGTCTTCAAGCTGCTGTGGCAGCGGATCGCCGGCGAGGACGAGGCCCCGAACGCGACGGACAAGCACCGCGACTGGCAGGAGATCCTCATCGCCGCGACCGTGCAGGGCGCGATCTTCGGCGCGGTCAAGGCCGCCGCCGAGCGCGCCGGCGCCGTCGGCTATGAGAAGGCCAGCGGCCAATGGCCCGGCGACGACTGACCGGCGGGAGCGGCCGTCGCCGACGAACGACCCACTCCAGAACCCGACCACGTGGCCGCCGACGAGGACGCGAGCGGCAACCGTCCGCCACCTCCGTGGCGGTAACGCCTGACCGGACGACCGCGGTGGCAGGGGCCGGGCTCCGCGCCATCGGACGACGAGGCCGGCGCGGTCCGTCGGCCGCCGGTTCGGGATCGGGGCGGCGCGGTGTGAACGCGGTTCACCGACGCATCCGCACTCCCTGTTCACCATCGTCCACATCGGACGCTCATCGGCCCGGGATCACCGGAATCCGCCGGTCTTTCGGGTGGCGGGACGCGTCGGGCACCTTCGGGTCATCGTCGAGTTGGCGGATACCCGCGCGGCGCGGCCGGCCTGCCGTGCCGGGGTCGACGGGTGAGCGGCCGGATACGCAACCCCTCACCTTCCGGGTGAAGCGGAGTCGCGTTTGCTTGCCGCGGGGGCGGGTATCCGGAATCGTTGTGGGGCAAAGAGAACGGAGGCAACCATGACCATGGCCGACCAGGAGATCCGACAACAGCCGGATGCGGACGCCGAAATCGCGCCGCGCGCCGCCGAGCTGCCCGGGCAGAACCGCTGGGAAGCCGGCAACGAGATCCGGATCGCCGCGCTGCGCGCCGGACGCGAATGGCAGCAGCCGGAAACCGACTGACCTGCCGTTTTTCGACCCTCCCCGTCCCCAAGCACTGCCGATAGGAGCGGCCTACCGACCTGACTTGTGCCCTCGGCGTGCCGGCATCGACCCGTGCACGAGACGGGCAGAACCGGCCTGGTGCCGCGCCGGGCGGGCGGTGCTCGCCACCGCCTGCCAAGACCGTGGCGGCCGCCCACGAAGCGGCCGCACCGGCTCATCGAGGTCGACTCGACTTCGCACCCGGCTGCGCGGCCCGGCTGATCGGCACTGGGCACCCCCGACCCGCGGTGGCAACGAAGTCCTGGGGCTGCCGCCCGGATCGGCCGCTGACTGACCGCGACACACGACCAGCGGCCCATCGACCTTCTGCCCCGCCGGGCTCGACCCCGCCGTCGCCGATCTGGCAGTTCCGCCCATCCAGCCGCGGCCCGCCACCGTGGCACATCGACTCGGCAGTCCTCAATAGACTGACGGCGTGGATCCGCGGGTCCGCGCGACTTCGGTCGCCAGCCGGCGGCTGAACGTCAGGACGCGAACTGCTGCCCACCGTCGATGTCGTACGTGGCGCCCGTCAGTGCCGTGTTGGTCATGAGGTGCACGGCGAGCGCACCGACGTCCTCTGGGGTGACGACGCGGCCGATGGGCAGCGTGGCGCGCAGTTCGGCGCGGCGGCCGTCCAGGCCCTCACCCAGCAGGGACGCGGACAGCGGCGTGTCGACGAACCCCGCGGCGATCAGGTTCACGCGGACCGGCGCGATCTCGAGGGCCAGCGTCGCCGCGAACGGGGGCAGCGCGGCGGTGGCCGAGGACACGATGCCGAGGGCGCGGTTCACCCGCCGGCCGCCGGTGCCGCCCATCAGGACGAGCGACCCGCCCGGCGGCATCTTCGGGGCGGCGTTGCGGGCGGCTTCGAGGCCGACCATGAGATGGTCGCTCAACGCGTCGCGGATCTCCGCCGCGGACATCGCCAATAGCGGCCCGTAGTGCGGCGCCCCCGCGGTGATCATGACGTGGTCGACCGCGGGCAGGCCCCGGAAGAACGCGGCCATCGCCGCGGGATCGGTCGCGTCGAAGGCCGCGGTGTCCTGCGCGCCGACGTCGGCCGCGGCCTTCTCGAGCTTCTCCGGATCGCGCCCGGTGAGCACGACCTGCGCGCCCTCGGCCCGGGCGAGCCGCGCGGTCTCCAGGCCGATCCCCGCACTGCCCCCGATGACGACGACGGTCTGGCCCGCCAGACCCCGCCGGCGCTCGACGTCCGACATCCGTCCTCCGTGATCGAGAAACACCCTCAGAGCGGCAGTTCCGTGCCTGCCTGCTCCGCCACCATGTATCGGCTGTACCACTCCGGCCAGTTCGCGTCCGCCTGGCCGGTGCGTTTCTCGTGCTCGCCGTGCGCCACCGACGCGCGGCGCATGGCGTCGGCCAGGTCGCTCACCGACGCGAACGACGTCTCCGCCGCGTCGATCCGCCCGGGCAGCCGCGTGGTGACCTCCTGCAGCTGCCACTGGTTCCCGTCGGGATCGGCGAACGTGGCCTGCGACCGGTAGCTGGTGCGATCCGGGTCCAGCCCGGGCTCCGGCCCGTCCGGGCCGAAGTGGAAGATCTCGCTCACGTCCACGCCGGCTGCGATCAGCGCGGCGCGCGTCGCCTCGATATCAGAGACGACCACGAAGCCCTTCGCGGACCCGGGTTTCACGTCCGTGAGGTTGGCCCCGAACTGCACCGAGCACGGCGACCCGTGCGGGGTCAGCTGCACGACCCACGGGGGCGTCTCGTCCAGCCGCCAGCCGATTCCCGTGTAGAACGCCTCGGCTCGCTCGACATCCGCGACCGGGACCACGAGCACCTCGACTTTCATGTCGACGTTCTCGAGCCCGCCCTCCGACGTGGTCATCCCGGCCTCCCGTGGCAACGCAGGCGCCCCAGCGTAGCCGTTGCGCCCCGAAACGAGCCCGGCGTTGAAAATCTCCCCACCGATCGGGTTCGCCCGCCGCTCAACCACGGTTGAGCAAACGCGGCACAACACCCCAGAACACGACGAAGAGCAAAAACGCGAAGCCGGCGACACCGAACATCGCCGCCGCGCCGTAGACGACCTTCGCGATGAGCGCGACTGTCACCGTGATGGCCAATGCCAGGCACACGAGCCCGACGACCACCACGCGGTTGCCCACGGTCAGGATGTTCTCGCGGCTGCCCGTCCGGAACAGCAGCCGGTGCCACGCCGCGGGTGCGGTGAGCAGCGCGGTCGCCGCCACCGCGAGCACGACGGCGGCCATGTGCAGGCCTTTCTCGAAGCCGCTCGCGTCGCGGAACTGCGAGGTGAAGACCACCGAAAGGAGGAAGCCGAACAGGATCTGCACCCCGGCCTGGGCCACACGCAGCTCCTGGAGGAGCTCGTTCACGTTCCGCCTGAGCTTTTCGTCGTGGGTTTCGCCGGTGTGCTCCGTCACCCGTCCGAGTCTAAGCACGACTGGCGAAGACAGCAGCGCTTCGCCCGCTGTGCCGAGGTTTCACCCGCGCGCGAGCGGGTACACCAACTTCAGGCGCGGCACGCGGTCCCAACCTGGCCGCGCCGACGGGGCGTCGCCGGTCCACGAGGTCGGCGACGCCCTTCCACTTGCCCGGCAAGCCTGGGACCGGACTGTCCTCATCGGACTTCGGCGATATCCTCCCCGCCGCGGCGGGGATTCACGCCGGGGTAGCGAGAGCGAATTCCCGCCGCGGGTCAGGCTTCGCGGGTCGCGGCCAGGCCTCCAGGTCGACCGTCACGCCGTAACACGTCGAGCGCCTCCCGCACCGAGAGCAGCTCGTCACGGACGTCGCGCAGCACCGCCTCGACCGGACGGTCCACAGGGGAACCGTGCCCACCGCCGCCCGCCGTGCGGAGGGCGACCGTCGGGGCACCGGCGTCGAACGGCAACGCCCCCAACCGGGCCGATGTCTCGGCCACCGGCACGGCAGCGCCGTCCATCCGTGCCTCGGTCGGCCGGGCCGCTAAGCCACCGGCCAGGCCGAACGGCGGATGGCTCTGCTGGTGGCACCCCGCCGCCAAGGTGAGGCCGTTCCCGGTCCGCGGCGGCCGCAGCGTCACCACCTGCCCGTGCCCACCCCGGAACCGGCTCGCACCGGCCGTGCCCGGTGCGAGCTCAGCACGCCCGCGACGAACGGCCGACGCCAGCCGCCGGAGGCGTAGAAGTCCTCGTCGAGGCGGAACAGCAGCACCACCAAGGTCGCGACAGCCCGAAGCACAGCACGATGTTCACGTACAGACCGCGTTTCGCCGCCGCGAAGCCCTGCACCAAGCGGCACAGCGTGAGCAGCAGCGGTGCGGCGAAGCCGATCGTCGCGTACGGCGGGATTACGCCGATGAGCGCGGTGGACAGTCCCATGAGGACCGGCGAAACGGCCAGCGCGGTGCGGCGGCCGTGGCGGTCGCCGACGCGGCCCATCACCACTCCACAGATCGGACGGGCGAAGAACGACACGCCGTAGATCGCCAGCGTGCCGAGCAACGCCGCGGTGGGGTTGTCGCCGGGAAGAACTGGGTGGCGATGATCGGGGTCGACAGTTCTAGATCGCGAAGTCGAACCACTCCACGAAGGTGCCGACCGACAACGCGAAGGTGGTCTTCGCGGTCATTCTCGCCACTCTGGCCGGCTCGGTGGCGCCGGGGCCGGTGCGTGCCATCGGTTTCATGAGGACTCTCCTGCGGAGGCGGAGGCGGAGGCGGCCGCGCCGACGGCGTTTCGGTAGCCCGCCGTGGTCGCGAGGGCCACGTACTCGTCGAGTGCGCCGGTGGCGTTGCGCGCCACCGCTTCCTCGTTCCACTGCAGCCGGGCCACGCACTTCTCGCGGAAGATCGTGGCGGCGGCGGCGAGGTCCTCGAACGCGCGGACGAGCGCGTCGAGGACCACCGGTTCCATCACGTTCAGCTCGAGCTCGCCGGCATCGGCGGCCGCGTCGACGGTCGCGGCGGCCCCGCGGACGCGGAAACCCAGCTGCAGCACCAGCTCCGGCACGACGGGGTTGACCTTGCCGGGCATGATCGAGGAGCCCGCCTGCAGCTCCGGCAGCCGCACCTCGCCGAGGCCGCCGACCGGGCCGGACGAGAGCAGCCGCAGGTCGCGGGCGATCTTGCCGAGCACACCGGAAGCGCGGACGAGCGCGGCCGCGACGGCGGCGTAGGCGTCGAGGTGGGCCAGGGCGTCGAAGTAGTCCTCGGCGGGTATCACGGCGCGTCCGGACAGCTCGGCGAGGTGGCGTACGGCCAGCTCCGCGTAGCCGGCGGGGCTGCCGATGCCGGTGCCGACGGCGGTGGCGCCGAGCGGAACTTCCGACAGAGCCGCCACGGCTTGATCCAGGGCGTCGCGCGTGCGGCGGATCGCGTGGGCGTGGCCGTGGTGGGTCTGGGCGACGGTGAGCACCACGGCGTTCCGCAGACAGGTCCGGCCGAGGCGCACGAGCGCGCCCTGGTCGGCCGCGAGCCCGTCGAAGGCGTCGGCGAGGCAGCTCAGCGCCGTCGTGACGGGTTCGGCCAGCTCCGTCAGCGCGAGCGCCATCGCGGTGGGATAAGTGTCGTTCGTGGACTGCGACCGGTTGACGTGGTCGTTGGGGTGCACCGAAAGCGGCTCGCCCGACTCGCGCAGCAGCTGCTCGGCGCGAGCGGCGAGGACCTCGTTCACGTTCATGTTGGTCGAGGTCCCGCCGCCGCCCTGCACGAGCGTGAGCGGGAACTGGGCTCCGTGGTGCCCCGCGCCGACCTCGTCCGCGGCGTGGGCAATGGCGTCGGCCCGGACGCGGTCGAGCGCGCCGAGCTCCGCGTTGGCGCGGGCGGCGGCGGCCTTGACCTGGGCGTACGCGGTGAGGAACGCCGGCACGTCGGCCAGGCGCCGGCCATGCGCCGGGAGGTGGGCGAGCGCCTTGCGGGTCTGCTCTCCGAACAGGGCGGCCCCGGCAGGGGCGGTGATGGACATGGCCGGGGAGTCTGCGGTCCGGCGCCCGGTCGAAGCCAACGGTGTTGCCACGAGAGCACACTGAATCGTCTCAGTGTGCTTTGGCGACTACTTGTGTAGCTTCCACAGCACCACTACCGTCGCGGTATGGCCGAGAACTCCGACACCTCGACCGTCGGCCGCGTGGCCGCCGTGCTGCGCACCCTCGGCGAGGACGAGCGCCGCCCCGAGCTGTCCGGGGCCGAGATCGCCCGCCGCGTGGGCCGTGAGCGCAGCCAGATCTCGCGGATGCTCAAGGCGCTGGCCGCCCACGGGCTCGTCGAGCAGAACCCCGAGACGCGCGGGTACCGGCTCGGCTGGCAGCTGCACGTGCTCGCGGCACGTGCCGGCGACCAGCGCCTGCTCGGCAGCGGCTCGGCCGTGCTGCGCGCGGTGGTCGTCGAGACGGGCGAAAGCGCACTGCTGTCGATCCTGCAGGGCGACCAGTCGTTCACCATCCTGCGCGAGCGTTCGCCGCACACCGTGCAGGCCGGGGGCTGGGTCGGGCGGACCTCGCCCCTGCACGTGACCGCGTCGGGCCGCGCGCTGATCCTCGACCACGAGGACGACGACATCCGCGCGCTGCTCGCCCGCACGCCGCCGGGCGAGTTCGGCCCGCGCGCGCTGCGCAGCGTGGCCGAGGTGCTCGAACGGCTGCACCACGAGCGGCAGGAGGGCTGCACCGTGGCGATCGACGAGCTGGAGGGCGGCCTGCTGTCGGTCGGCGCGCCCGTGCGGGACGCGACGGGGCGGATCATCGCGTCGCTCAACGTGTCCGCGCCGACAAGCCGGGCACTGGACCGCCTGACCGAGCTCAGCGCGACGACCAAGGTCGCCGCACGCCGGCTGAGCGCCGTCATGAACCGGGCGTCCTAAGATCGTGCTCTCAGAGCATCACCACGTGACGGCACATCCACCACACGCCTAGACTCGACGGTGATTCCACTGTGGACGTTCGAGGAGCGCTTTTCATGACCGAAGGAGTGGCCCTGCACCACGACGCCGTGGTCGCGGACGCGCACAACGACCTGCTCATGCTCTGCTCGCGCTACCCCGCCGACCGGCAGGCCGGGTACTTCCGCCGCGTCTGGCTGCCGCAGCTGCGCGCCGGCGGCGTCGACCTCCAGGTGCTGCCGGTGTTCCTCGAACCCGAGTTCCGTCCCGAAGGCGCGCTGCGCCAGACGCTGCGCATGATCGAGACCGCTTGGCGCGTCGAAGCCGGCAACCGCGATGCCGTCCGGATGTGCCTCACCGGCGACGACATCCGCGAAACCCTCGCCGACGGCCGGATCGCGCTCGTCCTCGCGCTGGAAGGCTGCGAAGCCGTCGGCCTCGACGTCGGCCTGTTCGAGACCCTGCACCGGCTCGGCGTGCGAATGGCGTCCTTAACACACTTCGGGCGCACGATGCTCGCGGACGGCTCGGCCGAGGACGATACGGGTGGCCGCCTCACGAGTGCGGGCGTGGACGCCGTGGTGGTGTGCGAGGAGCTGGGCATCATGCTCGACGTCTCCCACCTCGGCGCCACGTCCACCGACCACCTGCTGGAGCTCGCCACCAGGCCGCTGGTCGCGTCGCACTCCTCGGCCTTCGCGGTGCGCCCCCACCACCGCAACCTCACCGACGCGCGCCTGCGCGCGATCGCCGACGCCGGCGGGGTCGTGGGGATCAACGTCCTGGCCCAGTTCGTCGACGAGCACGAGCACACCGCCGCCCGCGTCGCCGACCACATCGAGCACGCCGCGGACGTCGTCGGCGTCGCCCACGTCGGCCTCGGCCCCGACTTCATCAAGGAGGTCTCCGACAGCCTCCGCCGCACCGACGAACGCTCCTGGGACGATCGCACGGCCCGCGAGTTCGTGCTCGGCCTCGAAGGACCCGCCGGGCTCCCCCGCATCACCGCCGAGCTCCACCGCCGCGGCTGGCCCGAGCCCGACGTCCGCCAAGTGCTCGGGCTCAGCTTCCACGACTTGTTCCTCAAGGAGCTCGGAGTTCCGGGAGCCGCACGCTAGCCGGCTTCGGACCGTCCACTGTGGTCAGCGGTGTCGCCGAGCAGCTGCCGCGTCTCGTCCCACAGGCGCGTCGGCATCACGGTCGAACACTTCAGTTTCTCCGACCAGATACGCCAGCGCCAAAGCGTCCGGCAATCGGCCACTGACGGCGTGGCAGGCTAGGCCGGGGCGGGAGGTTCGGCTTGGCCCGCGAGCCAGGCGCGCAGCCGGGCTTTTTCCACTTTGCCCATGGGGTTGCGCGGTAACGCGTCCACGCGCTCCACCCGAGTGGGCCAGTACCATGCGGTCATGCCGAGATCGGACAAGTAGGAGCGCACGTCGCGCAGGCTGATCGGCGCGGTGCTCACGATCACCGCGCATCCTTCGGTGTTGTCGCGGTGTCCGACAATCGCGACGTCAGTGAGGTCGGGATGGGCGCGCAGTGCATTCTCGACATCGGCCACCGGGATCATCAGTGCGCCGCCGACCCGGTCCGAAGCCCGTCCGATCAGCCGATAGCCGCCCCTGCCGTCCACGACAGCCAAGTCTCCGGTGTCGTACCAGCCCTCGTCGTGCTCGGCGAGCACCCGCACCGTCCCGGTGTCGCGTCCCATGGTTGCCAGACACACCGAACCGCCCCGGATCATCAGCCGGCCCGGGTTCTCCTCGCTGACCGGACCGTCGGCAACCACGGCGCGTAGCTCGACCTCAGTGCCGACGCCCGCCCGGCCGATGCTCCGCGCGGCCCAGTCCGGCGGGTCCTCGGGCCCCGTGTGAATACTCCCCCCTTCGGTCATCCCCCATTGCGCCCGCGGCGCCAAGCCCAGCACGTCGACCGTTTCCGTCACCAACTCGAGCGAGGCCACGGTGCCGGCTACGGTGACCTCGCGCAGCCGCGGCAGCCGGATGCCTTTCTCCCGCACCATGGCGAGCAGCTCGCTCAGGAATGAGGGCACCAGCATCAACTCCTCGAGGCCGGTCTCGGCCAGCAGCTGCGCGACGCGGTGGGCCTGCCAGCGGTCGACCAGCAAGGTAGCGCCACCGGCGACCAGCGACACCGAGGCACACAACAGCCCGACCGCGTGCATCAACGACTGGGGTGTGTAACGGCGCGACGGTGTCCCGTCCCGGCGTGCCAGTTTGGCTGAGATCTGGGCGTACAGAGTGTTCAGAGTTCTCAGTGCCGCCTTGGGCTCGCCGGTGGTACCAGAGGTGAACAACACCACGGCCACCGCGTCGGGATCGGTCGCATGCGGTGCCGGCGCCGGGTGCGGCTGCTCCTGGAAGAACTGGACGAAGTCGATCTCGTCGTCTTTGACCACGTCGCCGAGCACCACCCGGTGGCGCAGCGCCGGCAGCCGAGGCGCCATCTCGGCCACCGTGGAGGCGAGCTCGTAGCCGTCCCAGCGGTCAGTGGTGATGAACACGCTGGCCTCCACCCGGGCCAACATCCGCTCCAGCTCGCGGCCCCGAATGGTGGTCATCACCGAGGCCAACACCGCGCCGCGACGCCAGCAGGCCACCGCCAGCGCCAGCGCCTGCCACCAGTTGGGTAGCTGGACGGATACCACGTCACCCGCGCCGATCCCCAGCTCGGCCAGCGCCGCCGCAAATCGTTCGACCCAGCCGGCCAGCTCCCGGTAAGACAACGTGACCAATCCGTCTTCCTGGCGAAACGCCAAGACCGCTACGGCGTCGGGAGTTTGCTCGGCCCACCGGAACACGTCGTCGACCAGACTTTCCGCGCGCCACACTCCCGACGATCGGTGCCGCTCGATGACCCCTTTGGACGGCCGAACCGAAAACGCGCTCATCCACCTCACCGATCTGTCTGGCTCACAATCCGAAGTCGGCACTGCCCCCTGCCTATCAACAACGGGTGGATACCGCAGCCGGTAGTGATCACCGCGACAGGCGGCTCCCGCCGGCTGGGGACGTTCGGGCACCCGATTGTCCGCAACGTTTCTGTCCAGCAAGCAAGGTTTTCCGCCAGCAGGACGCCACTCCGCGCCCGTGCAACCACTTTCGCCGGTAGCGACCGGCGACGTTGCCGGTCGAGCACAGTCGCGCCATGGCGTTACCCCCAGCCGCGCGGCGGTCACCACCGCGACCGCGGCATTCGCGGCCTTCGCACGTCGGGGCAGCGGGACTGCGCAGCTCTCGCCTTCACGTGCCGGCACTGTCCGCGCCGCGCTATCCGAGCCGCAACGGCTGGACCTGACCGCGACTTCTTCACATCCCAGGAGCCCACGCCGAAGGAAGGGCCCCATTCTGCGCCATCAGCCGGCCCACCCCACTCGCGGACGCCAGACCAACCAACGCGGCAGCGCGCCCACCACGAGCAGTTTCGAGGCGTTCTGTTGATGGGTGGGTGCGCTGGGGCGCGTTGCGACCGGGTCGACGCAACCTCTCCGTCGCAGGGCGGTGTTGTGCGAACGGAAGCGCTCGCAGCCACTGTCGCGCACCGCGATCGGCGTTCGGTGATACCGCCGTGCAACGCGCGGCAGTCTCGGTCGTCGGCGCCGCTGGCCGAGCTCAACCGCGCCCACTCGATGAGCCGGCAGACCGCGGCCGACGACATCCTCGCCCGGGTGCCCACCCCAGACGAATACGACTTCCTCACGTCGCTGGGCCACGAGCGTGGCCGACAACGACGCGCAGAGCTTCCCGGTGCTTTGACCGCACGTCACCGGCCGGCTGACCGTCGCGCGGATTCTCACGTGAGCGTCCTCGATGACAGGTCGAATGACACGACAGGCTCCGCCCCCGGCATGCGTAGGTCGGGCCCGGCGTCGCTGTTGCGGGACCGGATTCACTCGGCCGCGCTGACCGACGACGGCGCCGACGACGCACCGGCGATCCGGCTGGCGCACGTCGATATCACGCTCCGCGCCACCGCGACGCCGGCCACTCGCGAGGCGGCGGACCTGATCGTCTCCAACGACCGGAGCGAGACGATCGCCGACGCCGAAGGCCGGGCGATGTGCGCGTCGGTCCGCGACGCGCACTCCACCCTTCTCGGCGGCAACCTCGGCGAGTCACCTCACGCTCGGCGCCGGCCTGCTCAGTACCCGAGATGCCCGCAACGCGCGGCAGCTGCTGCTGACCCACGTGCTTCCCGCGATGGCCGACGCCGTCCGCCCGCCGCCGGACGCGAGCGCGGAGGACCTGTGTCAGACCAAGAACGCTTTCAGCCGCTGATCGGCTGCTGCGCCGCAGCGGAAAGAGCACCGGGCAAGCGGACGACCGAACTGGCCGGCACCACGTTGTGGTTGATCCGGAACATGTTGGTCGGGTCGTAGGTCTTCTTGACGGCCGCGAGGCGCTCGTAACGCTCGGGGCCGTAGATCGCAGC